>CAVWUN010000027.1:0-38608 GCA_963758215.1 uncultured beta proteobacterium | reverse complement strand
GCACCGCAGGCGCGGCCGCGGCACCTTCCGGCCGCGCCGCGGGCGGCGGGCCCGGCTCCGGCGGCCCGGCGGCGGCCGCGCTGCACGCGAGCCCCAGGGCGAGTAGCAGCCCCGGGATCGTTCTTCTTGTCGATACGCCCATCACCATCGCCCTGCGCCTAGACGGATCGCCATGATTCGCGATCGGCCGTCCACAAGTCAACCGCGCCGGCGCGCTCAGCCGCCGGCCTCGGCGTGCTCGAGCGCCTCCGCGAGCGCCGCGAGCTGCGCGGCTTCCGCGTCGGAGACCGCGCCGTAGTCCATGCCGCGCCGCGTCCAGCGCACGACGGAATAGCCCTGCCGCAGCTCGGAGCGCGGCGCGGAGTCCGCCGCGCCGGCCTCGGGCCACACGAAGACATTGATCACGTGCAGCCGGACCTTGTAGGTGAGCGCGGCCACGCGGCGTGCCATCGACGTAGTCGAGGCGCCCTCCGGTGAGCGTGAATCCGGCCGCGGCGAAATCGTGCACCGGCGGCGCGAAATCGATCTTGCCCGCGAACCACGGCTTCACGGTGTGCTGGTCGGAGGACTCGACGTCGTCGAGGTGGCCCGGCACCATCAGCGAGCGCACGTGGGCCGTGAGCACCTCGTTCTCGATCAGCGTCGTCGCGGCGAGCCGCGCGCCGTGATGAGCGCCAGGTTCCAGCTCACCACCGACACCGCCGCGAACGAGGCTGCGAAGGCGAGCCCAGCGCCCGACAGGCGGCCCGCGCTCGGCGCGCGCCATGTCCTTCGAGCGTGGCGCTCACGCGGTCGCGCAGCGCTGTCCGGCGCGCGATGGTACGTCGCGTCGCGGGCGACGTCGGGTTCGCCTGGGCTCTCGGGCTTCATGTTCATCACGATGCTTTCCTCATTCGCGTCCTCGATCGCTTCGCGCAACAGCTCGCGGCCGCGCGATAGTCGCGACATCACGGTGCCGATGGGGATGCCCGCGACTGACGGCGATCTCCTTGTAGCTCAGGTCTTCCAGCTCCCTCATCACCAGCACCTCGCGATATCCCACCGGCAGGTCCTCGAGCGCCTGGTTCACGAGCTTGCGATTGGCGCTTTGCAGCAGGATCACTTCCGGGTTCGTCTCCGTCGGCGATGCGTGGCCCGATCGCTGACGACATCCGCAGACAGCGTCGCCGCGTCATCGATCGGCACCACGTCCGCCGGGCCGGTTCTTCTGCGAGCCACGTGTAGCCGGTGTTCCGCACGATCGCGAGCAGCCACGGCCGCGCATCGGCGTCCCGCAGCGACTCGAAGAAGCGGAATGCGCGCAGGATCATCGCCTCCTGCACCACGTCCTCGGCGTCGTGGTCGTTGCGCGTGAGCCATCGCGCCAGGTTGTACGCGGCATCGAGGTGCGGCATCACGCTGCGTGTCGAAGTCCGAGTGGCGGCTCATGGTCCATTGCACTGCATGACCGGGGCATGACGCATTTTATTCCCGCGGGAATAACGCGGCGCTTCGGGCGGTATAGCCGGTTGTCACGCCCGCGCGCCTGTCATCCCCGCGCCCGGTTTGTCACCCCCGCGAAGGCGCGGTCCAGCCAACGTCCAAAGGAGTTCACACCATGACAGATCGACCGCCGCGATTTCCTCAAGCTCGCCGCCGCTGGGCGGCGGCGCCGTCTTCGCCTCCAGCCTTCCCGGCTGCGCGCGCCATGGGCACGGGCGAGAGCCGACGACTTCTACTTCGTGCAGCTCTCCGACAGCCACTGGGGCTTCGAGGGCCCCGTCGTGAACCCCGATGCGCGCGGCACGCTGCCGAAGGCCGTCGCCGCGGTGAACGCGCTGCCGGTCGCAGCCCGACTTCATCGTGTTCACCGGCGACCTCACGCACACCACCGACGATCCGCGCGAGCGCCGCAAGCGCATGCGCGAGTTCAAGGAGATCGTCGCCGCGCTCGCCAACAAGGACGTGCACTTCATGCCCGGCGAGCACGACGCGTCGCTCGACCACGGCGAGGCCTTCAAGGAATTCTTCGGCGAGACGCACTACACCTTCGACCACAAGGGCGTGCACTTCATCGTCGTCGACAACGTGTCCGACCCGGCGGCGCGCATCGGCGACGAGCAGCTCGCGTGGCTCGCGGCCGACCTCGCGCAGGCAGCCCAAGGACGCGCGCATCGTCGTCTTCACGCACCGCCCGCTGTTCGACCTCGCGCCGCAATGGGACTGGGCGACGCGCGACGGCGCGCAGGCGATCGAGCTGCTGATGCCGTACCCGAACGTGACGGTGTTCTACGGCCACATCCACCAGGAGAACCACCACATGACCGGGCCACATCGCGCACCACTCGGCCAAGTCGCTGATCTTCCCGCTGCCGGCGCCCGGCTCGCAGCCCAAGCGCGAGCCCGTCAAGTGGGACGCGGCGCAGCCCTACCGCGGCCTGGGCTTCCGCGAAGTGGAGGCCGAGGAGCAGGGGGCGAAGTACGCGATCGCCGAGATGCCGGTCGTGAAGTCATGACGGTCGATCGCCGGCGAGCGCTCGCCACGGGCGCTTCCCCGCTCGCTGCCGCCGCCCTCGGAGTGCCGGCGGGAGCGCGCGGGACCGAGCGCATGATCCACGTTTCCGCGCGCCGCTTCAGCTACACGCCCGACCGCATCGAGCTCAAGCTGGGCGAGCCGGTCGTCTTCGAGCTGGTGACCGAGGATATCTTCATGGGCTTCAGCATCCCGGATTTCCACGTGCGCAGCGACATCGTGCCCGGCAAGGTGATGCGCCTCGCCCTCACGCCCGACAAGGCGGGGACGTTCATCTTCCTGTGCGACGTGTTCTGCGGCGACGGACACGAAGGGATGAACGGGCAGCTCGTGGTCGCATAGCCCGGACCGCGGCCGGCGGCGCGTCGCCGGCCGGCGACGGGCGAAGTGGCGCCCGCCGATGTGTAACAAATTGCGTTTCCTGACCACCGGCGCGTTTCCCGTGCGTTTAACGATGTGACCGGCGACATGTCGCTCGATGCGAAGCCGGCATCCACGAGCAAACGCTAAGGAGAAGCAAATGCTGAAGAAACCCCTGATCATCGCCACCGCGGCGGCGGCGCTTGCCGTGGCGACCCTTTCCACGCAGGCGTCCGCCGCGGACCCCGTCGCCGGCGCACTGATCGGCGGCAGCATCGGCGCGGCGCTGGGCCACAGCGCGGGCGGCCGCGACGGGGGCCTGGTGGGCGGCATACTCGGCGCCCTCGTGGGCTCGAGCATCGCGGCGGATTCGCAGGGCTACTACGAAGGCGGCGGCTACTACGCCGCGCCGGCCCCGGCGTACTACGTGCCGCCGGCCACCGTGTACTACGCGCCCGTCCCGGCGGTCTACTACCGTCCGGCGCCGGTGCGCTATCGCCAGGCGGTGGTGTATCGCCCGGCTCCCGCACGCGTCGAGGCGCGCCACGAATGGCGCGAGCATGACCGGCGCTAGCGCGTGATCGCGACGAGCACGCTGCAGGAAGCGTGCTCGATCAGCGTCTTCGAGACCGAGCCGCGCCACCAGCGCGCCGCCCAGCTGTCGAGGTGCTTGTGACCCACGACCACCAGGTCCGCGTCCACGCGGCGCGCGTAGTCGGTGATCTCGTCGACGGGATCGCCCACCAGCACCTCGCCCTTGGCCGCGTGCCCGGATTCGCGCAACCGGCGCAGGCCCTCCATGAGGATCGCCTCGTACTGCTTGTGCTCGGCTTCTTCCACCTTCGCGTCGTAGACGAAACCCTCGCCGCCCACGAACGCCGCCGGGGGCGGCATCACCGCGACCAGGTAGACCTCGGAATGCGCGAGATGCGCGATCTCGTCGCAATCGAGCAGGGCCTTCTGCCCGGGCTCCGAGCCGTTGTAGGCGAGCAGGATGCGCTTGAACATGGTCCCCCCTCCAGGACGCCGTCTTGCCCCGCCCATCTTACCCACCTTTCGCCCTTGCGCACCGCGCGGCGCGTCCCGATGAACCGGCGGGCACGCCGCGCGGTCACAAGTCCACGGCAGCCGCGGCGCTTCGCGTGCGCCGTGTACCCTTAAGGAGACAGCCATGAGAGTAAGTGAAGCGATGACCCGCGACGTGACCCTGATTTCCGACGACCAGAGCATCTGCGACGCCGCCCGGCTGATGGCCGAGCGCGACACGGGCGCCCTACCCGTGGCGCGCGACGACCGCCTGGTGGGCGTGATCACCGACCGCGACATCGCGGTGCGCGCGGTGGCCGAGCACCTGTCGCCGGATACCCCGGTGCGCGAGGTCATGAGCGGGCAAGTGCTCTACTGCTTCGAGGACGAGGCGATCGAGCACGTGGCCGCGAACATGGGCGAGCAGCGGGTGCGGCGGCTCCCGGTTCTCAATCGCGCCAAGCGCCTGGTGGGAATCCTGTCCGTGGGCGACCTGGCGCGCGCCACCAAGCCGGCCACGACGGGCAAGGCCGTCGCCGCGATCTCGGAGCCGGGCGGCAAGCACTCGCAGTCGATGCACTGATGCAAGGCAAGCGCGCCGTGTCGATCCTTGCTTCCGGGCCGCGAATGGCAAGGCGGCACGGCGCGCCCCCTGGTTTGCTATCGTTCGCCGATGGCCGCGAGCAGCACCCCCGGGAACGTCGCCCGGCACCGCACTGCCGGCGAGCGCCAGCCGCCTGCGCTTCCCACGCTCTTCCTCACGGAAATGTGGGAGCGCTTCAGCTACTACGGCATGCGTGCGCTGCTGGTGCTCTACCTGGTCAACGCGCTGGGCTACCAGCGATCCGACGCGCTCGAGCTCTACGCGACCTACACCGCGCTGGTCTACGTCTCGCCGCTCATCGGCGGCTACCTGGCCGACCGCTACCTCGGCCAGCGCAAGGCGATCCTCATCGGCGGCATCACGATGGCGCTCGGCCATTTCGCGATGGCCTTCCCGGCGCTGCTGCACCTCGCGCTGGGCCTGCTCGTCATGGGCAACGGCTTCTTCAAGCCGAACATCGCCACCATGCTCGGCACCTACTACGGCGAGCACGACCCGCGCCGCGACGGCGGCTTCACGATCTTCTACATGGGCATCAACCTCGGTGGCTTCCTCGCCCCGCTCGTCGCGGGCACGCTCGGCGAGAAGCTGGGCTGGCACTACGGCTTCGCGTGCGCCGGCGTGGGCATGTGCCTGGGGCTCACGCAGTTCGTGCTCGGTGGCGGCCGGCTGGGCGCGGCGGGCCTGCCGCCCGGGAAGGCGCGCCTCGATCGCGCCGACTGGTTGCAGGTCGCGGGCCTGAGCCTCGCGATGGTTCCGCTGGTCTACGCGGCAATCGCCGCGTGGAGCGGGATCGACCCGGCGTGGCACGAGCTGGGATCGATCGGCCGCTTCGGCGCGATCGCCGCGATCGTGGCCGCACTCTGGTTCGCCGGGCGGCGCCGTACCCACGCGCGCGTTGCGCCGGTCGAGTCGCTCACGTCCGCGGAATGGCAGCGCATCCTCGCGATCTTCATCCTCGGCTTCTTCGTGGTCTTCTTCTGGATGGGATTCGAGCAGGCGGGCGGCACCATGAACCTGTTCGCCGACCGGCTGACCGATCGCCGCGTGGGCAGCTGGGAGATTCCCGCGTCGTACTTCCAGTCGATCAACCCGCTCGGCATCCTCGCCATGGGTCCGGCCATCGCCGCGCTCTGGCTGCGCGTGGGCCGCTCGCGCTTCGCGCTGCCCACGCCGGCCAAGATGGCGATCGGATTGCTCTTCCTCGCGCTGGGTTTCACGGTGCTCGCGATCGGCCAGCACCGCGCGGAGCTCGTCGGCAAGGTGGGCCCGCAATGGCTGTTCTTCGTCTACGTGCTGAACACCATCGGCGAGCTGTGCCTGTCGCCGGTCGGGCTGTCGATGGTGACCCGGCTCGCGCCGACGCGGGTGGCCGCGCTCATGATGGGCATCTGGTATCTCGCCAACGCGGCGGCCAACTACCTCGCGGGCATCCTCGAGGAGCTGCTCAAGGGAACGTCGTTTCCGCTCTACTGGTTCCTGGTGGGAAGCTCGCTGGGTGCCGGGCTCGTGCTGCTCGCCCTCACGCCGTTCATCAAGCGCTTGATGCACGGCCGCGGCTGAAGGATGATCCACGCAACTTCGCGCCCCATCGACGGTTCACAACACCCAAGGAGGTATCTCCATGAGACGCATCGTCTTCGTGCTCGGCCTGCTGCTCGCGCCCGCGCTGCCGGCATTCGCCGACGTGGGCATCGGCTTCGCGGTTCCGGGCCTGCGCATCGGCATCAACCTGCCGGTCTATCCGCGCCTGGTCGCGGTGCCCGGCTATCCCGTGTACTACGCGCCGGGGCTGCGCTACAACTACTTCTTCTATGACGGCCTGTACTGGGTCTTCGAGGGCGACAACTGGTACGCGAGCTCCTGGTACAACGGGCCGTGGGACGTGGTCGCTCCCGACGCGGTACCGCTGTACCTCCTGCGCGTTCCGGTGCGCTACTACCGCCATCCGCCGGCGTACTTCCGTGGCTGGCGCGCGGATCTCGCGCCGCGCTGGGGCGATCATTGGGGACGCGAATGGGAATCGCAGCACAACGGCTGGGACCGCTGGAACCACCGCGAAGCCCCGCACCGCGCACCGCTTCCCACCTACCAGCGGCAGTATTCCGGCGCGCACTATCCGCGCGCGGAGGAGCAGCGGGCCATGGGCAGCCGCGAATATCACTACCAGCCGCGCGAGGCGGTGTCCCGCGAGCACTACGAGCGCAATGACCAGCGTGGCGGAGAACGCGGTGGAGACCGTGGCGGAGACCGCGGTGGAGACCGTGGCGGAGAACGCGGCGGCAGTCGGTGAGGGCGGGGGCGCGTATCGCGACGGCAAATTGCGACGCGCCCCTTTTATGCTCCCGGCGGGCGGATAATGGGTCATTCACGCTTTAGGAGAGGGGCCATGATGAAGAAGCCGCTGTTGATCGTCTCGTTCACCGCCTGCATCGCGCTGTCGCTCGCCTCGATGCAGGCCCGCGCGGGGGATCCCGTTGCGGGAGCGCTGATCGGCGGAGGCATCGGCGCGGCGATCGGCGGCCCGCCCGGCGCCGCGGTGGGCGCCATCATCGGCAGCCTCGCCGGCTCCGATCCCTACTACGATCGCCGCTACTACGGTCGCGGCGGCTACGCCCCCGGCTACGAGGCGGGCGGATATTACGAACCGGCGCCGGCCTATTACCAGCCGCAGCCGGCCTATTACGCACCGCAGCCGGCGTATTACGCCCCGCCCGTGTACTACGGACCCACCGCGTACTACTCCTCGCCCGGCTACTACGCTCCGCGCGCCTATTACCGCTCCTATCCCAAGTACGCGTACGCGCCGCGGCGCGAAGTCCATCGCCGCTACGAAGAGCGCCACGATGGGCGCTATCGATAGCGCGCGCGCGGCGCGCGCCTAGTCGAGCGCGATCTCCAGCTCGCGGTATCCCACGCGGCTGCTGCCGGCCGTCGCCGTGAGGCGACCCTTGCCCTCGGCGACCAGCGTCACGAATTTCTCGTGCACGTTGCCGCGCGTCCACGGCGCGAAGATGCTGATGCCGCCGTACAGTCCCTGCCCCCAGCCGTCGAGGTGGCCCAGCTCGATCACCGATTCCGCGGGCGCCCCCAGCTGCACGCCGCCCGCGCACTGGACGGTGAGCCGCAGCGGCTCCGCGTGCGGCAGGCTCCTTGCGGAGTGGATGCCGTAGGTGCCCAGGTAGCCGCGATTGGCCACGCGCAGCTCGATGCGCGTGAGGTTCTTGCCGAGCACGTCGCGCCGGACGACGTCGACCGTCACCCGCGGAAGCAGCGCGGCCACGCGCAGGTACGCCGCGCTTTGCTGCGCGCACACTTCCGCGAGCTTCTCGTAGGGCGGATTCGAAACGCCGACGCGCAGGTCGAGCCCGCCCACCTCCACCTCGCCCAGCTGCGGGTGGCGGCATTTGCGCCACGTCCCGAAGATACGGCCCTTGTTCTCGGCGCGGTCCCACTTCGCGAGCGCCACGAAATCCTTGCGGTCGAGATGGGTGTAATGGTCGGCAAAGGGCTTCTTCACCTCCAGGCCCACCTGGCGGAACAGGTCCCAGAGCTCGATCGCGTAGGCAAGCGCGCCGCGCTGGTGGTAGGCGTAGTCGACGATGTCGCCCTTCAGCGGGATCTCCGGCTCGTAGAGGAACTCGTGGTAGCCGCTCACCGTGGGATAGCCCGTGAGATCCCGGGTCCACGCCTCGACCTGGCGATACACCGCGAGGTCGGCCTGGTCCATCTTGGAGTCGGGCTTGTCGCCCAGCGGGCGGATCAGCACGCCGCCGAAGGTGTGCAGGTTCAGCCACGCGAAGATGTTCGGGTGCTCGGCGGCGAAGGCGAGCACGGCGCGCGTCTCCGGCGCGCTGCCGGGATAGTCGCCCGCGCCGATCTGCTCCGGCTCCGGCGCCCAGCGGTAGGGGAAGTTGCGGTTGAAGTCGTACTGGTTGTCCGAGAGGAAGTACGGATCGGGAATGCGCCGGCCGTCGAAGTTCGCGATGCGCCCCTCGGGATAGAGCTTGTAGTACGGCGGCGGGTCCTCCGGCATGCGCGGGACCATCGCGCCGGGGAACTCGGCGAGCTCCACCAGCTCGCCGTCCGCGCAGGCTTGCCGCATGTAGCCCATCGTCCCGTCGCCGTCCACGTCCGCCGACTCCCAGTACGCATGGCCCCTGTGGGTGCGGCCGTCGACCGGGCTCGAGCGCACGTAGCGCCCGGTCTTCAGCACCGCCTCGGCACCGTCGGGCGAGACGCGCGGCACGATGTAGAAGAGCGTGTCGCGCAGCGCGTCGGCCATGTGCAGCGGCAACCCCGCGTCGCGGCGCTTGCCCTGGTGCAGGTCGATCAGGTCCTCGGCGATCGCCAGCGCCACGCTCGAGCCGCACAGCTCGGAGGCGTGCATGTTCCCGTCCACCCACGCGGCGGGACGCGCCTGGCCGGGATCGCGCCCGATGACGAGCAGCGGGATGTCGCGCCCCGCGGCGGTCTTGCCGAGCGTGTGCAGGTGCACCACATCGGGGTGGCCCTTCGCCCATTGGTCGAGCTGGCGGGTGAGCTCGGCGTAATCGAGGTATTTGGTCCGGAACATGGCGTGGGGGCTCGGGGAAGAGGCCTGCATGGTACCCGGTAGAATCCGGGCATGCGAACGCCCGAGGCGCGCCGGACCGCGCAGACGCTCGCCGTGCTCTGGGCCTGCGGGCTGTGCCTGCGCCTCACGGTGCTCGCGATCCCGCCGGTGATCCCGCTGCTGCACGAGAGCCTGCGCCTCACGCAGGCCGAGGTGGGCGCGCTCACCAGCCTGCCCGTGCTGCTGTTGTCCTTCGCCGCGCTGCCGGGCGCCTACCTCATCGCGCGCTTCGGCGCGCCGTACGTGATGGTCGGGGGCATCCTCGCCGCGGGCACCGCCTCGGCGCTGCGCGGCGCATCCGTCGACGCGGCGAGCCTGTTCGCGACCACCTTCGCGATGGGCGTGGGCATCGCCGTGATGCAGCCGGCGTTTCCTTCGCTCGTGCGCGACTGGCTGCCCGCGAAGATCGGCCTCGGCACGGCGGCGTATTCCAACGGACTGCTCGTGGGCGAGGCGATCAGCGCATCGCTCACCCTTCCCGTGGTGCTGCCGCTGGTGGGCGGCGACTGGCGCCGCAGCCTCGTGGCGTGGTCGATCCCGCTCTTCGGGATCGCGTTGCTCGCCTTCGCCTACGCGCGCGCCATGCGGCGCGGCGCGCCGGCCCGCCCCGCCGGCGCAGGCCTGTGGTGGCCCGACTGGCGCTCCCCGCTCACCTGGCGCCTCGGCTTCATCACGGGCGGCTGCTCGAGCCTGTACTTCGCGACCAACGCGTTCCTTCCCGACTACCTGCGCCACCTCGGGCGCGCCGGGTCGATCGGTCCCGCGCTCTCCGCGCTCAACTGGATGCAGATTCCCGCCTCGCTCGTGCTGCTCGCGTTCCCCGGGCGACTCATGCTCAGGCGCTGGCCGCTTGCCGCCGCCGGCGCGCTTGCCGCGATCGCCATCGCGGGGCTGGTGGCCGGCCCGGGCGCGTGGATCGTGTTCTGGTCGGGTGTCGTCGGCTTTTGCGCGGCGTTCCTGCTCATCCTCACGCTCGCGCTGCCGCCGATGCTGGTCGAGCACGGCCACGTGCACAGCGTTTCCGCGGCGGTGTTCGCGATCGGCTACCTGTGCGCGGTCGTCACGCCCGTGATCGGCGGCTTCGCCTGGGACGCCAGCGGCGCGCCCTGGACAGCCTTCGCTCCTGCGGGCGCGTCCGGCGTGGTGATCGTGGTGCTCTCGCTCGGGCTGGAGTTCGCGCCGCGCCCGCGCGCGCATCGCCCGGGCTGAGGCGGCCTGGGGACGCGCGCAATGCGCCCGGCCTGAAGCTCACTCCTGGCGCTCGAGCGCGATGCCGAGGAAGGCAAGCAGCTTCTCCGCGCGCGGGCGGCGCTTCCACGCCGCGTAGTCGACCGGCAGGCTGCGCGCGAGGTCGGCGGCGAAGTCGGCTTCCATGCGCCGGGCGAGCTCCGCGTCGCGCAGCGCCGCATTCACCTCGTCATTGAGGCCGAAGGAGCGGTTGTCGAAGTTGGTCGAGCCCAGGATCGTCCACAGCGAGTCCACGATGAGCACCTTCGCGTGGATCATCGTGGGCTGGTACTCGTGGATCGCAACCCCGCCCGCGATGAGCTCGCCGTAGCGGCGCCGGCTCGCCCGGCGCGCGATGGGATGGTTGTTGAGCGCGCCCGGCGCGATGACCGTGACTTCCACGCCGCGCTGCACCGCCCGCACGAGCTCGATGCGCGCGCTGCGGTCGGGCACGAAATAGGGCGAATTGATGTGGATCGACTTGTGCGCGGAGGCGAGGAACAGCTGGAAGAGCATGCGCGCGCGCGTCCCGCGGCCCGCCGACGGCGTGCTGTTGACGACCAGCCCCGTCACCGCGCCGCAGTCCTCGCGCGGCGGCCGCGACCCGGCGTAGGGAAACTCCTCGTCGCCGGTGAGGATCTCGCCGCTCGCCTCGAGCCAGTTCTCGATGAACGAGGTCTGCAGCCCGGCGACCAGCGCGCCGGTGACCTGCACGGTGGTGTCGCGCCACGGCCGCCCTGCGATCGCCGAGGGCAGCCAGTAGTCCGCGATGCCCGCCCCGCCGATGAAGCCGGTCCTCCCGTCGACGACCAGCAGCTCGCGGTGCGTGCGGTTGTTGAAGCGCTTGAACGTGTACCAGCGCACGGGCTGGTACCACACGATCGTGCCGCCCGCCGCCCGCAGCCCCGCGAAATAACTGTTGGGCGTGAGCAGGCTGCCGATCGCGTCCACGACGAGGCGCACCTTCACCCCGCGCCGCGCGCATTGCGTGAGCGCCTCGAGGAAGCGATCTCCCGCGACACCGCGCAGGAAGAGGTAGGCCTCGATATGCACCGTCGAACGCGCCGCGCCGATCGCCGCCAGCATCGCCGCGTAGATCGCCTCGCCGGACGAGTGCACCGCGACGCGGCTGTCGCGAAACACGCGCGCATTGATGGCGCAGCCCAGCAGCTCGAGGAACTTCTCCGAATCGACCGGCCCCTCGTGCGCCGAAAGCCGGTACTGCAGGCCCGGCTCGATGAGCATCAGGAGCAGCAGCGCGGCGAGGATCGCCGCCGAGGCGAGAAGGAGGAAGTGGGCCACGACGGGATATTATCGTGTCCATTCCCGACCGAGAGCTTCCATGCCGCGCCCCGTCCTCGACGAAGCCCACATCCATCCCGCGATCCGCGCCAAGGTCGCCGCCAATCGTGCCGAAGTCGTGCGCGAGGTGCAGCAGGCCATCGCCGAGCACGACGTGGTCGTGGTCGGCATGGGGCTCAACCCCTTCCCGCGCAGGGCGCGCCGCATCCTCGAGGCGGCGGGCATCCCCTACCGGTACCTGCAATATGGAAGCTACCTGCGCGAATGGCGGCGACGCAACGCGCTCAAGATGTGGACCGGCTGGCCCACCTTCCCGATGGTGTTCGTGAAGGGGGTGCTGGTCGGCGGAGCGAGCGACCTGGAAAGGCTCGTGCAAAGCGGCGAGCTGAAGCGCCCGGGCTAGCGGCCGGGACCATTGGAATCCGGCGATGGGCCTGACGATCACCGGATTCATCCCCCGCCTCGCAGCGCTCCTCGCACTCGCGGCCGGCGCCGCGCTCGCCGCCGGCGGGAGCGCGAAGACGCTGCGCTACGCCTCGCAGTTCGATCCGGGGACCATGGACCCGCACGCGATCGCCTCGCTCTACAACAACCGCGTGCTGAGCCAGGTGTACGAGCCGCTGGTCGGGCGCGACGAGCAGTTTCGTCCCGAGCCGCGGCTGGCACTCGCGTGGACGCCGATCGCGGGGCGCGGCTGGCGCTTCAAGCTGCGCCCGGGCGTGAAGTTCCAGGACGGCACGCCCTTCGGCGCCGACGACGTGGTGTTCAACGTGCAGCGCGCGCTGTCGCCCACCTCCGGGTACAAGGCGACGCTGCCCAACGTGACGGGCGCGCGCAAGGTCGACGCGCTCACCGTGGACCTCCTCACCTCGCAGCCCACGCCGTCGCTGCCGCTCGCGCTCACCAACCTGCGCCTCATGAGCAAGGCGTGGTGCGTGGAGCACCACGTCGAGAAGCCCCAGGACTACCACGCCAAGGAGGAGACCTACGCGGCGCGCCACGCCAACGGCACCGGCCCGTACCGGCTGGTGCGGTGGGAACCCGACGTGAAGACGGTGCTCGCGGCCAATCCCGCCTACTGGGGCAAGCGCGGCAACGTGGCCGAGGCGCAGTACCTCGTCGTCACGCAGGCGGCCACGCGGGTTGCGGGGCTGCTGTCGGGCGAGATCGATTTCGTCGTGGATCCCGCGCTGCAGGACATCGCCCGGTTGCGGCACACGCCCGGCATCGTCATCGAGCAGGCCACCGGGCTTGGCACGCAATTCCTCGGCTTCGACCAGTCCCACGATAGCCTGCGCTACGGCGCGGCGGGCGGGCGCAACCCGTTCCGCGACGTGCGCGTGCGCCAGGCCGTGCGCGCCGCGATCGACCTCGCGGCGCTCAAGTCCAAGATCCTGCGCGGCATGGGCTCCTATGGGAGCGCGATGTTCTCCCCCGTGGTGGACGGCTACGACGCGCGCTTCGACCGCACCGCGCCCTACGATCCCGCCCGCGCCCGCACGCTGCTCGAGCAGGCGGGCTATCCGCACGGATTCTCGGTGGGCCTTGACTGCAGCGCGGAGCAGCCGGCGGATTCGATCTGCCAGGCGGTGAGCGGCATGCTCGCGCGCGTGGGCATCCGCGTCTCGTACCGGCCGCTGCCGTTCAACCAGCTGCTGCCCAAGCTGGTCGCGCGCGACACGAGCTTCTACGTGATCGGCTGGACGCCCGCCACCGCCGAGGCCGAGGGCGTGCTGCTGCCGCTCGCCCATTCCCACTCCGGGCCCGGCGTGGGCGAATACAACTTCGGCGGCTATGCGAGCGCGGCGGTGGACACGCTGATCGACCGCGGGCGCATCGAGTTCGATCCGGCCAGGCGCCGCGCGCTCTTCGTGGACGCGATGAGCGCGCTCGACGCGGACGCCGCCTATGTGCCGCTCGTCTACCGCAACGTCGTGTGGGCGATGCGCGGCAACGTGAAGGCGCTGCCGCGGCCCAACGACATCCTCGACCTGAGGTTCGTGAACCTCGAGTGAGCCGCCGCTAGGGCGGCATGTGCGCCTCGAAGAACTTCTCCATGGCCCCGTAGAAGTCGAACTGGTTCTCCTCGTTCTGGAAGCCGTGGCCCTCGTTGTCCTTCACCATGTACTCGACCGGCACGCCGCGCTTCTCGAGCGCAGCCACCATCTGGTCGCTCTCGGCCTTGTTCACGCGCGGGTCGTGCGCGCCCTGCGCGACGAACAGCGGCGTCCTGATGCGATCGGCGTGGATCACCGGCGAGGTCGCGCGCAGCCGCGCCGCGTCCTTCACCGGGTCGCCCACCATCTCGTGGAACTTCGGCATGAACGGCTTCCAGTAGGGCGGGATCGTGTTCATGAACGTGAACAGGTTCGACACGCCCACGTAGTCGACCGCGGCGGCGTAGAGATCCGGCGTGAAGGTCACGCCCGCGAGCGTCGCGTAGCCGCCGTAGCTCCCGCCGTAGATGCCGACGCGCTTCGGATCGGCGATGCCCTGCGCCGACGAGCCACTGCACCCCGTCGGTGATGTCGTCCTGCATCTTGAGGCCCCACTCGCCGAAGCCCGCCTCCCAGAAGCTGCCGGCCGTAGCCGGTCGAGCCGCGGTAGTTCATCTGCAGCACGCAATAGCCGCGGTTGGCGAGCAACTGCACCTCGGGGTCGTAGCCCCACGCGTCGCGCGCCCACGGGCCGCCGTGGGGATTCACGATGCACGCGAGGTCCTTCGGCTCGCGCCCGAGCGGGAGCGTGAGGTAGCCGTGGATCATGAGGCCGTCGCGGCTCGTGTAGCTGGATCGGCTTCATGTACGCCATGTCGATCTCGGGGATCCTGGCGTTGATCATCGCCCAGCATGGAGAGCGTATCGGCCTTCGCGTCGTAGATGTAGCGCGCGCCCTCGGTGCGGTCGTTGTACGCCGCGACGATGAACTTGTCCTCGGGCCGGGTGGCGCTCTGGATGATGAACTCCATTCCCGGCAGCATCTCGTGCAGGCGCGCGAAGATGTGCTGCGCGTACGGATCGAAGAACTTGCGGCGGGCCTTGTCCTTCACGTAGTCCGCCCAGGTGAGGCGCTTGCGCGCGCGCGACCAGTTGGCCCCGCTCACGTCCACGTCCGGATCCTCGAACAGCACCTCCTCCGCGTCGGGCCGCCGGGGATCGACCTGCACCAGCGCCGCCTTGTCGCGCCCCCGGTTGCTCACCATGTAGAGCTCGCGGTTGTCGGCGGTGAAGAACAGCGGATCGACCTGGGTCTTGTAGTCGGTGGTGATGATGGGCTCGAACGCGCTCGCCTCGTCGGGGCGGTAGAGCAGGATCGTTTCCAGGCCCCTGGAGCGCACGGCGACGCGCACGCGGCCCAGGTGGTCCGTCTGCCAGCCGACCACGTCGCCCGGGTTCCTGGCCACCAGCACCTGCTTGCCCGTGTTCAGGTCGATGCGATAGACGTCGAACACCTCGGGATCGCGCAGGTTGTGCTGCACCAGGATGTGGTCGGGGTCCTCGGGCAGGTCGTCGAGGATCTGCGCGCGCACCTTGTCGCCCGGGGTGAGGTCGGTAATGGCGCCGGTCGTCACGTCGACCTCGACCACGTGGAAGTTCTCGTCGCCGTTGAAGTCCTTCTCGTAGAGGATGCGGTCGTTGCCCTTCCAGTAGTAGATGCCGATGTCGCGCGCGGTCTCGTGGGTGAGCAGGCGCGGCGCGCCCACCGGGAGGCTGCCCTCCAGCTTCTGCACGAAGACGTTCTCGCGGCGCTTGCCGCCGCCCTCGGCGACCGGCTCCATGAAGCCGAGCGTCTTGCCGTCGTCGCTCAGGCGGAAGTAGCCGCGCGCGGGCTTCGCGAAGAAATCCCGCACCGGGAATTGGCGCACTGCGGCCGCGTGCGGCTCGACGGCCGGCGGGGTCGTGGTGCATGCCGCGGCCGCCGCGAGCAGCGGCAGCGAAGCGAGGAAGGGTCGTGCGCGGCGGAATGGATTGGTCATTGCGGGTCCTTGGGATCTTGTTCGAAGGGTGGTCCGGCCTGCCGATTCGATCGCCCCGGGCGATTTTCGTTCGCGGCCGGGTAGCGATTTTCGCCGTTTCCGGGGCGCCGGCCTAGCGGTACCCCGCCGCCTGCAGCTCGAACAGCTCGGCGTAGCGCCCGCCCTGCGCGAGCAGCTCCTCGTGCGTGCCGATCGCCTCGAGCAGCCCCTCGCCCAGCACGACGATGCGATCGGCCATGCGCACGCTCGAGAAGCGGTGCGAGATCAGCACCGCGGTCTTGCCCGCGGAGCAGCTCCTTGAAGCGCTGGAACACCTCGAACTCGGCGCGCGCGTCGAGCGCCGCCGTCGGCTCGTCGAGGATCAGCGAGCTGCGCGTCGCGCATGTAGGCGCGCGCGATCGCGATCTTCTGCCACTCGCCGCCCGACAGATCGATGCCGGTGCGGAAGCGCTTGCCGATGATCTGGTCGTAGCCGTCGGGAAGCTTGCGGATGACCTCGTCGGCGAGGCTCGCGTCGCGCCGCGTGCGACGATGCGCGTCGCGATCGTCGCGCGGCGTCGATGCGGCCGACGGCGATGTTCTCGGCCGCGGTGAGGTGGTAGCGCACGAAATCCTGGAAGATCACGCCGATGTTGCCGCGCAGCTGCGCGAGGTCGTACTCGCGCAGGTCGTGCCCGTCGAGCAGGATGCGGCCCTCGTCGGGATCGTAGAGGCGCGCGAGCAGCTTGACCAGCGTGGTCTTGCCGGCGCCGTTCTCGCCCACCAGCGCCAGCACCTCGCCGGCGTGCAGCGTCGAAGGTCAGGTGGCGCACCGCCCAGCGCTCGGCGCCGGGGTAGCGGAAGCCGACGTCCTCGAACGCGAAGCCCTCGCGGATCGGCTTCGGGAACGGCGAGCGCGATTCGGCGGGCGAGACGATCTCGGGCTTCGATCTCGAAGAACGAGAACAGGTCGTCGAGGTAGAGCGCCTGGCCCGCGACCTGCGAGAAGCCGATCAGCAGGTTCTCGAGCAGGGTGCGCAGGCGCCGGAACGAGCCGGCGAGAAACGTGAGGTCGCCGATCGTGAATTCGCCGTGCAGCGTGCGCCAGACGATGTACGCGTAGGCGCACGTAATAGGCGATCGTGCCGATCGCCGAGAGCAGGCTGCCCCAGCCCGCGCGGCGCAGCGCGATCTGCCGGTTGGCCCGGAAGAAGCCCGTCGGCGAGCGTCGCGATAGCGCTCGATGAGGAAGCCGTTGAGGCCGAAGATCTTCACTTCCTTCGCCGTCTCCACGCTCGCGCCGGTCTGGCGCACGTAGTCGAGCTCGCGCCGCTCGGGCGCGCGCGGTAGTTGAGCGAGTAGCTCTGCGCGTTGAAGTGCGCCTCGCCGATGAACGCCGGCACCAGCGCGATCGCCAGCAGCACGATCAGCCACGGCGCGTACACGACCAGGCCCGCGGCGAAGCTCACGATCGTGACCACGTCCTGCGCCTGGTTGAACAGCTGGCCGATGAGCCTCGTGCGTCCCGCGGCCTGGCGGCGCGCGCGCTCGAGCCGGTCCTGCAGCTCGCTGTCCTCGAAGTCCTCGAGGTCGAGCGTCGCCGCGTGCTCCATCAGGCGCAGGCTGGTCTCGTTGCTGAAGCGCTCGCGACAGCAGCGAGTCGAGCAGCGAGACGCGCGCGGCCGAGCAGGTCCGAGAGCGACCGCGAGCGCGAATTCGAGCGCGAGCAGCCCCATGACCGGATCGAGCGCGCCGCTGCCGACCCATTCGGCGAGCGTGCTGCCGCGCGGGCGGGCGCTTCGCGACGCGCACCACCTCGTCGATGATGAGCTTGCCGACGTAGAGCGTGGCCACCGGCAGCAGCGCGCGCGCCAGGCGCAGCGCCGCCGAGCGCGCAGCGTGATCGCCGGGACTCGTCTGCCAGACGAGCTTCAGGAAGGGCGGCAGGTTGCGCAGCGCGCCGACGCGCTCGCGCATGGACTGGCTTTTCGGCATGCTGCGTTCCAGAGTACCGCACCGTGGTACTATGCGTTCGCAGGATCGTCAAGCAGTGAAATGAAGTTACAGTCCTCCTCGCCGCCATTCGCGCGGTGTCCGATGCGGCAGTCAATTCCCTTTCTTGATCATCGTGACCCGTCGTCCGGGTCGGGTTTCGCCCGGGCAATCGATATCAGGAAGGAATTCGAATCATGGCTTCAGGCATCGTCAAGTTTTTCAGCGACACCAAGGGCTTCGGCTTCATCACCCCGGATGCGGGCGGCAAGGACCTCTTCGCCCACCACTCCGAGATCCAGATGGACGGCTACAAGTCCCTCAAGGAGAACCAGCGCGTGGAATTCGATGTGCGTGAAGGCCCCAAGGGGCCGGCCGCCGCGGGCATACGCATCGTTGGCTGAAGCGCCGGCTGCGCGCGAGCGCAGCCGCCGTTGAGCAAGGAGGGCCCGGGCAACCGGGCCTTCCTGCTTTGCATGGGACGCTCGTCCCCGAGTCGAATGGGCCGGGATCGGACAGAATAGGGGCGCTCCGACATCCGATGCAGCGCCGGCGACCTTGCCTTACACCGATTACCGCCGAACACCCGTCCGCCGCCAGCAAGCACCGGCGATCCGGCGCCTGCGCCCGATCGACACGCCCGCGTTCTGGCAGTTCATCGTCCTGTCGATGGCGCTGCACGCGCTCGCGATCGCGCTGTTCGGCGCGCCCGCGGGAGGCAGCCGCGAGGGCCGCGCGATGTGGGGCTCGCTGCAGGTAGTCCTGCTTGGCGCCCTGCCGCAGACCCGCCCGACGCTCAAGATCGAGCAAAGCCTGGGCTCGCTCGTCCCCACGCCGAAGCCGAGCGTGCAGCCCGCGGCTCCCACGGCGCGGATCCACTCGCCTTCGCGCGCGAAGCCGCGCATCGCGCGGGAGCTTGCCAAGCCCCCTGCCCCCGCGCCCGTCCCCGCGCCCGTGAGGGAGCTGCCCAGCGCGCCGGCGTCCAAGGAAACGCCGTTCGTGATGCCGCCGCTGCTCGATCGCATCGCGACGCCCGAGGCACCGCAGGAGATGGCGCCCCCGGTGCAGGTACCGCTGCCCACCAAAGTCCAGGACCTTCCGCCGCCGCCGCCGCCCGCACCGACGGTGTCTCCAGTGATCTCCGCGCCGCCGGCCGAAAGCACTCCGCCGGAGGAGGCGCCCGCACCCGAACAGGCGACGCACGCTCCGCCGACCGCCCCGCTCGAAGCGCCGGTGACCGAGCGTCCGGCCGCGCCCGCCGTGGAGCGCGTTCCCGCCGCGCAACCGGCGATCTCGGTCCCCCTCGAGCAACCGATCGCGCCGCCGATCGACAACGTGGTCACTCCGCCGCCGCAGGCCGCGCCGATCGAGCAACGGTCTGCGCCCGAGCCGCAGACGCCGCCGGCCGCGCACCCGCCGGTCGAGGTGCCCGCGCTTCCGGTTCCCGAGAGCAGCGCGCCGGCGAACAGCGCGCCCGCCCCGACGCCCGCACCGGAAGCCGCGCCCCCGCAGGCCCCGCCCGCGCCGGCGCTGCCGCCCGCGATGCAGAATGCGCAGCCCGCGCCCTCGGAAGCCCCGCCGCAGCCGAAGCTCGAAAGCGCGCCGTCCGCGCAGCCCGCTTCGCCGCCCTCGCCGTTCAGGGCGCCGCCGCCGGGCGAGCCGAACGAGGTCCGCCACGGCCCCCCGACCTTCGGCCCCGGGGGCCCGCCGCACCTCGACCTTGGCGCGATCCGCGAGCGCGCCGGGCAGATCGCGGCCGAGGGCTCCGGCAACCGCGCGCCGTTTCCTTTCCCGATGCCGCCGATACCGGAGAAGAAGTCGAAGATGGAGACCGCCATCGAGAACGCGCGCAAGCCCGATTGCCGCACCGCGTATTCGAGCCTCGGGCTCGCGGCGGTCGTCCCGCTGATCGCCAACGAGTTCGGCGAAGGCACCTGCCGCTGGTAGCGGATTCGCTGGCCGATTTCGAAAAGGGCTGGATTCGCGGCTCGGGATTCGATTCACTCACGGCATGGACCTCGCCACCACGGATTTGCTGCTGCGCGCCGGTGCATTCGCGCTCGCGATGGCGGGCGCCGCGGCCGCGCTGCTGCGCGCGGGGCGCAGCGCGACGGCGCGCTGCGCGGCGGTCGTCGTGGGCGGCATGGGCGCGTTCATCATCGCCTCGGCGCCCGGCATCTACCGGCACTCGGGCTGGGCGCATTCGTCTTCGATGCCTGGTGCCTCGCGACTCCCGGCGTCGTCTGGCTGCTCGCGATGCGCCTCTTCCGCGACGGCGGCGCGCCGGGCCGATGGCCGCTCGCGATCCCGTTCCTGCTCGTGACCTTCACCATGCCGGGCGACTACGGGCGCTACGGCCTGGGCTTGCTCGGCGGCCATCCCGAGCTGTCCGAGACGCTGCTCCTCGCCGGCCGCGCCGGCGCGGTGCTGCTGATCCTGGCCGCGTGCTGGCTCGCCGTCGCGCACTGGAGGGCGGATCTCGTCGAGCAGCGGCGCCGCATCCGCGCCGGCTTCGTCGCCGTGCTCGGCACCGCGTTCGTGGCGATGGCGGCATCGGAGTTCATCTTCGGCGCCGATGGCGCTCCGCTCGCGGTGCTCGTCGCGGCGCATGCCGCGCTGCTGGCCCTCGCGTTCGCCGCCGTGCTCTTCATCGCCGGCGGCGCATTCTCCGAGCTGCTGCCCGAAACCCCGGCGCGTGCCGCGCTCAAGGTCGTGAAGGCGAGCGGAGCCGAGGCGGCGCTCGCCCAGCGCATCGTCGGCGAGATGCATACGCGCGAGCTCTGGAAGCGCGAGCGCCTCGGCATCGCGGATCTCGCCCGCGAGCTCGGGACGCAGGAATATCGCCTGCGCCGCGCGATCAACCGGCACCTGGGCTATCGCAACTTCAACGAGTTCCTGCACGACTACCGCCTGCAGGCTGCCGCGGCGCGGCTCGTCGATGCGGCGCAGGACCATCTGCCGGTGCTGAGCATCGCGCTCGACTGCGGCTACGGCTCGATCGGGCCGTTCAATCGCGCCTTCAAGGCGCGGTTCGGGGTGACGCCGACGCAGTACCGAAACCTGCGGGCCCCGCCGAATAGCGCCACTTCCGGAATCGGCCAGCTGCCGCGCTGAATTCGGCGAGCCGCCGCGGCGAAGCGCCGCTACCGTGCCTCCTGATTCCACGGAGGAACCCATGGTTCGACACCATGGCCTGCTCGTACTGCTTGCGATCTGCGGCTCCTGCGAAATTTGCGCCCAGCCGCTGGCGCGGCGCAGCGACCCCCATACCGGCGCCGCGATGCGCGAAGAGCGCATCGAAGGCGTGGACCTCCGCTACGGAGAGGTGCGCACCGACAAGGGCTATCGCGTCCGCACCTACACCTCGCGGCCACTCGATGCCGCCGGGCGGCTGCCGCTCGTGGTATTCATTCCATGGCTCTCGTGCGACGCGGTCGAGAACCCGCGCAACTATCCCGACGGATGGTCGTCGACGCTGCGCATCGTGATGCGCGATGCGGGCATGCAGCTGGTGCGCATCGAGAAGCCCGGCGTGGGCGACAGCGAAGGGCCCCGGTGCGCGCACACCGATCTCGACGACGACATGGCGGCGTATCGCGCCGGCATTCGCGCAGCGCTCGCCGATCCGGGCGCCGACCCGAAGCGTCTCTACCTCATCGGCGGGAGCGTCGGCGGGGCGCTGGCTCCCGTCCTCGCGCGCGAGTTCAACGTGCGCGGCATCGTCGTCAGCGGCGGATTCACGCGCACCTGGCTCGAGCACATGCTCGACATCGAGCGCCGCCGCCTCGTGCTCTCCGGCCAGGCTCCCGCCGAGGTGAACGCGGCCATGCGCGTCTTCGGCGCGTTCTACGACGAGACGCTGAACCAGGGCCAGACCCCGGCGCAGGCGATCGCGGCGCATCCCGCATGGAAGCCCTACTGGTACGACGAGCCGTCGCGGCAGTACGGACGCGCGATGCGCTACTACCAGCAGCTCCAGGCGCTCGACGTCGAAGGCGCGTGGCAGCGTGTCGCGGTGCCCACGCTCTTCGTGCAGGGCGAATTCGACTGGATCATGGGGCGCGACGAGTCCGAGCGCGCCGTGGCGATCGTGCGGCGGCGCGATCCGTCGCTGGTGACATACGTGCTGCGCCCGGGAATGAACCACTTCTTCGTCGTGTTTGCCGATGCGAAGGCGGCGTTCGCGAGAAGGGCGGCCGCTTCGACACCGGCGCCGCCGCCGCGATCGTGGCGTGGCTCGAGGCGCGCATCGCGGGGGACAAGTGATGATCGGCAACGCGCGGGCCGTGGGGCGTGTGATAGGCTTTTCGCATGACCAAGTCCAACGACACCAAGAACATGGCCGCTGTTCTGCGACTTCGAGAACATCGCGCTCGGCGTGCGCGACGCGAAGTACGCGCAGTTCGACATCGGCAAGGTGCTCGAGCGCCTGCTGCTCAAGGGCAGCATCGTGGTGAAGAAGGCCTACTGCGACTGGGAGCGCTACAAGGACTTCAAGGCGCCGCATGCACGAGGCCTCGTTCGAGCTGATCGAGATCCCGCACGTGCGCCAGTCGGGCAAGAACTCCGCCGACATCCGCATGGTCGTCGACGCGCTCGACCTCTGCTACACCAAGTCGCACGTCGACACGTTCGTGATCATCAGCGGCGACTCGGACTTCTCGCCGCTGGTCAGCAAGCTGCGCGAGAACGACAAGACCGTGATCGGCGTCGGCGTGAAGAATTCGACCTCCGACCTGCTGATCGCCAACTGCGACGAGTTCATCTACTACGACGACCTGGTGCGCGAGCAGAGGCCGCGCCGGCGCCGCGCGCGCGCAAGGCGCCGCGGCGCAAGCCGAAGCCGCGCGCGGCCCGCCGCCGAGCGCGCCGAGAGAAGGACGACGACAAGACGCAGGAGGCGCTCGACCTCGTGCTCGAGACCGATCGAGGCGCTCTCCGCCGAGCGCGGCGACGGACGAGACAAGATCTGGGGCTCGATGGTGAAGCAGGCGCTGAAGCGCCGCAAGCCCGGCTTCAACGAGAGCTACTACGGCTTCCGCTCGTTCAACGAGCTGCTCGAGGAGGCGCGCAGCGCGCAGCCTGCTCGAGCTCGAGCGCGACGAGAAGTCCGGCGGCTACATCGTGCGGGTCGCGGCCCAGGAATAGCATTCCCCCGGCCAGGGGGGCCTCGCGAGCGCAGGCCGGCGAAATGTGATAGGATGCGCGTGCAGGACACATCAAGTAGTGAAGTATCAGTACTCCCTCCCGCCCCGCCCAACCGGCGGAGTCCGAAGTGGCAGTCAATTCCCTTCCTTGATCGTCGTGACCCGTTTCCGGGTCGGGTTCGCCCGGACAAATCGATTGAAAGGAAGTTGCGAATGGCTACCGGTACCGTCAAGTGGTTCAACGACTCGAAGGGCTTCGGATTCATCACCCCGGACGATGGCGGCAAGGACCTCTTTGCCCACCACACCGAGATTCAGGGCAGCGGCTTCAAGTCGCTCAAGGAAGGTCAGAAGGTCGAGTTCGACGTGACGCAGGGCCAGAAGGGCCCGGCCGCCGCGAAGATCCGCGGCGTCTGACGCGGCTGCGAACAGCGCAGGCTGCACCGCGCTGACAAAGGCCCGGGCGACCGGGCCTTTTACTTTTCTGGGGGCATCACACATGGCTACCGGCATCGTCAGGTTCTACAACGACTCGAAGGGCTTCGGCCTCATCACGCCCGATGCGGGCGGCCCGCCGCTCTTCGTGCACCAATCGGCGATCCGCACGCCCGGCGTCAAGAAGTTGAAGCCGACCCAGCGCGTGCAGTTCGACATCGAGAACCGTCCCGAAGGTCCGGCGGCCTCGAACCTCTACATGCTCGCGTAGCCGGCATGCGAGTCCCGGCGCGGCTGCAGCCGCTGGTCGACGAAGGCGTGATCGACGGGGTCGTGCGCCAGCTCATGAGCGGCAAGGAAGCGATGGTGTACGTGGTGCACTGCGGCGGCGAGTCGCGCTGCGCCAAGGTCTACAAGGACGCCGACAAGCGCAGCTTCCGCCAGGCCGTCGACTACACCGAGAACCGCAAGACCAAGAACACGCGCCACGCGCGCGCCATGGCCAAGGGCACGCGCTACGGGCGCGAATCGCAGGAGCAGGCGTGGCAGAGCGCCGAGGTGGACGCGCTCTATCGCCTGGCCGCGGCGGGCGTGCGCGTGCCGGAGCCGTACAACTTCCACGAAGGCGTGCTGCTGATGGAGCTGGTCACCGACGACGAGGGCAACGCCGCGCCGCGGCTGAACGACGTGGAGCTCACCGCCGACGAGGCGCGCGACTTCCACCAGCGCCTGATCCGCGAGGTGGTGCGCATGCTCTGCGCCGGCATCGTGCACGGCGACCTGAGCGAGTTCAACATCCTCGCCGGCGGCGACGGCCCGGTGATCATCGACCTGCCGCAGGCGGTCGACGCCGCGGGCAACAACCATGCGCAGCGCGATGCTGGATGCGCGACGTCGACAACCTGCGCAACTTCTTCGGCCGCTGCGCGCCGGAGCTCCTCGCCACCGACTATGGCGCGGAGATCTGGGCGATCTACCAGTCCGGCACGCTGACCCCCGAGACGCAGCTCACCGGGCGCTACACGCGCGCGGAGAAAGCGGTCGACCTCGAGGCGGTGGTGCGCGAAATCGGGGACGCGGAGCGCGAGGAGGCCGCGCGCCTGCTGCGCATGCAGGCCTAGCAGCCCGGCCGGCCTCGATGCATTAGAATTCCCGGGCCATGCCCAACGACCACGATGACGCAGGCGGCCCCCGAGCCTCGCAGGCGGAGCAGCGTGCGCGGGCGCTCGAGGCGCTGCTGGTGGAAAAGGGATACGTCGATCCGAAAGCGGTCGACGTGCTCGCCGAGACGTACGAGAGGACGGCCGGGCCGCGCAACGGGGCGCGCGTCGTCGCCAGGGCGTGGACCGATCCGAAATTCCGCGCGTGGCTGCTCGAGGACGCCACCGCGGCGGTCGCCTCGCTCGGCTACGTCGGCCGGCAGGGCGCGCACCTGGTGGCCCTCGAGAACACCCCGCAAACGCACAACATGGTGGTGTGCACGCTGTGCTCGTGCTATCCGTGGCCGCTATTGGGCCTGCCGCCCATCTGGTACAAGTCCGCGCCCTATCGCTCGCGCGCGGTGATCGATCCGCGCGGCGTGCTCGCCGACTTCGGCGTGACGCTCGCCGAGGGCGTGGAAGTACGCGTCTGGGATTCGACCGCCGAGATCCGCTACATCGTGGTTCCCGAGCGCCCGCGCGGCACCGAGGGCTGGACCGGGGAGGCGCTCGCCGAGCTCGTCACGCGCGACTCGATGATCGGCACCGGGCTCGCGACGGAGCCGCCCGGTTGAACGCCGCGCACGACCTGGGGGGTGCCCAGAACTTCGGGCCCGTGCTCCCCGAAGCAAGCGAGCCCGCGTTCCACCACCCGTGGGAGCGGCGCGTCTTCGGCATGACGCTCGCGATGGGTGCGACGCGCCAATGGAACCTCGACCAGTCGCGCTTCGCGCGCGAGAGCGTCGCGCCGGCGCGCTACCTCGCGGCCAGCTACTACGAGATCTGGCTCGAGGGCCTCACGCGGCTGCTCCTCGAGCGCGGGCTCGTCACGCGCGAGGAGCTCGCCGACGGGCGCTCCCACGCGCCGGGTGCGAAGCTCGCCTCGGTGCTTGCGGCCGACCAGGTCGCCGCGATGCTCACGCGCCGCCTGGGCACGCAGCGCGAGCCGGTCGCTCCCGCCCGCTACGCCGCGGGCGATGCCGTGCGCACGACGAACATCCATCCACGCACGCACACCCGCCTGCCGCGCTATTGCCGCGACAAGCCCGCGACGATCGCGCACGTGCATGGCGTGCACGTGTTTCCGGACGCGAACGCGCGCGGCGCGGGCGAGCAGCCGCAATGGCTGTACAGCGTGCGCTTCGCGGCACCCGACCTCTGGGGCGCGGACACCACCGCCGCGGCGGTCTACGTGGACTGCTTCGAGCCCTATCTCGCGCCGCGCTGACCACAAGTCATTGAAATATATGTGATTTAGCAGCCTCCTCCGATGTCATTGCTGGGGCAGCCCTTGCAATGGCGATCATGGCCTTGACAATCGTTGCCTGAACAATTATATTTTCGGCAACAGAAGCGAGGAGGCAGGCCATGAAGATCTACGACACGGCGAACTACAACATCCGCAGCGCGGTGCCCGCGCTCATCGGGCGGGCGCGCGGCGCGTTCCTGAGCGCCCTCGACGAGCGCCTGAAGCCCTTCGAGATCCGCTACGGCGATTACCTGGTGCTGGTCGCGGTCGCCAACGAAGTGGATACGGCGTCGGCGGTCTGCACGCTGCTGGCCCACGACCCCGGTGCGATGACGCGCAAGATCGACGCGCTCGAGGAGCGCGGATTGGTCCGCCGCGTGCGCAGCGCCGAGGACCGGCGCGCCATCAAGCTCGAGCTGACCGACGAGGGCAGGGAGACCTATCCCAAGGTACTCGCCGTGGCGGTGGGCCTCGCCAACGAAATCCTGCATGGATTCACCAAAGCCGAAGTGCGGCAGCTCGAGGACATGCTCAAGCGCTTCCTCGCGGTCGCCGAGAACCTGGACCAGCAACCGGAACCCGCAAAGGCGGCAAAGTGAAAACGCAATTGAATGATGTCGGGCGGCTCGCCGTCCTGGCGCTGCTCTGCGGCCTGCTCGCGGCCTGCGCGAGCCTGGGCGACGGCAAGACCCAGGCGGTGCGCGGCGACGCGAACGCCCTCGCGGCAAACCAGGCGCTCGCCGGCGCGGCCACGTCGCAAGCAGCATGGCCCCGGACCGACTGGTGGAAGCGCTTCGGCGATCCGCAGCTCGACGCGCTGATGGCCGAGACACTCGCGGGCAGCCCCACGCTGCGCGCGGCCGATGCCCGCGTGCGCAAGGCCGTGGCCGTCGCCGGCGTAGCCGGCGCGGCGCGCGCGCCGCAGGTGAATGGCGCCGCCGATGTCACCGAGCAGCGCTATCCGGAGCACGGCCTCTACCCGCCGCCTTTCGCCGGATCGTGGCGCGCTTCGGCGGACCTCAGCGCCAACCTGAGCTACGACCTCGACCTGTGGGGGCGCAACCGGAGCGCGTTCGAAGGCGCGCTCGACGACGCCCGCGCTGCCGAGGTCGATCGCCAGTCCGCGCAGCTGCTGCTCTCGGCCTCCGTGGTGCACGCCTACATCGCGTTGCAGCGCGCCTACGACCAGCGCGACATCGCCCTGGCGCAGCTGCAGCAGCGCGAGCACGTGCGCGGCCTGGTCGAGCAGCGCAAGGCGGCCGGCATCGATTCCGCGGTCGAGCTGAAGCAAGCCGAATCGGCGCTGCCCGAGGCGCGCGAGCGCATCGCGCAGCTGGACGAGGCCATCGCCCTCACGCGCGACCAGATCGCCGCGCTGATGGGGCTCGGACCCGACCGCGGCCTCGCGATCGAGCGCCCGCACATGCACGCGGCCGCCGGCTTCGCGCTGCCCTCGCGGCTGCCCGCCGACCTCATCGGGCGCCGTCCCGAGATCGTGGCGCAGCGCTGGCGCATCGAGGCCGCGGGCAAGGGCATCGACGTAGCGCGCACCGAGTTCTATCCGAACGTGAACCTCATCGCGTTTCTCGGCCTGCAAAGCGTGGGTCTGCCGCAGCTGCTGCACGCGGGCAGCACTTCCGCCGGCGTGGGACCGGCGCTGCGCCTGCCGATCTTCGAGGGCGGGCGCCTGCGCTCCAACCTCGCGGGCAAGCAGGCCGACTACGACTTCGCGGTCGAGCAGTACAACCAGGGCCTGGCCCTCGCCCTGCGCGACGTGGCCGACCAGCTGGCCTCGATGCGCTCGATCGACCAGCAGCGCACCGAGGTCGAGTCGGGCGTGCAGATCGCGCAGCAGGCCTACGACCTCGCGCTGCTGCGCTTCAAGGAAGGGCTCGGCAACTACCTGCAGGTCCTGTCGGCGGAATCGCAGGTGCTGGGCCAGAAGACTTTGCGGGCCGAGCTCGACGCCCGGGAGCTCGACGTGAGCGTGAACCTCACGCGCGCGCTGGGCGGCGGCTACGACGATCAACACCACGCGCCGGTGATCGGCGCACTGCAATGAAGGAAGGACCATGAGCGACGATCTCCCGAATTCCGAAGTCAATACCGAAACCAGGGCGGCCGACGCCGGCAATCCCCGGCGCCGCAAGCTGCTCGCCGCGGTGATCGGCGCATTCGCGATCGGCACCATCGGCTATGGCGCGTACTGGTCGGTGTTCCTGCGCCACACGCGAAGTCGACCGACAACGCCTACGTGAACGGCAACGTCGTGCAGATCACCCCGCAGGTCTCCGGCACGGTGATCGCGATCGACGCCGACGACACCGACTTCGTCAAGGCCGGCCAGCCGCTGGTGCGGCTCGATCCGGCCGACGCCAGGGTGGCGCTCGACCAGGCCGAGGCGCAGCTCGCGCAGACGGTGCGCGAGGTGCGCAACCTCTTCGCGACCACCGGTCGCAGCTCGAGGCCGACCGTGCGCGATGCGCGAGTCCGACCTCGCGCGCGGCGCAGGACGACGTCGAGCGGCGCGAGCGGCTGGTCGCACCGGGCGCGGTCTCGGCGAGGAGATGCAGCACGCACGCGACGCCGCTGCGCGCCGCGCAAGCCGCGACCTGCTCGCGGCGCAGCGAGCAGCTCGCCGCGCAACCAGGCGCTGCGTCGACGACACCACGCTCGAGGACCACCCGGACGTGCAGCGCGCCGCCGCGCGCGTGCGCGAGGCCTACCTCGCGCTGCTCGCGCACCGAGCTGCCGGCGCCGGTCGTCCGGCTTCGTCGCGCGGCGCAGCGTGCAGCTCGGCCAGCGCGTCGGCCCGGGCGCGCCGCTGATGTCGGTCGTGCCGCTCGACGAGGTGTGGGTCGACGCCAACTTCAAGGAAGCGCAGCTGGCGCGACATGCGCATCGGCCAGCCGGTGAAGCTCACCGCCGACGTCTACGGCAACAAGGTCGACTACCACGGCAAGGTCGCGGGCTTCGGCGCCGGCACCGGCGCGGCGTTCTCGCTGCTGCCGGCGCAGAACGCGACCGGCAACTGGATCAAGATCGTGCAGCGCGTGCCGGTGCGCATCGCGCTCGACCCGCAGCGAGCTCGCGGCGCATCCGCTGCGCGTCGGCCTGTCGATGGACGCGACAGTCGACGTCCGCAAGACCGGCCGGCGCGCGGCTGCCGCAGCGTCGCGCAGGCCGTGCCCGACGAGTCGACGCCGGTGTTCGATTCGGCTCGACGCGACGGCCGACGCGCGCGTGCAGCAGATCATCGCGCGCGAACGAGCGGCGCGGCCGCCCCGGCGCGCGCGACCTCGCACGCGGCCGGCGCGCGCGCCGACTCGGCCGCGTCCGCAGGCTCGCGCATCGCCATCGCCCTGACCGTCAGGCACTGAGGGCGACGCGATGCTGACGCCGGCGACCGGCGGCGCTGCGAGCGCCGCGCCGCTGCACCGGCAGCGCCCTGCTCCTGGGCCACGATCGCGCTGTCGCTGGCGACGTTCATGAACGTGCTCGACACCTCGATCGCCAACGTCTCGCATCCCGGCGATCGCGGGCGACCTGGGCGTGTCGCCCGACGCAGGGCACCTGGGTCATCACCTCCTTCGCGCGTCGCCAACGCGATCTCGGTGCCGCTCACCGGCTGGCTCACGCAGCGCTTCGGGCAGGTGCGGCTGTTCATCGCCTCGATCGCTGCTCTTCGTGATCGCCTCGCTGGCTGTGCGGCTTCGCGCCGACCATCGCGCATGCTGATCGTCGTTCCGCGTGCTGCAGGGCGCCGTCGCCGGGCCGATGATCCCGCTGTCGCAGACGCTGCTGCTGTCGAGCTATCCGCGGCGAAGGCGCGGCACCGCGCTGGCGATGTGGTCGATGACGACGCTGGTCGCGCCGGTGGTCGGGCCGCTGCTCGGCGGCTGGATCACCGACAACATCTCCTGGCCGTGGATCTTCTACATCAACATCCCGGTCGGCATCGTCGCCGCGGCCGTCACCTGGGCGATCTATCGCAAGCGCGAGACGCCCGACGCGCAAGCTGCCGATCGACGCCGTCGGCCTGGGCGCTGCTCGTGCTCTGGGTCGGCGCGCTGCAGGTCATGCTCGACAAGGGCAAGGACCTCGACTGGTTCAACTCGACGCAGATCGTCGCGCTCGCCGTGATCGCCGCGCGTGGGCTTCGCGCTGCTTCCTCGTCTGGGAGCTCACCGAGGAGCATCCGGTCGTCGACCTGCGCCTGTTCAAGCGGCGCAACTTCGCGGTCGGCGACGCTCGCGCTGCTCGCTCGCCTACGGCCTGTTCTTCGGCAACGTCGTGCTGCTGCCGCTGTGGCTGCAGCAGTACATGGGCTACACCGCCACGCTCGCCGGCCTGGCGCTGGCGCCGGTCGGCGTGCTCGCGATCCTGCTCTCGCCGCTGGTGGGCAGGAACGTCCGACCGCGTCGATCCGCGCCTGCTCGCGACGACCTCGCTTCGTGGTGTTCGCGCTCGTGCTGTTCATGCGCTCGCACTTCAACACGCAGGCCGACCATCGGCACGATCCTGATCCCGACCATCATCCAGGGCGCGGCGATGGCGTTCTTCTTCATCCCGCTGATGACGATCACGCTGTCGGGGCTGCCGCCGCGAGCGCATCCCGGCGGCGCGGGCCTGTCCAACTTCGCGCGCATCACGGCCGGCGCGTTCGGCACCTCGATCTCGACCACGCTGTGGGACCACCGCGCCACGCTGCACCACGCGCAGCTCGCCGGCCAGCGCATGAGCGACGATCCGGTGCTCGGCCAGGCGCTCGGCGAACCTGCAGGCGGGCGGCCTGGCGCCGGACCAAAGCGCTTCGCTCCTCAATCACCTGATCGACCAGCAGGCGGCGCTGCTCTCGGTGAACGACATCTTCTACGCCTCGTCGATCCTGTTCCTCGTGCTGATCGGGGTCGTGTGGCTGACCAAGCCGACCCACAGCACCGGGGCGGGCGCGGCGGCGGCCGGGGCGCACTGAGCACCGGACCCGCGCGGTGCGGGGCCACTGGAAATCCCCACCCGGCGTACCCATGTAACCGCGATGGCCCTGGTCCTCATCGCCTGCATCCCCCTGCTCGCCATCGCGTGGCTGGTGGGCGGGCCGTGGCTCGCCGAGCGGCGGCGCCGGCGATTGCGCGCGCAGCCCTTCCCGGCGGCGTGGCGCGAGATCCTCGAACGGCGCGTGCCCTATGTCCGCCGGCTGCCCGCGAGCCTGCGCAAGCAGCTCGAAGGCCACATCCAGGTATTCGTCGCCGAGAAGTCGTTCGTCGGCTGCGCGGGGCTCGAGATCACCGAGGAGATGCGCGTCACCATCGCCGCGCAGGCGTGCCTGCTGATCCTCAATCGCAGGAGCGATTACTTCCCGAGCCTCGCCCAGGTCCTCGTCTATCCCGCTGCCTTCGTGGTCGAGCGCCTGCGCGCCGGGCCGCTGGGCCTCGTGCAGGAGCAGAGGAACGTGCTCTCGGGCGAGTCGTGGACCCACGGCCAGATCGTGCTCTCGTGGGAGGACGTGCTCGCGGGAGCGGCGATCGACAACGACGGGCGCAACGTCGTGATCCACGAATTCGCCCACCAGTTGGACCAGGTGAAGGGCTACGCGAACGGCGCGCCGTGGCTCGGCAGCCGCCACCGCTATCCGCGCTGGTCGCAAGTGATGCACGCGGAATACGCGCGGCTGCAGCAGCAGATCTCGATCGGCGAGCCCTCGCTGCTCAACCAGTACGGCGCGACCAGCCCGGCGGAATTCTTCGCAGTGGTGTCGGAAGTCTTCTTCGAGCAGCCGCGGGAGATGGAAGCGGCGCATCCCGCGCTATACGGAGAGCTGCGAAGCCTCTACCGGGTCGATCCCTCGAGCTGGTAGGCGGGTCGCACGGTCGGCGAAGTTCCCCGCACCGGCGTTGAGTGTGGGGCCCGCGCAAATCGCGATTCTGGAAAATGTGATCCATTGGATCGATCCTCCGATCCAATGGATCAGTTTGGCCAAGAATGCCCCTCGACCCCCACCACACACGACAACGTAAGCTCACCGACGCGCTCGAAACCATCGCACGCGCTCACCGCGATAACCGCCTGCACCCACCGGCGCCGGTCGACGTGGCTGCCATCCGGCAGCGCATGGGAATGACGCCCGCAATCCGCGCGCCGTCATACGGGCCCTCGGGGGACGCTAGCGCTTCTCGATCCGACGATCGGGCACGAACCAGATCGCCGCCACGAACACGTAGAGCGCGAAGGCGAGCCACCATTGCACGAACGCGAGCGGGATCGCCACCGCGTAGAGCGCGACCGAGATCTTTCCCTTCATGTCGCGGCCCAGCGACGTGGCGAGCACCGATTGCTTGCCGTGGATGGTCACCAGGCAGCGCGTGAGCAGCACGAAGGCGAGCCCCGAGAACATCAGCACCACGCCGTAGAGCGCGATCGGCCAGGGCGCGAAGTGGTTTTCGCCCACCCAGCCGGTGACGAACGGAATGAGCGAGAGCCAGAAGAGCAGGTGCAGGTTGGCCCACAGGATCGAGCCGTTGATGTGCTGCACGGCGTGCAGCAGGTGATGGTGGTTGTTCCAGTAGATGCCGACGTACACGTAGCTCAGCACGTAGGTGAGGAACACCGGCACGAGCGGCGCCAGGGACGCGAAGTCGGTGCCGTGCGGCACCTTCATCTCGAGCACCATGATGGTGATGATGACGGCGATCACGCCGTCGCTGAAGGCTTCGAGGCGAGTCTTGCTCATCGTTGCCATGCATTCCCCATCCCGGTCAAAGAAACTGGAGGTGCTTCTTGTCCGCGCCATGGACGGCTTCGAGCGCGATCGACTTGCCGAACGTCACGAGGCGCCCGCGGTTCCCGACGGCGAGCGCCAGCAGATAGAGATCCGTGAGCTGCCCCGGCCCGTGGATGCGCGCGGGATCGACCCGGCGGCGATCGGCGAGGCTCACGTCGTCGGGCCAGAACGCGTGCGCGGCGTTGGCCGTGGCTTCCGCCAGCCGCTCGACGATCGCGCGAACCGGCAGCGGATTCGGATAGCCCGGGCTCGCCATGACCCGCACGCAGCCGTTCTGCGTGATCGGACACGATGCCCAGCCCTGCTTCGCGTTGGCGGCGAACCAGCGCGTGGCGGAGGCGTGGAGCGAATGGTCGGCGTCCAGCAGCGCGATGAGCACGTTGACGTCGAGCAGCGAGCGCATCAGTAGGCGTCGTCTTCGCGCAGCCTGTCGATCATCTCGTTGGTGACGATGCCGCCGCGACTGGGAAACGGCCGCAGCCCGTAGTGCGCGCGCGGCTCGCTCGCGTTGGGCGCGGGGGGCGCCGTCAACGCGCTGCGCGCCAGCTCCGAGATCACCTCGCCCGCGGTCTTCCCCTCACGGCGCGCGCGCTCCTTGGCGGCCTGGAGCACGTCGTCGGCGATATCGAGGGTGGTTCTCATGCATCAGATGATATCGCATCACGCATCAGCCATGCAACGATACGTCAAATAAACTTGACACTGAGTATGGCTAGCCATATATCATGTCGCACATCTCAGACACCCCAAGGGGATTTCCATGTCCTTCCGCGAAAAGAGCGCCTGGATCTCGATGCTGTCGATGGCGGGGATCTACGGCTACTACTTCTGGACCGTCATCCACGCCGGGCCCGGGCCGCATGCCGGCGGCTTCGGCGGCCTGCTGGAGACGATCCTCGCGCTGGCGATCGTGCAGGTGGTGCTCACGATCGCCGTGGCGATCTACTCGCCTAAGGATGCGAAGGCGCCGGCCGACGAGCGCGACAAGCTGATCGAGCTGCGCTCCATGCGCGTGGCCTACTCCGGCCTGGCCACGAGCGTGGCGTTCGCCTGCTTCTTCGGCGCGTTCGATCCGCCGATCATCTTCAACACGAACGCGCTGCTCTTCATCCTCGTGACCGCCGAGATCCTGCGCTCGGCCTGCCAGGTCATCCAATACCGGCGCGGCGCCTGACATGGGCGCGATCACGAACGAGATCCGCCGCCTGCGCTTCGAGCACGGGGAGATGACGCAGCAGGAGCTCGCCGAGAAGATCGGCGTCACCCGGCAAACGGTGAACGCGATCGAGCTGGGCAAGTACTCGCCCTCGCTGGAGGCGGCGTTCAGGATCTCCGCGGTGTTCGGGAAGCCGCTCGAAAGCGTGTTCCACTATTCCCGCGAGCCGTGATAGGGCGGCAGCGTCGCCAGCCGCCGATCCTCCACCGGCCCTCCCACCGTGAAGTGGTACAGGCTCTGCCACGTGCGATCGGAGATGCCGAGCAGGTCGTGCATCTCGTCGTCGAAGAAGCAGCCGATCCCCGTGGCGCGGATGCCGGCCGCCTCGGCCTCGAGGTAGAGCACGTGCCCGAGCATCCCGCACTCCCAGTAGAGATGGCGGTAGCGCCACGGTGCCTCCATCGCGGCGCCGAAGTGCGCGAGCATCCCGAGCGCGAAGCACGAATCCGCGGCAATGTCCTGGTGGCAGCAGATGAGGCGCGCCGCGTCGCGCAGGTCGTGCGGCAGGAGGAGATAGAGCGGCAGGTGCGCGGGACCGACCTTCTCCCAGAGCCAATCGGAACGCATCGACGCCCTGAGGCTCGCCAGCGCGGATGCGTCGCGCACCAGGATGTAGAGGCCCGGCACCAGGCCGTCGACGCGATGCACCATGAACGCGGGATGCACCTGGGGCGGCGACGGCCACGCGTTCCACGGCGGCGTGTCGTGTCGCGGCAGCAGACATTCCAGCATCGCAAAGAAGGCGCTCGCCTCGATGCGCGTCACGCCGTCGAAATCCACGGCGCTGCGGCGCTGGCGGGCGAGCTCCGCGAAGCGGAGGTCATTCGCGGGCCGTGATGGCGGTGGAAGATCCGGCGCGACCGGCTCCGGTAATCCAGCCGTGGCCGGCTTCACCGTCGCGCGATGGATCGCATCGATGTCGTCCCATTGCACGTGCGATGCGCTCAACAGGTTCGCGTGCCCTTGCCACGTGGCATCGCGCAGCGCCGCGCGCAGGCGTTCGACATCGGGCACCGCGCCAGGATCGCCGATCCACAGCAGCGCATCGGGCGCCTCGTCCTCGGCGTTCGCGAAGTCATCGGCGCGATCGAGCCCGAGCAGGCCCGCGAGCGCCGCGTCGGAAACCGTCGAGACCATGCGCGTTTGCCATCCGAGCGCCGCGGCCGCGTACGCAACCGCCGCGATGGCGTGCCCGCAATCGTGCTGGCAATAGCGCCACGCGCGCATGCCGTACTTCCATGCCTCGCGCCAATGGATCGAGCTCACGCCGATCAGCAAGCCGCCCTCGGGCCCGGGCGCCGCCGCGCGCTGCTCGAGCGCATGGTCGCGGCTCACATAGTGGTAGAGGCCGCCCGGCAATCCCGGCATCGACGCGCAGAGCAGGTACGCCTCCGTCGGATGCAGGTTGCCGCTCGAGGGATTGCAGCGCAGCGCCCAGCGGTTGCCGCCGAACGCCTTCCACGCCGAGAGCCCGAACGCCAGCTCGAAGAGCGTGGCTACGCTTCGCAGCTCGATGGCCGCGGGCGGGGGAAGCGCTCCGGCGCGAATGTCGTCATAGCGAGTCGCGAGCGCATCGGCCGCGAGCGGCAATCGAAATTGCGGCGCGCCTTCGAAGGTGCGAAACGGGTCCGGCTGGTTCGCCCAGTCGAGCCCGCCCGGCCCCGGGGCATAGCGGCGCGGGCGATGCTTGCTGCGCTCGTGGTACTCCGCCAGCCGTTCTCCGTCGATACTGGTGCTGTCCTAGTTGCGGCGCGGGTCGTTCGGATGGGCATCCGCACGATCGGGCACGCCGTCGTGGTCGCTGTCGCGCTGCCAGCTGCCGCGCTGCATCGTCCATTTGTCGTTGTCGTGCTTCACCCAGCGATCGGCCTGGTAATGATAGCCCTTCTTGGCGGCGACATAATGGCCGCCGACCCACTGGTGCTTGCCGTTGCGCCACACCCACACGCCCGGGATCACGACATAGCCGGAGCGCGGCTCGAAATGCTCGGCGCGCGGCTCGGGCGGACCGATGTTGACGTAGACCGCGGCATACGACGGGGCCGCGAATCCGAGGCAGGAGGCGAACACTGCGCCGGCCAGCAGGGCCTTGTGATTCGTCATGGGGAATCTCCTTTGTTTGACTAGCGCCAATCTAGGCCTTGCGCGGCCTTCAGTCGGTGCGCCATCGCACATGGACCCTCAGACCTCGAGCACCGTGCCTTCCATTCCGCGCGTGACGCGGTAGCCGGGCCGCGCCCCTTCCAGGGCCTGCGTCATCATCCGGTCGAGGTCGATATCGGTGTGGCCGGGGTCGTGGTGGAACGGAACCAGCTGCCTCACCTCGGCGAAGGTCCCGAAATCGAGCGTGTGCGTGAGCGAGCTGTGGCCCCATCCGCAGTGGCCCGGATACTCCGCGGCGCTGTACTGGCTGTCGTGGATCAGCAGGTCGACTCCCGCGGCGAGCTCCGCGCCGGAAGTCCATGCCCGCGGCAGGCACGGGAAGCGCAGGCTCCCCAGCGCCGGCTCGTGATCCGGCAGGTACGTGAGCACGCTTCCGCCCGCCTCGGCGATGCGGTATCCCACCGTGGGGCCCGGATGGCACACCAGCGCAGAGGTGATGCGAAACTCGCCGATCTCGCCCACGCCCGCGGGCACCTCGTGGAAGACGAGCGTGCAGGGAAGCTCGGAGAGGTTCACGGGAAAGAGCGGCGGCGAAAGATAGCGCATGAGGCGCGCTTCCAGTCCGAGCGTGGCGCTGCCCGGGCCCCAGATGTGCACCTCGACGCCGGGCTGGTACAAGGGCGCGAAGAATCCCAGCCCCAGGATGTGGTCCATGTGCAGGTGCGTGAGCAGGATGTCCACGCGGCGCACCGATTCCGGGATCGTCGCGCCCAGGCGGCGGATGCCCGTGCCCGCATCCAGCACGAGCATCGTGCCCTCGCGCCCGATCACGCCCACGCACGAGGTGTTGCCGCCGTAGCGCGCCATCTCCGGGCCCGGGGTGGCGAGCGAGCCGCGCGTGCCCCACAGGGTGACCTGCACCTCAGACTGCCCAGAAGATCATCTGCGCGCCGAGGAACTGGCGCTCCTCGCCGATGAGGGGAAAGGCCGTGATGCTCATGTGCTTCCAGTCGCGATGCCCGCATTGCATCCACACGGTCCGCGAAAAGGGCCTGCGCTCCGAAAGCGCCATCATCGTGGGCCGGTCTTCCTGCGCGATGGGCTTGCGCTCCTCGTCGGCGAGCGCGAAGAGCGTGCTCCACGTATCGGCGGCGATCTCGCCCGTCTCGTCGAAGCGCTGGTTCAGGATCGCCTCGGCCGGCTCGTTGTAGTAGATGAGCCGGCCCTCGGTATCCACGATGAGGATCGGCGTGGCGAGGCTGCTCGCGAGCTGCCGCGCGAGGATGATCTGGATGGGCTTTGCGGAAGGCATGGCCGCCGGTGGACGACGTGGTCTTGCGTGGCTGAGGCTAGGTGGGGTCGTCGCGCTGCCAGCCGCCGAGCTCTTTCACCCACTGGTCGTTGTCGACCTGCACCCAGTGGTCGGCTTCATACCAGTAGCCCTTGCGCGCGGGGACGTAGTAGCCGGTGCTCCATACGTGCCTGCCGTCGCGCCACGTCCACTCGCCCGGGATCACGACCTTGCCGGCGACGGGCTCGAAATGCTCGACGCGCGGCGCGGGCGGCGGCTCGGTGATGAATCCGTTCGCGGAATGCGACGGCAGCGCGATCGCGGCGAACGATCCGGCGATGAGGCCGGCGAGAAGGGTTTTGCGGTGCCACATGGGGAACTCCTTGGGGAGAACGCATTGTGGCCTCGATGCTTTGCGGCGTCGGTGCGCTAGCGTACGGAGCCGCCCGATTCGCCCTGCGCAGGTGCTCCGTTATAAGATCGCTTCTCGGCCGAATGAGAATGAAATCCCGGATCCTGCGCTCGCCGATGCTCATCGGCCTTGCCCTGTTCGCCCTCGCGGCGGGCAGCCGCGCCGATCCCATGACGTATTCGGCGAAGGAGATCCGCGGCCAGGTGGTCGACGACGTCTCCGGACAGCCGATCGAGGGCGCGATCGTCGTCGCGCAGTGGGAGCTCGTGCGCGAGGTGATTCCCGGGCTCATCAACAAGTCCTATGGCGACGTGCTGAAGATCGTCGAGGTCGTGAGCGACCGCGACGGAAATTATGTGATCCCGGCGTGGGGCCCGGTGCTGCGGCCCACCCTCTTCCATCTCGAGAACCTCGATCCCTCCCTCGCCTTCTTCAAGCCGGACTACTACCCGCGCTACGTGGCGAACGAGGTGCGCACCGAGTACAGCCGCGATCCCGTGCGCATCTCGCAATGGGACGGCAAGACCGTGCGGCTGCGCAAGTTCACCGGGGAACCCCAGGAGTGGGACGAGCAGGATGGGCGATTCAAGTCCCACCTGAAAGTGGACGGGACGCTCGAGGAGTACGCCTCCCAGCTGCAAAGCCTCCAGCTCCACCTGCAATGGAGGCGGGAGACCGACGATTGGAAGCAATTCCCCCGCATGATCGCGGCCCTCGAGCGGGAGGCCGATCGCCTCGACGCCGCCCACTTGAAGTCGGGTTACCGGATCATGCGAGCGAACCAGTTGCATGGCCGCCACGAGAAGGTCAATCGGCCCGTGAAGGTACAGGTTGTGCCGGCGCGATCAGAGGCGATCCAGGTAGTGCCCGTGGCGAAGTAGAGATCGGATCGCGCGGGCTCACGTTCCGCGGAATCTCATGGCCAGTGCCCCGGAAAGTCGAACGAGAGCTGCCGCTGGTGCCGAATGGAAAGCAGGAAAAGCGAGCTCCCCCGGACGAGGTAAAGAATGATGTAGTCCCCCTCGACCAGTTGCCGCACGTCGGCGTCCGGACCGGCCAGCGCGACCATGCGTTCGAAGAGGACCTGACCCTCGCGCGACAGCGGAGCCTTCGCGGCGAAGTCGGCGCCGATGTCGGGGAAGCGCTCGATCGCGGGGATCACCCGGCCCTCGAGGTGATCCA
>CAVWUN010000026.1:0-117903 GCA_963758215.1 uncultured beta proteobacterium | reverse complement strand
GAGTCGCCGGGCGCGTTCGAATCGGCGGCGCTCATCACGCGCACCGCGCTGTGCGCCGAGCCGCGCGACGGCGTGCTGTACGTCTTCATGCCGCCGCTGGCGCGCGCTCGAGGACTACCTCGAGCTGCGTCGCCGCGGTCGAGGCCACCGCGCGCGAGCTGCGGCAGCCGGTCGTGCTCGAAGGCTACGAGCCGCCGCGCGATCCGCGGCTGAAGCATGCTGCCGCGTCACGCCCGATCCGGGCGTGATCGAGGTCAACATCCATCCGGCCGACGAGCTGGGACGAGCTGGTCGAGCAGCACCGACGTACCTCTACGAGGCGGCGCGCGCAGTCGCGGCTCGTCGACCGAGAAGTTCATGCTCGACGGCCGCCACACCGGCACCGGCGGCGGCAATCACTTCGTGCTCGGCGGCGCGACGCCGGCCGACTCGCCGTTCCTGCGCCGGCCCGACCTGCTGCGCAGCCTGCTCGCCTACTGGCACAACCATCCGTCGCTGTCGCTACCTGTTCTCGGGCCTGTTCATCGGCCCGACCAGCCAGGCGCCGCGCATCGACGAGGCGCGCAACGACTCGCTCTACGAGCTCGAGATCGCGTTCGCGAGCTAGCGCGCCAGCCGGCGCGGCGGCGACGTGCCGCCGTGGCTGGTCGATCGCGCTGCTGCGCAACCTGCTGATCGACGTCACCGGCAACACGCACCGCGCCGAGTTCTGCATCGACAAGCTGTACTCGCCCGACGGCCCGACCGGCCGCCTCGGCCTGCTCGAGCTGCGCGCCTTCGAGATGCCGCCGCACGCGCGCATGAGCCTCGACGCAGCAGCTGCTGCTGCGCGCGCTGGTGGCGCGCTTCTGGCGCGACGCCGTACGAGCCCGCGCGGCTGGCGCGCTGGGGCACCGAGCTGCACGACCGCTTCATGCTGCCGCACTTCGTCGGGCAGGACTTCGCGCGACGTGCTCGCCGAGCTGCGCGACGCCGGCTATCGCGTTCGAGCCGGACTGGTTCGCGCCGCACTTCGAGTTCCGCTTTCCGCAGCTACGGCGACTTCGCCGCGCGCGGCGTCGCACGTCGAGCTGCGCCAGGCGCTCGAGCCCTGGCACGTGCTGGGCGAGGAGGGCGGCGCCGGCGGCACCGTGCGCTACGTCGATTCCTCGGTCGAGCGCCTGCAGGTGAAGGTCACCGGGCTGGTCGGCGGACCGCCACGTGCTCACCTGCAACGGCCGGCGCGTGCCGCTGCAGCCGACCGGCAGCGTCGGCGAGTTCGTCGCCGGCGTGCGCTACCGCGCCTGGCAGCCGCCGTCGGCGCTGCATCCGACGATCGGCGTCCACGCGCCGCTGACGTTCGATCTCGTCGACACCTGGATGCAGCGCTCGCTCGGCGGCTGCCAGTATCACGTCGCGCATCCGGGCGGCCGCAACTACGACACCTTCCCGGTCAACGCGCTACGAGGCCGAGAGCCGGCGCCTGGCGCGCTTCTTCCGCATCGGCCACACGCCGGGACGCGATGCGCCGTGCCGCGCCGAGCGAGCGCCGAACCCGGACTTCCCGTTCACGCTCGATCTGCGCCGCGCCGGCTGAGCGCGTCCCGACGCGGCTTCGCCATGCGCGATGCCGCTGCACGATGCGCCGGCACTGACGACGATCTGCTCGCCGGCTACGCCGGCGCCCGACGAGCGCTACGACGAGCTGCTCGAGCGCGCACGGCGCGATCCGCGGCCGCACTGGCGACGCGCTGTCGTGCGCGCTGCTCGCCGAGCGGCGGCCGACGCGAGGTGGCGCACGCTGCGTCGAGCTGACGCGAGCGCGCAGATCGGCGAGAACGGCGTCACCTACAACGTCTACGCCGACCCGCAGGGCGCGACCGGCCGTGGGAGCTCGACCCGCTGCCGCTGCTCATGCCCGCCGCGGAGTGGCGCGAGATCGAGGCGGGCGTCGACGCAGCGCGCGACGCTGCTCAACGCGTGCTCGCCGACCTCTACGGCGCCGCAGCGCCTGCTGCGCGAAGGCGCTGCTGCCGCCGGCGCTGGTGCTTCGGGCACCGCGGCTTCCTGTGGCCCGCTGCAGCGGCGTCGCGCCGGCCGGGCGGCGTCATGCTGCACGTACGCCGCCGACCTGGCGCGCGCGCCCGACGGGCGCTGGTGGGTGCTCGGCGATCGCACGCAGGCGCCGTCGGGCGCGGGCTACGCGCTCGAGAACCGCGCTGGTCGTCTCGCGCGTGTTCCCGCGGACTGTTCCGCGACCTGCGCGGTGCAGCGCGCTGGCCGGCTTCTTCGCCGCCTTGCGCGACAGCCTGCGCGCAGCTGGGCGCCGCGCGGCGACGAGCCGCCGCGCGTCGTGCTGCTCACGCCCGGGGCCGTACAACGAGACCTACTTCGAGCACGCCTACCTCGCGCGCTACCTCGGCTTGCCGCTGGTCGAGGGCAGCGATCTCACGGTGCGCGACGACACGCGTCTACCTGAAGACGCTCGCCGGCCTGCAGCGCGTGCACGCGATCCTGCGCCGCCTCGACGACGACTACTGCGATCCGCTCGAGCTGCGCGCCGATTCGGCGCTCGGCGTCCCGGGACTGCATCGGCGCGGTCGCGCCGGGCGGCGTGCTGCTCGCCAACGCGCTCGGCTCGGGCGTGCTCGAATCGGGCGCCTTGCTCGGCTTCCTGCCGGGCGTCTGCGAGCGCGCTGCTCGGCGAGCCGCTGCAGCTGCCGTCGGTGGCGACCTGGTGGTGCGGCGAGCCGGCCGCGCTCGACGAGGTCCTCGCCAGGATCGATCGCCTCGTCATCAAGGCCGCGTTCCCGCAGCTGCGCATCGAGCCGGTGTTCGGCGACGAGCTCTCCGAGCGCGGCCGCAGGCAGATGCGCGACGATGGTGCGCAGCCGGCCGCAGCATGTACGTCGCGCAGGAGCTGCGTCCACCTGTCGCAGGCGCCGGTGGTGAACCCGCATCAGCCGCGCCAGCTGGCGTCCCGGGTCATCGGCCTGCGGGTCTTCGCGTGCGCCACGCCGAACGGCTACAGGTGATGCCCGGCGGGCTCACGCGCGCGGCGACCGGGCCGGACTCGCGCGTGATCTCGATGCAGCGCGGCGGCCGAGCAAGGACACCTGGGTGTTGTCCGACGGGCCGGTCGGCTCCTTCAGCCTCCTGCGGCGCGAGATACGCGCGCAGGACCTGGTGCGCACCGGCGCCAACCTCTCGAGCCGGGTGACGGAGAACCTGTTCTGGCTCGGGCGCCTCACCGAGCGCTGCGACGACTCGGCGCGGCTGCTGCGCGCCGCGCTGAGCCGGCAGGTGGACATCACGTCGACCGAGCGCGGCCCCGACTGGGCCGCGATCGTCGACCTGCTGCACCGCGCGGAGATCTTCGGCGACGCCGAGAGCGGTGCCGACGAGCCGGGGATACTCGCCGCGCTGCGCGATGCGATCGAGAGCACCGCGCACCCCGGGCTCGCCAGCACCATCGCCCGGCTGCTGTTCGTCGCCTCGCAGCTGCGCGACCGGCTCTCGACCGACAACTGGCGAACGCTCAACAACGCCTCGCGGCGCCTCGAGCGGTTGTGCCAGCGCCGCTACCCGCTGGGCGACCTGCTCGCCGAGCTCGACCGCGACATAGCCGCCTTCATGACGCTCTCCGGATTCGCGCTCGACGGCATGACCCGCGACCATGGGTGGCGCTTCCTCTCCCTCGGCCGGCGGATCGAGCGGCTGCAGTTCATGGCGCTCGCCGTGCAGGCCGCGCTCGCGGGATCGCGCGACATGGAGCTCGACTGGCTGCTCGAGGTCGGGGACTCGAGCATCACCTATCGCTCGCGCTACATGGCGCGCCCCCAGTGGATGCCGGTCCTCGACCTGCTGGTGCGCGATCCCTCCAACCCGCGCTCGGTGGCGTTCCAGCTGAAGGGGCTCGACGACTTCCTGCGCCGCATCGCCGATGCGTACGGCGAATTCAGCGCCGAGCGCTTCGACGGCAGGATCGGCGAGCTGGAAGCCATGGATCCCGACGTGGACCTGCAGCATGGCAGCCCGAAGATCGCGGCGCTGCTGGCCGCCTGCCACGACGGATCGCTGCGCCTGTCGGAGCAGATCGGGCTGCGGTTCTTCAGCCTGGTCGGCGCCGTGAGCCGCCAGACCTTCGCGACCTGAAGCCATGGACCTCAGGGTCGTGCACGAGACGTGCTATCGCTACCAGAGCCCGGTCGTGCTCTCGCAGCAGCTGCTGCACCTGAGGCCGCGCGAGGCTGCGTGGCAGACGCTGCGCAGCTTCCGGCTGGAGATCTCCCCGCAGGTGGCGGAGCAGACCGAGTGGCAGGACTATTTCGGCAATCCGGTCGCGAGCTTCGTGATCGCCTCGCCGCACCCGCAGCTGCTGGTGCGCAGCACCTCCGAGGTGCGCGTCGCCGCGCGCGCCGAAGCGGTCGCCGGGCGCGCCACCGATGCCTGGGACGCGCTGCGCGAGCGCCTGCGCAACCTCGCGGATCCGCCGCTGCTGGAAGCCGAGCAGTTCCTGTTCGAATCGCCGCACATCGAGTTCCTGCGCGAGCTCGGGGTCTACGCGCGGCCGACCTTCACGCCCCGGCGCGACATCCTCGAGTCCGTGCGCGAGCTGGCACGCCGGATCCATGCCGACTACAAATTCGATCCTTCGGCCACCAGTGTCGCGACGCCGCTGCGCGACGTGATCGCGCGCCGGCGCGGAGTCTGCCAGGATTTCGCCCACCTCATGATCGGCTGCCTGCGCACGCTCGGGCTGCCGGCGCGCTACGTGAGCGGCTACATCCTCACCAAGCCCCCGCCGGGCCGCGCGCGGCTCGTGAGCGCCGACGCATCCCACGCCTGGGTGTCCGCCTACTGCCCGCCGCTCGGATGGGTCGACATAGATCCCACCAACAACTGCCTGGTGGACGACGAGCACGTGACGCTGGCGTGGGGACGGGACTTCAGCGACGTGACGCCGCTGCGCGGGGTGATCCTCGGCGGGGACGACCAGGAGCTGAAGGTGGGCGTCACCGTGACGCCGGCCGAGGAGAGCCGCGCCGAAAAATAATCATTGAGCTCGAGATCGCCCAACGCGATTCAACCGGCCGCAACGCCGGAGTCCGTGCTCAGGGGATGAGCACCGCGGCACCATTGAATCGGCCCGCGCGCAGGTCCGCCAGCGCTTCGTTGGCCCGCCGCAGCGGGTAGCGCGTGGTCTTCGTCACGATGCCGATCTGCGGTACCAGGCTCAGGAAGTCCAGGCCGTCCTGGCGCGTGAGGTTGGCGACCGACAGCAGCTGGCGTTCTTCCCACAGCAGGCTGTAGCGGAAGCCGGGGATATCGCTCATGTGGATGCCGGCGCACACCACCCGGCCGCCCTTGCGCACGGCCTTGAGCGCCAGCGGCACGAGATCCCCAACGGTGGCGAAGATAATGGCCGCATCAAGGCGCTGCGGCGGCATCTGGTCGGAGCCGCCGGCCCAGGTCGCCCCCAGGCCGCGTGCGAAGTCCTGGGTTGCGTGATCTCCCGGCCGCGTGAAGGCATACACCGAGCGGCCCTGCCACCTCGCCACCTGGGCCAGGATGTGGGCGGCCGCGCCGAATCCGTACAGGCCCAGGTTCTTGCCGTCGCCCGCGATGGCGAGCGCGCGCCAGCCGATCAGCCCGGCGCAGAGCAAGGGGGCGAGCGACTCGTCGCTGCCTTCATCACCGAGCGGGAAGGCGAAGCGCGCGTCCGCGACCGTGGCCGTGGCGAAGCCACCATCCCGCGTATAGCCGGTGAACTGCGGGTGATCGCACAGGTTCTCGCGCTGCATCTTGCAGTAGGGGCAGGCACCGCAGGTCTGGCCAAGCCACGGGATGCCCACGCGCTGGCCGGGCGCCAGGCCCGGCACGCCCGATCCGATGGCATCGATGCGGCCGACGATCTCGTGGCCCGGAATGACGGGCACCTGCGTGTGCGGCAATTCGCCATCGACAACGTGCAGGTCGGTGCGGCACACGCCGCAAGCCTCCACCTTGACGCGGATCTCGCCCTGCCCGGGTTCGCGGTCGAGCATTTCGGTCCACACCAGCGGGCTTCCCGCCTTGTTCAACACCATTGCATGCATTGCGGTCCGCATATCGCACTGTGCACGGGACAACAACTTCGCGGCGCCCTTCGAGGGACCCCGACAGGACCTGAAGGACCCCGAATCATTCCCACTCGATGGTGGCGGGCGGCTTGGAGGAGATGTCGTAGGCCACGCGGTTGATCCCGCGCACCTCATTGATGATCCGGCTGGATACCCGCGCGAGCAGGTCGTACGGCAGCTCGGCCCAGTGGGCCGTCATGAAGTCCGTCGTGACGACCGCGCGCAGGGCAACCACGAAATCGTAGGTGCGCCCATCGCCCATGACGCCCACCGAGCGCACCGGCAGGAACACCGCGAACGCCTGCGCCACCTGGTCGTACCACGGCACGCCCTCGGCGGTGCGCGCGGCGCGCAGCTCGTCGATGAAGATGGCATCGGCGCGGCGCAGCAGCTCGGCGTACTCGCGCTTCACCTCGCCCAGGATGCGCACCGCGAGGCCCGGGCCCGGGAACGGGTGGCGGAACACCATCTCGCGCGGCAGGCCCAGCTCCACTCCCAGTGCGCGTACCTCGTCCTTGAAGAGCTCGCGCAAGGGCTCGAGCAGCTTCAGGTGCAGCGTTTCCGGCAGCCCGCCCACGTTGTGGTGCGACTTGATGTTGGCCGCCTTCTTGGTCTTCGCCCCGGCCGACTCGATCACGTCCGGGTAGATGGTCCCCTGGGCCAGCCACTTCGCCTTCGGCAGCTTCGCGGCCTCGCGCTGGAACACTTCGACGAAGAGCCGGCCGATGATCTTGCGCTTCGCCTCGGGATCGGCAACGCCGGCGAGCGCGGCGAAGAACTCGTCGCCGGCGTTGATACGAAACACCTTGACGCCGAGGTGGCGCGCGAAGGTTTCCATCACCTGGTCGCCCTCATCCAGGCGCAGCAGGCCGGTGTCCACGAAGATGCAGGTGAGCTGCCCGCCGATCGCCCTGTGCAGCAGCGCCGCCGCCACGGCGGAATCCACGCCGCCCGAGAGCCCCAGGATCACCTCCTCGCCGCCCACCTGCTCGCGCATGCGCGCGATCGCCTGGGGCACGAAGCGCGGCATGTCCCAGCTCGCCCCGCAGCCGCAGATGTCGTGCACGAAGCGCGCGTAGATCTCCTTGCCTTTGCGGGTGTGGGTCACCTCGGGATGGAACTGCACGGCGTAGAAGCGCCGTTGCTCGTCGGCCATGCCCGCGAGCGGGCACGCCGGGTTCTCGGCGATGCGCCTGAAGCCCGGGGGCATGGCGGTGACCTTGTCGCCGTGGCTCATCCACACGTCCAGGAACGCCTCGCCCTGGTCGTTCACGCGGTCCTGGATGCCCTCGAGGAGCCGCGAATGGCCGCGCACGCGCACTTCCGCATAGCCGAACTCACGCACCTTGCCGGCCTCGACCGCGCCGCCCAGCTGGGCCGCCATTGTCTGCATGCCGTAGCAGATCCCGAGCACCGGAACGCCCAGCTCGAACACCACCTGGGGCGCGCGCGCCGTCTCCTCCTCGGTGACCGACGCGTGGCTGCCCGACAGGATGATGCCGCGGGGGGCGAATGCGCGGACGAATTGCGCGTCCACGTCGTGGGGATGCAGCTCGCAATAAACCCCGGTTTCGCGCACGCGCCGCGCGATGAGCTGCGTGACCTGGGAACCGAAGTCGAGGATGAGTATCTTGTCAGTCGATGTGGTAATTCGGCGCTTCCTTCGTGATCTGCACGTCGTGCACGTGGGATTCGCGCACGCCCGCGGAGGTGATCTCCACGAACTCGGCGCGCGCACGCATGTCCTCGATGGTGCGGCAGCCCGTATAGCCCATGCTGGCGCGCAATCCCCCCATGAGCTGCGTCACGATCGCGGTGGCGGGTCCCTTGTACGGGATGCGGCCCTCCACGCCTTCGGGCACCAGCTTGTCGGCGTTCATCTCGGCATCCTGGAAGTACCGGTCGCTCGAGCCCTTCTGCATCGCTGCGAGGGAGCCCATGCCGCGATACGCCTTGTACGATCGCCCCTGGAACAGCTCGATCTCTCCCGGCGCCTCCTCGCTTCCCGCGAAGAGGCTGCCCAGCATCACGCTCGAGGCCCCGGCAGCGATCGCCTTCGCGATGTCGCCGGAGTAGCGGATCCCGCCGTCGGCGACGCATGGCACGCCGGTGCCTTCGAGCGCGGCGGCCACGTTCTGGATCGCGGTGATCTGCGGGACCCCCACTCCGGCCACGATGCGCGTGGTGCAGATCGAGCCCGGTCCGATCCCGATCTTCACGCCGTCGGCGCCGTGGTCGAGCATGGCCCGCGCCGCATCGCGCGTGGCGATGTTGCCGCCGATCACCTGCATCTGCGGGAAGGTACGCTTGACCCACCGCACCCGGTCGAGCACGCCTTGCGCGTGGCCATGGGCCGTGTCGACCACCACGACATCCACTCCCGCCTCGACCAGGGCCGCGACGCGCTCCTCGGTGCCCTCGCCGACGCCGACCGCCGCGCCCACGCGCAGCCGGCCCAGCTGGTCCTTCGATGCGTTGGGGTGCTCGGAGGACTTGAGGATGTCCTTCACGGTGATGAGGCCGCGCAATTCCCAGTCGCCGTTGATCACCAGCACGCGCTCGAGGCGGTGGCGGTGCATGAGCGCCTTGGCATCCTCCAGCAGCGCGCCTTCCTTGACGGTCACGAGCTTGTCGCGCGGCGTCATGATGTTCTTCACCGGCTGGTCGAGATTGGTCTCGAAGCGCAGGTCGCGGTTGGTGACGATGCCCACCACGCGCTTGCCCTCGAGCACCGGCAGGCCCGAGATGTGGTGCTTGCGGGTGAGCTCGTGCACTTCGCGCACCGTCATGGTGGGCGCGACGGTGATCGGCTCCTTCACCACGCCGCTTTCGAAGCGCTTGACCCTGGCCACCTCGGCGGCCTGGTCCTTGGGCGTCAGGTTCTTGTGCACGATGCCGATCCCGCCTTCCTGCGCGAGCGCTATGGCGAGGCGCGCCTCCGTCACGGTATCCATGGCGGCGGACAGCAGCGGGATATTCAGCTGGATGGAGCGGGTGAGGTTGGTTGCGAGGCTGACTTCGCGGGGCAGGACGGTCGAGTGAGCGGGAACGAGCAGGACGTCGTCGAACGTGAGCGCCTTCTGGATGACGCGCATTCAAAATCCCTCGTCGCAAAACGAAATTATACCGATGCGTCCCACCCCGGACAACCGCGCCCTCCCGGCGAGGGGCCTGTGCCGGGTTTCATTGACGCTCGAGTCGATTCTCGTTAAGGTAGCGTAAATGCTTGAAACTTCACGTGTTTGGTTAGCCCCTTGGTGGGCACTCTTTGGCCTCCTCGTTGCGGCGTGTGCGGCATCGTCGCCGGAGCCTGTCGCAGCGCCCGTGGTAGTCGCCCCGGCGCCTCTGAGCGATGATGCGAAACGCGCACTCGAGGCAAAAGCGATGGAAGAGGCGAAGGCATTGCTCGCGCAGGCCGAAACCGACGTGCAGCGGGCCCGCGCCAAGCGCGCGCTGTGGCTGAAGGCCTGGGAGGACCTGCTCGCGGCGCGGCGCGCGGTCGCGCAGAAGGATCCGGCGGCGGCGATCGCGCACGCGCGCCATGCAAGCGAATTTGCCGAGCTCGGACTGCAGCAGCTCGCCTACCCGGCGGTGCAATGAATTCCACGGAGGCAACCATGAAACGACTGATCTTCCTCGCGCTCGTATGCGCCTTTGTCCCGGTGGCCGGGGCGCAGCTCTACAAGTACGTGGACAAGGACGGCAAGGTCGTCTACTCCGACCAGCCCCCGCCCAACGTGGACAGCAAGCAGATCGTCGTTCAGCCGGGGCCCGCCTCGGCGCCGGCGAAGTCCTACGTGCAGGAAGACAAGGAATTCGCCAAGGCGCGCAAGGCCGCGCAGGAGAAGGAGAAGAAGGCGGAAGAAGCCCAGCGCTCCGCGAAGGAAGCAGAGCTGCGTTGCGAGCAGGCGAAGAGCAACTATCAGGTGTACGCCGACGGCGGGCGCATCACCAAGTATGTGAACGGCGAGCGCATATTCCTCGGCGACGAGCAGATCGCCGAAGAGCTCGCGCGCGCCAAGCGCGAGCGCGACGAGGCCTGCAAGTGACGAGCGCCGCCTCGCTGCCGCTGCGCTGAGGCGTGGCGAGCGTGCGCACCGGCCTTCCGCGTCCGCCGCAGATCCTGGGCGCGCTCGCGCTCTGCGCATCCGCGCCGGCGTTCGCCTTCACGCTCGGGAACATCGAGGTGCGTTCCGCGCTGGACGAGCCGCTCGATGCGCGCATCCCGATCGCGGCCTCCGCCGGGGACGGGCTCGCCGGGGCCTGCTTCACCCTGACGCCCCCGGGCGTCCCCGGAGCGCCGCACCTGCACGGCGGCTCGCTCGGGCTGCGCCGTTCCGCGAAGGGCGCTTACCTGCGCGTGCGCTCGAGCGCACCGGTGCGGGAGCCCGCGATCCTGGTCGGCATCGCCATCGCGTGTCCGGGCCAGCCCCCCCAGGAAACCAGGCGCTATTCGATCCTGCTCGATCCGCGCCACAGGATCGCCGCGCCCGTCGCCGCGGAGAGCCTCACCGCGCGGCAGGGCGACACGCTGGAGTCGGTCGCCGCCACGATCTTTCGCCGCAATGCATCCGCCCGGCACGATTACCTGGAAGCGCTGCGCACCGCCAATCCCGCGCTGGCCGCGCTGGGCGATGGCGCGCCCATCGCGGCCGGCTCGCTGATCGCGCTGCCCGACTTGCGCACTTTCGCGCGCAGCCGGCACGCACCTGGCACGGCCCACGTCCCGGGCCCTGCCGCGCTGGAGGGGGCCCCGCCGTCCGGCATCGCGGCGCCGAAGCCGCGCGCCGCGCGACCGGCGAAGCTCACCGGGCACCCGCCGGCGCCCGAGCCGCGCAAGAGCGCAGCCGCCGCCACGCCGCTCCGCAGCGCCGCATCCGCGGGCCACGCGCGCGCAACTCCGGGCCCCGGGTTCCAGCTCAAGTTGTCCGCCCCCGTGGTCGACCTGTCGCCCAGCCGCGCGATGGACGATCGCACGCGCGCCCAGTTGCGCGAACGCCTTGCCGTGCTCGACGCCGACGACCAGGTGGCCGCGATGCTGTCGATGCGCAACAACCTCCACCAGCTCGAAGCCGAAGTGCAGCAGCTGCGGCTCAAGCTGGCGGAAGTGCCCGCCGCGATGCCTAAGGCGGCAGCCGTGCCGCAGCCCAGCGTTGCGCCCGCGGCGGTGCCGCCCCCGGAGGTGAACGCCGCGCCGCCGAGCGCAGCGCCCGCGCCTCCCGCGAAGGCCGCCGCACCGGCCGTGCCGCCGAGCACAGTGCCTTCCGAACCGCCGCCCGCAATGCCGGCAGAGGCCGCCGCGCCCTCGCCCAGCTCGCCTGCCGCCACGAAGCCGCCCGCGCCGGTCATTGCCAAGCCCCCGGCCGCAGCCCTCGCTCCGATCGGCGCCGCGCCGAAGGGGAGCACCGCGCCGCCGTGGACCGAATCCTACGAGCTGTGGGCCGGGCTCGCGCTGGTGCTGGTGCTCGTCGCAGCGGCCGCCGTATACCTCCGGCGCCGCCGCAGCGCGTCCGGCGCGCCTGAGGAGAGCTGGGAGGCGCCCGCGGACGCGCCGATGGATATCGCCCCGGAGCGCGCGCCACTGGACGAGGAGCCGGCCGCCGTGCATGAGGCCCCACGGGGTGAAGTGGCCTCGGACGCGGAGCTCACCACCCGCATCCCCGAGGAAAACGCCGACGACCTGCGCCGGCGCTACATGGAGGAACGCTTCCCCGAGACCGTCAACCGCACCATCGCGCTCGACGACGCGGACTCCGTGGTGAAGGGCGCGCGGCTCTTCTACGAAGACGGCGCCCTCCCCCGCGCCGTCGAGCTGCTGCAATTCGCGATCGAGGCGAACCCCGCCCAGGTGAAGTTCTGGCTCGCGCTGTTCGAGATCTTCCGGCTCGAGCGGCTCCCCGGCGAATTCGCGGAGCTCGCGCGGCCGCTTCCGCGAGCAGCACGGCAAGGCGACTACTGGCGCGAAGGTGCAGTACTTCGGCCGCGAGATCGATCCGGGCAACGCGCTCTACCGGACGAGAGCGCCGATCAACCTCGAGACCATCGGCCCGCGCGCAGGCGAGGAAGATCGCGCGCGGCGCGAACGTCGACCCGCTCGCGGAGAACTGGCTCGGCGCCCCCATGGATTTCGAGAACGAGGTGCTCGCCAACGAACTGCGCAGTACCCTGATGGCCGATGCCGGGATCACACGAGCAGGACCTCGTGCCCAACCCGATGCCCGCGCTTCGCAACATCGAGATGTTCAACGTCGCCTGACATGTCGGACATCCATCCGCATCGACATCGAACGCGTCCTCGAGCAGAAGACCGTGCGCGAGCCCGCGGCGCGCGCAGCTGTTCCTTGCGGCGATCCGCGAGCTCGGCAAGGACGGCGGCGAGTTCACGCTTCGAGCGCCTGCACGACCTGATGCGCGTCGAGGAGCATTTCCAGGCGCTGCTCCTCTACGACCAGATCGAGTTCCTGCGCCAGTCTGTCCGCGACGTCCGAGGGCGACCGCGACTTCGCGCTCAACATCCAGCGCATCTGCCTCGATGCTGCCAACGGCTTCCAGCGCTTCCTGCGCAATCGCGCGCCTGGGCGACGACGCGCGAGTCGCTCGACGTGATGTTCCGCGTCACCGGCCTCGCGCTCAATTCGATCCACTGCTTCGTGAAGTGGGGCTATTTCCTGAACGAGCCCGGGCGCGCGACGCCCGTGGAAGCAGATGCACGCCCTCTACTGCCTCGCCGAGATCGACGGCTATTCGCAGGTGCCCTTCGTGCTGCACACGGCGCAGCCGAGCTTCAAGCCGTCGGTGCAGTCGCTCTACCTGCGCACCCTGATCCTCGACGTGCTCAACACGGGCCAGCTCTCCAAGATCCAGATCGAGATCGCCGACGGCTGGTTCTCTTCGTGGTGCAACGACTACGCGCTCGAGTCCGAGTATTCGTCGCGCCACCACCTGTTCTACGTGGACCTCGCGTCCGACTACGGGCCTGCGCCTCATGAGACCCGACAGCCACGGCGACACCATGCGCTACCTGCGCGTCGACGGGCTCAAGGCACAGATCGAGGAGGTCCAGGCGGGATTGCGCCACGGGCGCCTCTACGCGGGCTATGGCGCGGGCGCGGTGTTCCCCGTCGAGGAGCACGTGGCGCTCCTCGCGATCATCGAGAAGCTCTACCAGTCGATCCTCGCCGGCAGCGAGAACCGCATCGAGGAGCGCACGCACTTCGAGGACCGCGAGGTCGACGTGGTGATCGGAATCGAGAGCGTGATGCGGAAGATCCGCGAGGCGCCCGACGAGCCGCTCGCAGCGCCTGTCGCCCCCGCCGTAGCCGCCATCCGACACTATCGAGCTCTCGCCCGGCGGCCTGTCGCTCGTGGCGAGCCGACGGGCAGCAGGCGCCGCGGCGAGTCCGGCCGATCCCGACATCGAGCGCTGGCGGGTGTACGACCTGAGCTCCAAGGGCTACGGCCTGCTCGTGGACCGCAACGCCGCGGAGCTCGTGCTGCTGAACGGACTCATCGCGCTGCGCAACCACGAATCCGGCGGATGGATCGTCGGCACCATCGTGCGCAAGCTCGCCAATCGCGTCCGCGGCGAGATCCTCGTCGGGCATCGAAGTGCTTGCCTACCGACCCATCCGATCGACGCGCATCCCGCGACGGTCGCGGCGCCGCCGGTGCAGGCGCTCTACCTGCCCGGCCTCGATTCCAACGGCAAGCTCGATTCGATCGTGGTGCGCACCGGCGAGTTCCGCTCCGACCAGCGGCTATCGTGCTCAGGGCCGGCGATGCGCGCAGTACAAGGTCCGGCTGAACCGCATCATCGCAAGGGCGCCGACTGGATCAAGGCCCGCTTCGAGATCGAGTCGAAGGCTTAGAGCCCGGCGGCGCCGGCGCTGGTCCTTCGGCATCGGCCTTGAGCGCGCGATAGAGCTCCACGCGGTCTCGGCTCGCGCAACGGCGTATCGAGCCCGCACGGCCGCGACCAGACGCCCAGCGTCCATGTGCGCGGGCTCCAGGCCGGGGAACGCGCTCCGCCAGCTTCGCGGCGGTGATCGCATCGGCCACGCGTCGCTCCGTCCGGCAACTCCACCTCGACGACGTCCTGGCGCCGCGGGCAGCGCGATGGCGACCTGCACGCGCAGCTTCACGCGGCGCCTGCCAGATCGGCGCGCGCCACGAAGCGATCGACCAGCGTCTCGGCGATGTGCCCGAACACCGGCCCCAGCGCGACTTCGAGCGCGCCGCTCGAGAACGCATAGTCGAGCGTGAACTCCACCCGGCAGCCTTCGTCCCCGAGGGCGGCGAACGACCAATGTCCCCGGAAGCGGCGAAACGGCCCGTCGACGAACTCGAGCAGCATGTCGTGCGGCGGATGCTTCAGGTTGTGCGTGGAGACGTGGGTCTTCAGGCCGTGGTAGTCGATGTCCAGCCGCGCGCGCGTGACCGCCTCGGTGCGCTCGTAGACCTCGGTGGATGCGCACCAGGGCAGGAAGTCCGGATAGCGCTCGACGTCCTCGACGAGGGCGAACATCGTCGAGGCCGGATGCGGAACGATCACGGACTTGTGCACGCTGGGCATGGACCGATTCTACGTCGCGCGCCGGTAGAATATCGCCATGTCGATCGTCGAGAACAGGAAGGCCTTCCACGACTACTTCGTCGAGGAGCGCTACGAGGCGGGGCTGGTGCTCGAGGGCTGGGAGGTAAAGGCGATCCGCGCCGGCCGCGTGCAGCTCAAGGAAGCCTACGTGACGCTCAATGGACGCGGAGCCCTTCGTGATCGGCATGCACATCAGCCCGCTGCCCACCGCCTCCACGCACGTGCGCGCCGACCCCACGCGCTCGCGCAAGCTGCTGCTCAACGCCGAGGAGATCCGCAAGCTGATCGGCAAGGTCGAGCAGCGCGGCTACACGCTCGTGCCGCATCGACCTGCACTACAACAAGGGGCGCGTGAAGATCGCCATCGGCCTCGCCAAGGGCAAGAAGCAGCACGACAAGCGCGAGACCGAGAAGGAGCGCGACTGGCAGCGCGAGCAGCAGCGGCTGCTGCGCCGCCGGGCGTGAAGCGCCTCAATTGCGCCGGGGATTGACTTCCTTGCTGCATTCGACGGCTTTCCTCCTGCTGGCGGCTGTCGTCGTCGGCCTCTTCTGGGGCGCCACCGGGGTGGGCGGCATCCTGATGGTCCCGCTGGTGAAATTCTTCGGCGCGATGGACATCCACGAGTCCGTCGCCACGGTCCTGTTCGCGTTCATCTTCGTGAGCATCCAGGCGACGTGGCTCTATGCGCGGCACGGCAGCGTGGATTGGAAGATCACGCTTCCGGTCTGCGTCGGATCGGTCTTCTCGGGCGCCTTCGGGGCGTGGCTGAATTCCATCATCGACGCGCGCCCGCTCACGATCCTGATCGCCGTGCTGGTGATCGTCGCCGGGCTGAGCATACTGCGCCACGCCCGGGCGGCGAGCGGGCCGCATCGCGATGGCCGGTCACCCAACGAGCAGCTCGTGTTGCTCGCGGTCGGCGCCGCCGCCGGCCTGGGCTCGGGACTCACGGGCGCGGGAGGCGCGCTCTACTCCGTGCCGCTCATGCTCCTGCTGGGCTTCCCGGTCCTCAAATCGGCCGCGGCCGGACAGGTGCTCGCGATCGTCTCGTGCACGTCCGCATCCGTCGGCAACCTCGCCTACGGCACGATCGACTTCGCCGTGGCGCTCTGGATCGTGCCGGCCTTGTTCCTCGGCATGTGGGTCGGCGTGAAGGTCGCCCATCGCGCGAGGATCGAGCACCTGAAGCGCTTCGTCGCCGGATTTTGCATCCTGCTCGGCGCGCTGATGCTGTACGGGATTCGCTAGAGGCCACGGGGTTTCGCGCGCCAACGCCCGCCGTATTGGCGAAGGTCCTTGAAGCTGGGGTGGCTGATGGGATTCGAACCCACGACAACTGGAATCACAATCCAGGACTCTACCGCTGAGCTACAGCCACCGCTGAACTGGCGCGCCCGACAGGATTCGAACCTGTTACCCCCGGCTTAGAAGGCCGGTGCTCTATCCGGATGAGCTACGGGCGCATTCTCGAATCCTGCAGGGCTCGGGCCGGGGTGGAGGGATTCGAACCCCCGACAACTTGCTCCCAAAGCCAGCGAGCAACATCGAGCAAGGCCCTGATTCTACACCGTTCCATCGAAAACGCTCTTGCAAACATGGCCCGCGCAGTGCGAATCGCGGCGCACTGGTCCTCCCCTTTCAGGGGTCCTTTCTGATGCGACAGAGCAGCGTCTTCAGGTTCGTCTGATCGGAGATCGGATCGCGCTGCGTCCCGTCGGTGAGGAAGTTGACGGAGTGCCACGGATGGAACGGCTGGCGCTCGCCCCAGCCGATCGGAACGAACACGCTCGTCTCGCGCAGGTTCGGCGTAACCCACGCGACCGCCGAAATGGCACCATGCGCGGTTTCGACGCGCACCCGTTCACCGTCCGCGACTCCGGCGCGAGCGGCGACCGTGGGGTGGATCTGCACGTACAGGTCCGACCACATTTCCTGCGCCTGCCAGGAGTAGTGCGTCCAGCTGTGGAAATGCGGCGCCGGCGGCCGGCCGGTGATCAGCTCGAGGTCGAACCCGCGGGCGCGCAGGCGAGCGCCGGGAGAATCGACCTCGGGCCGGCAAATCGTTGCCGGCGAGGCGCCCACGCGGCCTTTTTGGAAAGGCGTGAGCACACCCGGTCCGTCGTCGCCCTGCGCGAACTCGACGAACGGCATATCGATGAGCTGTTCGCGCTCGCTGTAGAACTCGGGCAGCGCGGAAAGGCCCATGGTGCGGAACATCTCCTCGAGTGCCGCAGTGTAGAACTCGAGCTTTCCGCTCGGCGTCGGAAACCGCTTGCCGGGGTGGCCGGGTGCGGAACTGCCTTCCAAAAACAGCGTTTCCTGCTCCGCATCGCCTTCCTGCGCCACCGGGAAGCGTATCCACCGGTACGGGACCGCGTGCAGCCGCTTCTGGGTGATGCCGCGCAACTGGTCGTTGTCGATGCACATCTCGTCCCAGAACCGTGCCGGGTCCTTGTATTTGTCCTGCAGCACGTCGTCGTAGCCGAAGCGCTTGCCGAGCTCGATCCAGATCCAGTCGTCCGATTTCGCCTCTCCCGGAGGCTCGATCATCTTGTCGATCCATGCCACCCGCCGGTCGTCCGTGGAGCGCCCGATGTCGCCCTTCTCGATGCCCGTGGCGCAGGGCAACACGTAATCCGCGAAGGCCGAGGTCTCGTTGTGGAACAGATCGACGTGCACCAGCAGGTCGAGCGCGAGGAAGGCCTCGCGTGTGGCCGCCTGGCTGGGCCAATTGGACAGCGGGTTGTTGCAGCACACGAGCGCCTTGATCGGATAGGGGCGCTCCTGGCGCATCGCCTCGACCCAGCCCGCGGGACTGCGCCGTACCATGGGGCGCTCCGGGGTATGCCGCCGCTCCTTCGGTGCATTGGCCGAGATCGGTGCGCCGATCGACAGATTGAGAAAGGCGCCGCCCGGGCGGCCCCAGTTGCCGGTGATCGCGGCGAGGAACATCAGCGCACGGTTGGTCTGGACGCCGTTGGTGTGCTGGTTGATGCCGCGGCTCGCGAACAGCACGCAGCCTTCGGCCGCGGCTATCTCGGCGGCGAGCGAGCGGATGTCTTCCGCGGGAATGCCGGTGAGCGGAGCCGCCCATTCCGGCGTGTAGCCGCGCTCGGCGATGAAGTCCCGCCACCGCTGCCAGCCTTCCACCCAGCGCTCGCAAAACGACAAGTCGTGCAGGTTGTTTTCGAGAATGTGATGCGCCATCGCGAGCGCGAGCGCGAGGTCGGTGCCGCTGCGGATCGGCAGCCACCGATTGGCCTTGCTCGCCGTGACCGTGTAGCGCGGATCGACCACCACCATGCGCGCGCGGTTGGTGATGCGCCAGTCATTGATCATGCCGAAATAGGTGGGACGCGCTTCCGCCTGGTTCTCGCCGAAATAGACATAGAGCGACGCGCTTCCCAGGTCGCGGGCGGTGTAGCTGTTCGGGCAGGTGCCACTACCCTGCGTCACCTCGTACGCGACGTGCTTGCTGGCGGCACAGAACGGGTCGGTGCCCTCCACATTGGGCGTGCCCCACATCTGCGCGAAGATCTTGATGATGCCGTTCTTGCTGATCGTGCCCGTGCGCGTGCCCGCGAAGATCGCGAGCGCCTCCGGCCCATGTTGGCTGCGCAGCGCCTTCAGCCTGGCAGCGATCTCGTCGAGCGCCTGTTGCCAGGAAATCGGCTCGAAGCGGCCCTCGCCGCGCGCGCCAACGCGCTTGAGCGGATGCGTGAGCCGCCCCGGATTGTTGTGAAGCTGCAGCGCCAACTGCGACTTGGGGCAGATCTTGCCCCGCAGCACCGGGTCCTCCTCGTTGCCGGTGACCTGCACCAGGCGCTCGCCCTGGAAGTGATACTTGGTCGAGCAGGAGTTGAAGCAGATGTTGCAGGCGCCGGGCAGCACGCGATCCGCCTTGCGCTCGGCGCGTGGCAAGCGGTAAGGGAAGTCGGCCGAAGCGCCATCGCTTGCCAGCGCGTTGACCGTGATCGCCGGGCGCTTGCGGCCATCCACGGCGTCGCCGCGCGCGATTCCCGGTGCTACGCCCTCCCGCGGCAAGCGATCGAGATAGACGGTCGCCGGCCCCATCAGAAAATGATCGTGGTCACGCACGCGCCGGCCTTCGGAGGCGGCCCGCGCAAGGTGCCCGGCACGGGTACCAAACGTGATGGCGTGTCCTGGGCATACGCTGGCACAGGCAGGCGTCCCACCGGCCGCACGGCGATCGGCGCACAGGTCACACTTCACCGAATGGTGGTCGGTTCGGTCGTACCCCATCGCGCCGTAGGGACACGCGATCACGCATTCGCCGCACCCCGTGCAGCGGTCTTCGACCACGCTCACCACCCCGGTCGCCGGGTCCTTGACGATCGCCTTCGGGTTCACCGGGCAGGCGCGCAGGCAGGCGGGGCGCTCGCAATGCTGGCAGGTGACGGTGAGGAAATCGAGCGCCGCCTCGCCGGGATCGCCGAGCCAGACGACCTTGTTGCGGTATTCGCCGGGACCCAATCCATGCTCCTGCTTGCAGGCCGCTTCGCAGCTCTTGCAGCCGATGCAGCGCTCCAAGTCGATCATCAGTGCGAGCCGCTCCATCACCACTCCGCGAGATGCCACCACGTGATCGGATGCCCTGCGGCCACGTAGCCGGCGAAGAAAGTGACCGTAACGACGTGCGCGAGGAGCCCAAGCACGAACAACGCGGCAAGCGCAAGGTGCGCCGGACGCCAGTAAGCCTGCTCGACGCCCACCGAGGCCCGGGCGCCGATCAACCGCATCTCCTCCTGCGCAAGCTGCGTATAGCGCACCGTTGCGATCGGAGCCCTCAACCAGTGCGCAAGCGTCGGCGAGAAGGTAGCTTCCTTGGCGGCCGGATCCAGCGACGCCAGCAGTGCGCGCTTGCGCTCGATCACGGCGGCGAGCGCCGGGCGGGGCTGCGCAACGGGGGCGAAGCCGCCCAGCTTGGTCGAGAATGTCGCGGCCATCCGCGCCGACAGGCGAACGCGCGCCCACACGCCGAGCACGATCAGCCCAAGCAGAGCGAGAAACAGCAGCGCGGGCGGCCGGCGAAGGTAGCCGGCCGAGTGAATCGCTACCAGAACCGTACCGAGCGTGGCGCACACTACATGGGCGACGAACCAGGCGGGTGCCGAATCGCCGTGGCCGCCGCGCTTCATTGCCGCGAACACCATCGACACCAGCAGCAGCAGAGCTCCGCACACTCCCGTCAGGTAGAGCGGCGGGCTGCCCGGCGTACGCCACGCGGCGGGCAGCCCGGAGCGCACCAGCGCGAAGTAGCCAACCAGAACGAACGCGGCACTGCCGAGCAACCCGATCAGCATTCGATCTGAGAGATTGGGACGTGCCACCCAAATTCTCGCTTTCCGATCATCCAAATTGGCAAACAAGATTCGCGGCATGCACCTGCCGCAGCGTCCAGCGCATGTCGTCAAGCCGCACGCGCGGTAAGCGCGTCGAGTCCCGCAGCCGTCACCCTGAGGTGCTCCGGCCGCGACCCGCAGCAGTAGCCGATGATGTGCGCCCCGGACCTGACCAGCTCGGGTAGCCGTGCCGCCGCCACCTCCGGGCCTTCGTAGGCCTGGCTCGACATGACGGCGGAGTTCGGCTTCGCCGCCACGAACACCTTCCCGGCGAGTCCGCGCGCATCGATGCACTGGCGGAACCGCGCCGCGATCGGGATGACGTCGTCGAGGCCCACCGAGCAGTTCGCGCCGACCACCGTCGCCCCGATCGCAAGCAAACCGTCGAAGCGCTGCTGGGCGAGCTCGTCGTCCTTGCCGTCGAGCACCTCTTCCACGGAATCGCCGAAGAACGTCCGGTGCTCGGTCTGCCCGGGCGCCAGGTCCGTAAAGACGCAAGTGATGTAGAGCGGCAACGTCACGCCTTCCTTCGCGAACACCTCATGCGCCGCCTCTGCAGCCGCCTGCGCCTCGAGTGCCTGCAACAGCGTCTCGACGCATATGACGTCCGCGCCGGCCTGCACGAGCGAGCGGATCTGCCGGATGAAGCCGTCGCGGACCTGCGGGTAGGAGCCGGTGTCTCCGATGACGAGACCGGAGGGCCCCACGTCGCCGCCGATGAAGCACGTGCGGCCGGTGTCGGCCATCGCCTGCCGCAGAAGCCGTACGCCCTCGGCATTCAGCCGGTCCTCCTGGCCTTCGAGCCCGAACTCGGGCAGCCGCAGCACGCTGCTGTTGAACGTGTTGGTGAGCATCAGCTCGGCGCCGGCCTCGAGCTTCTCGCGGTACATCCGCCGCACCACGTCGGGGTTCGTGACGTTGTATCCGTCGCAGCACGTGCCCGCCTCGTCCTTCACGTTCTCCTGGAACCATGTCCCGGTGGCCGTGTCGGCGAGAATCGGGCGCCGGTCGGCGCGGGAGAGGCGTTCTAGAAAGGTCCCTCGGATCTGCATTGGGTCAGCTCCTGGTTGGAGGAATCCAGCGGTATCAAGCCGAACAGGCCGGTCAAGGTCTTCTCCGGGAGGACGGCGCCGCTGTCGAGCACCTCGATCCCGGGCAAGGGCTCGCCCGCTGCGAGCGCGGTGACGACAACGGGTTGCTCATCGATCGGCCAGTCGAGGTAGCCGGGACCGCTGCGGCGGGTCAGGCGGTAGCCCTCGGCGCGGGCCCGCGCGGCGAGCTGGCGACGAACGGCACCGAGCCCCGACTGCACCGCGAGCCATCCCGCCGTATCGAGGAACAGCCCCTCGAGCCCGTCCATCGCCTCGAACAGCTCGGAGACGCGCTCGTCGAGCCGCGGCCCCAGGGTTACCACGAAGAGCTGCACCGCGCAGCATTGGCACAGCGAGCTTGCGAGGGAAGCGCTCGTCATTTGCGCACCCCCGTCGAGCTCCACTCGCGAACCATCGATCCCCCGCACGGTGAGCTGCCGCAGCCACGCGACCGGCATGGCAATCTCCAGGGCATGGAGCGCCATCGCCTCGGCAGTGGCGCGCACCTCGGGCGCCACGGGCGCGAGAACCGGGTAGTGCGCCCTCAGGATGCGCTCCACGCGCACCGAAACCTCCAGTGCCCTCAGCTCCTCGAGATCGCCTGTCGCGATTGCAGCCATCTGCCGCTCCACTAGTGCGCTAGCCTCAATTTGTCGAGGAATACTTCCTGGAACGACTCGTCCGTCGCCATGTCCACTCGTATGGCCTCGCGGGCTACGCGAACCGCTGTTTCAAGGTGCCGGCGCGACAGTGTCGTGAGCACCGCTCCGGCCAGCGCGGCATTGCCGATGAACTCCACGCGCTCGCGCGGCACGTCGGGCAGCAGCGCGATGCGCAGGATGCTCACGGGATCGAGATAGCTCCCGAACGCGCCGGCGACGTACACGTGCTCCAGGTCCGCCGCGGTGATCCCTGCCTCACTCATCACGTAGTGGATCGCCGTGGCGGTCGCCGCCTTGGCAAGCTGCAGTTCGCGAACGTCGCCCTGGTGGAGGTAGAGTGGTCGACCCTCCGAATCGCGCGCGATCACGAATGCCCGCATCTCGCCCGCGAGGTGCGCGCGCTCGCGCAGCCATGCGGGCCACCGCTCGGTTTCGAGCATGCGCCCCGACTCGTCGAGCACACCGACGCGTGCCAGTTCCGCTATGGCATCTATGATTCCCGTCCCCGCGATTCCGAACGGCGGCTTCTCGTCGACCGTATCGAACCGCAGACGATGGTGCTCCTCATCGATGACGATCTTGGTGATCGCACCCGGCCGCGCCTGCGTGCCGCACGCCATCTGCGCGCCCTCGAACGCCGGCCCGGCGGGCGCCGAGCATACATACAGTCGTCCGCGGTGCAGGAGCGCCACCTCCGCGTTGGTACCCACGTCGACCGCGATCACCGTGTCCGGTCGCCCGAGCATGTCCAGCGCGACTATGACTCCCACCGTGTCCGCACCGATGTAGCCCGAGACAAGGGGCAGTCCGACAATCGGTGTCGCCGGCTCGAGCTCGAGCGCGAGCTCGGCCGCGGGGATCGTCAGCAGCTCCTTCACGACGGGACGGAACGGGAAGCCGCCGAGCGCCTTCACGTCAAGGCCGAAAAAGAGATGATGCATCACGGCGTTCCCCGCCACCGTCATGACAACAATGTCCTTGCGTTCGAGCCCGTAGGTCAGAAGCAGCCGCTCGATCATCCGGTTGAGGCGGCCGATGATCTTCCGGTGCAGCTCCAGGAGGTTTTCCTCCTTCTCCATGGCGAACGCGATTCGCGACATGAAGTCCCCGCCGTAGGCACCTTGCGGATTTCGCTGCGTCTCGACCGATAGCATGGTCAGGCCCGTGATGTCGAGCAACGCCATCGAGACGGTGCTGGTGCCGATGTCGATCGCAAGGCCGTACACCGGGGAGGACGAGCGCGCCCGAACGTCGAGAAGCGTGCCGTCGTGGATGAGGCACCGAACGCCCTCGTCCCGCCGCGCGAGCGCAAGGCCCAGCTCGCGAAGCGCGGCAACGCTCGAGCGGCGCAGCGAGACACCCTTGCCGAGCAGCGCCTCCCCGAGGAGCGCGATAGCCGGCCGATCGCTATCGTGCGGTATACCCCGCAAGTCGATATCGACATCCTGGATCACCGGCTCGACGGATTCGAGCTGCGGCAGCACGACGCTGGGATCCAGCAGCTTCAGCGAGGCCGCGGGCAACTCGACCGTCAAATCTCCGTCGACCTTCAGCTGGCACGACAGCCGCCAGCCCCGCGCCAGGTCTTCCGGCTCGAGCAGCGACCGGTCCAGGGCGCTGGGCGGCATCGCACGGCCGACCACGGTGACCCGACACTCGCGGCACCGGCCGCGCCCGCCGCAGATGCCCGGCAGGTCCACATCGTTCTCGCGGCAGGCTTCCAGCACGGAAACGCCGGACGCGACGGCGACCGTACGTCCCTCCGGCAGGAAAGTCAGATTCACCTACGCCACCTTGGACCTCACCAGGCCCTTCGCCACCTCGACTGCCACCGCGGCGTGGCTCGCGTACCGATCGGCACCGACCTTCTTCGCGAACGTCTCGGTTACCGGCGCGCCGCCCACCATCACCTTGACCCGCTCGCGCATGCCTTCCTGCGTGAGCTGCTGGGTGACAGTCTCCATGTAGAGCATGGTGGTCGTCATCAGCGCGGACATCCCGATGATGTCGGCGTCCACTTCCTTCGCCTTGCCCAGGTACTTCTCAGCCGGGCAGTTCACGCCCAGGTCGTGCACGGTGAAACCGGCTGTGCGTAACATGAGGGCGACCAGGTTCTTGCCAATCTGGTGGATATCGCCCTTCACCGTCGCGATCACCACCGTACCCTTGTGCGTGCTCGCGTCGACCTTGAGGTGCGGCTTGAGGAGGTCGATACCGCTGTTCATGGCCTTCGCGGCGCGCAGCAGCTCGGGGACGAAGTACTCGCGGCGGTCGAACATCCCGCTCACGATCGCCATTCCCTTCGCCAGCCCGTCGTTGATCGCGTCGTAGGCGTCGATGCCAGAATCGATCGCGCGCTGCGCGAATTCGGTCGCCATGCCCGGGTCGAGCTTCCAGACCGCGTCGCCCAGGCCCTTGAGTATCGCCTCGCGCTCGCTTGTCGCCGAATCGTTCATCGTGTCGGCGATCATGCAGCGGCGCCGGCGGTTGCCAGCGCGCGCAGGTTTTCGAGGTTGGTCAATGGCGGGACCGCACACCCCGAGGAGAGCAGGTCTATGCCGTCCTCGAAGCACTGGTTCGCCTCGCGCAGGACATCGGCCGGCGAGCCGTTCAGCAGGGCTCGGACCGGCGCGACGTTGCCGATCGCAAGCACGTCGCCCAGAATCGGCTTGGCTTCCTTCACTTGGACCTTCTCCTCGAACGAAAACGCGTCGGCTCCGGTCTCGCGCATCTGCGGCATCAGGTCCTTCGTATATCCGCAGATGTGCAGCGCGCTCGGAGTGCCCTTGATCGCGGCGAACACCTTCGCTTCGTACGGCCGTGCGAACTCCGCGTATTGATCGGCACTGAGAAGGTCGCCGCTCGCCACGGGGTCCGACATGGTGATCGTGTCCACGCCCGCCTGGATCGCCGCACGGGAGAGTGCGATACCGGCCTGCGTCATCAATTCCATCATGCGCTTGACGGCGTCCGGCTCCTCGATCGTGGCCAGCAGAACGCGCTCGGCACCAAACACTGCGCAAGCAATCGTGAACGGTCCGGTCACTTTCATGTTGACGGGCTGGACGTCGCGCTCGCTCGCCGCGAGAAGCGAGATTGCCTCGAGCACCGCGGGGATGCGGCCGCGCGAGAGAAAGTCCTTGGGCAGCTCGAACTCGTCGAAGGCGATCTCCAGGTGCTCCATGATCTGCGGCTGCGTGATGCCGGTGCCGGGGTCGAGCTGGCAGCCGAGCGCCTCGCCCTCGAGCGTGAGGCAGAACGGCACCGTGCAGCAGGGTACGCCGGTGAGCTCGTAGGTCGATGCGGCGAGCCGCGCAATCTTCTTCGGCTGCCAGTGGGCTTCCGGCCAGGAGGCGTCGACCTTCTTCATCGCCTCGACGGTCACACCGACGGTGGGTATCCACACCACGCGACCGTGCGCTTTGCGTTCGCGCAAAGTAGCGAGGATTCGTTCCTTCACGTTCATTCCCATGACTTGATCCCTCGTCGCCGATCGCGTGTTCATTATCGGGAGTTTGCCGGAAGGAGGCAATCGGGAAGGATGTCCGGAACGGAACAATCGCCGGAGCGAAACCACGGGCAGGATGTTCAAAACCGGACAATCGTCGCAGCGCGGCTGCGACTTTTGCGCCAGTCGGATGGAATGTTGCGTGGGAAGCGATTTGACCGATGGGATCGCTGCTATATTGTGTTGCGAGCGAAGGAGAAACCGACACCGTGGCGATTTCGAGCCGCAGCGGACACCTTGACGTACTTGCCGCCATTCCGGATGCGCGCCGGCACGGCGCCGCATCGCGATCCATGACGCAGCGGGGACCGGAGACGTTCGGCACGACGGCCCGGGGGCGTACCGAAGCCGCAACCCGCTCCGCTTCATCGCGACGACCACACCGTTCTTCACCTGTCTAGAGGAACCGTTCCATGCGCCACTCAAATCCGACACTGGACAGCTTCATCGACAGCCTGGAAAACATCGTGCAACGCGAGCGCGACCAATGGAAGATCGTCGCGGCCGTCGAGCCGCTGGTGCAGCAGCTTGTCTCGAGCCCGGACCGTGGTTGGCTGAAGGACAAATACCGGCGCGCGCCCGAAGGCAAGACTGGCGTCGCGGCCGGCTACGGCCAGTACTGCCTGTACCGCAGGGGCAGCGCCCTCTCGGTCATCGCATTCTGCTGGGGCGCCGGCAAGGGCACGCCGATTCACGATCATCTCTCCTGGGGCGTGCTCGGCTTCATCGACGGGCTCGAGCAGGAGACCCGTTTCAAACGAATCGACGACGGGTCGGATCCGAAGCGCGCGCAACTCCGGGAAGTCGGGACCTACTACACGAGGAAAGGGGAGACTTCGCACCTCGTCTCCCCGGAGCGCGACGTGCACCGCGTCCACAATCCCGGCGACACGCCTTCCGTCAGCGTGCACGTCTATGGATGCGACATGGGCACTCAGAGGCGGCGCCGCTACGATGCCGAGACGGGGTCGATCGAGTGGTATACGACGCCCCACGATTCCGATGAAATCGTCGTGGCGTGACTGCGTTCAGGAGGAGCCGCGGTGGACGTGATGCCGCAGCCGCGTGGCGCGCTCGTCGAGACCATTGCGGAGTTCTGTCGGCACAACGACATCGCCGAGTCTACCTTCGGCCGCCGGGCGGTCAACGACGGAAAGTTCGTTGCGCGCCTGCGCGACGGTGGGCGCATCACGCCGGAGACGCTCGAGCGGGTAAGCCACTTCATGCGCGAGCACGGTGCGAGCGCCCCTGCTTCGCCGCCGGAGCTGCGGCCGCTGATCCGCGCGGCCGGCCCGGCGGCGGGCATCCCCGCCCTCTCCGCCGATGCTTCGCCTTCGCGCAACTTCCGTTTCTTCGACAACCGGCAGAAATACCTGCTGTTCGTCAATACCTGCAGCGAGAAGAGCGTGATCGCGCATCGCGTCGGCCTGGAACTCGCGCATCTCCACCCGCACCCGCCGGCCGTGCGTGTGTTCGACGCCGGCATGGGCGACGGCACGGTGCTCGCGCGCGTAATGCGCGAGATGCACGGACGCTTCTGGGCGCTACCGTTCTACTTCGTCGGCAAGGAGGTGAGCGTCGAGAACGTGCGTCTCTCGCTCGACAAGATGGCCGACCGATTCGCCGAGCACCCGGCGACCGTGCTCGTGATGACCAACATGTACTACAACGAGGCGCCCTGGCTCACGCCGACCTCGCTCGGCGCGGCTCGGTCGCTCGTGTGGCACGAGCTCGCGCTCAGCGGTACGACGGGGCACGAATTTAGCGGGCAGATCGCCGCACTCGAACCCTTTCTCGCGCGGCACTGGCAGGCCCGGCACAGCCCGACGACCGGCAACCCGGTCTACGAGCGGCCGGTCGTGCTCGTCGTCTACCGCGAGGACTACCGGTTCCTGCTGCACGAGGTGATCCCCAGCCAGGGCCAGGGGCGCGCGGGCTACGACCTCGTGATCGCTTCGCAGCCCTATCGCGCGCGCGTGCCCGCCGAGTTCAAGGCGGCCAAGGTCATTGCGCCTCTCGTCCGGGCGCTCGGCCCCGGCGGGCGCCTGCTCGGCATCCACGGCTACGGCCGCGATCCGGGCATGGAGATCGTGCGCAAGATCTGGTCCGGCGAGGACCCGTTCGCGAGCGGCCGGCACGACGTGCTGCGCGCGCTGCGCGGTGAGCTGGCGAAGGAGGCGCGACGGTACAACTTCAACGCCTACGCGGACGCGCGAGCCGTGTTCCGCTACGAGATGCACACGCTGCCGAACGAGGTCTCGGCGAGCATCGGCACGTCCACCCTGTTCGCGGCCTGGAACGCCGCCGTGTACGTGGCGCAGATCGACGACGAACGCCTCACCGAGGGCATGGGCAGCCGGCGCTACCTCGACGCGGCGCGCGAAGTGCTGCAGGCACACGGCGGCCTGTGGTTCCTCGACGAATCCTACGTCGTGTCCAGGAAGCGCGGCTGAGCAATGCCGAGCGAGCCGCAAGCCGTTTCCGCGCCCGCGAACCTCGCCGAGGCCACTGCCGATCTCATCGCGTGCAGCTCGCTCGAGATGAATCCCGAGTGCGCGGCCGACGCGCGCGTGATCGCCTCGACGCTGCCCGTGGGCACCCGGGTATACGTCAATCACTTGCCTCGGCTCGCGCTCGGCGACTCGCTCGCCGCGCTGCGCGCGCTGCGCGAGGCCGGCCTCGAGCCGGTGCCCCACCTTGCCGCGCGGAGCATCGCGTCGCGCGAAGAGGCCCGGACGTTCCTCGCGCGCGCGGTGCGGGAGGCGGGCGTGGCCAAGATCCTGCTGGTCGGCGGCGACGACCGGCAGCCGCGCGGTCCGTATGCCGATGGCCTCGCCCTGCTGCGCGATGGCCTGGTCGCCGAGGCGGGCGTGCGCGAGGTGGGCCTGGCCGGCTACCCCGAAGGCCATCCGCGCGTTGCCCGGGAAGAGCTCGAGCGCGCGCTCGAGCTGAAGCTCGGCTGCGCCGCGACCCAGGGGCTGGGTGCCTACCTCGTGACGCAGTTCTCGTTCGCGCCCGGGCGGATCGTCCAGTATTGCACCGAGCTCGCGCGCAGGACGCCGGCGCTGCCCATCTACGTGGGGCTCGCGGGGCCTGCCGATCCGATCGCGCTGCTGCGCTACGCGCAGCGCTGCGGAGTGAGCACGTCGCTGCGGGCGCTGAGCGGTCAAGGCATGAGCGCAGTGCGCGTGGTGATCCACAGCGATCCCGGCGAGCAGATCGCGGCCGTCGCGCACTACTGCGCGTCCCACCCCGTCTGTAACGTGGTCGGCGTGCACGTGTTCAGCTTCGGCGGCGTGGCGCGCACCGCCGAGTGGATGCGCCGGGTGATCGAGGCTCGCGGTGCGGGCGAAGCGCGGGCCGCGAAGGAGGCTCCGAGCCCCGGTTTCCCCCGAGGCGGCCCGCCATGACCCGCACGCTTCAGCGTGGCTGCGGGTCGGCGGGCCAGGTGAGCGCCCGCAGGTCGTGGGACCCGTCCAGGTCCACGCGCCCCACCAGCCGCAGAGCCCGCGCGAGTGACCCGGCCTGCAGTTCGGCCTCGAGCACCGCGACGTGGTCGCCGCGGCCCAGGTCGACGACCAGCCGCGCCGGGCGGCTCGCGCGCACGAGGCCGAGAACGGCGGCGCGGAACATGACGCCCGCCGTGCAACAAAGGCAGCCGATCGGCACCCGTCGCATCACGACATGCGGCCCGAGCGCCGGGGCCGAGCCGGAAAAAATCCCGGCGGCCGCGCACAGGACGCCGATCGGACGCCCTTCCGCGGCGGGCTCCACAAGGCGCGCGACCGCCGCGTCGCGATCGCCGCTTCGGCCGCAGACGAGCCATGTTGGCACGCGCGAATCGTCCGTGGGCTGCATCACGACCCTGCCCGGCTCATGCGGTCCAATTGTTCAAATTCGAACCGCCAATGTTACCCTCCGATGTCGCATAGTTGACAAAATTCGTCCTTGGGGCTGGTATACATTGAGGCGCAGCGCATGTGGTCTTCACGCATTTTCCGCGACCTTCAGGCGAAGGGATGAGCGCATGATCGAAACGGAGGGCTCTTTCGTCAGAGCGAGGATAACAACGAATCGTTGGTGGAGAACCTCCCACGACGGGGAAGCCGAATGGACACGAATGCTCGCGCCGACAAGGGGGCGCTGAGGGGCCGGATCCCGGAACTTCCCGCGCGGGAAGTTGCGGCGATGCAAGGAGCGCCCGCGGTGCCGCCCCCGCTTCGCACGACGGACCAGAAGCAGCTCACGGGCCTCTTCCTGAGCCTGTTTCGCCTTTCGCGATGGCTCGCCAGCCCGCGTCCGTACCTCATGTTCCTGGGCTTCGCGCTGTTCCTGGGCTTCTGGTATCTGGCCGTCGACGTGTGGAAGCTGCCCCGCTTCGTGGAGATGCCGGGTCCCCTCGTCGTCGCCAGGGAATGGCTGAGCCGCAATCCGACGTACGGGATGTCGATCTATACGTCCGACTACTACGTCGACATCTGGGTGAGCGTGCGGCGGGTGGGAATCGCGTTCTTCCTCGCCACGATCCTGGGCGTGCCGCTGGGACTCATGCTCGGCTGGTCCCGGACGTTCAAGGAGTACGTGTTTCCCGTGTTCGAGCTGCTGAGGCCGATCCCGGGGCTCGCCTGGGTGCCGCTCGCGATCGTCATGTTCAAGGGCCTGGAGACCCCCGTCATCTACCTCGCCTTTCTGGCCTCCTTCTTCGCGACCGCGCTGAACACCATGCTCGGCGTGCAGTCGATCGACGAGTCCTACCTGCGCGCGGGCTACTGCCTGGGCGCGAGTCGTTGGCAGGTGTTCCGGCACATCATCGTTCCCGGAGCGATGCCGTACATCTTCACCGGTCTGCAGATATCGATCGGCGTATGCTGGTTCTCGCTGGTGGCTGCGGAGATGGTGTCGGGCCAATACGGCCTCGGCTACCTGATCAACACCTCCTACGTCATGGTCCGGTACCCGACGATCGTCATCGGCATGATCACCCTGGGAGCCGTCGGCTATGCGACGAGCGCCCTGGTGCGCCTGGTCGGCGACTACATGATGCAATGGCGGGTGCGGGAGCTCGCGCTGGGAGGCCACGCATGATGAGAGAGCCGGCGCCTGAAAAGCGGTTCCCGCGACGGGCAAGGGGGCGATCCGCATCGACCAAGTCGTCAAGGTGTACGACCCCGAAGGGGCCGCGGTCCTCGCCGTCGATCACTGCAGCCTGGACATCCGCCCGGGCGAAATCTGCATGATCGTCGGCCCCTCGGGCTGCGGCAAGACGACCCTCCTCAACGCGATCGCTGGCTTCCACAGCATCAACTCGGGCTCGATCCACCTGGATGGTGAGATGCTGTGCGGCCCGGACAGGCCGCAGGCCGTGCCCGGGCCGGACCGCATCGTGGTGTTCCAGAACGGCGCGCTGTTCCCGTGGAAGACGAAGCTCGAGAACGTCGCGTTCGGCCCCGTGATGCAGGGCAAGCTCGGCTGGCGGGAGGCCTTCGACAAGGCCCGCCACATGATGGCCGACGCCGGACTGTCCGGCACCGAGCACAATTACCCCGGGGAGCTGTCCTCCGGCGTGCGCCGCCGCGTCGAGATCGTGCGCGCGCTGATGAACGACCCGAAGGTTCTGCTGCTCGACGAGCCGTACCGTGCGCTCGATTCGCTTACCAAGTCGGTGATGCACGAGGCGCTGCTCGAAATCTACTACAAGAACCCGGTGACGATCTTCTTCATCACCCACGATCTCGAGGAAGCGATCTTTCTCGGTCATCGGGTCGTAATCATGACGACGCGGCCGTGCAAGCCGAAGAAGATCCTGGAGGTCGACATTCCGCATCCGCGCGACTATGGCGTCCTCACCGCGCCGCGCTTTCGGCAGCTCATGGACGAGACGATCGAGGCGGTGCACGAGGAAGCGCTCAAGGCGTTCGCCGCGGGTGAGAAGGAAGGCTGAGCGCCGGTTTCGGCTCGAGAGGAGATCGAGGATGATCGCGGCACGTCTCAAACGGGCGCTCCTGGCGCCATCCGCCTGGCGCGCCGCGGTCTCGATCGCGATATTCCTGGTTCTCTGGGAGCTGGGTTCGAAGTCCAAGGCCTGGTTCGGCTTCGCGGTCCCGTGGATCGGCGCGGTGCCCGCCCCGTCGGACGTGCTCAAGGTGTGGATGGGCCTGCTCGCGGATCGCGGCTACTGGGAGAGCTGGTACCTCAGCTCACTGCGGGTCTTGGCGGGGTTCATCGCCGCGATGGTGATCGGCATCCCGTTCGGGCTGCTGCTCGCGATCAGCCGCACCGTCTACGGCACCTGCTTTCCGACCTTCGAGGTGCTGCGCCCGATCCCGCCGCTCGCCTGGGTGCCCGCGTCGATCATCTTCTGGCCGACGCAGGAGCTGTCGATCGCCTTCGTCACCTTCCTCGGCGCCTTCTTCACGATCGTCATCAACGTGCTCGGCGGCGCCAGGTCGATCGACGTGCGCTACTTCCAGGCGGCGCGCTCGATGGGCGCGAGCTCCTGGGACGTGTTCCGGCGCATCATCCTGCCGGCCGTGATTCCCTCGATCGCGGTGGGCTCGACGGTGGGCATGGGGATCACGTGGAACGTGGTGGTCGCAGCGGAGATGATCTCGGGCGGGGGCGGCCAGGCCTCCGGCTCCGGCGGCGGGCTCGGGTTCTTCATCTGGAACTCGTACGTCGGCGGCTCCTACGACCAGATCGTCGTCGGCATGATCAGCATCGGAATGGCCGGGTACGTTTCGAGCGCGGTGCTGCGCAAGCTGGGCGAGCTGTCCACGCCCTGGCTGCGGTCGCGCTGACGGAAGGAAAGCAAGTGGCCATGAGCGCTGCACGCAGTCCCGTGGCGGTGAACGCGGGCGAAATGATGGTGTCCGGGGTGGCGAAATCCTACGGCGCCGCCCAGTTCACCAAGGAAGTCGTCAAGGACTGCTCGTTCAAGCTCGAGCGCGGCAAGCTCACCGTCATGATCGGTCCCTCGGGATGCGGCAAGAGCACGCTCATCCGGCTGCTGGCCGGCTTCGAGCGCCCGACCGAGGGCACGATCAGCGTCGACGGGAAGCCCGTGAGCGGACCGGGCCGCGATCGGCTCGTGGTGTTCCAGGAAACGGCCCTGTTCCCGTGGATGACCACGTACGACAACATCATGTACGGGCCGCGCGCGCGCCACGACGACACCCCGGAGACGCGCGACTTCGCCGAGTTCCTGCTGGACAAGGTCGGGCTCAGGGCGTTTCGCAGCAAGTATCCGAGCCAGCTCTCCGGCGGCATGCAGCGGCGCGCGGAGCTCGCGCGGGCGATGATCAACAACCCGTCGGTGATGATCCTCGACGAGCCGTTCCGCGGGCTGGACGCCATGACGAAGGGACTCATGTGGGAGTACTACTCGCGCCTGTTCGAGGAGAACCGCCGCACCAATTTCTTCGTCACGACGGACATCGACGAAGCGATCTTCCTTGCCGACCGGCTGCTCATCATGACGAACATCCCGACCCGCGTGCGCGAGGTGCTGGAGGTGGACCTGCCGCGCCCGCGCAAGCTGCAGGACATCGTCGAGAACGACCGCGCGAACGAGGTGAAGATGGAAGCGCTGTCCCTACTGCACGAGGAGGCGATGAAGTCCTTCGCGGGGGGCAGCAAGGCGGCCGCCGATTTCGTCGACGCCTACTCGCGCCGGGTGGCGCGCCGCTAGGAGCATGCGTGCGATGGCTGCTCAACCGGGAAGCGGTGATCGCGCTCGCCGTGGGCGGCGCAGTGCTCTCGGTGGCCGCCTCCTCGCTGGGCGGGATGCGCGCCGCCTGGCTGTCACGGCTCGGCTATGCATGCATGGGCGCGAGCATGGTGTTGTTCGTGCTGCTGGGCTTCATGGCGCCGCGCTGAAGCGGGCCCTGGAGGCGGAACGCGATTTGGCAGGGATGACGCAGTGGCGGCAGGGAATGTACCGAACGAGGGTGCATGCAGTTTGGGCATAACGACAACGGCGATCGTAAGCTCCAGGAGGAGTCGACCATGAAAAATGAAACACTCAAGTCATTGGCCCCGAAGGCGCTCGCAGGGCTCTACGTGCTTTGCTTCATGCTCGTCGCGGGCGTGCTCGGCGGACCCGGCACGCGTACGGCGAATGCCGAAGACATGAACTACGGCAAACCGGGCGATCCGATTCACCTCGTGGTCGGCTATCAGCCCTACGCGACCTTGACCTGGGGCGGGGCTATCCAGCGCAAGAAGGAATATTGGAAGAAGTATCTGCCCGCCGGATCCACGGTGACGTTTCAAATCGGGCTTCAGGGCGCCATAGTGGTCAACCAGATGCTCGCCGGAAAGGAGCAAATCGGATGGCTGGGCGACATGCCGGCCATCGTTTCGACGACGAAGCAAAATGTCGCCGACGTGCGCCTGGTGGCGGTTACCGACCGGGACAATCTTTGCAACGTCCTCCTGGTACGCGCCGATGCGCCGCAATTCGCCGACTACCGCGCGGCGTTGCAGTGGCTCAACGGCAAGACCGTAGCCGCCCCCCACGGTAGCTGCGCCGATCGCTTCGCGCGCCTGGCCATGAAGGCAGCGAACGTCGAGCCCCAGGCCTATCTGAACCAGAGCCTGGAAGTCATCGCGTCGGGCTATCGCGCCGGCAAGCTGGACGGATCCTTCCAGTGGGAGCCCACGACCGCCGAGCTCGTCCACAAGGGGTTGGCGCGTCCCGTGGCCTACGGAACGGATTTCGGCGAGTCGGACGAATGCTTCATCGCCATGCGGGCCGACCTCATCAAGCAGCGCCCAGACGTCGTCAAGGGCATTCTCAACGCCGAGCTGGATGCGCAGCTCTTCATGGCCGATCCCAAGAACGCGAACGAGGTCGTCGACATCGTGGCGGAGCAGATCAAGGGCTTCTCGAAGGAGGCGCTCTGGCGCTCCCTCTACGGGACCTACAAGGGGATCGACTACAAGTCCGCCGTCCGCATGGAGCTGCCATTCACGTTCACGCCCGAGGTCATGGCGACGATCGAGAAGGACACCGTCTTTCTACATTCCATCAAAGCGATCGACGTGCCGAAGCTTCGCCCCGAGGCGATCATGGCCAATTTCGCGGACGAGGTGCTCAAGGAACGGGGGTTGACGTCGCCCGTCGGCGCGATCCATGCGCGGCCGGACGCCGACTTCAAAGGCCATTGATCCCATGGACCTTCCATAACGCGGGCGTTGGCCCCATCGCGACGAGCAGCTCGGCGCCAGCGCCGAGCTTGCTCCAGGAGCTTTTCGCAGCCGTCCGGAATTCGTCTCGTTATTGCGGCAGTTCCCCGCGAGCAGCTCCATTCGCGCGGCTGATTTGCTCGCTTATCCATTCGGCCGTTTTTCGCGGGCCGCCGAAGCTGTACAGGTGCACCCCGGCCACATTGCAGGTCCGGCGCCCGAGGCAGTAGCGAGCGATCATAGCCACCTGCTCGGCCGGATCGCTGTGGCTGATGAGCCGCATCGCGCCCATGCCCTGCGCGCGCAGCCCGCGCAGGGACGCGATCACACCGCAGCGTTGCGCGTAGCGCAGCAACGTGCCCGCGTCGGTCGGGCCGGCGAGCCCGACGTGGACTGGAAGCCCCGGAAACTTCCGGTCGAGCTCTGCGCAATATTGGACCACGCGCGCGGGCGCGAACGAGAACTGCGTGACGACGTAGGCGTCCAGCCCCTGATCGGCAGCCAGGGCAACCTTCTGCGACAACGCCTCGTCGATCACCGGCTGTGGAATTCGCGGGTGACCTTCCGGATAGCCGCCCAGCCCCACTTGGCGTATGCCGTGCCTGGAAAGCGTTCCTTCGCGCAGCATTTCCGAGGCGCTCGCATACGGGCCAAGCGGTTGCGGCTCGTCGCCGCCCAGGGCGAGGACCGTCGACAAGCCGGTCTCTGCGGCCGCGCGCTCGAGGAACGACGTAAGGTCCGCGCGCGAAGCGAGGCGGCGCGCAGCAATATGGACGACCGGCTCAAGTCCTGCCGCACGAATCGCCCTTAGCGCTCCATGTGACTGTGCGAGCGCGCGACCTGGCAGGTGGGCCACGTATACTCGCGCGTCCGCGGGCAGCAGCGTCGCGAACGAGTGCACGTCCTGCGGGCGAACAGGGGTCATTTCGAGCGAGGCGCCGGAGAGCAGCTTGGCCGCGATCTGCGTCGTCGTGTCCTGCAGTTGCGCATTGCCGCTTGCAGGTGATTCACCCGTCTCGGTCATGTCATCACGCAGTGATGATGCCCTGCACCGTGGAGGACATGGATCAGGTCCAGCAGGATGCGCTTGCGAAAGCGACCCTGAAATGTCATGACGCTATCGGGGTCCCGCACCCATGGGTTGGACGTTCCGCTACGCTAGTGCGGGTTGTTTGCGAATTCCGGCGCGCTCGGAAAGCATCGCCGCCTTGTCGGTGGCCTCCCATGTGAACTCCGGCTCCTCACGCCCAAAGTGGCCGTAGGCGGCGGTCTTCTGGTAGATCGGGCGCAGCAGGTCGAGCATCTGGATGATGCCCTTCGGCCGAAGGTCGAACCGCTCGGCCACGAGCTGCGCAAGCTTGTCATCGGGCAGCATCCCGGTGCCCTCGGTTGTCACCATCAGGCTGGTCGGTCGAGCGACCCCTATCGCGTAAGACAACTGCACGAGGCATCGGGAAGCCAGGCCAGCTGCAACGATGTTCTTGGCCACGTAGCGCGCCGCATAGGCTGCCGAGCGGTCCACCTTCGACGGATCTTTGCCCGAAAACGCCCCGCCTCCGTGCGGCGCCGAGCCTCCGTAGGTGTCCACGATGATCTTGCGTCCAGTCACCCCGCAATCGCCCTTCGGCCCGCCGATCTCGAAGCTTCCTGTGGGATTCACGAAATACTTGATCTTGCCCTTCACCAGATGTTGGGGCAGCACCGGCTTTACCACCTCCTCGAGCACCGCCTCCCGTATGTTCTCGTGCTTCAGGCCCGGCGCGTGCTGCGTCGAGAGCACCACCGTGTCAATCGATTCGGGCTTGCCGTCGACATACCGCACCGTCACCTGGGATTTCGCATCCGGCCGCAGCCAGGCGAGGCGCCCACTGCGGCGCACTTCCGATTGGCGCTCGACCAGCCGGTGCGCCAACCAGATCGGCAGTGGCATGAGGGTCGGGGTCTCGTCACACGCGTAGCCGAACATCAGCCCCTGATCGCCCGCTCCCTGCTCAAGGTCAAGCCCGCGTCCCTCGTCCACGCCCTGCGCGATGTTCGGCGACTGCTCTCCGTAGACGCGCAATACGGTACAACTCGCGGCGTCAAAGCCGAGCACGGGATCGCAGTAGCCGATGCGCCGGATCGCCGCACGCACGGCCTCCTCGTAGTTCACCTGGGCCGTCGTCGTGATCTCGCCCGCGAGCACCACGAGGTTGTCCTTGACCAGAGTCTCGGCCGCCACCCGCGCGCTCTTGTCCTGCGCGAGCACGGCATCGAGCACCGCGTCCGAGACGTGGTCCGCTACCTTGTCCGGATGACCCTCCGACACCGATTCGGAAGTAAACAGAAAACTGGACATCGCTCGCTCCTTCTTAAGGGATAACGTCAAGCCACAGACAAGATAGCGACCCGGAGTCGGACGCGCCTCCCGCCATTTCAGTCGCGGTTCCGAGTGATCGAAAACGACTCGTCGCAGAACCACAGCCCCCCGTGCTTTCGAATCACGTCGTGCGTGACGTCGAGATACCGGCGGCTGCCCAGAACCTGCTCCAGCCGCGCGTCCTCGACCTGGCCGACGTAGATCGCCGCATTCCAAGCGGCAAACACCGTCGAAGTGCCGATCGTGTCCGACACTTCCGAAGGAAGCGTGTGCATCGCGTAGCGGAAAACCGACCGCTCCGCCGGGTGCTCGTGAAACTTCAGCCCCCGCGCCTCGGCCCCAAGCGCTTCCCGGGTCGCCTTGAGGATCTGATGGCGATCGTGGACGAATGGATTCTCGCCAGGCCAGATGCCCTGGATGATCTCCTGTCCCGGATCGCGTCCGTGGGAGTGCACGGCGAGGAGCCGCCCTCCCGGGGCGAGCCCCTTGGCGAGCGGCGCGATCACCTTTGAAGCCTTGAACTCGAGCGGCGAGCGCAGACGGTAGGGCTGCGAGGCGATGACCAGGTCGAAGTTGGCCTTCGGTACCGCGCGGTCGGGCAACACTGTGGACAATTGGAACTTGTGGTCCTCGCGATAAAGCACCAGCACCGTGGGGCGCGCGTAGGCCAGGCCGCCGGCGTTGCTGCCGACCGTAACGCCCCAATTCTCCGCAAGGAAGGGCTGCAGCGCCGAGATCTGCGCCTCGAAATCACTCGATGTCGTTCCAGTGAGGGCGACTTCGTGCCACCTGAGCAACGAAGCCGACGTCGTCGAATGAGGCGTGAGCCACGGCGCCTCCTTGTAGTAGAGGTTGGTCAGAACCAGCACGGTGGCGGGATGCTCGAAGAAGCGATCCGGAAGCTTCTCCAGCGTGAGCCGCACGTCCTCCAGGCTGATCTCCTTTCCCACGATGTAGAACGGCAGCGTGGGGAACCGTTGATGCATTCGGCGCATCACTCGCGTCAACACCGTGCCATCGCCCACTCCTGCATCGAAGACTCTCAACGCGGGCGGGGTCGGACGCAGGCTCGGCAACTCCTGCGCGATCCGATCGACCACCGCCGATTTTTCGGCGCAGGTGTTCACGAACATGAGGTACTTCTGCCGGTTGTCGTAGAAGCGAAAGGTCCGTTCGGAGGCTGCGCTCTCCCGGCCGGCAGCTTGCCTCGCCGTCCCCGAGTTTTCGACGCTTGCCTTGACCCTGCTCGCCGCGTCCATCGCGCCTCCTGAGCATTTGCATGCGGGACTACACCTGATTGAAGGCCGATCGCGCGGTGGGATTCAACCCATTTCTATGCCGGGCAGGGAGGATCCCCGTGTGGGCGCCATCCCACCAGGCCCGCCCTCGATTCGCACTGGCTGAGCCAACCGAGTCGCGCAAACGTGGCTCGCATGTACGAAAATGAACATTCGCGAGGCCACAATGGTCTTGCCATCTCGATTCCGCGGCCATCGCGGGCGTGCACGACCCACGCCTGCGATCGCGCAATGCGGTGGAGGGGCTCGATCTCGGTTTGCGCCGCCCGCGCGCGGAACGGCGGCAGGCGCTCAGGATGGGACCGGGAATTTACCCGATGGCCAGTTCCTATGAATTCGCGATTGCCGCGACGACAATTACGAGATCGGTTCCAGGGATGTGAAGAGCGACGGCGGTCGTGGCGGCGATGCGGCTTCGGTACGCTGCATCTTCCCCTCGAAAGCCAGCGCCTCCAGTCCCGCTGCGTCGTGGATCACTATGCGGTGTCGCGCACTGCTGAGATGACCGCTTCGCTCGAGCCGCTTCAGCGTCACGGTCAAGAACGGGCGGCCGACACCGACCATTGCGGCGAGCGTTGCGTGGGTCAGGCTTAGATCGATGAGCAATCCGTCCACCGTCTCGACGGCGAAGTGCTCGCACAGCGCGAGCAGCATTCCGCAGATCCGCTCGAAGGCGGGCAGGGTGCCGAGCACGAGAGTGAGGTGGTTGTACCAGTGCAGGCGCACCGAGAGTGCCCTGACCACGGTTTCCGCCACTTCGGGATAGAACCTCACCAGCGCGTAGAACTGCTCGACCGGAAGCGTATGAAGGAGCGAGTCTTCCAGGCAGCGCACGGTCATCTGGTGCACGTTGAAGGCGCTGAGATTGAGGGCACCGATGAGATCGCCCGCAGACCACAGCCCGGTGATCACCGTGCGTCCGCGCAGGCTGCGGTACTCGGACACCGCCTTGCCCTCGCCGAGAAATCCGACCGTGGATGCGACGGTGTCTTGTCGCCAGATGACTTCCCCCTTGCGGAAGCGCTGCTGGCCGCACTGCGCCAGCAGCTCGTCGCGGCGCTCACGCGGAATGGCCGCGAGTACATCAAGGTGGCCACTGCGGCTCGAAATCGCCACGGTTGGTATCTCCTTCGCCGACAATACTTTGGGTCGGGGTGGAGGGATTCGAACCCCCGACATCTTGCTCCCAAAGCAAGTGCGCTACCAGACTGCGCTACACCCCGTTTTCATTGCGCGACGATTATAAACCGCGACCTACTGCGAGGCGGATTCGGCGGGCGCGGCCGGGGGCGCTGGAGTCTCCTCGCGCCGCTGCGGCGGATCGAGCAGCGCCTTTCTCGAAAGGCGCACGCGGCCCTTGTCGTCGGCCTCGAGCACCTTGACCTTCACGATCTGGCCTTCCTTGAGGTAGTCCGACACCGCGTTGACGCGCTCGTGCGCGATCTGCGAGATGTGCAGCAGGCCGTCCTTGCCGGGCAGCAGCTGGACGATCGCGCCGAAGTCGAGCAGGCGCAGCACCGGGCCCTCGTAGACCTTGCCGACTTCCACTTCCGCGGTGATCGCGCGGATGCGGTTCATCGCATCCTCGCCCGCTTCGGCCGACAGGCAGGCGATGGAGATGGTGCCGTCGTCCTCGATGTCGATCGTGGTGCCGGTCTCGCGCGGTGAGCGCCTGGATGACGCTGCCGCCCTTGCCGATCACCTCGCGGATCTTGTCCGGGTTGATCTTCATCTTGATGATGCGCGGCGCGTAGTTCGACATCTCGACGCGCGGGCCCGGCACGGCCTGCTTCATGATCCCCAGGATGTGCATGCGGCCTTCCTTGGCCTGCTCCAGCGCCACCTTCATGATCTCCTTGGTGATGCCGTTGATCTTGATGTCCATCTGCAGCGCGGTGATGCCGCTGGTCCGTGCCGGCGACCTTGAAGTCCATGTCGCCGAGGTGATCCTCGTCGCCCAGGATGTCGGTGAGCACCGCGAAGCGGCCGCCGTCCTTGATGAGGCCCATCGCGATGCCCGCGACGTGCGCCTTGATCGGCACGCCCGCGTCCATCAGCGCGAGGCAGCCGCCGCACACCGAGGCCATCGACGAGGAGCCGTTGGATTCGGTGATCTCCGAGACCACGCGCAGCGTGTAGCCGAACTCTTCCTTGGACGGGCAGCACCGCGAGCAGCGCGCGCTTGGCGAGGCGCCCGTGGCCGATCTCGCGGCGCTTGGGGCTGCCGACGCGGCCGGTCTCGCCGGTGGAGAACGGCGGGAAGTTGTAGTGCATCATGAAGCGCTCGGTGTACTCGCCCTGCAGCGCGTCGATGCGCTGCTCGTCCTGGCCGGTGCCCAGCGTCGTGGTGACGATCGCCTGCGTCTCGCCGCGGGTGAAGAGCACCGAGCCGTGGACGCGCGGCAGCAGCGTCGGGCCGGATCGAGATCGGGCGCACGGTGCGCGTGTTGCGCCCGTCGATGCGCGGCTCGCCGTTCAGGATCTGGCCGCGCACGATCTTCGCTTCCATGTCGTGCAGGATCGAGCGCACGGTGTTGGCGTCGGCCGGCGTCCTCGGCGCTCTCACGCATCGCATCCAGCACCTTCGCCTGGATCTCGTCGAGCTTCTCCGAGCGCACCGACTTCGACTTCAGCGCGATAGGCCTCGTTCAGGTCGTTCTCGGCGAGCGCGCGGATCTTGTCGACCAGCGCCGTGTCCTTCGCGGGCCGCTTCCCAGTCCCAGTCGTCCTTGCCGCCTTCGTCGGCGAGCTCGTTGATCGCGCGGATGGCGGCCTGCATCTGCTCGTGGCCGTACACCACGGCGCCGAGCATCACTTCCTCGGAAAGCTCGTGGGCCTCCGATTCCACCATCAGCACGGCCTGCTCGGTGCCGGCCACCACGAGGTTGAGCTGCGAGCGTCTCGAGCTCGGTCTTGGTCGGATTGAGCACGTACTCGCCGTTGAGGTAGCCCACGCGCGCGGCGCCGATCGGGCCCTCGAACGGAATGCCCGACGAGCGTCACGGCCGCCGAGGCGCCGATCATCGCGGGGATGTCGGAATCGATTTCCGGATTGATCGAGAGCACGGTCGCGATCACCTGCACCTCGTTGTAGAAGCCGTCGGGGAAGAGCGGGCGCAGCGGCCGGTCGATGAGGCGCGAGGTGAGGATCTCCTTCTCCGAGGGACGGCCCTCGCGCTTGAAGAAGCCGCCGGGGATGCGGCCCGCGGCGTAGGTCTTCTCCTGGTAGTCGACGGTGAGCGGGAAGAAATCCTGCCCCGGCTTCGCTTCCTTGCGGCCCACGCACGTCACGAGCACGACGGTGTCGTCCATGGTGACCAGCACGGCGCCGTCGGCCTGGCGCGCGATCTCGCCGGTCTCGAGCGTCACCTGGTGGCGTCCGAATGGAAATGTCTTCTTGATCGATTTCACGATGTCATCCTGTCAGGAGCGGCGCGCCGTCGAGCTGCGTTGCGTGCCGGAGGTGGATGGAGAGGGCGCCGAAACGAAAAAACCCCGCGCGCTCGATGTCGAGGCTTCGCGGGGTCGTGTGTCCGGCGGCGCGTCCTTACTTGCGCAGGCCGAGGCGCTCGATGAGCGAGCGGTAGCCCTCGACGTTGCTGCGCTTCAGGTAATCGAGGAGGCTGCGGCGCTGGCTCACCATCCTCAGCAGTCCGCGGCGCGAATGGAAATCCTTGACGTGCGACTTGAAGTGCTCGGCGAGCATGTTGATGCGCTCGGTGAGGAGCGCGACCTGCACCTCGGGCGAGCCGGTGTCGCCCTTGCGCGCGCTGGTATTGCGACAAGAATGCGCGCCTTGTCTGCGGTGGTGACGGCCATTGCGGAAATTCTCCGTTGACTCTCTCTGGGAACTGTATCGTCTCGGTTGAGCCTGCTATTTTAGCGCGAAAGCGCGCCACAAACTCAAGCAAAATCAGGGGGCTTCGCGTCGGCCCGTGGACCATGAGGCGAAGCGGGGCGAGCGCCCGTGCCGTCCGCGCGGCCACCCCCAGGAAGCGGCCACCGGGTCCGAAAACGGCGACTTCGCCCGGCGCGGCCGCTGGCGCGCCGGCGATCTCCTGGCCGTGGCCGAAGCGCGCGGCCGCGTCTTCGAGCCGCTCCAGCGCGGCAAGCCCGCCACCAGGACCTGCGCGGGCAGCAGCGACGCGGCGGCCGCCAATCCGGGTTCGCCTCCAGGGCCTCGAGGTCGACGCGCCTCGGCCGAGAACGAAGCCCGCCGACGCCGGTGCGCCGCAAGCGCCACCAGATGCGCGCCGCAACCGAGCGCGCGCGCCGATGTCCTGCGGCGAGGGTGCGCACGTAGGTGCCCTTGCGAGCAAGCGCACGCGGATGTCGAGAGTCGTCGCCGCGCAGGACAGGTCCGGCGAGCTCGAGGACCTCGACGCGTGCGCGGCGGGCGCTCGACCTCTCTCGCCGGCACGCGCGTAGTCGTAGAGCCGCCGGCCGTCCACGTGCACCGCCGAGTGCATCGGCGGCAGCTGCGACTGCGGGCCCGTCGAAGCCGATCGCAGCGCGGCATCGACTCCGCGGTCATCCACGTCCACGTCGCTCGCTGCGACCACCTCGCCCTCCGGTGTCGCCCGTCGGCGTCTCCTCGCCCAGGCGCAGCGTCGCGTCGTAGGCCTTCTCGCGAATCGATGCAGGAATCGCGAGAACTTGGTGGCCTCGCCGAAGACGAGCGGCAGCAGCCCGGTGGCGAAGGGATCGAGCGTGCCGGTGTGGCCGCGCCTTGAGCGCGCCGAGCAGCCGCTTGGCCTTGGCGAGCGCGCGCGTGGAGCGTGATGCCCGCGGGCTTGTCGAGCAGCAGGACGCCGTCGAGGCTGCCCGCATGCGCCGCCATCGGGACGCGTCTCAGCGCTTCGGCCGCCGCGCGGCCGGCGCGCGGGCGCGGTGGGCGCGGCTTCACCGCCTCGTCGATCAGCCGCGACAGCCGCACGCCGCGCTCGACCGATTCGTCGTACTCGAAATGCAGCTGCGGGACCGTGCGCGTGGTGAGGCGGTGGGCGAGCGCCGAGCGCAGGAATCCGGCCGCGTGCTGCAGGCCCTCGCATGCGTCGCGCCGCGTCCGGGCGGAGCCCAGGACCGTGAAGAACACCTTCGCGTGGGACTGGTCGCGTGAAAGCTCGACGCCGGTGAGCGTCACCATGCCGACGCGCGGATCGCGCACCTCGCGTGCGCACCAGCTCCGCCAGCTCGCGCTGGATCTGGTCGGCGATGCGCTCGCGTCGCGCCGTGCTCATGCAGCGGCCGCCGCGCTCAGGCGAGCGTGCGGGCGACCTCGACCACCTCGAACACCTCGAGCTGGTCGCCGACCTGCACGTCGTTGAAGTTCTTCAGGCGACAGGCCGCACTCGAAGCCCGCCTTCACCTCGCGCACGTCGTCCTTGAAGCGCTTGAGCGAATCGAGCTCGCCGGTGTGGATCACGACGCCGCCGCGGATGAGGCGCACGGACGCGCCGCGTCGCACCACGCCTTCGGTGACCATGCAGCCGGCGACCGTGCCGACCTTGGAGATCCTGAAGACGTTGCGCACCTCGACCATGCCGAGCGACGCTTTCCTTGCGCTCCGGGCGTGAGCATGCCGTTGATCGCCGCCTTCACGTCGTCGACCGCGTCGTAGATGACGTTGTAGTAACGGATGTCGCACGCCGGAGTTCTCCGCGAGCTTGCGCGCGGCCGCATCGGCGCGCGATGTTGAAGCCGATCACCACCGCCTTGGAGGCGAGCGCGAGGTTGATGTCGGACTCGGTGATGCCGCCCACGCCCGTGTGGACGATGTTGCACCCTCACCTCCTCGGTGGAAAGCTTGGTGAGCGCATGCGGCAGGCCCTCGTAGGAGCCCTGCACGTCGGCCTTGATGATCAGCGTGAGCGTCTTCGAGCCGCTTTCGGCGGCCATCTGGTCGAACGCGTTCTCCAGCTTCGCCGCCTGCTGCTTGGCGAGCTTCACGTCGCGGAACTTGCCCTGGCGGAAGAGCGCGATCTCGCGCGCCTTGCGCTCGTCGGTGAGCACGATCACGTCGTCGCCGGCGCGCGGCACGTCCTGCAGGCCCTGGATCTCCACCGGGATCGACGGGCCGGCCTCGTCCACGGCCTTGCCGTTCTCGTCGTTCATGGCGCGCACGCGGCCGAACACGGCGCCTGCGAGCACGACGTCGCCCTTGCTTGCAGCGTGCCCGACTTCACCAGCAGCGTCGCGACCGGCCCGCGGCCCTTGTCCAGGCGCGACTCGATCACGACGCCCTTCGCGGGCGCGTGGACCGGCGCCTTGAGCTCGAGCACCTCGGACTGCAGCTGGATCGCTTCGAGCAGCTTGTCGATGCCCTGCGCCGGTCTTCGCCGAGACTTCCACGAACTGCGCATCGCCGCCGAACTCCTCCGCGACCACCTCCTGCGACGAGCAGCTCCTGCTTCACCCGCTGCGGGTTGGCCTCGGGCTTGTCGATCTTGTTGACCGCGACCACGATCGGCACCTTCGCCGCCTTGGCGTGGTTGACCGCTTCGATGGTCTGCGGCATGACGCCGTCGTCGGCGGCCACCACCAGCACCACGATGTCGGTGATCTGGCTGCCGCGGGCACGCATCGCCGTGAACGCCTCGTGGCCCGGCGTATCGAGGAAGGTGATCACGCCGCGCGGCGTCTCCACGTGGTAGGCGCCGATGTGCTGCGTGATGCCGCCGGCCTCGCCCACCGCGACGCGCGCCTTGCGGATGGCGTCGAGCAGCGAAGTCTTGCCATGGTCGACGTGGCCCATGACGGTCACCACCGGGCGGACGCGTCTCCACGCTGCCTTCGTCCGTGCGCCGTCGCCTCGCTGAGGAACGCCTCGGGATCGTCGAGCTTCGCCGGCTTGGCGATGTGGCCCATCTCCTGGACCACGATCATCGCCGTGTCCTGGTCGAGCACCTGGTTGATGGTGACCATGGTGCCCATCTTCATCATGACCTTGATCACCTCGGCCGCCTTCACCGCCATCTTGTGGGCGAGGTCGCCCACGGTGATGGTTTCCGGGATCGGGACCTCGAGCACCTTCGGCTCGGCCGGGGTGGCGAACGCCGTGCCGCCCTCCTCGTCGCGATGGCGGCCGGCCCCCGCGCGCGAGCGCCAGCCGTCGCGCCCGCCCGAGGTGTCGCCGCGCGTCTTCATGGCGCGGCGGCGCGCCTGGTCGTCGACCCAGGCGGAAGCGGGCCTCGCGGCGCGCTTGGCGGGCTTCTTGTCCGCCTTCTCGCCGGGCTTGAGCACCGGCTTGTGCAAGCGTGCCTTCGCTCGCCGCCGCGGGCGCTGCCGCCGGCTTGGCCTCGGCCTTCGCGGCATCGGCCTTCACCTCGACCAGCACCGGCGCCTCGGCTTCGGTGGCGGGCTCCTCGCCCTTCTTGCGCACCACACGCTTCTTCTTCGGCGCCTCGCCCTCGGGGGCGGCGGCGGGCGGGGGCACCGCTGCGGCTTCCTCGGCCTTCTTGCGGGTGGCGGTGGTGCGCTTGGTCTTCTTCGGCATCCGCCGCCTGACGGGCGGCGAGCTCGGCCTGGCGCTTGGCCTCGGCCTCACGCTTGCGAACCTCTTCCTCGTCGATGATCGGCGCCGGGGGCGGCACCGGCTTCACCGGCTCCGGCGCGGCTTCGGCGGGCTTGTCCACCTTCACGAAGGTGCGCTTCTTGCGCACTTCCACCTGGATGGTGCGCGCCTTGCCGGTGGCGTCGGCCTTCTTGATCTCGGTGGTCTGCTTGCGCGTGAGCGTGATCTTCTTCTTTTCCTCCTTGTTGCCGTGCATCTCGCGCAGGTAGTCGAGCAGGCGCGTCTTGTCCTGCTCGGTGATCGCGTCGTCCCCGGCCTTCTTCTTCACGCCCGCGGCAAGGAGCTGCTCCAGCAGCAGGGCGACCGGGAGCTTGAGCTCCTCGGCGAATTGGGTGACGTTCGACTTGGCCATTGGCTGGGTATTCTCCTACGGTCGCGGCTTCAGGCCGGCGCCGATTCCTTGAACCACGGCGCGCGCGCCGTCATGATCAGCTTGCTCGCCCGCTCGGCATCCATGCCGGTCATCTCGGTGAGCTCCTCGGTGGCCAGGTCGGCGAGCGCGTCCATGGTCGTGATGCCCTTGGAGGCGAGCACGCGCGCGGTCTGGTTGTCCATGCCCTCCATGCCGAGCAGGTCCTCGGCGGCATGCTCGACCGTCTCCTCGCTTTTGATCGCCTCGGTGAGCAGGGCGTTCCTCGCCCGGCGCCGCAGCTCGTTCACCGTCTCCTCGTCGAAGGCCTCGATCTCGAGCATCTCGTTGATCGGCACGTAGGCCACCTCGTCGAGGGAGGTGAAGCCTTCCGACACCAGGATCTCCGCGACTTCCTCGTCGACGTCGAGCTTTTCCATGAAGAGCGAGCGCACGACACTGGTCTCCGCCTGGCTCTTCTGCTGGCGCTCGTCGGTGGTCATGATATTGAGTTGCCAGCCGGAGAGCTCGGAGGCGAGCCGCACGTTCTGCCCGCCCTTGCCGATGGCGAGCGCCAGCTGGTCCTCCTCGACCACCACGTCCATCGAGTGGCGTTCCTCGTCCACGACGATCGAGCTCACGTCCGCGGGCGCAAGGGCGTTGATGACGAACTGCGCCGGCTCCGCAGACCACAGGATGATGTCGACCCGCTCGCCGGCGAGCTCCTGGGTCACCGCCTGCACGCGGGAGCCGCGCATCCCCACGCAGGTTCCCACCGGATCGATGCGCGGATCGTTCGATTTCACCGCGATCTTGGCGCGCAGCCCCGGGTCGCGTGCCGCCGCCTTGATCTCGAGCAGGCCCTCCTCGATCTCCGGCACCTCGAGCTCGAAGAGCTTCACGAGGAACTCCGGGGCGATGCGCGAGAGGATCAGCTGCGGGCCGCGCGCGGCACGGTCGATCTTGGCGATGTAGGCCCGCACGCGATCGCCCACGCGCAGGTTTTCCTTGGCGATCAGCTGGTCGCGCGGCAGCAGCGCCTCCACGCGGCCCGATTCCACGATCAGGTTGCCGCGCTCGGCGCGCTTCACGGTGCCGGTCACCAGCGACTCGCCGCGCTCGAGGAAGTCGTTGAGGATCTGCTCGCGCTCGGCGTCGCGGATCTTCTGCAGGATCACCTGCTTGGCGGCTTGCGCGCCGATGCGCCCGAAGGTCTCGGCCTCGAGCGGCTCCTCGATCACGTCGCCCAGCTGGGCCTCGGGATTCTCGGCGACCGCGTCGGTGATCGCGATCTGGTGCGCCGGCTCCTCGTGCTCCTCGTCGGGAACGACCGTCCAGCGGCGAAAGGCGTGGTAGTCGCCCGATTCCCGGTCGATCTCCACGCGCACGTCCACCTCGTCCTTGAAGCGCTTCTTGGTCGCCGAGGCGAGCGCCATCTCCAGCGCGAGGAACACGGTGTCCTTCGCGACGCTTTTCTCGCGTGCCAATGCGTCGACCAGCAGCAGTATGTCCCGACTCATGAACCAGGGGCCTCCGAGCCCTTCACACGTCCGGCACGAGCCGGGCGCGATCTATGTCCTCATACGCAATATGCTGCCGCGTGCCCTCGATTTCCAGTACGACGCGGCCCTCCTCTACCCCCACCAGGCGCCCCTCGAACCGGCGCCTTCCCTCGCGCGGCAGCTTGAGCTTCAGGCTGGCCTCGCGGCCCGCGAAGCGGCCGAAGTCCTCCAGCCGCCTGAGCGGCCGGTCCAACCCGGGAGAGGAGACCTCCAGGCGCTCGTAATCGACACCCTCCACGGCAAACGCTCGCGTGAGATGGTTGCTCACGCGGGCGCAGTCATCCACGGTGATTCCACGCGGTGAATCGATGAAAATCCGCAGCAGACCCGAACGCGAAGCCTCGAGATCCACGAGCTCGTAGCCGAGGCTTTCGAGCGTGGCCCGCAACCACGTTTCGCGATCGGAAAGCGGTTTCACAAACAAAAAATGGGCCGAGGCCCATCTCCACTTTGAAACCGAGAAATCATAGCACGTAACGCCTCCCAAGGGCACGCTTCGGGGCCATCGGGCGCCAGGAAGAAGCAAAGATTCGGCCCTCGCTCAGGCCCGGTTGGAAATGGGTCCCACTACGCGCGCATCTCGCGCTTCGCGTGGCGCGCCGAAGCAAATTTCGCGGTTCTGCGGACGCGCGGCCGGGTCGCAAATTCGACCGGAAATTTGGGCTCTCCCACTCTGTTGTAAAAACGCAACAAGATAACAAGTATTTGTTGGATTAATCACAGGACACTCGCTATCATCGCTCCCGTTGTCAACCGCCTAGAAGGACTAGAAAACAGAGGCGCAATCCTTTCGCAAGTCACTGTTCCCGCACAAATTTCTATCACCACCTGGGGGTTTCATAATGAATCCTAGAATGAAGAAGCTTTCCCTCGCCCTGGCAAACATCCTGGGCGTTGGGGTCGCGATGACGGTCGCTTCGTCGCCCGCTCTCGCGCAGCAAACGGATCAGACGGCCCAGACGGCCCAGAAGATCGAGAAGATCGAAGTCACGGGTTCCAACATCAAGCGCGTGGAAGGCGAAGGTGCGCTGCCCGTCACGGTGATCTCGCGCGAAGAGATCGAGAAGTCGGGTGCCACCACCCCGATGGAGCTGCTGAACCTCATCTCGGCGAACAACAGCCTCGGCAACACCAACCTGAACCAGACGATCGGCGCAACGACGTTCTCCGCGCAGACCGCTTCGCTGCGCGGCCTCCAGGGCGGCCACACGCTGGTGCTCATCAACGGCAAGCGCGTGAACGGCTTCGCGGGCGAGATCCAGGGCGTGCAGGGCGTGAACCTCGCCGTGATCCCGTTCGCCGCCATCGAGCGCGTGGAAGTGCTGAAGGACGGCGCTTCCGCCGTGTACGGCTCGGATGCGATCGCGGGGGTGATCAACTTCATCCTGCGCTCCGACTACCGGGGCGCCGAAGCCACTGCGTTCTATGGAAGCCCCACCCGCAGCGGCGGCGGCACCCAGGAGAAGTACTCCGGCTCGGCCGGGTTCGGCGATCTGTCGAAGGACCGCTTCAACGTGTTCGTTTCGGCCTCCTACGACCACCAGAAACCGCTCGACCAGGAAGACCGCAATTTCTCCAACGATTCGACCAACGAGTTCCTGCAGCTCGGCGGATTCGCGGGCTCGAGCAACACGTTCCCGGGCAACATCACCACCGGCGGCATCGGCATCCCGGTGGCCAACTGCGGCGGTTTCGGCAACGTTGCCGTTCCCCTGCTGGGTGGCGGCTGCTTCTTCGACCCGGCCAAGCTGAAGGGTGTCGAGTCGATCCCCGACGACAAGAACACGAACGTCTTCGGCTCGGCCAAGTTCCAGATCAACAACAACTGGCAGGCCTACGGCACGGCGCTCTACTCGAAGGACGAGAACCACTACATCATCCAGCCGGCGCCGATCTCGAGCGTCTTCACCTACGGGCCTGACGGCGACATTCCCGCCACTATCACGCTGCAGCCGACCAGCCAGTACTATCCGCACGCCCTCGCGGCGGCGGCCGGCGTGGACGGGAAGCCGCTCAACGTGCGCTGGCGCTCGTTCCCGAACGGCCTGCGCGACACGACGGACACGAACACCGGCTCGCAGGTCGTGGTCGGCCTGAAGGGCAGCATCGCCGATCGCTGGGACACCGACGTTTCGTACTCGCACGCCGAGGGCGAGATCAAGGAGGTCCTGAACAACGGCTTCACGCGCTACTCGGTGCTGCTGCCGCTGCTCAACAGCGGCAACATCGACCTGTTCGGCGTTCCGCCGCCGGACCAGTTGAGCCTCCTGCGCACGGCCAACTTCATCGGCCAGGTGATCGACGACAAGTCGCACATCGACAGCTTCAACGGCAAGGTCTCGGGCGATCTGTTCCGCGTGCCCGCGGGCACCGTCGCAGGCGCCATCGGTATCGACTACCGCAAGGAGAGCCTCGACCAGTCGTCCAACCCGGTGCTCGCCACCGGCGACATTTCGGGATACGGCGGCGGGATCCTGCCGGTCAACTCGAACCGGACCGTGAAGGCCGGGTACGCCGAGGTGAACATCCCGATCCTGCGTTCCCTCGAAGCCGACTTGGCGGCGCGCACCGACGACTACAGCGACTTCGGGCGCACCAACAACCCGAAGGTGAGCCTGCGCTGGCAGCCGAACCGCGACGTCCTGTTCCGCTCGTCCTACGGCAAGGGCTTCCTCGCCCCGTCGCTCTACCAGCTCGACCTGCCGCGCCAGCCCGGCGTGTCTACGACGGGCCTCTCGGATCCGATCCGCTGCCCGGTCACCGGTAACGTGGGCATCGACTGCGTGACGCAGTTCGGCGTGTTCTTCGGCGGCAACCCCGACCTCAAGCCGGAGAAGAGCGAGCAGGCGACCCTGGGGATCGTGTTCGAGCCGACCAACGCCTTCTCGGTGTCGGCCGACTACTTCAAGATCCGCCTGAACAACGGCATCACCAACGGCATCCCGGTGGAGACCATCCTGGGCGACATCGGGACGTACGGCTACCTGGTGACGCGCGGACCGGTCGACCCGAATTTCCCCAACCTGCCGGGCCCGATCCTGCACATCGAGCAGGGCTACATCAACCTGGGGTCGACGCACATCGAGGGCATCGACCTCGAGACGCACTACAAGTGGCCGCAGCAGAGCTGGGGGCGCGTGCGCTTCGACATGACGGGCACGTACTACACCCGGTATGACTACGAGAACCTCGATGGCACGTTCTCCGGCTTCGTGGGAACGGCCTACGGCTCGACGGTGACCGGCGTGATCCCGCGCTGGAAGCACTATGCCGTGCTCTCGCTCGATACCGGCCCGTGGTCCGTGTCGCTCGCCAACAACTACCAGTCGAGCTACACCGACTGGCAGACCGACCTGAACGGCGACCTGCGCACGGTGGGCTCGATGTCGCTGTGGGACATGCAGGGTTCGTACAGCGGGTTCAAGCACCTCACGCTGACACTCGGCGTGAAGAACCTGATGGACACCAACCCGCCGAAGACCAACCAGCAGAACACGTTCCAGGTCGGCTACGATCCGTCGCAATACGACGCTCGCGCCCGGTTCGTGTACGGTACGGTGAAGTACTCGTTCAAGTAACAAGGTCGTTCGCTGCACGGGAAAGGGGCCGCGAGGCCCCTTTCCTTTTCCGGCATAGAATCGGGGAAGCGGCATGAAGACCTACCTCGACCTCCTGCGCCACGTCCTGGAGCACGGCACGCCCAAGCAGGACCGCACGGGCACCGGCACCCTCTCGGTGTTCGGCTACCAGATGCGCGTGCCCCTGTCGGATCGCTTCCCGCTGCTCACCACGAAGAAGATCCACCTGAAGAGCGTCATCCACGAGCTGCTGTGGTTCCTGCAGGGCAGCACGAACGTCGCCTACCTGCGCCAGAACGGCGTCACCATCTGGGACGAGTGGGCCGGCGCCGACGGCGAGCTGGGGCCCGTCTACGGCTACCAGTGGCGCTCCTGGCCGGCTCCCGACGGGCGCAACATCGACCAGATCGCGGCCGTGCTCGAGCAGATCCGGCGCGACCCGGGCTCGCGCAGGCTCGTCGTCTCGGCGTGGAACGTCGCCGACATTCCCCACATGGCGCTGGCGCCTTGCCACGCGCTCTTCCAGTTCTACGTGGCCGATGGGCGCCTGTCCTGCCAGCTCTACCAGCGCAGCGCCGACGTCTTCCTGGGCGTGCCCTTCAACATCGCCTCCTACGCCCTGCTCACGCTCATGGTCGCGCAGGTGACCGGGCTGCGGCCGGGCGAATTCGTCCACACCCTGGGAGACGCGCACCTCTACCTCAACCATCTCGAGCAGGCGCGCGAGCAGCTCACCCGGACCCCGCGCGGGCTACCGGCAATGAAGCTCAATCCCGCCGTGAAGGACCTGTTCGCCTTTCGCTACGAGGATTTCGTCATCGAGGGCTACGACCCCTACCCGGCCATACGGGCGCCGATTGCGGTCTAGCGCACGATGATCCGCTCGTTGGTGGTCGCCGTGGCGCGCAATGGCGTGATCGGTCGCGACAACGCCCTCCCGTGGCGGCTGCCGGCCGATCTGGCGCATTTCAAGCGCGTCACCATGGGACATCCCGTGATCATGGGCCGGCGCACCTACGAATCGATCGGGAAGGCGCTGCCCGGGCGCCACAACATCGTGGTGACCCGTAATAGCAGTTACTCGGCGCCGGGATGCACCGTGGTGCCCTCGCTCGAAGCGGCGTGGGAGGCGGCGGGCGAGGCGGAGGAGGCGTGCATCATCGGCGGCACGTCCTTGTTCCGTGAGGCCCTTCCCGATATGGATGTGGTTTACCTCACCGAGGTAGAGGCGGAGGTGCCGGGCGACACCTACTTTCCCCAGTTCGACCGGGGAGGATGGCGCGAGGTGGAGCTGGGCCGCCACCCGCCCGACGAGCGCCACGCATACGCGCAGCGCTTCCTGCGCCTGGAACGGCGCCGTTGAGCCCAAATGGGCGAGGGTCAGTCGCGCTTGCTCCTGCCGTCCAGCCGCCGCGAGAAGGTGCTCGCCACGCGGCCCTGGGCATCGAAAGTGACGGAGAACTCGCAGAGGTAGCCCCAGGAGTCGACGTAGCGATACCCCCAGGCGATCTCGTGCAGGCGCGGGAAATCCATGGTCGTGCCGGGCGGACCGATCCTGCGCAGCACTTGCTCCCGGGTGGCGCCCGTTTCGATCCGATGCAGGTGGTCGTCGTCCAGCACCTGCTCGATCCCGGTCAGGACGCCATGCGCGTCGAGGTGCGCAACGAACGTCTCTGTGCCCATGGGTCCATGAGGGTAGATCAGCTCGCGCGAGCCGTCGGAATTCGAGAACTCCTGCGCTGGCGCGCCCATGGTCTGGCGCACTTCCGCGCCAGTCGAGGCACCGGCACGCAACCCGTAGCCGCTGTAGGAGGCACACGCGCCTGCGACGACGGCCAAGGCAATGACAACAAGGGTCTTCATGGCGACTCCCGCGAGCTTGTCGTGCGCGATGCGTCTCCGGACCGCAGATGAGAACACCCGGGGGAGACCATCTCATCCATGCTATCCGTCCGGGGCCGGGGACCACTTCCGACCCGTTCGCATGAGCCAAGTGTATATTCGCGCAGGGAGACGGGAAGGATGAACAAGCGCGGATTCCTCGCCGGAGCGGCCGCGGCGGCCATGATTGCGCCGGCCGGTGCTCGGGCCGAGGGGCCGGTGTTCCAGGTGATCGCCTCGGATAGGGGAGCGCAGGGCGCGGCCCCGCTGGGCTTCGGCCTGAACATCATCGCTCCCACCGACGGTCCCGGCTATTCGGTGACCCTTCCGGGGGCAAGCGGTTCGGGGGGCGCGGTCGACGTCGTCACCCGGTCGCTCCAGTTCGTCGTGATCTATCCGCCGGCCGGCGCCTCGATCAGCTACTTCGGGCCCGGCGTGGGATATGCGATATATCCCGGAACTTACCTCACATTCCGCGACACGGGCGTCGGGCAGTGGGATTTCCTCTACAACGTCGCCTCCAATTTTCCCGTGCTCATAGGGATCGTCGCGCACGCGGGAGGCGGCCAGGCCGACGCGACACAGCTCTGTTACGGGTCCAACGTGATCGCCACCTGCGCGGCGCGGGGCGATTCGCTTCGCTTGCCCATTGCCTTGGGTGCGGGCGAGCAATGCTTCATCACCAATCACGGGGCGGCCGCGTGCAGAATCTTTCCCGAGCCCGGTGGCAGGATCAATTGTCTCCGCCCCGATGTTCCCTATTGGCTTCCGCGGGGCAAGGCGGCCCTGTTCGTGGACATCGGGCCACCAAATCAATGGGACGGAGGGATACTGGCCTAGCGTCTGCGTCGCATGCGCCACGGCCGCGGCGCGCTCGGGGAGTACATGAGTGGTAGGGCGTACTGGATTCGAACCAGTGACCAACGGATTAAAAGCCGGTCCTAGCCCCTACTCGACAGTCTTCCACAACTCGTGACAACAATTGCATCAAGAACTTAGCATGAGTCCATTGTTGCCGCTAGTGGCACAAGATTGGGGAGATTTGGGTTCCAGTGTGCCAAATTTGTGCCACGAATTTGGGCCTCCGACGGATCACAGCGTAGATTCATCCGGGCATGGCCGGAGTAGTCACACGCTGGACCCGCTGCGCAGCTTCAACAGCCTTTCGGCGAGCAGCCTCATCCGCCCGGGACTGCGGCTGCGCTGATTCGCCTCGTCGGCACGCTGGGTGCGTCGCCGCATGAACTTCCCTGAGCTTAGCGATGGACACGTGGGTGTATATCTCCGTCGTCGTAAGCTGGGAGTGGCCCAGCATCGCCTGGATAAAGCGAATGTCAGCCCCGTTCTCGAGCATGTGAGTCGCACAAGCATGCCGGAACAGGTGGCAGGCCCCCCGCAATCCGGCGCGCCGAACGTAGGGCTGGAGATGGTCACCGAGCCTGTTCTTTCGGAACGGCTCGCCATAGTCTGTGAGGAAGAGCTCGCCGCGATCAAGGCCCGAGGCCAGGAGTGGGCGAACCTCACGCAGATAGCGCTCGATCCAGGCACCCGAGCGAGACCCAAGAGGTACCACCCGGTCGCGATTGCCCTTGCCGGAGCGAACGTGAACCTCGCGTGATTCCAGATCGACTTCGGAGATCCTCAATCGCGCCAACTCCGTCCGCCGCAACGCTGTCGAATAAAGCATCTCCATCATTGTGCGATCGCGAACCCTCGAGGGACTGTCGCGATTGGCTTGATCGAAAATGCCCTGGACCTGCGCAACGGACGGAACCCGCGGTAAGCGCCGAGGACACTTCGGCATGACCATTCCGGCTGATGGATCGATGGCGACAACGCGCTGGCGCACGAGCCACTTGCAGAACGCCCGAACCGGATGCAGGCGGGCCAGCCGAGTGGCGAGCTCGAGCGGTTCTCCATTGCGTTTGCGATAATCTGCCAGATGGCCCTGGTACGCTTCAAGAACGTCCCTGCTCAACTCCCCGGGAGTTCGGATGTTGCTCTCATGACACCATCGAATGAAGAAATTCAGGGCGGCAGATCGTATGAGCGCGGTCTGCTCCGAGAGGCCGACCGCGCGAGTCCATTGCACGAAGGCGGACTGAAGCGCTCGGAGTGGATTCTCCAGTGAGGCATCCTCGACCGGCGGACGAATTGGTGTGGTTCGTTTTTGACGAAGCATGACTGACCTCTCAATTCGCGGCGCTGTGCGGGATATCTCCGACATACGTAGGCGGACCAAGAGCTGGATTCAGATGCTTGAGGGGAGGCACGCGGAACATTACAACTACTTCCGCGATTACGATCCGAGCATCGGGCGGTATGTGGAGAGCGATGCAATTGGGCTCAACGGGGGTATCAATACCTATGCATATTCCCGCCAAGACCCGATTGGCGGCCTGGATCCGCTCGGACTCGTCAGCTGGAGCGGCACGGTCTTGTCCGGGACGGCGGGTGTTGGCCCAACGGTAGTAGGCGGTGATATTTACACACTAGTGTCGGAATGTAAGTGCGGCTATAGGTGGATCGTCCACTTGCACACGCATTACTTCGGACTCGGTTTGGGAGCGCCTTGGTCGTACACAGGCTCAAGTGTTAGTTTCGATGACGGCTTGCCATGCCCGATTCCGGAAGCATTGACTGGTCCGTATGCGAAATTCAGCGGAGGTATCGCTCCGGTGATCGGATACAGCTACAGTCTGGTCACTATGGGCCAAGGTGGGTCGCATGGCGGTGCCTGGGAAATGGGGATTGACTTCGGTGCATCGCTCAGCTTCTACGGCAAATCCGAAATTGACTGGAAGTCATACAGCCCGTGCAACACTTGTAAGGCCCCAAAGTGAGCGGCTTGGATCTCTACTTCCTACTCGGAGTGGTAATTGCCGCAGCGAGTGCAATCTTCAATGCCCGCTTGGTGGTCAAAATGAAGGAGCAAGCGCCCGAGCTCTTTCTGGCTTTGGGCCGTCCCAGCTTATTTCATTTTGCAGGCATTGGCTGGATGACAAACTCTAAGTACAGTGACTACTTTTGGGGTGCTGGACGTGACAGCGTCAAAGCCGCCGGACTATGGCACGAGCTGGTGGCAGCGAGGGCGTCTGTCGTGCTCTTCTTCTTGTATTTCGCCGGCTTCCCATTCGTGCTGTCCGCATAGTCTGGCAGCCTCCACGTCGGTCTTGAGCGGCCTCGGTGCGAACTATGCTCTCCACGCTGCTTACGGGGCCTCGGCTCAGCCTCGTCGCCGGCATTGCCCCTCGAGCCTCAGGACCACCGGCGCTCCTTCATACTTCTATCCGTCTGGGTCCTGGTTTCCTTAACCAACTTAGTGCCTTCGATCTTGTTGGCGTGCCGTGTGCGACTTCAGGATCGGCCGGATGGTGTGGCCCGCCTCGCATGCACTTCCACGCGGCGGCCGCGCCGCCGCTGCCTCGCCGCGCTCGCCGTCCTCGCGCGGCCCTCTGCCCCGCCCACCCGCCCGGCCCGCTCAACGCGGCGCAACAGCGCCGCGCACGCTCTACGCCAGCACGGCTAGACGATTCAACCTAGCGGCAATAATTAACGACGGGCTCATCCTCAGTGCCAGTAAATCCCTTGACCTTGATCACCTGTGATGATTGCAGCTTACCGTCACTGAAGATGAACCACAGATCCGCCATACCGCTTCGATAGAAGTGAGTCACCCGAGGATCCTTCTCGACAGCCTCAAGACGCTCTCCCACGATCGCTTCTACCTGCGCCTGCGACATACCGCAGCTCAATTTGCTCTGGAGCGAATGCATCTTGCTCGTGGCCATGGCAGCACACCCGGCCAGTAGTGCAGAGCCAGCGACGACCACCCAAGGCGCGATTCGCATCATCAACCACCTCCCCTTGCATACGGATCCGGCGGCGGACCGCCCGGAAGGGGCGGTACGGGCGGTGTGTTGATTGGCACAGGCGAGTATCCGGGCGCTAGAGGAGCCGGCGCGTCACCCCAGCCCGGCGTCCAGTACGGATTCAAGGGAGCTTTCAGTTTGCACCTTGAAGCGATGGTGCTGGCGAACGTGTTGCTGTTGGGGCCGCCCAAGTTATACGAGGACGGGTTGGGATAGTTGCTCGCCGTCTTCCTCACGCACTCGTCGGTGCCGCAATCCTCAGTCCAATCACCGCAGCTACCGCCAACATCGAAGCTCGTGTTGTCGATAAACGTCTGGCCGACACCGGAAGCCATCGGAGTGCCTGGACCGCCGAATAGCCCAAACGCGGTCCTCTTACCATCCTGAGTTTCGATGTAGCAGTGGCCAGCAACGTTTCCTGTCGCGGGAATTCCGCGACAGCACACACGCGACTTCAGGCCAAATCGATCGATCAACGCCAGCGGCCGCCCATAGACGTAGCCATACGTGTTGATGCCACCGCGAAGGCCAATCGGGTCTGACTCGATGTATCTGCCGATCGAGGGGTCGTAATCGCGGAAGTAGTTGTAGTGCGTCCCGGTCTCAGCGTCATCAAGACTGGCCCGGAAATCGCAAGTTGAACGTGAAGGCCCCGAACCCGCTCGGATCGTTCTGGGGCTGGTTGGCGCCGAAAGGGATCGGTGTTGTCCCAGCGCCAGACCGCTTTGCCGTCGCTGCGACGTGTGATAAGCCGCGGCGTGTCGAGGTGATCGGTATAGATGTCGTACACCGCAAAGGGCTGCAGCTGCACGTCCTTCGTTGCCGCAAGGCGCTTGCCTCTTGGCGGCTTCGGTGGCGCCGAAGGCTGCCGCCCCACGAGACTGGTGGTAACCACTAAGGGCGCTCGGGCCGTTGGCCTTGCGAAGGCGAGCGGCCGTACCGCGGTTGCCCGCCGGACGAAGCGCGGCACCACGTAGCCTGGAGGAAGAGCACTGCTCCTAGGAGCGCCGTGACCCGCGACAGCGAGCTTCTGCATATCTTCGGTTAGAGGCTCCTCCTCGTACGGTGGGTTTATTGAGTAGAACTCGGCATATCCAAGTTGGGTGGCGCCCGCGAAATAGACGACGATCGCCACCTTCGTGACAGGATCACGAAGCACGATGTCGGCTCGCCCATCACGATTGAAGTCACCCACTCGCGTGATATTCATCATCACATCCGGGGTGCCCAGGTAGTCTGCGCCTAGGTACCGGGCGCCGTCGAAGTACCAAGCCCATCCGCTACCATCACTCTGATCCTGCACGATGATATCGGGCTTCCCGTCGGCGTTGAAGTCAGCGATGGCAGATGCTACGAACCCTGGCGGGACATACGCGATCCAGTCCGACGACAGATACTGCGTGCCATCGAGGTACAGGGCGGCGACATATCCGCTACTACGGCTGATCACCACCATGTCCTGCTTTCCGTCGCCATTGAAATCACCGAAGCCAACGATCTTGTAATCCAAATCCATATTGAACAGAAAGACTGGATTCGGATTGGTCGAGAGCCATGCGGAGACGTCGCCAGTGGTGGTGTCGCGCCAAATGACGTCCGGATGTCCGTCTCTGTCCAGGTCCGCAATACCGACCAGGTCAAAGTTTGTCGAGACGGAAGCGAACAGAGGGAATGGCTCCACCTTCGGCGAGTAGTCGGGATTCATGAAATCGCCGTACAGGTCGCCGTTGGTGTCCCGGAAGAGCACATCCGGGGTTGCATCTCCATCGAAGTCGTCAGTCGCGCCAGCCAACACGGTCTGCGAGCTCAGAACCGCGACCGGAGTATCCCCGAGCCACACGACTTCGCGAAGGGCTACCCCCGTTGCGTCATATTCGCCGATCAGATGCCCATCCTTGTCGTAATCGAAGTAGGTGCTGACCCCTCCGGATGTCTTCTTCACGCGCTGTCCCAGGCCATTCACCCCGAATGTAACCGGACCGTAGGACGTGTCCGCCTCGGTCATTCTCCCGCGATCGTCGTAGGTCGTCGAAGCGAAGGTCGGGCCAGTCAACTGATTGCCGGAATCATCGTACGTCCTGGCAACACCCCCGACATTATCCAGTCGATTGCTGCTCAGATTGATCGTGTAATCGATGTTGACGCCATTGACGGTCTGCTGGGTCCGGTTGCCCGTTGGATCGTAGTGGAAGGTTTGGTTGAGCGTAGCGGGCAGGGTCATGAAGGTTTCGAGCCGATCGTCCGGGTAGTAGGTATAGTTCAGACCGGCCGCGGGATCCTGCGAATTACAGACCCCCGTAGATACGTTCTCGTCGCAGATCTTAGTGATGTTGTTTGCGTCGTCGTAGGCTATTAGATAGGTCGTCGAGCCGAGGTTGTAGGTATTAGTGCGTCCGTCAAGATCGTATCCGCGCACATATGTTGGCCCAGCAGATCCCAGCGTATAACCGCTTAGCGCTCCGAACGGCTGATAAGTCACGCCCGAGGCGATGGGCGTCGTCACTCCGTTACCAACAACGTTGATGGTTGATACCCGGCCCAGGCCATCGAAGGTATACGTGACTTGCCGCCCGCTCGGATACGTGATCCTCGAAAGGCGACCATATTGGTCGTATCCGTACAAGATTTGGGCAGTTAACCCATCGATCGTTCGCGTATCCGACTTCAGCCGGCCGGCGCCATCGTATGAAAAGGCTGTGTTTCCAATCGGGGTTCCCGCCAGCCAGTCCGTGACTCCTGTCAGCCGACCGATGCCGTTATATCCCTGGTCATAGGAGAAGGTGGTCGCGGCGTCCCCGGATCCGTACGTTATCGCCGCCGCTCGATTGAAGTCGTCATAGAGGTAATTCGCAACCCTAGGTCGCGCATCAACGGTCTCCATCGTGTTGCCGGCCGCGTCGTAAAAGAATGTAGTAGTTCCGGTGTCGGGGCTCGAGATCGAGCCCAGATTCCCTCGACCATCCGTGCTGTATGTGGTTATGAGGCTGCGCGGGTCAGTCACCGTCGTTAGCTGATCAAGGCCGTCGTAGCCGAAGGTGACCGTTGCACCAGCGGAATTGGTAGTACTGAGGAGTCGGCTCAGAGCATCGAAGCCGTTCTGAATCGGCTGGCGATTCGGTAGACTTGTCGGCGGTGTTATCAGGACAGGGTTCGCCGTCTGATCGTAGTTAAGGGCCGTTGTGGCGCTGTTCGTCGCTATGAGCTTCCAAAGGCGTCCTAGTGCGTCGAATTGTCGATGCACTTCCTTTATGGGCAAATTGCCGCCCGGGGGATAGGTATCCTCTTCCTGTCGGTTGCCGCCACTGTCGAGCGTGTATAGCACGACGTTGTGCAGCGAGTCCTGGATGTCAGTGAGGCGGTGAGCTTGGTCGTAATCGAACTGTATCCACGATCCATCGGGTCGCGTGATCTTTGTGAGATCCCCTACAACGTCATAGTCGTAGAGGCTCGTCTCGTCAACGGCGACATTCTGCGCATCGGCGGCCTTCTTGATCTCGCGTGACTTGAGCCATCCCCGCGGCCAATATGTAAGAAGCGTTTCGAGCCCGTTCCAGTCGACTGTGTCGGTCGGGCGGCCCACGTCATCATACTTCAGGAACTGTGTCTGCCAACCCCAGCCCATAGCATCCACGGTGATCTTCTGGAGGTCACCGTGGTGGAAATAGCCAGGCAAATCGCCAGTGTAGTAGGTGAACGTCGTCAGGTCAGTAATGTCAGTGCGCGGGCCGTTAATGGATGTCAGCTGGCCCGCCTCATTGTAGTGATACGCCCACGTCATTGCTGGCTTCGTATCAGAGGGGGCCTGGAAGCCCAGGCTTCCATCGGCGTCCGTCGTGCCTTGAATCCTCTTCGAGCACACAAGCGCAGTGCTCGTCGAGGCACTGTCGGCACACGTATCGGCTGGGTCGTTGTACGTGTAGGTGGTCAGACGGAGCGGCTCGGCGATCCGCGTGGGCAGCCGCCGTGTGACGCTCCAATCTGTTGTGATCGTGCGGCTGGCCGACGACCCGAACCCTTCGACGCGCTGCGTCTCGAGATTGCGGCTATTGTAGGTCCACGTCGTCACCCGCCCTTCGTCATCGGTTCTCTGGATAAGGTTGCCGTTCGAGTCATACTGAAGTTGATCGGAGGTTGGGTCACCCCCGCCGTGTGTGAGATTGGGCTGCACCCGCTCATCCAAGAGGTACCCAAACGGGGTACCGCTCGTCGGATGCAGTGAGAAGCTGTACGTCTTGTTGGCTCCAAGGGGCTCGGTGACCGATGTCGATATCGTTCCATCGGGCATTGTCGTATTGGAAACCGTGTAGTTTCCAACGTACAACCCGCTGCCGGCGCTCAACTGCGTCGAAGTCGCAGCGCCCGTCGCGGAATCGTAAGTTGTCGTTGATATCTCGACGGGATTGCCGTTGACTTCGTCACTGATCTTTTTCAGCGCCCAAGGCAGCGCCTCAGCCTCGTCGTATTCATAGTCGCGCTTGCTGCCATCTGGATAGGTAACTGTCGCGAGAGCCCCAATAGGGTAGTCATAGGAGACACGAGTCGTCCCGTCTGGGGCCGTGTAGGTGTCCTTCCCAGTCGTGTAGGTATACGCGTAGACGCCCCCGTCAGGAGCGGTGATCTGGTCAATGCGGCCGTCGCTATTGAAGTGAAACTGAAGCGTGCGTCCGAAGGGCCCGGCAACCGTGTAGAGCTTGCCGTAGACATCGTAGGTTAGCGCTTGCGTAAAGCCAGCCGCATTTGTGATCGATTGTAGCTTCCCATTGGCGTCGTAGACTTCAGTGTCTTCGTCGGGCGTGTGATAGCGCCAGCCCGTAAGCTGCCCTCCGTTCGTGAGTCGTTCGAGCGTGCCCTTCTCATACGGCTGGCCGGTCAGGGTTCCATCACCGCTCAGCACGAATGGCCGACTGCTTCCATCCTCGCGCCGCAACGTAACGATTGTCGTGATGACCGTCGTAAGCACGGACACGGACCGTTGATATTCTGTCCGCCATGAAGGACCAAACGGCGCAACAGTGTCAGGATAATCTGGATAGGGCGCTACGGTGTCAGATTGATCACCCAGGCTGGGGGTACTGCCCTGAGCGGAATAGTGCCTAACGATCTGCAGCGGGAAAGGCCCCGCGCCACGAAAGTCTGTCTCTACCTGCTCCTTGTTGCTCGTCCCAAGCCTGATAGGATCGCCGCAACATACGTCGCTAAGTACGCGGCGCCGAAAGCAAAAGAAGTTCCCGTTCGAGTTGGTGTCGAAGTCATAGCCTGCCGGACAATGTAAGCCACTATCAAACGAGATCGAGTAAAAATCATCCGGCATTCTGACTGTGCAATTGCCGTTATTGTCGGGGAGCCACCACTTAAACGTGATGTGCGCCGTTCCCCCTGCGAGCGCGCCGTCCGCTCTAAAGGTGCGGTCCGTCGAAGTCACGTCGCTCTTGTAGTCGCACGGAGTCTTTAGGCACACCTGGTGGGCGTCCATGTATCCCTTTGCTCCACCAAAAGAGCCAAAGCCCGTGTTTGTTCCCCGGTGCCTAAACGAGTAATTGGGCTCGGCCGGCAGTGTGGGCGGCGGACCTTGATGGCAGTTGGAATGGTTGGGATCAGGGCCGCTATAGTCCGACGTGGCGTAGGCAAAGGGATTACGCCCATCGGCCGCGCACTCGAAGCCTTGATTACAAATCGATTCGTTAGCGTGTAGGCTCCCGCAAAGCGACACTAGGCCCATTGCGAGCGCAATCCGCATGCTGACAGCTTTCATGACTACCCCTTTCTTGATCCGGACTGCTTGCCATACCGCACTCGTCTCCGACATTCACAAGCTCTCTTAGGCTGTCCTCGCGACTTCCAGGTGCATGCCTCGACGCACTGCGTTGCCCTTGTGCGCGGACTCCGAGCGACAACGTAGTGCTCGAACCCGCAGGGCTGGAGAGAAATGAGAAGGGATTGGGGCCGAGTCGGTGCCGGTGCCCCAGACGCCATGTCGCCCGAAGTCGGCGCAAGACGATCTTCACGGGCACGTAAGCGCCCCGACTTGACTGCACGGCGAGCCCTCCCTTGGGCCACGGCGGCCAGCATTTTCGCGCAGCCTACTGACTTCGTTCCGCGCTGTAAACATGCGTTAATCGCGCGCACCACGTCAGTGCGGCGGCGTCGACAGACTGCTTTTCAGAGAGGATTCTGCGTTCGGCGCCGTGACGGCGTCATGACAGAAGCGAGCTCGAGAGGCGCGATGCGGTCGCACTCGTTACCGCGCGTTAGCTCGCGCGGCGCTGCCGTTGATAAGTAGTGTTATCTCGTCATGCTTGTTGACGCGTACGCATAACAGCGAATGGCCACCGGCGCGCTGAGGCCAGTAGGCGCCATTGACACGACGGCTCCGCTCAGTAAGCGGCGTGTCCAAACCTCCCCGTCCAGCGAAGCCCGCTCGAACGTGACCCCGCTGTCATGCTATACCCTCCCCAGTCAAGCGCCTCCCCGCGAGACGTCACCCACGGCGCATCGCAAACGCCAGCTCTAACCCTGTCCGCTGGCGCGCGTTGCGAGAACCCACCTTTGCGGGTAGGGGCAACTCTTACAGCCGAGGGAGGCGGCCGGAACTGCTGCCGATTGCTGTTGCGAGCGGTGGAGAAATGCGGGGACCGGGGGCGTCCAGTTGTGCCATTGTGCCAAAAATGGCCCGCCCTACCGGTCTAGCGCTGAAACAAATTACTGTTGTCTCAGTGACTTAGTGGTAGGGCGTGGCGGATTCGAACCGCCGACCAACGGATTAAAAGTCCGCTGCTCTACCAGCTGAGCTAACGCCCCGGAAAAACGGAAATTATATCGTCCGGCGGGAAACCGGGTCAAACCGCGTGGCGCCTTTCTTCACGCCGAACGCGCCATTCGCCAGTACTGGAACTTCATGGTGAGCGCGGAACCGGCAATGATGGAGGCGAAGGCGAGGATCGAACCCAGGGCGAGCGTGGAAAATCCCGTGATCCCCTGTCCGATGGTGCACCCCAGCGCCGTCACCCCGCCGAAACCCATGAGCAGCCCCCCGACCACGTGATTCGCGGTGTCCTCGGCCCCGGCGAATCCCTCCCAGCGGAAGGTGCGTGACGCGAGGGCATGGCAGAGCGAGCCGAGGATGACGCCCACGGTCGCCGCGATGCCGAAGGTCACGGTGAGGGACTTGTCGCTCCAGAGCAGGAGCAGCTCGAGCGTGTAGCCCACCGGCGCCACGAACGACAGCGACTCGATGGTGTGGCTGTTGGTGCCGAAGAACGTGTTCTCGAGCGTGTCGGGATTCTCGCCATAGCCGAGATGGCCGGTCAGGTACCAGCCGCCCACGATCACCAGGCCCACCACGGCTCCGCCGAGGATGTGGTCGAAGCTCGTGCGGAATTCGCGGTCCTTGAAGACGAAGGCAAGCAGCCCCGCCGCGATGACGAGCGCCACGACCGCCTCGACCGTGCGCGGATTGGCGCCGGTGGCGGCCGCAAGCAGCGTCGAGAGATCCTGGCGCACGAGATGGGCGTTGGCGAGGTCGAAGGCCACCGGGTCGATCCAGGTCACACGCCAGATCCCGAACAGCCCCTTCAGCGTCATGTACGCGGCGATGCCGAGAAAGACGAAGACCACGAGCGACTTGAGGTTGCCCGCCCCCAGGCGAATCAGCGTCTTGCTCGCGCAGCCCGAGCCCAGGGTCATGCCCACCCCGAACAGGAAGCCACCCAGGATGTAGGACAGCCACGTGACGTTGGAGCGCACGTAGATGGACTTCGAGAGATCGATCAGGCCCGCGAGCTGCAGCGCGTGGGCGCCGAGGATCGCAACGGCAATGGCGAGCAGCCACATGCGCATGCGCGCCCAGCTGCCCATGTTGACCACGTCGGATATCGCTCCCATGGTGCAGAAGTTGGTGCGGTTGCCCACCAGGCCGAAGATGAAAGCCAGGACGAAGCCGCCCCACGCGACGAGCGCAGCCGGATTGGCGACGTGAATCAACGCAGTTTCCTTCGCGGTTGCAAGCCGGCAATTCTATCCCGGCGGGCGGGCCGCGCCCTGGCACCCGTCAGCCATGCTGCCGATAGCGCGTGGGATCGGGAATGCCGGCCGCCTCGAAACCCTGGCGCCGCAGGCGGCACGCATCGCATTCGCCGCACGCCGCTCCCGAAGGGTCCGCTTCGTAGCACGACACGGTGAGCGCGAAGTCCACCCCCAGCGCGTGGCCGCGGCGCACGATCTCGGCCTTGGACATGCGCACGATCGGCGCCTCTATCGTGATGGGGAAGCCCTCGACGGCGCGCTTGGTCGCCACGTTGGCGAGGCGCTCGAAGGCCGCCATGAACTCGGGACGGCAATCGGGATATCCCGAGTAATCCACGGCGTTGGCGCCCGTGAATATCGCGTCCGACGCGGTCACTTCCGCGTAAGCCATCGCAAGCGAGAGGAAGATCGTGTTGCGTGCCGGCACGTAGGTGACGGGAATGCCTTCGCTCGGCGCGTGCGGCACCGGGATCGAGGCGTCGGTGAGCGCCGAGCCGCCGAACACGCCCAGGTCCAGGCGCACGACGCGATGCTCGACGGCACCGAGGGCGCGCGCCACGCGCGCCGCGGCATCGAGCTCGGCACGATGGCGCTGGCCGTAATCCACCGACAACGCGTGGCAGCGCCGGCCATCGGCGCCCGCCATTGCGAGCACCGTGGCGGAATCGAGGCCGCCGGAAACGAGGACGACCGCAGATCGCACGGCGCGCGCTCCACCTAGCGGCGCAGCGCGGCCAGTCGCGTGCGTGCCTTGCCCGCGGCTTCGGACGCGGGATAGCGCGCGATGATGTCCTCGAGCGTATTGCGCGCGCTGCCGCTGTCGCCCTGCTCGGCCTGGATCGCCGCCACGGCGAGCAGCGCGTCGGGGGCCTTGGGCGATTGCGGGAACTTCGCGAGCAGCATCTCCTGCGCCGCCATCGCGTTTCGATAGTCCTTCATGTTGGCGTAGCTGATGCCAATCCAGTACTGAGCGTTCGGCGCGAGCAGGCTGGCCGGATAGTCCTTGAGGAAAGCGCGAAACGCGTCCACGGCCGAGGCGAAGTCATTGCGGCGGAAGAGGTTCGACGCGGTGTCGTAGGCCTTCACCTCGCGCGCCTGGTCGTCCTTGGTGGGGGAAGGCGCCTGCGCAGCCGCATCCGCGGGGGGCGTGGCAGCCGCGCCCCCGCCCGCCGCCTGGGCCGCGGGGGCGTTCGCAGGGGCGGCGCTTGCACTCGCGCCTTCGAGGCGCTTCAGGCGCGAATCCAGGTCGAGGTAGAAGTCGCGCTGCCGCTTCTGGATCTGCTGGTTGTCGTAGCCGAGGACCTCGAGCTGGCCGCGCAGCTTCGCGATCTCGGCATTCAGCTGGTCGATCTGCCGCAGCAGCTCGACCACTCCGATGTTGTGGATCTGTTCCTCGAGCTTCGCGATGCGCGCCTCATTGTCGCGGCTCTGTTGCGACAGCTCCTGCTTAAGGTCGGCGATGCGCTTGCGGGCCTCGTCGTCGTCGAAGAGGCCCGCGCGCGCCGGAAGCGCCGCCGCACCCGCCAGCGCGGCGGCCAGCCACAGGCCGCCCGCTGCGAGCTTGGCGACGTTGGCTCGACTCACCATTCGCCGGCGTAGCGGATGTCGGCGCGGCGATTTTGCGCCCACGCGGCCTCGTCGTGCCCCGTCGCCACCGGCTTCTCCTCGCCGAAGCTCACGGTCTCGATGCTGCCGTCGGCCACGCCCAGGACGGTCATCACCTTCTTCACCGCCTCGGCGCGGCGCTGGCCGAGCGCCAGGTTGTACTCGCGGCTGCCGCGCTCGTCGCAGTTGCCCTCGATGCGTGCGCGCGCATCACGGTGCTCGGTCATGTAGCGCGCGTGGGCCTCGATGAGATTGCGATACTGGTCCTTCACCACATTCGAATCGAAGTCGAAGTACACGCTGCGCTTCGAAAGGATGTTGTTCGGATCGTGCAGCGGATTGCCCGTGACCGTCGAGGGCGTCGCCGGCGTCGCGACCGAGCCGGGGCTCGTCGGTGTCGCGGCGGGGCTCGAGGTCGAGTGTTCGGTGACGGGTGCCACCTTCGGCTGCTCGCTCGCGCAGGCTGCGGCGAGGGCGGCGATTGCCAGGTACAGAGCGATGTTCTTCATTTCGGGTCTCCTTGGTCTCGCTGAATGAACGATGGTGACTGCAGGCGGAATCGGCGTTCCGCTCAATTGGTCGGCATGGGTCCCCACGCCGGATCCTGCACATCCCCCGCGGCGGAAGTGAGACTTTGCCGCACCCGGCCGTCGCCCGAAACCGCGGCGAGCTGGCCGCGCCCGGCGACCTGCGCTTCGTACAGGATCATCTTACCGTTGGGCGCGTACGTGGGCGAGTCGTCGAGCAGGCCGTCGGTCAGGACCTGGATCTGGCCCGTGGCAAGCTCGAGCGTCGCAATCCGGTAGCGACCCGCGTCATCGCGCGAAACGAAGGCGATGAAGCGTCCGTCGGGACTGTAACGGGGGCCCACGTTGTAGCTGCCCTCGAAGGTCAGGCGCTGCGCCGGACCGCCGGCGGCGGGCATGCGGTAGATCTGCGGGTAGCCGCCGCGGTCCGAGGTAAACGCGATCCACTGCCCGTCCGGGGAGAACGCGGGCTGCGTGTCGATGCCGCTCGAATTGGTGAGGCGCTCGGCCGGGCCGCCGTCGGGGGAAATCCGGTAGAGCTGGGTAAGGCCGTCCTTGGACAGGGCGACCGCGAGCACGCGTCCGTCCGGAGACCATGCCGGCGCGCTGTTGTTGCCGCGGAAGCCCGCCACGATGCGCGTGGTGCCCTGCGCGAGATTCTGCACCACCACGATGGGCTTCTTCTGGTCGAACGAGACGTAGGCGAGCTTGCTGCCGTCGGGCGACCACGCGGGCGACATGATGGGCTCGTTGGAGGCCAGGATCGACTGCGCGTTGAAGCCGTCGGCGTCGGCGACCTGCAGCTCGTAGCGCGTACCCCGCTTCACCACGTAGGTGATCTTGGTCGAAAAGACGCCCTTGTCCCCGGTGAGGCGTTCGTAGATCACGTCGGCGATGCGGTGCGCCGTGGCGCGCAGCTGCGCCGCGGTCACGACAAACGAGTAGCTCGCGAGCTGGGACTGCTTCTGGACGTCGAACAGGCGGAAGCGCACCTCCAGGCGCCCGTCGGGCGTGGGATCGATCTTGCCGATCACCAGCGCGTCGGCCGCACGCGCCTTCCAGTCGTCGAAATTGACCTCGGAGGGCTCGGTGGGCACCGGGGATATGCCCGTCGTGCCGACCAGCCGGAACAGGCCCGTGCGCGCGAGGTCCGCTCCGACCACCGCGCTTACTGACTGCGGCAGCCCGCTCTCGCCCGCCATCGGCATCACGGCAACCGGGATCTGGCGCGCGCCGCTGGTCGTGATGTCGATCGTGAGCTGGGCGGGAGCCGAGACCGCAAGCAACAGGATCCCGAGGAAAAGGAGGACTCGCTTCATGGCTGGAAGGGTACGACCAGGGTCGCCGCTAACGGTCGTGTTCGATATTGAGGATAAGGTCGCGGAATTGGGGGAAAAGTTCCGAGTTGGCGGGAGGCACCGGCAGGGGCTGCGCGCTCCGGATCGCCCTTTCGATGGCCGTATCGTATACCCGATTGCCGCTCGACTTTACGATCGTGATGTCGAGCACCTCGCCGCCGGGCAGCACGCGAATCCGGACCTGCACCTCGGGCTTGCCGGTCACGGTATCGGGAATATTCGCCCGCCCGCGGATTTTATCCTTGATCCTATTCACGAAGCTGTCGATCTCGGCTTGGCGCGCGGCCGCGGCGGCGGCGGCGGCGACACGGGCCTGCTCGGCAGCCTCGGCCTTCGCACGCTCCTCGTCCTGGCGGCGCTTTTCCTCTTCCCGCTTCTTCTTGGCGGCCTCCTCCTGCTCGCGCCTCTTGCGCGCATCCTCCGCCTTCTGCTTCTCCAGGCGCTCGCGCTTCTCCTGCTCGGCCTTCTCGCGCGCCTGCTGCTGCGCCTTCTCGCGCTCAAGCTTCTGGGCGATGGCGGCGGCATCGGGCTGCGGTGGGGGCTTCACTTCCTCCGGCTTGGGCTCCGGCGGCTTGGGCGGCTGCGGTTGGGGTGCCGGTTTGGGCTGCGGCTGGGGTGCCGGTTTGGGCTGCGGCTTGGGCGCGGGCGGGGTTGCGGCGGGCGTGGACGGCAGCTTGTCCCAGAGCTCCGCCTGCACGGGCGCGCTGGGCGGGTTCTGCCAGGTGATTCCGAAGACGATCAGCGCGAAGAACGCCACGTGCACGAGCACCGCCAGGACGATCGCACGCAGGCGTCCCGGCTGGCGGCGCTTCTCGAGCGCGGGGGGCGGCCCGGGTTCGTGCCTCACCGGGCCGGGCGCGCGAGCAGGCCCACGCGCTTCACGTGGTTCTTCTGCAGCACGTCGAGCACCTGCAGGACTTCCTCGTAGCGCACGTCGCGGTCGCCCGCGATGACCACGGCCTGGTCCGGATGGTCGGCCTGCGCATCGCGCACGAATTGCACGAGCTGCCGGTGGCTCAGGCGCAACTCGTCGGTGGACTTCGAGCGGTCGACCACCGCCAGGTCCCCGTTGGCGCGCACCCGTACCTCTATCGGCGCAACCGCCGGGTCGAGCTTCTGGGTGACCTGCGGCAGGTCGATCTGGCCGGGGTTGATGAGCGGAGCGGCCACCATGAAGATGATCAGCAGCACGAGCATCACGTCGATGTATGGAACGACGTTGATCTCGGCCATTGCGCGGCGCGCGCGCCTCATCGCGGCCTTTGCACGACCGTCGTGGTCGCGTCACGGTCCGGAAGGTGCGCCTGGCGCTGGAGGATGTTCTGCAGCTCCTCCATGAAGCTTTCGTAGCGGATCGCCAGCCGGTCGATGTCGTGGCTGTAGCGGTTGTAGGCGATCACCGCGGGAATCGCCGCGAACAGTCCCATGGCGGTGGCCACCAGCGCCTCGGCGATGCCGGGCGCGACCTGGGCCAGGGTGGCCTGGGCCACGCTCGAGAGTCCGCGAAACGCGTTCATGATTCCCCACACGGTGCCGAACAGGCCCACGTACGGGCTCACCGAGCCCACGGTGGCGAGAAACGACAAGTGCGATTCGAGCAGGTCCATCTCGCGCTGGTAGGTCGCCTTCATGGCCCGCCTCGTGCCGTCGAGCAGCGCCGAGATGTCGTAGCCGGAGCGCCCCTTGAGCTTGAGGAATTCCTTGAATCCGGCCTCGAACACGCGCTCCATCCCGGCCGCCGCGTAGCGACCGCTGGAGGCGCGCTGGTACAGGCCCACCAGGTCGGCGCCGCTCCAGAATTCGCGCTCGAAGGCATCGGCCTGGGCGCGCGCACGCCGTATGGAGAACATCTTCAGGAAGATGTAGGTCCAGGACAGCATCGAGGCGCAAGCGAGCAGCCCCAGGACGAACTTCACCACGATGCTCGCGTTGGCGATCATCGCGACGATGGACAGGTCATGACTGACGATCATCGGCCCTGCACGCTCACGTCGCGGCCTCCATCTTGCGTTTCAGGGGGGCGGGGAATTCCCCGGGCTTGAAGCTCTGCACCGCCACGCACGCCACCGTCACCTTCGCCCGCGCCAGGACCTCGTCTTCGCGCCGGATCTCCTGCACGAACACGCAGCGCACCTTGCCGAGCGACTCGAGCTGCACGCTCACCGCCACGTTGTCGTCCAGCCGCGCGGGCTTGACGAAGTCCACTGCGATCGAGGTCACCACGAGCGCCACGCGGTGCTCGCGCGCCAGCCCCTGGTGGTCGAAGCCCAGGTGGCGCAGCCACTCGGTGCGCGCGCGCTCGAGGAACTTGAGGTATTCGCCGTGGTACACGACGCCGCTCGCGTCGGTGCTCTCGTAGTAGACGCGCACCGGGAATGAATAGACGAACAGCTCCGGCTGCAGGGTGGGCTTCACCGCGATGCGGCTCACGGGAAGAGCTCCCCGGACGGCAGGTCGGAACGCGGCGCGAGCCCGAAGTGGCGATAGGCGAGCGCGGTGGCGATGCGCCCGCGCGAGGTGCGCTGCAGGTAGCCCTGCTGGATCAGGAACGGCTCGAGCACATCCTCGATGGTGTCGCGCTCCTCCCCGATCGCCGCGGCCAGGTTCTCGACGCCCACCGGCCCGCCGCCGAACTTCTCGATCACCGCGGACAGCAGCTTGCGATCCATGAGATCCAGGCCGATCGCGTCCACGTCGAGCATGCGCAGCGCCGTGTCCGCCACCTCGGGCGTCACCATCCCCGTGGACTTGACCTCGGCGAAGTCGCGCACCCGGCGCAGCAGCCGGTTGGCGATGCGCGGCGTGCCGCGCGAGCGCCGGGCGATCTCGAGCGCGCCGCCCGCGTCGACCGGCACCGCAAGCAGCCGCGCGGAGCGGTGCACGATCAGCGTGAGCTCCTCCGGCGAGTAGAACTCGAGCCGCGCGACGATGCCGAAGCGGTCGCGCAGCGGATTGGTGAGCATGCCCGCGCGCGTGGTCGCCCCCACCAGCGTGAACGGCGGCAGGTCGAGCTTCACCGAGCGCGCGGCCGGACCCTCGCCGATCATGATGTCGATCTGGTAGTCCTCGAGTGCAGGATAGAGGATCTCCTCGACCACGGGGCTCAAGCGGTGGATCTCGTCGATGAAGAGCACGTCGTTCGGCTCGAGGTTGGTGAGGATCGCCGCCAGGTCGCCGGCGCGCTCGAGCACCGGACCCGAAGTCTGCCGGAGGTTCACGCCCATCTCGCGCGCGATGATGTGCGCCAGGGTGGTCTTTCCGAGCCCGGGCGGGCCGAACAGCAGGATGTGATCGAGGGCCTCCTTGCGGTTGCGGGCCGCCGATATGAAGATCTCCAGTTGCTCGCGGATCCTCGCCTGGCCCACGTATTCGGCGAGCTGGCGCGGGCGCAGCGCCCGCTCCTCGCCCTCCTCCTGCGGAGTGGCGGCTCCCCCGAGATCAGGCGGTCGGCTTCGATCACGGATCTTCCATCAGGTCTTCGCAAGGTGCTTCAGGGCCTGGCGAATCGCGTCCGCCAGGAGCAGCTCCGTCGGCAACTGCTTCACCGCCGCCTGCGCCTCGCGTTCATTATATCCAAGGGCAAGCAGCGCATTGATCACGTCGCCGCGAGCCGGGGAAGCGCCGGGGCGCGCAGTACCTGCCGCTGCCGGCAGGCGGTCGCGCAGCTCGAGCACGAGGCGCTCGGCGGTCTTCTTGCCGATGCCCGGCACCTTGGTGAGCCGCGCAGAGTCCTGCAGCGCCACCGCCGCCGCGAGGTCCTCCACCGACAGGCCCGAGAGCACCGCAAGCGCCACCTTGGGGCCCACGCCGGAGACGCGCAGCAACTGGCGAAACGCGGTGCGCTCGGGCGCGGTAAGGAAACCGTACAGCAGGTGCGCGTCCTCGCGCACCACCAGGTGCGTGAGCAGCTGCACCTCCTCGCCGGTGCGCGGCAGGTGATAGAACGTGCTCATCGGAACGTCGATCTCGTAACCCACCCCGTGGCTCACGACCACGACTTGCGGCGGATTCTTCTCGGCAAGGGTGCCGTGGATGCGCCCGATCATCGCTCCGCCCCGCTCACGTGATGCGCCCGGCGCGCACGCGCCGCCCGCGCGTGGGAATCGCACCCAGGCCCATGCCGCCGTGCGCGTGGCAGATGGCGCAGGCGAGCGCGTCGGCCGCGTCCGTGCTCGGGTGGCCGGGAAGCTTCAGCAAGCGCTTGACCATCTCCTGCACCTGTTCCTTTCGCGCATGTCCCTGCCCGACCACCGACTGCTTGACCTGCAGCGCCGTGTACTCCGCCACCGGCAGGTGCGCGAGCACGGCCGCGCAGATCGCCGCACCCCGCGCCTGCCCGAGCAGCAGGGTCGATTGCGGATTCACGTTGACGAACACCGCTTCCACCGCGCACTCGAGAGGATGATAGCGCCCGATGACTTCGGTAAGGCCGGCGAGGATGATCGCCAGGCGCTCGGCGAGCGGCTGCCCGGCTGCTGAGCGCACGCGTCCGCTCGCCACGTAGCGCAGCGCGCCGCCCTGCTTTTCGACCACGCCGTAGCCCGTGGCCCCAAGGCCAGGGTCGATGCCCAGGATGCGGATCGGGTCGCTCACCGGGCCCTAGGCCAGCGCCGCCGTGCTGTAGACCTCCTGCACGTCGTCCAGGGACTCGAGCGTGTCGAGCAGCTTCTGCATCCGGGCCGCGTCCTCGGGGCCCATATCGATCTCGGTCGAGGGCTTCATCGTCACCTCGCCGAGCTCGGCCTTGAAGCCCGCCTTCTCCAGCTGCGACCTCACGCGCGCGAACTCGTGGGGACCGGTGACGACCTCGAGGGATCCGTCGTCGTGGGCAACCACGTCCTGCGCCCCCGCTTCGAGCGCGGCGTCCATCAGCTTGCCTTCGTCGGTGCCCGGCGCATAGACGAGCTGGCCGCAATGCTTGAAGAGGAATCCGACCGAACCCGCCGCCCCGAGGTTGCCCCCGAACTTGGTAAATGCGTGGCGCACCTCGGCGACGGTGCGCGTGCGGTTGTCGGTGAGGCAGTCGACGATCACCGCCGCGCCGCTCGGCCCGTAGCCCTCGTAGCGGATCTCCTCGTAGTCCGCGCCGTCCAGCCCGCCGCTGCCGCGCTTGATGGCGCGTTCGATGTTGTCCTTCGGCATGTTGTTGTCCGTCGCCTTGTCGACTGCGAGGCGCAGGCGCGGATTCATGTCCGGATCCGCCCCGCCCATGCGGGCCGCGACCGTGATTTCCTTGATGAGGCGGGTGAAGATCTTGCCGCGCTTCGCATCCTGGCGACCCTTGCGGTGCTGGATGTTCGCCCACTTGCTGTGGCCTGCCATACGGATCTTCCGGGCGCGATCGAGCGCAGACGGGCGGGAAAACGTAATGGTAACATTCGCCTCCCGCCCTTCTCCAGAGAGCGAGCCCACGGGAAGCGTGGTCGGTTGCGGGAATCGTGGCAAGGACCTGCGGTTTCAGGCAAGGTCGGCGGCAAGGGGGACACGGACGATGGCGAAGACCGGGGAGCGCAAGGCGCAGATCCTGCAGACCCTCGCGACCATGCTCGAGGATCCGAAGGGCGAACGGATCACGACGGCGCTGCTCGCCGCGCGCCTCGATGTGTCCGAAGCGGCGCTCTACCGCCATTTCGCGAGCAAGGCCCAGATGTTCGAGGGCCTGATCGAGTTCATCGAGCAGACCGTCTTCAGCCTGGTGAACAAGATCCAGGCCGAGGAGCCCGATGCGATGCAGCAGATCGAGGCGACCATCACGACCCTGCTCGGCTTCGCGCAGAAGAATCCGGGCATGACCCGCGTGCTGATCGGGGACGCGCTGGTGAACGAGGACGATCGGCTCCAAACGCGGGTAAACCAGCTGATCGACCGACTCGAAGCAAGCCTGCGCCAGAGCGCGCGCCTCGCGGTGAGCGGGGGCAGGCTGCCGTCGGACTGGGACGTGAACGCGTATGCCAATGCCGTCATCGCGTTCGTGATCGGGCGCTGGCACCAGTACGCGAAGAGCGGATTCAAGCGCGCGCCGATGGAGTCGTGGCCCCAGCAGTGGCGCGTGTTCGCAGCCTGAGCGCAGCCCGGTGAAGCCGGCGCCGCCGCCCGCGCTGCGCACCGAGCGCCTCGCGGTGCGGCTCGCATGTCCCGGCATGGAGGCGGCCATGGCGCGCTTCCTGGGCAACAACTTCGCGGGCCACCTCGACCGCTGGTCCCCGCCCGCGGGGCCGGCGTTCTTCACCGAGGCCTACTGGCGCGAGCGCCTCGCGAACGCGGTGGAGGAGTTCCGCGCCGATCGCGCCGTACGCTTCGTCTTCCACGACAAGGACGACGAGCACGCCGCGATCGTCGGCACCTGCAGCTACACGAACATCGTGCGCGGGCCCTTCCAGGCGTGCAACCTCGGCTACCAGATCGCGCGCTCCCACGAAGGTCGCGGCCTCATGGTGGAGGCGCTCGCGGCGACCAATGCGTTTGCCTTCGGCACGCTGCGCCTGCATCGCATCATGGCCAACCACCGCCCCGAGAACGTGCGCAGCGCGCGCGTGCTCCAGCGCCTCGGGTTCGCGTGCGAGGGCCTCGCGAGGAGCTACCTCTTCATCGACGGGGCGTGGCGCGACCACGTCCTCAATTCGCTGACCAACCCCGATTTCGACGCCGCGTGGATCCGGGCGGCGGGCCAGGCCTAGGCTTCAGTCGTCGCCGAACTGCGCCTGGGCGACCAGCCGGTCGACGTCGGGAGCCCGGTGGCCCGGCGGGTGAAAATCGATCTGGGTGCAAAGCCGGTGGAACTGGCCGAACAGCTCCTCGAGCGTCGCACCGCCCACGTTGAGGGTGCCGTAGCGGTAGCTGCCGAGCCACTTCATCTCGCGCTTCAAGTCCGCCCCGCGCTTCGGGTACACCATCAGGTGGGCGTCCGGATGGCGGGCCTGCAGCGCGCGAATCTGCGCCTGGCCCGGCCAGCGCGCCAATCCCTCACCCGCGAGGTCGCGCAGCACGAAGCTGGCGGCGTGGGCCTGGCGGCCGGCGCGCCGGCGCACGGCCGGCTCGTCGCCGCGCCCGAGCTCGATCATCGCCTCGAACAGGCTATAGCCGTCCACGCGCTCGAACAGGTCGTAGAACTGCCCCGCGGCGCGCGGGTTGATCTCGATGATGCGCGGTGCGCCGGTGGCCGGATCGATGCGCATCTCGACGTTGAACATGCCGTGGCGGAAGCCCAGGCCCTCGAGCAGCCGCACGGCCAGCGCATCGACGCGCCGCAGCTGCTGCGCGGGCAGCTTCGATGGATACTGGAAGCGCTGGAACTGGTCGGTGCCCGGATACATGACCGAATCGACGGTGCCGAGCATCGTGACCTTGCCTTCGCGCGCGTAGCCATTCGCGGTCACCTGGCGGCCGCGCGCGATCTCCTCGCACACCATGCTGAACGGGTCCTCGGAGAGCGCCGAATGCTCGCGCATCACGTCGGCGAAGGGCCGCACCAGCCGCTCGATGATCGCGGCCTCGAACCAGCCGAAGCGGGTGTGGCGGCGCAGCTCTTCGAATGAATCCACGCGCCGCGCGAGCACCGAGAAGGCGGCCTTGGCCGGCTTCACGTAAAACGGGTACGGCATCGGCACTTCCCCGGGAGTGCCGAAGCCGCGCCGGATCAGCCCGAAGCGGGGATTGGATTCCGGAGCGATGCGCTGGAACGCGCGACGCGCGTAGAACTTGTGCTGGATGGTCAGCACCGCGTCGAGCGGCGTGTAGGGCAGTCCCAGGCGCATCGCGATGAGCGAGGCGAGGAACGGCCCGAACTGCTCGTCGGAAGTGACCACCGCGTCGATGCGGCTGCGTGCGTGGCGGCGCACCACGCGCTCGACGAACGCCAGGGCGTCGAAGGTGAACAGCCGGGCGTTGTCGGGAAAGCGGAACAGGTCGAAGCCTTCGTAGACGAACTCGCACCGGCCGTGATAGCGCGCATCGAGGGCCGCCGCGCGGTCCCACTCGTCGGGGAAGAGCACCAGGATGCGCCGGGTCATGGTGGGGATGTACGGCCCCGGGAACGCAGCGGATTCATGCGGCCGCCCTCCTCACGCGAGCGTGTCGGACCAGATGTTGCGCGCCCAGTCGAGGGCATAGCGCGCCTCCTGCCGGTTCATGGAAGGCGACACCCCGCCCGCGCCGGGCACCGGCTTCATGGTGCGCTCCCGGGTGTCGTACTTGTGCACCGACGCCACGTGACCCGCGAGCTGCTCCGAGAAGAAGCTGTAGCAGGTGCTGGTGAGCGTGGGGGCCGGGTCGGGCGCCTCGTCGCGCAGCAGCGCGACCACCGCCGCGGCGCAGGCCTTGCCGTGTCCATTGGCCATGTGGCCGGACTTGGGCATCACGGGGGCGGGGAACAGCGCGTCCCCGACCACGTGGGCGCCCTTGGCGACGGTCGATTCGTAGCTGAGCCAATCGACCTCGCACCAGCGCCGGTTGACGGTCACGAACGGCTCTGCGATCCGCCCCGCCCTCATCGGGGGCAGCACGTTGATCACGTCGCCGCGCACCTCCTCGAGCTCGAGCTTCACGGTGCGCGTGGCGACGTCCACGTCGACCGCCTTCGAGTCGGGACGGTATTCGATCATGCCCGCATAGAGCTCGGACCATGCCTGCTTGAACAGCGCCGCCTTCGAGGTCACGTCGCCGTTCGCATCGAGGATCAACACCTTCGAGCGCGGCTTGGCGGTCCGGAAATAGGCCGCCGCCTGGCAGGCGCGCTCGTAGGGAGCGGGTGGGCACCGATAGGGAAGCTCGGGGATCGAGATCGCGAAAACGCCCCCGTCGGGCATCGCCTCGAGCTGCGCGCGCAGCGCCGCCGTCTGCGGCCCCGCCTTCCACGCGTGCAGCAGCGTGCCTTGCGCTTCGGCGTCGTGCATTGCCGGAAGCTCCTCCCACATGAAATCGATTCCCGGCGCCACGATCACCCGGTCGAACGCGATCGCGTCGCCGTGCGCGAGGCGCACGCGCCGGCGGCTCATGTCGATCGCCGTCGCGCGATCGCGCACCAGCCGCACGCCGTGGCGCGAGGCGAGCGTTTCGTAGGCGCTCGTGATGTCGGCCATCGTGCGGAAACCGCCGATCACGAGGTTGGACAGCGGGCACGAAACGAACGACTCGTTGGGTTCCACCAGCACGACCTCGACGGCCGGATCGAGCATGCGGATGTACTTGGCCGCGGTCGCCCCCGCGTAGCCTCCGCCCACCACCGCGACGCGCGGCGCGGCGCGCGGGGGCGCGTGCGCGGCCCACGCCGGGATGCCGGCGGCGAGGACGCCGGCGCCCGCCTTGAGAAACTGCCTGCGCCGCATCGCCCGTAGCCCTTCCTAGCGGCGCTGCTTCGCGAAATATGCGGCGAGCGCCGCCAGCTCGGCGTCGCTGTAGCCGGCGGCGATCTGGTGCATGACGGTCGCCGGGACCACCCCGCGCTTGAACGCGATCAGGCGCGTCCGAATCGCCTCGCTGCTGCGTCCCGCCAGGGGCCGCATCGCCGAGCCCTGCGCGGGCCTGCCGTCGGTACCATGGCATTGGGCGCAGCCCGCGGCAAGGGCGCGCACGCCTCGCGCGCTCAGGTCCGGCGCCGCGAAGTCGGCATCGCGGGCCTGGGACTGCCGGGCGCAGGCCATTCCGGCGCCGGCGATCGCGAGCGCCAGGGCCGCAGCCCCGGTGGCGCGTGGGCTCATCGAACACCTCCCCGGAAACGACTGCGGCAGAGCATATCGCAATCGCGCCGGCGCGCGAGTGGGCAAAGAAACGCCCGCGCGAGGGCGGGCGTTGCGGTCCGCATGGCCCGGATGCGTCAGGTCGACTCGACCGGCTCCGCGGGCTGCGCCGACTGGGCGATGTCGAGGATCACCTGGTCGCGCTCGTCCACGTCGATGGTCACCCGTCCCCCGCTGGCGAGCTTGCCGAACAGCAGCTCGTCGGCGAGGGCGCGGCGGATCGTGTCCTGGATGAGCCGCGCCATCGGGCGCGCGCCCATCTGCGGGTCGAAGCCGTTCTTCGCGAGGTACTTCTTGAGGTTCTCGGTGAACAGCGCCTCGACCTTCTTCTCCGAAAGCTGCGCCTCGAGCTGCATGAGGAACTTGTCGACCACCCGCAGGATGATCTCCTCGTCGAGCGCCCCGAACGACACCACGGCATCGAGGCGGTTGCGGAATTCCGGCGTGAACATGCGCTTGATCTCCGCCATCTCGTCGCCCGCCATCCTCTGCTGCGTGAAGCCCATGGCGTTCTTCGACAGGCCCTCCGCGCCCGCGTTCGTGGTCATCACGACCACCACATTGCGGAAATCCGCCTTGCGTCCGTTGTTGTCGGTGAGCGTGCCGTGATCCATCACCTGCAGCAGGATGTTGAAGATGTCCGGATGCGCCTTCTCGATCTCGTCGAGCAGCAGCACCGAGTAGGGGTGCTTCGTGATCGCCTCGGTGAGCAGGCCTCCCTGGTCGAAGCCCACGTAGCCCGGGGGGGCGCCGATGAGCCGCGACACCGCGTGGCGCTCCATGTATTCCGACATGTCGAAGCGGATCAGCTCCACTCCCATGATGAAGGCGAGCTGGCGGGCCACCTCGGTCTTGCCCACGCCAGTGGGGCCCGAGAACAGGAAGCATCCGACCGGCTTCTGCGGGTTGCCCAGGCCGCTGCGCGCCATCTTGATGGCCGAGGACAGGGCGTCGATCGCCTGGTCCTGACCGAAGACGGTCGCCTTGAGGTCGCGGTCGAGGTTCTTCAGCGCGCTGCGATCGTCGTTGGACACGCTGCGCGCCGGCACGCGGGCGATCTTCGAGACGATCTCCTCGATCTCCGGCTTGCCGATCACCTTCTTCTGCTTGGACTTGGGCAGGATGCGCTGCAGCGCCCCGGCTTCGTCGATTACGTCGATCGCCTTGTCGGGAAGGTGGCGATCATTGATGTAGCGGGCCGAGAGCTCCGCGGCGGTCGTGAGCGCGTTGGCCGTGTACTTCACGCCGTGATGCAGCTCGAAGCGCGACTTGAGCCCGCGCAGGATCTCCACCGTCTCCTGGATCGACGGCTCGTTCACGTCCACCTTCTGGAAGCGCCGGGACAGCGCATGATCCTTCTCGAAGATGCCCCGGTATTCCTGGTAGGTGGTGGCGCCGATGCACTTCAGCGCCCCGGTCGACAGGGCGGGCTTCAGCAGGTTGGAGGCATCGAGCGTGCCGCCCGAGGCGCTGCCCGCCCCGATCAGGGTGTGGATCTCGTCGATGAAGAGGATCGCGTTCGGGTTGTCGACGAGCTGCTTCAGCACCGCCTTGAGGCGCTGCTCGAAGTCGCCACGGTACTTGGTGCCGGCCAGCAACGCGCCCATGTCGAGCGCGTAGACCTGCGCCTTGGACAGGATCTCGGGCACCTGCGAATCGATCACGCGCTTGGCGAGCCCCTCGGCGATCGCGGTCTTGCCCACACCCGCTTCGCCCACCAGCAGCGGATTGTTCTTGCGCCTGCGGCACAGGATCTGCACCACGCGCTCGAGCTCCGCCTCGCGGCCGATGAGCGGGTCGATCTTGCCGTCGATCGCGAGCTGGTTCAGGTTCTGGGTGAAGCTCTCGAGAGCGCCGCCCGATTGCGCCTCGGGCGCCTCGGTCTCGGCTTCGCCTTCCTCCCGGGCTCCCGGCGCCTGCGGCGCCTTGGTGATGCCGTGGGAGATGTAGTTCACCACGTCCAGGCGCGACACGCCCTGCTGGTGCAGGAAATACACGGCGTGCGAATCCTTCTCGCCGTAGATGGCGACCAGCACGTTGGCGCCGGTGACTTCCTTCTTGCCGGAGGATTGCACGTGCAGGATCGCGCGCTGGATCACGCGCTGGAATCCGAGCGTGGGCTGCGTGTCGACCTCGCCGGTGCCGGCGACGGTCGGGGTGTGCTGCATCACGAAGTCGGACAGGGCCTTCTTCAGCTCGTCGATCTTGGCGGCGCAGGCTTTCAGCACTTCCGACGCGGATGGGTTGTCGCACAGGGCGAGCAGCAGGTGCTCCACGGTGATGAACTCGTGGCGCTTCTGCCGAGCCTCGACGAATGCCATGTGCAGACTGACTTCCAACTCCTGGGCGATCATGTTTCCTCCATCGCGCATTGCAGCGGATGCTGGTGTTGGCGCGAATATGCGGTTACCTGCTCCACCTTGCTCGAGGCTACATCCCTCGGATAGATCCCACAAACGCCGCGCCCCTCGGTATGCACTTTGAGCATGATCTGGGTAGCGCGTTCCCGCGGCAAGGCGAAGAACAACTGCAGCACTTCAACCACGAATTCCATCGGCGTGTAGTCGTCGTTGTACATCACGACCTGGTACATCGGCGGCGGTTTGGCCTGGGTCTCGCTCGGCTTGAGGAGCGTGGAGCCGCTTGGTTTTTCGGCCATGGCACGAAGGGGAGGACACTCAACTCGGAGAACCTCCGGTTTCCTCTGGGGTGGGACGATCTTTCACTAATATGGACAAGCAGGCGGGGTTTTTCAAGACCCTTCAAACGTTTGGGTGCACCGTTGGTCGGCTGCGGGCCCTCCGCGCAGGCCGCGCCGGGCGCCTTACCCCCTCTGGCGGCCACTATTGACACTCTGGGGGACCCCGCGTAAAAAGCGCGTTGGAGTTTGGTTTCAAGCATTTCGCATCGCCTTTTGACGTGCGGGGCCTGGATCCGAACGATGTGCGGGACTCCACCCGTTTAACAAGAGGCAAGCAATCGCATGGCAACCGGAACTGTGAAGTGGTTCAATGACGCGAAGGGTTACGGGTTCATCACGCCCGACGACGGCAGCGAAGACCTCTTCGCGCACTTCTCCGCGATCCAGATGCAGGGCTTCAAGACCCTCAAGGAAGGCCAGAAGGTCTCCTTCGACGTGACGCAGGGGCCGAAAGGCAAGCAAGCGTCCAACATCCAGGCGGCTTAGGGAGCAGCATCCGTAGAAAGCCCCTGCGGCTCGGGCCGCAGGGGCTTTTTCTTTGCGCCTAGCCCACGCGGCGCTTGAGCTCCGCGTCGACCGCGTCCATGAATTCCTCGGTCGTGAGGAAGGGGTGGTCCGGGCGGATCAGGATCGCGAGGTCCTTGGTCATCTTGCCGGATTCCACGGTGTCGACGCAGACCTTCTCGAGCGCGTTCGCGAAGTTGACCACGTCCGGCGTGGAGTCCATCTTGCCGCGGTAGATGAGCCCGCGCGTCCACGCGTAGATCGAGGCGATCGGGTTGGTCGAGGTGGGCTTGCCCTGCTGGTGGAGCCGGTAGTGGCGCGTCACCGTGCCGTGCGCCGCCTCCGCCTCCACGGTCTTGCCGTCCGGCGTGGTGAGCACCGAGGTCATGAGCCCCAGCGATCCGTAGCCCTGCGCGAGGGTGTCCGATTGCACGTCGCCGTCGTAGTTCTTGCACGCCCACAGGTAGCCGCCGCTCCACTTGAGGTTGGACGCGACCATGTCGTCGATCAGCCGGTGTTCGTAGGTGAGCCCGGCCGCTTCGAACCGGGTGCGGAACTCGGCTTCGTAGATCTCCTGGAAGAGGTTCTTGAAGCGTCCGTCGTACACCTTGAGGATGGTGTTCTTGGTCGAGAGGTACACCGGGTACTTGCGGTCGAGCGCGTAGTTGAAGCAGGCGCGGGCGAAGCCGCGGATCGACTCGTCCAGGTTGTACATCGCCATCGAGATGCCGGCGCCCGGGGCCTGGAACACCTCCTTTTCGATCGGCGCGCCACCGCCCTTGGGAGTGAACGTGATCTTGAGCGTGCCGGGACCGTCGAACCGGAGCTCGGTCGCGCGGTACTGGTCGCCGAACCCGTGGCGCGCGACCACCACCGGCTTGTTCCAGTGCGACACCAGGCGCGGCACGTTCTGGCAGATGATCGGCTCGCGGAAGATCGTCCCGTCGAGGATGTTGCGGATCGTCCCGTTCGGGCTCTTCCACATCTGCTTCAGGCCGAACTCCTTCACCCGCGCTTCGTCGGGCGTGATCGTCGCGCACTTGACCGCAACTCCGTACTGCTTGGTGGCCATCGCGGAATCCACGGTGACCTTGTCTTCGGTCGCGTCGCGGTTCTCGACCGAGAGGTCGTAATACTTCAGGTCGATGTCGAGGTAGGGAAGAATCAGCTCCTCGCGGATCTTCTGCCAGATGATGCGCGTCATCTCGTCGCCGTCCATCTCGACGACGGGACTCTTGACCTTGATCTTGCTCATGGGGGCTCCGGTAGTTTCTTCTTGGCGGCCAGGCGGGTGCCGGCGCGAAGGCGGCACAATCGGAAAATTATAGCAAAGCGACCCCCCCGGACTGCCCCATGGCGCGCGTTGTCCTGCTGAACAAGCCCTACGGCGTCCTGTGCCAGTTCAGCGCGGCCGGCAACCGCGCCACCCTGCGCGACTTCCTGCCCATCCCGGGCGTCTACCCGGCCGGCAGGCTGGACGCCGACAGCGAGGGCCTGGTGGTGCTCACCGATGACGGCCGCCTCCAGGCGGCCATCACCCAGCCCCGCCGCAAGCTCGAGAAGGCCTATTGGGTCCAGGTCGAGGGAACGCCCTCGGAATCGATGCTGGAGGCCTTGCGCCACGGCCTTGAGCTGGCCGACGGGCCGACCCTGCCCGCCGCCGTGCGCACCATCCTGGAGCCTCCGGGACTATGGCCCAGGGATCCCCCCATCCGGCAGCGCAAGGCGATTCCCACCGCGTGGATCGAGATCGGGCTGCGCGAGGGACGCAACCGGCAGGTGCGGCGCATGACCGCCCGCGTCGGGCTGCCCACCCTGCGGCTGGTGCGCGTCCGGATCGGGCCGTGGGAAGTGGCTGGGCTCGCACCCGGGCAGTGGCGGGAGGTCCCGGCGCCGGCGGCAGCGGCGTTCACCCGGGCAATCCCGTGAGCGCAATCCGTGCCCCGGTCAACCCCCGTATAATGCGCGGCGTTAATGTCCGCGACGAGGCTGAGTTCAGCGCAGTCGATGCATTGATACCTGTTCAACACAAACCCTTAGGAAATGACAAAGATGAAAAAGCTGTCCGCCCTGATCGCCATGCTCTTCGCCGCAGCCTGCGTGTCGGTGTACGCGCAAGGCACGCCGGCCAAGCCGGCCGAGCCCGCCAAGGCCGAGGCGACTACCGCCCCGAAGGAGCCTTCGGCCAAGGCCGAAGCGCCCAAGAAGGAGGGGACCAAGAAGGTCACCAAGAAGCATACGAAGAAGCACAAGAAGGTCGCCAAGACCGAAGCGCCCAAGAAGGCCGAGCCCAAGGAAGAAATGAAGAAGGAAGAAACGAAGGCGGAAGCGCCGAAGAAGTAGCCGGGCTCGTCCAACACCGCCAAAGGCGGGGCCTCGGCCCCGCCTTTGGCATTTGCGGCCTTACAATTTCACCCATGAAGATCGTGGTAGGCCTCTCCGGGGGCGTGGATTCGGCTGTCGCAGCGCTGCTGCTCAAGCGCGCGGGCCATGACGTGGTCGGCCTCTTCATGAAGAACTGGGAGGATGACGACGATGGCGAATATTGCTCGACCCGCGAGGATCTCGTCGACGCGGTGTCGGTGGCCGAGGCGATCGGGATCGACGTCGAGGCGGTGAATTTCGCCGCCGAGTACCGCGAGCGCGTGTTCGCCGCATTCCTCGCCGAGTATCGCGCCGGGCGCACTCCGAACCCGGACGTGCTGTGCAACGCGGAGATCAAGTTCAGGGCCTTCCTCGATCACGCGATGGCGCTGGGGGCGGAGCGCATCGCCACCGGCCACTACGCGCGCATCGAGGAGAGCGCCGGGCGCCGGGTGCTGCTCAAGGGCGTGGATCCGGCCAAGGACCAGAGCTATTTCCTCCACCGGCTCGACCAGGCGCAGCTCGCCCGGACGCTTTTCCCGGTGGGCGGCCTGCTCAAGGCGCAGGTGCGCCAGATCGCCCGCGAGGCCGGCCTGCCCAACCACGCCAAGCGCGATTCGACCGGCATCTGCTTCATTGGTGAACGGCCGTTCCGTGCGTTCCTCGCCCGCTACCTGCCCCGCGAGCCCGGCCCGATGGTGACTCCCGAGGGCGAGTGCCTCGGCGAGCATCAGGGGCTCATGTACTACACGATCGGGCAGCGCCAGGGGCTGGGGATCGGCGGGCGGCGCGCTGCGCTCGGCGTGCCGTGGTACGTGGCGCAGAAGCATCCCGCCACCAACACCCTGGTCGTGGTGCAGGGCCGCGAGCATCGGCTGCTGCTCAAGCGCAGCCTCTGCGCCGGGGACGCGAGCTGGATCGGCGGAGCACCCCCTGCGGAAGGGGCGCTGGACGCGCTCGCCGCCAAGACCCGCTACCGCCAGGCCGACGCGGCGTGCGCATTGCGGGTCGACGGGCCCGGCGCCTTCGGGCTCGACTTCGCCGCCCCGCAATGGGCAGTGACTCCCGGGCAGTCCGCGGTGCTCTACCGCGGTGAAGTCTGCCTCGGGGGGGGCTCATCGCCTAGGCGCTCAGGCCGGCGGACGGGTCGTGGCGAACGCGGCGCGCGCCTCGAGTCGCTCCGCCCACGCCCGCAGCGCCCCGTATTGCGCGCGCCACTGGATCTCGGGCAGCCGGAATTCCAGCCAGAAGAGCGCGCAGCCGCAGGCGATGTCGCCCATCGCCAGCTGCGCACGCCCCATCGAGCTCCCCGCGGCCACCGAGCTCGCGAGCGACGCAATGCCCATCTGCAGCTTGTCGCGCTGCCGCGCGATCCAGGCCGGGTCCTGCCGCGCCGCCTCGCGCTTGCGCTCGAGAAAGATGGCCACCCCGGCGTCGGCGATGCCGTCGCCCAGCGCCTCGTCGCGGCGCACGCGCGCCCGTTCGACTCCCGCGGCCGGAATCAGCCGCGGGCCGGTCAATGCATCCAGGTACTCAGTGATGACGCCGGAGTCGTACAGGCATTCCCCGTCGTCGAGGACCAGCACCGGCACCTTGGTAAGGGGGTTGTAGCGCGGCACCGTCGTGTCGGCATTCCATGCGTTCTCCTCCAGGAATTCGAAGGGCAGGCCCTTCTCGGCGAGCACTACGCGCACCTTGCGGACGAAAGGGCTGGTCTTCGAGCCGACGAGCTTCATGGTTCCTCCTCGCTTGGACGCGCCGGAGTATAAACCGGGCGATTCGGGGAGCGTGATAAAATTTCCTTCTCGAATGTCCTCTCCCCTCACCGCCCTCTCGCCCCTCGACGGGCGCTATGCCGCCAAGGCGGGGCCCCTCCAGGACTACTTCAGCGAATTCGCGCTGATCCGCGAACGCGTGGCGGTGGAGGTCGAATGGCTGCTCGCGCTCGCGGCCGAACCCGAGCTGCGCGCGCTGCCGGCCTTCTCGGATGCAACGCGGGAAGCGCTGCGCGCGACGGTGGCCGGGTTCGGTCTCCCCGATGCGCAGCGCATCAAGGCGATCGAGGCCACCACCAACCACGACGTGAAGGCGGTCGAGTACTGGCTGCGCGAGCAATTCGCGGACAACGCGCAGGTCGCCGCCGCGGGCGAATTCATCCACTTCGCGTGCACTTCGGAGGACATCAACAACCTGGCCCACGCGCGCATGTTCATGGGGGGCCGCGATCGGGTGCTGCTGCCGGCGATCGACGCCATCGTCGCGCGCCTGGACGAGCTGGCGAAGCAGCACGCCCGGCTCGCCATGCTCTCGCGCACCCATGGACAGCCCGCCACGCCCACCACCCTGGGCAAGGAGATGGCGAATTTCGCCTACCGGCTCGAAAGGGCGCGCGCGCGGCTCGCTTCGGTGCGGATGCGTGGCAAGGCAAACGGCGCGACGGGCAACTTCAACGCGCATGTCGCCGCCGCACCGGGCGTGGACTGGCCGCGGCTGGCGCGCGCCTTCGTGGAACGGATGGGAATCGAGTACAACCCGCTCACGATCCAGATCGAGCCCCACGACGCCCTCGCGGAGGCGTTCGATGCCGCGGCGCGGCTGAACACGGTGCTGATCGACCTCGACCGCGACATCTGGGGCTACATCTCCCTCGGCTACTTCACCCAGAAGGTGAAGGCGGGCGAGGTGGGATCGTCCACCATGCCGCACAAGGTGAACCCGATCGACTTCGAGAACTCGGAGGGCAACCTCGGCCTCGCCAACGCGCTGCTGCGGCACCTTTCGGACAAGCTGCCGATCTCGCGCTGGCAGCGCGACCTCACCGATTCCACGGTCCTGCGCAACGTGGGCGTGGCGTTCGGCTACTGCCTGGTCGCCTACGACGCCTGCCTGAAGGGACTGGCCAAGCTCGAGGCCAACCCGGCCCGCATCGCCGCCGACCTCGACGAGTGCTGGGACGTGCTCGCCGAGGCCGTGCAGACCGTGATGCGCGCACACCGCATTCCCGGCTCGTACGAGAAGCTGAAGGAGCTCACGCGCGGCAAGGGCGGCATCACGCGGGAGGACCTGCACGCCTTCATCCGCACGCTGCCTCTGCCGGAGCCCGAGCGGGAGCGCCTGCTCTCGCTCACGCCGGGCACCTATACCGGGCTCGCGGCGCGCCTGGCGGGCGAGCGCTAGAGCGGCACGCGCGCTAGCGCGCGAGTGCGGTTGCGGTCTCGCCCAGCGCGCCGATGTCCCCGGTCATCTCCCCGCCTTCCTGCACCAGCATCTTGCCGTAGCGGATCTTGCCGCTCACGCGCCCGCTGGCGTGGATCACGAGCTTGCGGCGCGCCGTCATCTCGCCCTGGAACACCCCGCGGATTTCCGCCACGTCCACGTCCACCTTGCCGTTGAAGGCGCCGTGCTCGGCGATCTGGATCGCGCGGCTCACCATGGTCGCCTCGACGCGACCTTCCACGACGAGCGTGTCGCAGTCGTCGATCTCGACGCCCTTCAGCTTGATGTTCGGCCCCACGATGAGCTTGCTGCCGGCGCCCTCGTCGCCGCGCGCCGCAGCCTCGTGCGCGGCCCCGCCGGGCGCCACGCGCGCCGCAGGGGCAACCGCCGCGCTCCCCGCGGCGGGCACGCTCGCCACGGCGGCGCCGGGATGGGATTCGTGCTGCAGGCGGGGATCGCGCGCGCGGTTGAAGAGACCTTCTCCGTATTTCATCGTCGCCCTCCTTCGGTGGCTATCCCCAAGGATCGCTAACACGATGCGTGCCAGCGTGGCGCCGGAACCACGCTACGCCCCGCAACGCATGTGCGTTGCGTGCGCGCCCGCCGGTGTCGCAATGCTTGCGGACGTCGCCTCGCGGCAACGCGCAGCGCAGGCCCGCGCGTCAACGCGTTGAATACGAGGCGAATGCCATGTCGCTTCGCGCCGACGCAGGCGCGGGCTTCGCGCGCGCCGCTCAGATGACCTGCAGCGGCTGCTTGCCATTCGGCGGCGGAAACGCGCGCTCGAGCGCCGCGATGGTCTCGGCGTCCAGCACGATGTCCGCGCAGCGCGCATTGTCGCGCACATGCTCCATGCGCGAGGCCTTCGGAATCACCACCACCTCCGGCCGGCGCAGCAACCACGCGACGGCCACTTGCGCGGCCGTCGCACCGAGGCGCGCCGCGGCGGAGGCGAGCGTCCGGTGCCCGGCGAGCGCGCCCTCGTCCAGGGGCGAATAGGCCATCACCGGGACCCCGTGGTGCGCGCACCACGGCAGCAGGTCGAACTCCACGCCGCGACGGGCGAGGTTGTAGAGCACCTGGTTCGCCGCGACGCGCCCTTCCCCCGCGATGCCGACCAGCTCTTCCACGTCGGCCACGTCCAGGTTCGAAACGCCCCAGCGGCGTATCTTGCCCTCGCGCTCGAGGCGCTCGAGCGCCTCGACGGTCTCGGCGAACGGCACGCTGCCGCGCCAATGGAGCAGGTAGAGGTCGATCGTTTCCACCCGCAGGCGGCCGAGCGAGGCCTCGCAGGCGGCGGCAAGCTTGCGGCGCGAAGCGTGGTGCGGGTAGAACTTGCTCACCAGGAAGACGTCCTCGCGCCGGCCGCGGATCGCCTCGCCCACGACCCGCTCGGCGCCGCCGTTGCCGTACATCTCGGCGGTGTCGACCAGCGCCATGCCGAGGTCGAGCCCCTGGCGCAGGGCCGCGACTTCGGCCGCCCGGTCGCGACCGTCCTCGCCCATGTGCCACGTTCCCATCCCCAGCCTGGGCATGGCATCCATCGCGTCGCTCCCGGCCGCCTATACCGCGCGCGCCTCCACTTCGTACTGCGGGTTCACGCGCTGCGACTTCGCGCCCATCTTGTTGAGGGCATTGAGGTACGCTTTCGCCGAGGCCACGACGATGTCGGTGTCGGAGCCCATGCCGTTCACGACGCGCCCGTCCTTGGCCAGCCGCACGGTAACCTCGCCCTGCGAATCGGTGCCCTCGGTCACGTTGTTCACCGAGTAGAGCAGCAGCTCCGTCGCGCTCCCGACGATGCTCTCGATCGCCTTGAACGTGGCGTCCACCGGCCCGCCGCCGCGCGCCTCGGCCCTGGCCTCGCGGCCCTCCTCCGATATCACCACCCGCGCGAACGGCTGCTCCCCGGTCTCCGAGTGGGCGGTGAGGGACACGAGCTTGTAGTGCTCGACCTCTGGCGTGACGGTCTCGTCCGACATGAGCGCCTGGATGTCCTCGTCGAAGATCTCGCGCTTCTTGTCGGCGAGCTCCTTGAAGCGCGCAAAGGCCGCGTTCAGCTGCTCTTCCGAGGCGAGCGCGATGCCGAGCTCCTGCAGGCGCGCCTTGAAGGCGCTGCGCCCGGAAAGCTTGCCGAGCGTGAGGCGGTTGGCGCCCCAGCCCACGTCGGCAGCGCGCATGATCTCGTAGGTCTCGCGATGCTTGAGCACGCCGTCCTGGTGGATTCCGGACTCGTGCGCGAAGGCGTTGGCGCCGACCACCGCCTTGTTGGGCTGCACCGGGTAGCCGGTGATGGTGGATACCAGCTTGCTGGCGGGAACGATCTGCGTGGTGTCGATGCGCGTGTCGAGCTTGAAGAAGTCGGAGCGCGTCTTCACTGCCATCACGATCTCCTCGAGCGAAGCGTTGCCGGCGCGCTCGCCCAGTCCGTTTATCGTGCATTCGACCTGGCGCGCGCCCGCCATCACAGCGGCGAGCGAGTTGGCCACCGCCATGCCCAGGTCGTTGTGGCAATGGGTGGACCAGATCGCCCGGTCGGCGTTGGGGACGCGGCTCATGAGCTTCCCGAACACCTCGCCCCAGAGCTCCGGCACGCTGTAGCCCACCGTGTCGGGCACGTTGATGGTACGGGCGCCCGCGGCAATCGTGGCCTCGAAGATGCGGCAGAGGAAATCCATGTCCGAACGCACCGCGTCCTCGGCCGAAAACTCGACGTCGTCGGTGTACTGGCGCGCGAGCTTCACCGCACGCACCGCGGCCTCGAGCACCGCGTCGGGCTGCATGCGCAGCTTGTGCTGCATGTGGATCGGGCTGGTGGCGATGAAGGTGTGGATGCGACCGGAGTTGGCGCCGCGGATCGCCTCGCCCGCCCGCTGCACGTCGCTGTCGTTGGCGCGCGCGAGGGAGCACACGGTGGAATCGCGCACCGCCGTGGCGACCGCGCGGATCGCCTCGAAGTCCCCCTGGCTCGAGGCTGCGAATCCCGCCTCGATCACGTCGACGCGCAGCCGCTCGAGCTGCTTGCCGATGCGCAGCTTGTCGTCCCTGGTCATGGCGGCGCCCGGGCTTTGCTCCCCGTCGCGCATCGTGGTGTCGAAAATGATCAACTGGTCGTTCATTGGATGTCTCCGATCGTCGGATGGACTGATCCGCCCCGCGTTGCCGAAGCGGCCGGATGCTGCACGAATGGTGGGGTGGGATTTTTAGCGCGCGAGGCGCAGCAGCAGGTCCGGCGCGAGCGCGCGGGACTGGGACAGGCGAAGCAGGATGAGGTCGCCGATCGGGTGCATGCCCGGACTATAGCCCGCCCGGCCGCGGATTGGCAACCCGTGCTGCTAGTTGAAGTTGACCAGGCGCTTCATCCGGCCCCGCAGGGTATCGTTGCCGAGGTCCGGCCAGCGCGCGCTCTGGTAGCCGCTCGCAGCGGCGAGGGCCACCGGATCGACGACCAACGCGAGGCTGCCCGCCCCTTCGCTGCGCACGTTCAGCTTGTGCACCGCGACGGACTTGCCCGCGCTGAGCACGCCCGGATCGTAATCGACGACCGCGTAGCGCACGGCGCCGGTCTCCAGGTCCAGGACCAGGTCCTGCATGCCCCCCACGTCGTGGCCGCCGGCATCGCGCAGGTTCGCCTTGAGCAACGCCTTGGCGCTCACCAGCCGCGCGCGCAGCGCCGGCTCGAGATCCTCCAGCGCGGACGATACCTTGGGCAGGCGCTGCAGCTCTTTCATCGTTACGTTGACGCGCACGTCCTCGTCCTCCGCGCGGACGATGGCCGAGGGCAGCTTCAGCGCGAGCGGGGCGCCGTCGGCCGCGAAGCGCCCGCCGGCCGTGAGCACCACGAACTCCACGCGATTGGTCGCCGGGTCGACGAGCAGATCCTCCAGCTCCCCGATGATCCAGCCGTTGGAGTCCCTGATCTCGTGACCGACGAGCCGGCTGGCCCGCTCGTCGAGCTGCGGCGCGTTCGAACCCGGCGCGGGCTGCGCGCCAACGGCACGGGCTGCGAAGGTGCCGCAAAGGCAGCCGGCGATGAGAGCGGGAATGACGGCGGCAGGGACTCGGAGCAGTCTCTTATCCATGTTTGTATCTCCTGGCGTCTGCGCGGTTCGGCATGCGATCGCGCTCGAAAGTTCCCCCGACGATCGCCTCGGGCGCCCGCCGTTCACGGCTCGCGCGGCGCAAGCTCCTTGCTCGACTTGCCGCCGTAGCGCAGCAACAGCGCGGCGACGTCATGCCCACCGTGCTCCTCCGCGGCATCGAGCGGCGTCATTCCCGACAGATCATGCGCGTTGGGATCGGCGCCCGCCGCGAGCAGCACCTCGACCGCCTCGTGGAAGCCCATCTCGACCGCGAGTGCGAGCGCGGTAAGGCCCCGGTCGTCGCGCAGGTCGAGCGCGGCGTTGCGCGCGACAAGCAGCTCGATCGCCGGCAAGTTGGCCTCCTCGACCGCGACCATCAGCAGGGTACGTTCTCCGGGTCCTATCACTCCGTCCACCGGCGTGGTGGCGAGCATGCGCGCGAGCCCCGTGAGGTTGCCTTCCTCGATCGCGTCGCGAATGTTCTGGTACTGCTTCTGGGTCGCCTCGCTGCGCGCGCGCTGCACTCCCCACCATGCGTAGCCGGATATCCCGTAGACGAGCGCGATGCCCCACAGCACGTAGGAGGGCTGGATCGAGATCAGCAGCAGCGCGAGGACGATCACGATGGTGACCCAGAACGGCATCTGGCGGCGCAGGTTGATGTCCTTGCCGCTGTAGAACTTCACGTTCGAGACCATCGTGACGCCCGCGAATACCGTGATCGCCACCGCGTACCAGCGCACGTCGCCGCCGTGCGCGTGGTAGTCGTTGAGCACCCAGATCATGCCTGCGACCAGCGCTGCGGCGGCGGGACTCGGAATGCCGGTGAACCAGCGCTTGTCGGCCACCGCGAGCTGGGTGTTGAAGCGCGCGAGCCGCAATGCCGCCCCCGCGCAGTAGACGAACGCGGCGATCCATCCGATGCGTCCCATGCCGCGCAGCGCCCATTCGTACATCAGCAGCGCCGGGGCGGCGCCGAAGGAGACCATGTCGGCGAGGCTGTCGTACTCCGCCCCGAACGCGGACTGGGTGCGGGTGAGGCGCGCGACGCGCCCGTCCAGGCCGTCGAGCACCATGGCCACGAACACCGCGATCGCGGCCTGCTCGAAGTTGTGGTTCATCCCCTGCACGATCGCGTAGAACCCCCCGAACAGCGCGAGCGTCGTGAACAGATTTGGCAGCAGGTAGATGCCGCGCTTGCGCGCCGATCCGAAGATCGGCTTGCGGGTGCGCTGGGCGGGGGCGGCCATGGTTCCCGGATCCGTTCAGGCGCGCGGCAAGTCCGCGAGCACGGTGGAGGCCGCCTTCACCTTGTCGCCCACCGCGACCCGCGCCCGCGAGCCCTCCGGAATGTAGACGTCGACGCGCGAGCCGAAGCGGATGAAGCCGTAGCGCTCGCCGCGGGCCAGCCGCTCGCCCGCCTTCACGTAGCACAGGATGCGCCGCGCGATGAGGCCCGCGATCTGCACGCAGGTCACGTCGGCGCCCGAGTCGGTGCGCAGGACCAGGGCATTGCGCTCGTTGTGCGACGAGGCCTTGTCGAATGAGGCGTTCACGAACGCACCGGCCGTATAGGCCACGCTTCGCACCTCGGCATCGACCGGCGAGCGGTTCGAATGCACGTTGAAGACGTTCATGAACACGCTCACCTTCAGCGCCGGACGATCGAGGTACGGATCGCGCGCCGCGCCCACCAGCAGCACCCTGCCGTCGGCGGGGCACAGCACCAGCCCTTCGCCCTGCGGAATCTCCCGGGGGGGATCGCGGAAGAACTGCAGCACGAACAGGGCCGCGAGCCACAGCGGCAGCGACCACCAGCCGACGAAGTAGGCCGCCACCGCCGCGACCGCGACCGCGAGCGACAGGTGCGGCCAGCCCTCCTTCGCGATGACCGGGTGCGGGTAGTTGCTCAATTCTCTCTCCGGATCCGGGCCCGCGCGCGGGTCCCGGCGCGGTCAGTTCTTCGTGGTATCGACCAGCTTGTTCTTGCGGATCCACGGCATCATGGCGCGCAGCCGCTCGCCCACCTTCTCGATGTCGTGCTCGGCGAGCAGCCGGCGCTTGGCGTTGAGCATCGGCGCCCCGGCCCGGTTCTCGAGGATGAAGTCGCGCGCGTACTCGCCGGACTGGATGCGCGCGAGGCACTCCTTCATCGCCTGCTTGGCCTCCCGCCCGATCACCTTCGGCCCGGTCACGTACTCGCCGTACTCCGCGTTGTTCGAGATCGAATAGTTCATGTTGGCGATCCCGCCCTCGTAGATGAGGTCGACGATGAGCTTGGTCTCGTGCAGGCACTCGAAATAGGCCATCTCCGGCGCGTAGCCCGCGTCGACGAGCGTCTCGTAGCCCGCCTTGATGAGCTCCACGATGCCGCCGCAGAGCACGGTCTGCTCCCCGAACAGGTCGGTCTCGGTCTCCTCGCGGAAATTGGTCTCGATCACCCCGCCGCGCGTGGCCCCGATGGCCGCGGCGTACGAAAGCGCCAGGTCCTTCGCCTTGCCCGAGGCGTCCTGCTGCACGGCGATGAGCGCCGGCACGCCCCCGCCCTGCGTGTAGGTCGAGCGCACCAGGTGCCCCGGCCCCTTGGGCGCGATCATGATCACGTCCAGGTCCGCGCGCGGCACGATCTGCTTGAAGTGGATGTTGAACCCGTGCGCGAAGGCGAGCGCCGCGCCCTTCTTGATGTTGGGCTCGACGCTTTCGCGGTACACGGCGGCGTGGTTCTCGTCGGGCAGCAGGATCATCACCAGGTCCGCCCCCTTCACCGCCTCGCCCACCTCCTTCACGGCGAGCTTCGCCTTCTTCGCCTTCTCCCAGGAGGCCCCGCCCGGGCGCAGGCCCACGGCGACCTTCACGCCCGATTCCGCCAGGTTCTGCGCATGCGCGTGGCCCTGCGATCCGTATCCGATGATGGTGACCCTCTTGCCCTTGACGAGCGAGAGGTCGGCGTCCTTGTCGTAGTAGACCTTCATGTCCTTTTCCCGTTTGATTGGCGTCGGTTCAGACCTTGAGCACCCATTCGCCGCGCCCGATGCCGGATACGCCGGTGCGCACGGTTTCCAGGATCGCGCCGCGATCGAGCGCCTCCAGGAAGGCGTCGAGCTTCTCGGTGGTGCCCGTGAGCTCGATCGTGTAACTCTTGTCGGTGACGTCGAGGATGCGCCCGCGGAAGATGTCGGCGGTGCGCTTGATCTCCTCGCGGTCCTTGCCGCCCGCGCGCACCTTGACCAGCATCAGCTCGCGCTCGATGTGCTTGCCCTCGGACAGGTCGACCACCTTCACCACGTCGACCAGCTTGTTCAGCTGCTTGGTGATCTGCTCGACGATCTCGTCGGAACCCGTGGTGACGATGGTCATGCGCGACATCGTCTGGTCCTCGGTGGGCGCGACGGTGAGCGTCTCGATATTGTAGCCGCGGGCGGAGAACAGGCCCGCGACGCGAGACAAGGCACCGGCCTCGTTTTCAACGAGGATGGAAAGGATGTGGCGCATGGCTAGAGCTCTTCGGAAAGGATCATCTCCGACATGCCCTTGCCGCCGGGCACCATCGGGAAGACGTTCTCGGTCTGGTCAGTGATGAAGTCCAGGAAGACCAGCCGGTCCTTCATCGCGAAAGCCTCCCGCAGCGCCGCCTCGACGTCGGCGGGCTTGTCGACGCGCATGCCCACGTGCCCGTACGCCTCGGCCAGCTTCACGAAGTCGGGCAGCGCGTCCATGTACGACTCGCTGTAGCGGTTGCCGTGGAAGAATTCCTGCCACTGGCGAACCATGCCCATGTAGCGGTTGTTGAGGTTCACGATCTTGACGGGCAGGTGGTACTGCTTGCAGGTCGACAGCTCCTGGATGCACATCTGGATCGACGCCTCGCCCGTGACGCACGCCACCTCGGCGTCGGGGAAGGCGAGCTTGACGCCCATGGCATATGGCAACCCGACGCCCATGGTCCCGAGCCCTCCCGAGTTGATCCAGCGGCGCGGCTTGTCGAAGCGGTAGAACTGCGCGGCCCACATCTGGTGCTGGCCGACGTCCGAGGTGACATAGGCGTCGCCCTTCGTGATCTCGTAGAGCTTCTCGATCACGAACTGCGGCTTGATGATCGGCGAGGCGCGGTCGTACTTGAGGCAGTCCTTCGCGCGCCACGCCGCGATCTGCGCCCACCACTCGGCGAGCGCCGCAGGATCCGGGCGCTGGCTCGCGGCCTTGAGCTGGGAGAGCAACTCGTGCAGCACCTCCTTCACCCCGCCGACGATGGGCACGTCCACCTTCACGCGCTTGGAAATGGACGAAGGGTCCACGTCGATGTGCACGATCTTGCGCGCCGGATTGCCCGCGGCGAAATGCGCCGGGTTGCCGATCACCCGATCGTCGAAGCGCGCCCCGACGGCGAGCAGTACGTCGCAATTCTGCATCGCCATGTTGGCCTGCACCGTGCCGTGCATGCCGAGCATGCCGAGGAACTGCCCGTCGTTGGCCGGATAGGAACCCAGCCCCATCAGCGTGTTGGTGACGGGGAATCCCAGCAGGCGGACCAGCTCGGTCACCTCGGCGCTCGCTTCCCCGAGGATGGCGCCGCCGCCGACGTAGATCATCGGCCGGCGTGCCTCGAGCAGCAGGTTCAAGGCCTTCTTGATCTGGCCCGCGTGTCCCCGCGTCACCGGACTGTACGAGCGCATGCTGATCTTCGCGGGATAGTGGAAATGCGCTGCCTTGTTGGACACGTCCTTCGGAATGTCCACCAGCACCGGACCGGGCCGCCCGGTCGTGGCGATGTGGAACGCCTTCTTGATGGTGACTGCGAGCTGGTTCACGTCCTTCACCAGGAAGTTGTGCTTGACCGCGGGGCGCGTGATGCCGACGGTGTCGCACTCCTGGAACGCGTCCTCGCCGATGGCCTGGGTCGGCACCTGGCCGGTGATCACCACCATCGGAATCGAATCCATGTACGCCGTGGCGATCCCGGTCACGGAGTTGGTCACGCCCGGCCCGCTGGTCACGAGCGCGACGCCGGGCTTGCCCGTCGCGCGGGCATACCCGTCGGCAGCGTGCAGCGCGCCCTGCTCGTGGCGCACCAGGATGTGCTTCACCTTCTTCTGCTTGAAAATGGCGTCGTAGATGAACAATACGGCCCCTCCCGGATAGCCGAACACGTACTCGACCCCCTCCTCCTGCAGGCAGCGGATGACGATTTCGGCACCCGTCAGGGTGGTGCCGGTTTCCGCGAGCGGGGGAATCTGGAGTTCCATGCTAACGCCTTGTAATTTGGGAGGTTTCGAAGGGGGAACCAGAGACATTAGCGGGTGGGCGATGATTGGTCAAGCCGGAATGGTGTCCCGCGCGCGGGCCCGGACGCAGGCGGGCGGCGTGGCCGGTTTGCTACCATTTCGCGCAGTCCCGGGCGCCTGGTCCGGGAACCGGGAGGAGAAGAACCTGGCAAGCCGCAAGGAGCTGTCCGATTTCCTGGCTTCCGTGGAGCGGCGCGCGTTCAAGCAGAGCGTGTTCTCCGTGCAGGACGAGGAATCGGCCCTCGACATCGTGCAGGACGCGATGATGCGGCTCGCGGAAAAGTATGCCGATCGCCCCGCCGCCGAGCTGCCGCTGCTCTTCCAGCGCATCCTGCAGAATGCGATCCGCGACCATTTCCGGCGCGGCAAGGTACGATCGACGTGGACGACCCTGCTTTCGAGCCTGGGCTTCGGTGGCGAAGACGACGACGCGGACCCGCTCGAGACCATGGAAGTGGACGAGCACTCCAATGTGCCCGCCTCCCCCGCCGATCGCCTCGAGCAGGCGCAGGTGATGGAGGCAATCGAACAGGCGGTGAAGGCGCTGCCGGAGCGTCAACGCGAAGCCTTCCTGCTGCGTTACTGGGAGGAACTCGACGTGAGCGAAACCGCCAAGGCCATGGGTTGCTCGGAGGGCAGCGTGAAGACGCACTGCTCCCGCGCGACCCATGCATTGGCGAAAGCCCTGAGATCAAAGGGGATAACGCTATGAATGATAAGGAATTCGCGCACAGGCTCAAGCCCTGGCTGGACAGCTCGGCGGCCCAAGTCGGGGGGTTGCAGGCTGCCCGCCTGCGGGCAGCGCGGCTGCAGGCGCTCGAAGCTTACGCCGAGCCCGTGCGCATCCTCGGGCTGGTGAGCGTGAGCGCGGGAACCGCCCAGACGATCAAGTACTCGATCCTGCAGCGCTCACTGCTGTGGCTGCCTTTGGCGGCCTTGCTGGCCACCCTCGCCTTCCAGTCGGCGCGCGAGCCTGATCCGGGAGAGCTCGATGCCCAGCTTCTCACCCAGGAGCTGCCCCCGGCCGCCTACCTGGACCAGGACCTGCGCGCGTGGCTCGCAAAGCCGCAGCGCTGATCGTCACCGCGCTGCTGCTGGCGCTGGCTCCGCCGGCCGGCGCTGCCGACCTGAAGACGCCCACGACGCCGTGGAGAGCGCTCACGCCCGAGCAGCAGCGCATCCTCGGCCCGGTGGCCTCGGAGTGGGACCGCATGCCCGGCTACCAGCAGCAACGCCTGATCGGCGCCGCGCGGCAATATCCCAAGATGCAGCCGATCCAGAAGGAGCGCTTCGAACGGCGCGTTCGCGACTGGGCGTCGATGACCCCAGAGCAGCGCCGGGCCGCCCGCGAGGCCTTCCAGGGGCTGCGCCGGCTGCCCCCGGAAAGGCAGCACGAGTTGCGCGAGCGCTGGCTCCAGCGTCACTCGCAGGGGCATGACGAGCGCATGAACTCGCGGTGAGCGCCGCTTCCCCGGCGAAAGCCGCCGGCGTACCGCGCCGCATCGCGAGCGCGCTCTACGACCTGCTGCTCACCGTGGCCCTGGCGCTGGTCGCCACGTTTCCCTTCATCGTGGCATTCGGCGATTCCACTCACGGGTGGCGGCGCCACCTGCTGCAGGCCTGGGTGCTGACCGTCGTGGGGTCCTACTACGTCTGGTTCTGGACCCGGGGCGGGCAAACACTCGCCATGAAGACATGGCGCATCCGCCTCGTGCGCGCCCGTGACGGCGCCAGCGTCGGGACGGCGCGCGCCATGCATCGATTCATCCTTGCCGTCATCGGAACCTTGGCGATGGGCCTGGGGTTCGCCTACGCGCTCCTCGACCCCGACCGCCAATTCCTGCATGACCGGCTCGCCGGGACGGCCATCGTGGACGCAGAGCCACGCTAGCGGCGTTCGGCGCGCCGCAGGCCCTCGCCCGCCACCAGCACCACGATCACGAACGGCAGTCCCGCCGACAGCAGCGGGGGCCAGTCGTTGAGCAAGCCGATGTGCGAAAAAAGCCGCCCGGCAAAATGGAAAAGCAGGCCGAACATGATCCCCATCACGATCTTCGCGCCGATCCCGCCCGTGCGCGCCGATTGCAGGGCGAAGGGAATGGACATCACCATCAAGGCGATCGCGACCAAGGGATAGAGCAGCTTGTTCCAGAACGCGATCTCGTAGCGCGTCGCCTTCTGGTGGTTCTCGCGCAAGTGCTCGATGTAGGCGTGCAGGTTCGCCGACGACAGGTTTTCCGGCACGATCTTCAGGACCGAGAGGATTTCGGGGGTAAGCACCGAGTTCCAGATGGCGTGGGGCAGGCGCTCGAGCTCGGCGCGCTGGCCCTCGAAGCGCGTGAGCTCGACGTTGGTGAGCTGCCAGCGGTTGGGCCCCGCGTAGGTGCCCTTGTCGGCGCGGCTGATGGCGATCAGCCGGAACGCGGGATCGAACTCGTAGATCCTGAGGTCGAGCAGCGTCGTGTCGGCGGTGACGTCCTGGATGTTCACGAAGCTGCGATCGTCCTTTACCCAGAACCCGGAGCGGAACTCGCGCGCGACGATCGATTGGGTGGCCTTGAGCCGCAGGTCCTTGGCGGCTTCCTCGGTATACGGGGTCACCAGCTCGCCGATCGCGAGGGTCGTCAGCGCGATCACCATTCCCGCCCCGCCCACGAAGAGCGCGAGCTGCGCGAGCGAGAGCCCCGAGGCGCGCATCACCGTGATCTCGGAGTGCTCCGACATGCGCGCCAGCGCGAAGAGCGTGCCGATGAGCCCGGCGGCCGGCAGCAGCACGTAGGCGTGGGACGCGAGCGAGAGCGTCACGTAGCCGAGCATCGTGACCAGGCGGTAGTTTCCCTTGCCCAGGTCGCCGAGCTCGCGGATCAGGTCGAAGAAGCCGAACAGCGCGAGCAGCGCCGCCAGCACCAGCGTGCTGGAGATCAGTATCTCCCGGGAGAAATAGCGAAACAGCATCAGCCCGGGTCAGAGGTTCTGCTTGAGCTGATCGAGGATCGCGGGGTTCTCGAGCGTGGACACATCCTGGGTGATCGCCTCGCCCTTGGCGATCGAGCGCAACAGCCGGCGCATGATCTTTCCGGAGCGCGTCTTGGGCAGGTTGTCGCCGAAGCGGATGTCCCTGGGCTTGGCGATCGGCCCGATCTCGCGCGCCACCCAGTCGCGCAGCTCGGTCGCCATCTTCTTCGCCGCATCACCGGTCGGGCGCGGGCCCTTCGTCACCACGAAGGCCACGACCGCCTCGCCGGTGAGGTCGTCGGGGCGCCCGACCACGGCCGCCTCCGCCACCAGCTTCGAGTTGGCCACCAGCGCCGATTCGATCTCCATGGTGCCCAGCCGGTGGCCCGAGACGTTGAGCACGTCGTCGATGCGCCCCATGATGCGGTAATAACCGTCCTCGTCGGTGCTGGCGCCGTCGCCCGCGAGGTAGTACTTGCCGTGGAAGTCCTCCGGGAAGTAGCTCTTGCGGTAGCGCTCGGGATCGCCCCAGATGGTGCGGATCATCGACGGCCACGGCCGCTTGATGACGAGGATGCCGCCCTTGCCCTTGCCCACCGAATGGCCGGTCTCGTCGACGATGTCGGTGATGATGCCGGGCAGGGGCAGCGTGCACGAACCCGGCTTGAGAGGCGTGGCGCCCGGCAGCGGCGAGATCATGTGCCCGCCGGTCTCCGTCTGCCACCACGTGTCCACGATCGGGCAGCGCGAGCCCCCGACGGTCCGGTAGTACCACATCCACGCCTCCGGGTTGATCGGCTCGCCGACGGTGCCGAGGATGCGCAGGCTCCGCAGATCGTATTTCCCGGGCAGGTCGCCGCCGGCCTTGATGAGCGAGCGTATGGCGGTGGGCGCGGTGTAGAACACCGTCACCTTGTGGTCCTGGATGGTCTTCCAGAAGCGCCCCGCATCCGGATACGTCGGAACGCCTTCGAAGATGATCTCGGTCGCGCCCACGGCAAGCGGCCCGTAGGCGATATACGTGTGGCCGGTCACCCAGCCCACATCGGCCGTGCACCAGAAGACATCCGTCGGCTTGTAGTCGAACACCCACTTCATGGTGAGGATCGCGTGCAGCAGGTAGCCGCCGGTGGAGTGCTGCACGCCCTTCGGCTTGCCGGTGGATCCGGAGGTGTAGAGGATGAACAGCGGGTGCTCCGCGTTCAGCGGTGTCGGCGCACAGTCCTTCGGCTGGTCGCGCACCGCGTCGTGCCACCAGAGGTCGCGGCCGTCCTGCATCGCGACCGGCGAGCCGGTGCGCCGGTAGACGATCACGTGCTTCACGCCCTCGCACCCGCCCAGGCCGAGCGCCTCGTCGCACGCCGGCTTCAGGGGAATCTCCTTGCCCCCGCGCATCTGGCCGTCGGCGGTGATGAGCGCCACGGCGCCCGCGTCGACGATGCGTTCCTGCACGCTCTTGGCCGAGAAGCCGGCGAACACGACCGAGTGCGTGGCCCCGATGCGCGCGCAGGCCTGCATCGCCACCACCGCCTCGACCGACATCGGCATGTAGACGAGCACGCGCTCGCCCGCCTTGATGCCGAGGCCCTTGAGCGCGTTGGCGAACTGGCAGACGCGGTGGTAGAGCTCCTGGTACGTTACCCGAGTGACCTTGCCGTCATCCGCCTCGAAGATGATCGCAACCTTGTCCGGCTGCGTCTTGAGGTGGCGATCGAGGCAGTTGGCCGACGCGTTGAGCTCGCCATCGTGGAACCACTTGAAGAACGGCGCGCCGGACTCGTCGAGGATCTTCGTGAAGGGCTTGGCCCAGATCAACTCGTTCTTCGCGTGCTTCGCCCAGAATCCCTCGAAATCGCGCTCGGCCTCGCTGCGCATCGCCTCGTAGGCCGCCATGCCGGACACGTTGGCCTGGGCGACAAGCTCCTTCGGCGGAGCGAAGACGCGCGTTTCCTGCAGCACCGATTCGATGGTGGACATTGGACCCCTCCTCTTCTGGATCGTCGATTTATAGCATAGCCCCCGCAGCGGCGCGCCCCCGCCCCGCGGCAAACCGCTTCCTTTTGACGCACCGCAACAAGGGGTGCTAGCGTGGACTCGTTGCGACGATCGATCCCCCGATGAACGCCGTCCTGAACCCCGCCGCCGAACCTGCCGCGCCCGCCGGCCAGCGCGCCGCGGTCGACATCCTGGGCGATTACTGGCCCGGCATCCAGATCTACTATCCGCCGGTCAAGTACGCGCCCTCGCTCGGCATCTACGAGGACCTCGAGCAGGCCTCGCAGCGCCTGCGCAAGCACGGGTGGAACACCCCGGCGCACACGCTGCTCTTCGACCTGGAGGACGGCTGCCGCCAGAAGGACATGAGCCGCGAGCTGCTGCGCCGCGAGCTGCCGCTGATGCCGCGCAAGAAGGAAGTGCAGGTCGCGGTGCGCATCAATCCGTTCCGCACCGAGGAGTACGAAAAGGACCTGCAGCTGGTGCGCGATCTCGCCGGCGCCTTCGACGTGGTCATGCTCGCGAAGGCCGGCGAGGCCTACGGAGCACCCGAGATCCGCGACTTGTCGGCGGTGCTCGCGGGCCTGAACCACCGCATCACCATCCAGCCGATCATCGAGCACCCCAAGTCCCTCAAGATCGCCCCCGAGCTCATGCAGTATTCGACGGTGAAGCACGTGGTGTTCGGCATCCACGACTTCTCCAAGGCGATGGGCATCCACATCACGCCGCGCCACTGGACCGAGGAGCTCAAGTTCTACCTGCACGACATCCTGTTCGAGGCGCGCATCGCCGGCAAGGGAGTGATCGGCGGCGTGGAAACCCTCATCGGGCAATCCACGATGCCCGAGGATATCGTCGAGCCCGACGACGTGCGCCGCTGGCTCGACCTGCACGGCGACGAGGAATCGCGCGTGGTGTATCGGCACGCATGCGAGGAGACCTCGATGGGGCTCTCCGGCAAGCAGGTGATCCATCCCTCGCACATCCACCCGTGCAAGGTTGCCTTCACGCCCTCGCCTTCGGAAACCAGGACCAAGATCGCGATCCTGCGCGCGGCGATCGAGGCCGACGCGCTGCTCGGCGGCGCGATCAAGTTCGAGGGCGAGATGCTCGATCCGCCGATGTTCGGCAAGGCGCTGCAGACGCTGCTGCGGGCCCACGCGCTGCACGCCCTGTCGGACGCCGATACCGCGTTCGCCATCGAGGTGCTGAGGAAGCTGCCGGAGCAGGTGGTGCGCGAGAACTGGCCGTACGGCGTGATTCTTTGAAGGCCGTGGCGCAAGCTTCGATCCGCGAGGCGATCGGGAAGGGACTCGCGCACCATCGTGCCGGACGCCTGCCCGAGGCCGAGGCGGTGTATCGGGAGGTGCTGCGGGCCGCGCCGGACCAAGCCGACGCCCTGCAGCTGCTCGCGGCGATCGAGCACCAATCCGGGAGGAGCGGCCAGGCCGTCGAGCTCTTGCACAGGGCGATCGGCATCGATCCGGCCAATCCGCACTACTTTAGCCAGCTCGGATTCGTGCTCCAGGCCGAAGGCCGGCTGGACGAGGCGGTGGCGAGCTATCGTCGCGCGCTGACGCTCGATCCTGCCTCGTCCGTGGTGCATTTCCACCTTGCGCTCGCGCTGGGCGCGCAAGGCAGGCACGACGATGCGATCGCCGGCTACCGCGCGGCGATCGCGCTCGAGCCGGGCTATTCCGATGCGCACAACAACCTGGGGCTCGAGCTGCAGGGCCAGGGCCGGCTCGAAGAAGCCCTGGCCTGCTACCGCGCGGCGGCAGCCCTCCGACCGGACAATGCGCAGGCCCACACCAACCTGGGCAACGCGTTGGGTGCGCTCGGCCAGGCGCAGGCCGCGCTGGCGAGCTACCAGCGCGCCGTCGAGCTCGAGGACCTGCCCGCGTTCAGGGCGAACTTTGCCGGGCGGCTCGCGAGGGTCGACTCCATTCCCGGCGACCCGGCTTTCAGGGCCCTGGTCACGCGCGCCATCGCGGAGCCGTGGGCGCGGCCCACCGATCTGGCGCGCGTCGGCATGCGCCTGGTAAACGCCGACCGGCACCTGGAAGCATGCATCCAGTCCGCGCTGCGCGCGTGGCCGGACGGACGCGTGCCGCTGGGGGCATCCGAGCGCGCCGCGCTCGCCGATCCGCTGCTCCTGGCAATCCTGGAAAGCCTGCAGGTCTGCGATGCCGGACTGGAGCGCTTCCTGACCGTGATGCGGCGCTGCCTGCTCGACGATGCCATGGGCGCCGCCGCCCGCTCCTCTGCGGACGAATCCGATATGGCGTTCCCGTGCGCGCTGGCGCGCCAATGCTTCATCAACGACTTCGTCTTCGCCTGCACGACCGAGGAGATCGCCCGCGCTGCGTCGTTGCGCGCGACGGTGGCGGCGGAACTGCAATCCGGCGGCCCGATCCCGGGGCTCGCGCTGGCGGCTGTGGGCACGTATTTCCCGCTCGGGACCCTGCCTGCCGCGGAAACGCTGCTGCAGCGGCGATGGCCCGCGCCCGTCGCGGCCCTGCTCGAGCAGCAGGTCGCCGAACCGCTGGCGGAACGGCAATGTCGCGCCGCGCTGCCGCGCCTGACCGCCGTCGCGGATGGCGTTTCCGGACAGGTGCGCGCGCAGTACGAGGAAAGCCCCTATCCGAAGTGGGTGAAGCTGCCGCCCGCCGTAGCGGTTCCTCCCGACAGGGAGATCCACGGCTCCCCGGCGATGGTGCGCAACGTGCTCGGAACGCGCGGCGGCATCGACATCCTCGTCGCGGGCTGCGGCACGGGGCAGGAATCGATCGAGATCGCGCGCGCCTTCCCCGCGGCGCGGGTGCTGGCGGTCGACCTGAGCCTCGCAAGCCTCGCCTACGCGCAGAGAAAGGCGCGCGCGCTCGGCGTGGCGAATCTCGAGCACGCGCAGGCCGACATCATGAACCTGGGGGCGCTCGACCGCCGCTTCGACCTGGTGTCGTGCGTGGGCGTGCTGCACCACCTCGCCCAGCCGATGGCGGGATGGCGCGTGCTCGTGTCGCTGCTGCGCCCGGGCGGGCTCATGCTGGTGGGCCTGTATAGCGAGCGAGCGCGCCAGGATGTGGTCGCCGCAAGGAAGTTCATCGCCGAGCGCGGCTATGGTCCGCGCCCGGACGACATTCGCCGCTGCCGGCAGGATCTGATCGACTCCGGGGAGCACGTCGGCCTCGCCCTGCGCAGCGACTTCTACGGGACCAGCGAGTGCCGCGACCTGCTCTTCCACGTGCAGGAGCATCGCTTCGGCCTGCCGCAGATCCGCGACATGGTGGCCGCCCTGGGCCTGGAATTCATCGCCTTCGCGCTGGAGCCCGAGGTCTTTGCCCGGTACCGGCAAGGCTTTCCGGATGACGTGCCGGGCACCGACCTCGCGCACTGGGACGAATTCGAAGCGAAGTTCCCCGCGACCTTCTCCGGCATGTACGTGTTCTGGGTCCGCAGGCCTGGCGCGTGAACCGCGACGCGCCTCCCGTGAGCGCATTCGCCCCGTTTCCCGAGTGGAGGTGGGACGTTCCCGCATTCCTGAACATCGGGGTCGCGTGCGCCGACGCGCATCTCGGAACGCCGGCGCAATCGCGCGTGGCGATGATCGTCGAGGACGATGCGCTCGGGACGAGCTCGATCACCTACGGCGAGCTTGCGGAGCGCACTTCGCGCTTCGCGCAGCTCCTGGCCGACCTGGGCATCGGGCCGGGCGACCGCGTGCTGGTGCGCCTGCCCAACTCGATCGACTACCCAACGGCGTTCCTGGGCGCAATGAAGCGCGGCGCGATCGCGGTGCCGACCTCGACGCTGCTCACCGCGCAAGAGGTCCGCTACCTGGTCGAGGACTCGGGCGCAAAAGCCATGGTGATCGATGCGGCGGCGCGGCAAGCGATGGGCGCCGCGATCGAGGGCGCGCAAGGGCTGCGCCACGTGATCATCGGGGGCGAGCCGCTCGAGCGCGCGCTGGCACGGATCCGGTCCTGCGGGGCCGCGCACCGGACCCGCGCCGACGACCCGGCCTACCTGGTGTACACCTCCGGCACGACGGGATTCCCGAAGGGAGTGCTGCATGCGCACCGCTCGCTGATCGGCCGCGCGCCCGCTTCCACCTACTGGTTCGACTTTTCCGACGGACCGGAGGCCGCCGTCGACCGCATCATGCACTCGGGCAAGTTCAACTGGACCTACGTGCTCGGCTCCGCGCTCATGGACCCGCTGTACCGCGGCAAGACGGTGATCGCGCACGAGGGCCGCAACGACGCACACACCTGGCCGCGGCTGATTGCCAAGCACCGCGCGACGATCTTCATCGGCGTGCCGACGGTCTACCGGCAGATCCTGCAGAAGACGGCGTTCACCCGGGCCGACGTGCCGACGCTGCGCCACTGCATGAGCGCGGGCGAGCACCTCTCCGACGAGGTGTTCGCGCTCTGGCAGGAGCGCTTCGGCCTCGACATCTACGAGGCGGTCGGCATGAGCGAGTTCAGCTACTACCTCTCCCAGAGCAAGCGCCGGCCGATCCGGCCCGGCAGCGCGGGCTTCCCGCAGCCGGGCCACGACGTGCGCCTGCTCGATCCCGATACGCTCGCCGAGGCCGCTACCGGCGCGGAAGGCATGATCTGCATCGCGGAGAACGACCCGGGGCTCTTCCTGCGCTACTGGAATCTTCCGGAGGAGACCGCGCGCCTGCGCCACGACGGCTGGTTCTTCACCGGCGACTACGCGCGCTACGACGCCGACGGCTACCTCTGGTTCCTCGGGCGCAAGGACGACATCATCAAGAGCTTCGGCTACCGCGTCTCCCCGTACGAGGTGGAGCGCGTGATGAAGAGTCATCCGCAGGTGGCCGATTGCGCGTGCATCGCCGAGGACGCCGGCGATGACAAGCGGCTCGTGGTCGCCTATGTGATCCCCCATGCGGGCATGCCCGTCGACCCCGTGGAGCTGCTCGCCTTCGGCCGCGCGCACCTCGCCGCCTACAAGGCGCCGAAGGTGGTCTACCTGGCGCGCGAATTCCCGCGCACCCGCAATGGTAAAATTCTGCGTCGGGACATCACGCCGAGCATTGCCACCGCGCGCAGCGCGCCCTGAGCCATCCGCCCGTTGCCCGCAACGCCAACACCCGCGGCGCACGAAGCGGACCTGAAAGAATTGCCATGACCACGATCCGCGAGGAAGACTTCATCCAGTCGGTCGCCGACGCCTTCCAGTTCATCAGCTACTACCATCCCGCCGACTACATCCGCGACCTCTGGGCGGCCTACCAGCGCGAGGAATCTCCCGCCGCCAAGGACGCGATGGCGCAGATCCTCATCAACTCGCGCATGGCCGCGGAGGGGCACCGCCCCATGTGCCAGGACACCGGCATCGCGATCGCCTTCATCCGCGCCGGCATGGACGTGCGCTGGGATACGCGCAAGTCCCTCGAGCAACTTGTGAACGAAGGCGTGCGCCGCGCCTATACGGATCCCGACAACCCGCTGCGTGCCTCGATGCTCGCCGATCCCGACGGCAGGCGCGTGAGCACCGGGGACAACACGCCGGCCGTCACGCACGTGGAGCTGGTGCCCGGGGACAAGGTCGAGGTGATCGTCGCCGCGAAGGGCGGCGGATCGGAGAACAAGTCGAAGTTCGTGATGATGCTGCCCAGCGATTCCATCGTCGACTGGGTGCTGTCGGTCGTTCCCACCATGGGCGCGGACTGGTGCCCGCCGGGACTGCTGTCGCTGGGCATCGGCGGGTCGCCGGAGAAGGCCATGCTGATGGCCAAGTGGGCGATGATGGAACCGCTGAACATGCACGCACTCAAGGCGCGCGGCGCGAAGACGCGCTCCGAAGAACTGCGCCTGGAGCTCTACGAGAAGGTAAATGCGCTGGGCATCGGCGCGCAGGGCCTGGGCGGCCTTTCCACGGTGCTCGATGTGAAGGTGGTCGACTATCCGACCCACGCCGCCTCCAAGCCGGTGGCGCTGCTGCCCAATTGCGCCGCCACGCGCCACGCCCATTTCGTGCTCGACGGCAGCGGGCCCGCGCGCTTCGAGGCGCCGTCGCTCGACGACTGGCCGCAGCTCACGCTCGATTTCGCCTCGAGCCGGCGCGTGAACCTGGATGCCCTCACCAAAGCCGAGATCGCGACCTGGAAAGCGGGCGAGCGCCTGTTGCTGTCGGGCAAGCTGCTCACCGGGCGCGATGCGGCGCACAAGCGGATGGTGGACATGATGGCGCGCGGCGAGCAGCTGCCCGTCGACCTCGCCAACCGCTTCATCTACTACACGGGGCCGGTGGACGCGGTGCGCGACGAGGTCGTAGGGCCCGCGGGTCCGACCACCAGCTCCCGCATGGACAAGTTCGTCGAACCGGTGCTCGCCCAGACCGGTCTCATCGGCATGATCGGCAAGAGCGAGCGCGGCCCGGTGGCCATCGAGTCGATCCGCAAGCACGGCGCGGTGTACTGCATCGCCGTGGGCGGCGCCGCCTACCTCGTCTCCAAGGCGATCCGCGCCTCCCGGGTGCTCGCGTTCGAGGACCTGGGGATGGAGGCGATCCGCGAATTCGAGGTGCGCGACATGCCCGTGACCGTGGCGGTGGACTCGGCGGGCAACGCGGTGCACAAGACCGGTCCCGCCCAGTGGCGCGCGCGGATCGGCAAGATCCCCGTCTCGGTCGCGTGAGGAGCACCGCCCCGATGCACCGGGCCGCGCGCGGGCTTGGATAAGCTTTCGCGCTCGGCCGCCGCCGTCGGCTCCTCCGATGCGCTCGGGCTCGCGCGGGAAGCCGCCGCGCGCCGCCCGCTGCTGGTCCTCACGGCCTCGGCGCAGGATGCGGAGCGCCTGCGCGAGGAGATCGCGTGGTTCGACCCGAAGCTGCGCGTGCACCGGCTGCCCGACTGGGAGACCCTGCCCTACGATCAGTTCTCGCCCCACCCGGACCTCGTTTCCGAGCGCCTCGCGACGCTGTGGCAATTCGCCAACGCCACGTTCGACGTGGGCATCGTGCCCGTTGCCACCGCGCTGCAGCGCCTGCCGCCGCGCGCGTACCTGGCCGGGCGCACCTTCGAGCTGCGCGCGCGGCGCAAGCTCGACCTTGAGGCGCTGCGCGCCCAGCTCGTGCTCGCCGGCTATTCCCACGTGCAGCAGGTGATGGCGCCGGGAGAGTTCTGCGTGCGCGGCGGCCTGATCGACCTCTACCCCACCGGCAGCTCGGTTCCCTATCGGCTCGACCTGCTCGGCGACGAGATCGAGACCATCCGCACCTTCGACGTCGACACCCAGCGCTCCATCTATCCGGTGTCGGAGGTGCGCATGCTGCCGGCGCGCGAGTTCCCGCTCGACGAGGAAGGGCGCGCCCGCTTCCGCGAGAGCTTCCGCGAACGCTTCGAGGGCGACCCGACCAAGAGCCGCGTCTACAAGGACGTTTCCGCGGGAATGTCGCCGGCGGGCGTGGAGGCCTACCTGCCGCTCTTCTTCGATGCGGCCGCGACGCTCTTCGACTACGTCCCCGATGGAGCGACCTGGGTCATGCATGGCGACGTGAGCGCAGCGGCACAGGCATTCTGGAAGGACCTCGGGTCGCGCTACGACCTGCTGCGCGGCGACCGCGACCGGCCGCTGCTCGAGCCCGGCGAGCTCTACCTTTCCGTGGAGGAGATGTTCGTGTCCCTGCGGGGAAGCGCGCGCTTCGATGCGCGCGACGGCGCCGCGTCGGCGCTGCCGGCGATCGAGGTGGATCGCCGCTCGGTCGAGCCGCTGCGCGCCCTGCGGCAATTCGTCGCGCAGTCCGGCGCACGCGTGCTGATCGTGGCCGAGGGCGCCGGGCGCCGGGAAACGCTCTCGCAGTTCTTCGCGGAGCACGGCTTCCATCCGGCCCTGGTGGACGACTGGCAGCGCTTCCTCGATTCCGCCCATCCGCTCGCGATGACCTACGGGCCCGTGGCCGCCGGCTTCGCGCTGCCCGCCGAGGGCATCGCGATCGTCACCGAGGCGGAGCTCTATCCGGGCCAGGTACGCCAGGTGCGGCGGCGCGATGCCCGCGCCCGGGCCGGCGCCGAGGGCATGGTGCGCGACCTGGCGGAAGTGAAGACCGGGGACCCGGTCGTGCACAGCCAGCACGGGATCGGCCGCTATCTCGGCCTCGTCACGCTCGACCTCGGCGAAGGGTTGATGGAGTTCCTGCACCTCGAGTACGAGGGCGGCGACAAGCTCTATGTCCCCGTCTCCCAGCTGCACGCGATCAGCCGCTACACCGGAGCCGCCCCGGAGTCCGCCCCGCTGCACCGCCTGGGCAGCGGCCAATGGGAAAAGGCCAAGCGCAAGGCGGCGCGCCAGGTGCGCGACACCGCGGCCGAGCTGCTCGACTTGTACGCCCGGCGCCTCGCGCGCCAGGGCTTCGCCTTCCCGCTCGATCTGCAGGACTACGAGACGTTCAGCGCCACGTTCCCGTTCGAGGAGACGCCCGACCAGGCCGAGGCGATCCAGTCGGTCATCGTCGACATGACCACCGGGCGCCCGATGGACCGCCTGGTCTGCGGCGACGTGGGATTCGGCAAGACCGAGGTCGCCATGCGCGCCGCGTTCATCGCGGTGGCCGCGGGCAAGCAGGTGGCGATCCTGGTGCCGACCACCCTGCTCACGGAGCAGCACTTCGAGAACTTCAGCGACCGCTTCGCGAACTTCCCGGTGCGCATTGCCGAGCTGTCGCGCTTCCGCAGCGTCAAGGAAGCGGGCGCCACGCTCGCCGCGCTCGCCGAGGGCCGCATCGACATCGTGATCGGCACCCACAAGCTGCTGCAGAAGGACGTGCGCTTCGCGAGCCTGGGCCTCGTGATCATCGACGAGGAGCACCGCTTCGGGGTGCGCCAGAAGGAGCAGCTCAAGAGGCTGCGCGCCGAGGTCGACGTGCTCACCCTCACGGCCACGCCGATTCCCCGCACGCTCGCCATGTCGCTCGAGGGCCTGCGCGACTTCTCGGTGATCGCCACCGCGCCCCAGCGCCGGCTCGCCATCAAGACCTTCGTGGTGCGCCTGTCCGACGGCATCGTGCGCGAGGCGGTGCTGCGCGAGCTCAAGCGCGGCGGGCAGGCCTACTACCTCTACAACGAGGTGGAGACGATCGAGAACCGGCGTGCGGAGCTCGAGGCCCTGCTGCCCGAAGCGCGCGTCGCCGTGGCCCACGGCCAGCTGCGCGAGCGCGAGCTGGAGGCGGTGATGCGCGACTTCTACCACCAGCGCTCCAACGTGCTGCTCTGCTCGACCATCATCGAGACCGGCATCGACGTGCCCACCGCGAACACGATACTCATCCACCGCGCCGACCGCCTCGGCCTTGCCCAGCTGCACCAGCTGCGCGGCCGCGTCGGCCGCTCGCACCACCAGGCCTACGCCTATCTGCTCGCACCGCCCGAGGAGGCGCTCACCGCCACCGCGAAGAAGCGCCTCGAGGCGATCCAGACCATGGAGGACCTGGGTGCCGGCTTCTACCTCGCGATGCACGACCTCGAGATCCGTGGCGCCGGCGAGGTGCTGGGCGAATCCCAGTCGGGCGGCATCCACGACGTGGGCTTCGCGCTCTACAGCGAGATGCTCGAGCAGGCCGTCAAGTCCCTCAAGCGCGGCCGCGAGCCCGACCTGGCGCGGGCGCTCGACGTCGCCACCGAGGTGAACCTGCATGCGCCGGCGCTGTTGCCCGAGAGCTACTGCGGTGACGTGCACGAGCGGCTGGTGCTCTACAAGCGGCTGGCGAACTGCGCCACGCCCGGGGAGCTGGAGCATCTCACCGAGGAGCTGGTCGACCGCTTCGGCCCCTTGCCCGAGCCGGCGCGCGTGCTGCTCGAATGCCATAAGCTGCGCATCCAGGGCGCGCCGCTGGGCGTGCTGAAGATCGATGCGGCGCCCTCGGGCATCGTGGTGCAGTTCGCGCCCGAGCCCGACGTGGATCCGAAGAAGGTGCTGGCACTCGTGCAGTCGAGCCGCATCTACCGCCTGCCGGGTCCCGATCGCGTGAGGATCGAGATGAAGCACGAAGACCTGAAGCAACGCGCGAGCGAGGTGCGGCAGTTCCTCGCCCGCCTCGCCTGAGATGAACCTCGTCGTCCAGGGCGAAGCGGTCCCCACGCCCGAGTTGAAGGCGCTGTGCCGCGCCGCCTCGGGCGCCGCCATCGAGCGCATATCGGAAACGGGCTTTCGCATCACGCGCGCCGATCCCGCAGCGCGCGAGGCGGTCGCGGCGCGCTGTGCGGCGGCACGGCTCGATTGGGGATTCGTGGCCCAAGGCCGTACGCTCGGCGACTTCGCGCTGCTCGCGATGGACATGGACTCGACGCTGATCGGCATCGAGTGCATCGACGAGATCGCGGATTTCGCCGGGCGCAAGGCGCAAGTGGCGGCGGTGACCGCGGCGGCGATGCGCGGTGAAATCGACTGGCCGGAGAGCCTGCGCCAGCGCGTGGCGGCACTGGCGGGCCTCGATGAATCGGTGCTGGAGCAGGTCTATGCCGGACGCCTGCGGCTCAACCCCGGCGCCGGGCGGCTCATCGACGCGGCCCGCGCGAGCGGCTTGAAGACGCTGCTCGTCTCCGGGGGCTTCACGTTCTTCACCGATCGCGTGCGCGACCGGCTGGGCCTCGACCACGCGTACTCGAACACCTTGGTCGTCGAATCGGGGCGGCTGGCCGGACGCGTCACCGGGGAGCTCGTGGATGCGCAGGGCAAGGCGGCGCACGTCGCGCGCCTGAAGCGCGAGCTGGGCATCGCGCGCGACCGGGTCATCGCCCTGGGCGACGGCGCCAACGACCTGCTCATGCTCGCCGAGGCCGGCACCAGCATCGCCTACCACGCCAAGGCCGTGGTGAGGGCGAAAGCCGACTTCGCCCTCGACTACGCGGGGCTGGACGGCGTGCTCAACCTGTTCCCCGAATCGGGTTCATCATCCGTCACGGGGCGGGGCAGCGGGAAGTAGGCGTAGGGCGGCTGCGGCACGCTCGACCGCGACCGCTCCTTCAATGTCTCGATGTCCTGCGGGTGGTCCCACCAGGTCGCGCGGTTCTTGCGTTGCTGCTCGACGACCTGGGGATTCTTGCGCAGGAAATCACGAATGAAGCGGGTCATTTCGGACTCGTACATGGGTTGTCCGCACAAATGATTGATTCGCCGGCATTTTATCACCGATAATCGAAGCGCGATGCGGCTCACCTATCCGCGCTCGTTCTTGTCGCTGCTGCTGATCGGATTTTCGATCGTGGCCGCTCCCCTGTTGTTCGCCCTGCTCTCGAATGCGCTCGCCTTCGAGCGCCTCGCCGGGATCTCGGAGCAGGAGGTGCACGCGGCCGTGAAAGTCACGCACGCCAGCCGCACGCTGCTCGCCGTGATCACCTCGCTCGAGCGCACCGCGCGCCAGTATGCCGTCGCGGGCGAGCCCAAGTTCCTCGAGACATACCGCGGCAACCGCGTGCGGTTCCACGCGCTCGGGACCGAGCTCGAAGCGATGGTGCTCACCGACGCGCAGCGCGCCACGCTCGCCGGCATCGAGAAGCAGGAAGCATCGATCGGCGCGCTGGTCTCGGGACTGGGCCCGGTGCCCGCGCTCGCGCAGCGCCTGCCCCGCGAATTCGACGTGCTCGTCGAGCAGGGCCAGGGCCTGGTGCAGCTGGGAGACCGCGGGATCGACGCCGGCATCGAGGAGCTGCGCTCCCACGCGGTGAAGTCCCGCAACAGCGTCTTCTGGCTGATGATCGCGCTCACGCCCAGCGCCGTGGCCCTGATCGCGTCCTTCACCTTCCTCATCGCGCGCCCCATCCGCCAGGTAAGCGAGGGCATCCGCGGCCTGGGTGAGGGGAATTTCGTGAGGCCGATCCGCATCGAGGGCCCGGGCGACATGGTGCAGCTGGGCGCGCAACTCGACTGGCTGCGCGAGCGGCTGGCCACCCTGGAGGCACAGAAGACGCGCTTCCTGCAGCACATCTCCCACGAGCTCAAGACCCCGCTCACGGCGCTGCGCGAAGGCTCCGACCTGCTGTCCTCGGGAGTAGTCGGCAACCTTAACGCCGAGCAACGCGAGATCGCACGCATCCTCCAGCAGAACTCCATCGAGCTGAGGAAGCTCATCGAGGGCCTGCTCAACTACAGCGCCGTGCATGCGCCGACCTCGTACCTCGACGCGAAGATCGTGCCGCTGCGCGACGTGGTGCGCCGCGTCGTGAACGACCGCAAGCTCGCGATTGTGGCCAGGGGCGTGCGCATCGAGCTCAATTGCGAGAATGTGTCCGCGTATTGCGACGAGGAGAAGGTGCGCGTGATCCTCGACAACCTGCTGTCCAACGCGGTCAAGTTCTCGCCGGAGCGCGGCCTGGTCTCGATCAAGCTCTACAAGGAGGGCGGCGACGCCGTGTTCGAGGTCCTCGACGAGGGGCCGGGAATCCCGGCGGCGGAGCGCGAGAAGATCTTCGAGGCCTTCTACCGCGGCACCGAGGAGCCGTTGGCCGCGATCAAGGGCAGCGGGCTGGGGCTGTCGATCGTCAAGGAATACGTGCGCCTGCATCGCGGATCGGTGGAGGCGCTCGAAGGCCCGGGAGCCCATTTCAAGCTGCGCTTCCCGCGCCGCAAATCCGGCGGCGGCGAGGCTGCCGCATGAGGCCTGCCTGCGTTACCCGTGCGAACGGCCACGCGCGCGGCCATGGCAGGCTTCTTGCTCGCCCTTGCCCCTCACGAACGGCGAACGCGCCGCAGGAACTCACATGCCACTCCAGCCTCGAACGCAAGTGCTAGAAGCACATTCGCCGGATGCACCGAAGCCCAACCGCGGGAAGGCGTCCCTGTTGCTGGTCGACGACGACCCGGACCTGCTGAGCCTGCTTGCGATCCGCCTGAAGGCCAACAACTACGCCGTCACCGCAGTGGACAGCGGCCGGCGGGCGCTCGGCTCGATCGCCGCCTCGCGCCCCGACCTCGTGCTCACCGACCTGCGCATGGAAGGCATGGACGGCATGGCGCTCTTCCACGAGATCCAGGCGAGCTTCCCGGGGTTGCCGGTGATCATTCTCACCGCTCATGGCTCGATCCCGGACGCCGTCGAGGCGGTCAAGCGCGGCATCTTCGGCTACCTCACGAAGCCCTATGACGCCGAGGAGCTGCTCGGCCAGATCGAGCGCGCGCTCACGCTGCACGGCGGCTCGGCGGCGATGCGGGCGGGCGTGGCACAGGTCTGGCGCGAAGACATCGTGACGCGCTCCTCGCTCATGGAAGACCTGCTTGCGAAGGCGCAGCGCGTGGCCGCGGGAGACGCGAGCGTGCTGATCCAGGGCGAGAGCGGCAGCGGCAAGGAGCTGCTCGCCCGCGCGATCCACCGCGCCAGCCCGCGCGCCAACGACCCCTTCGTCGCCATCAATTGCGGCGCGATTCCCGAGACGCTGCTCGAAAGCGAGCTGTTCGGCCACACCAAGGGCTCCTTCACCGGCGCGATCGCCGACCAGCGGGGCCTGTTCATCGCCGCCGACAAGGGCACGCTGTTTCTCGACGAGATCGGCGACATGCCGCTGGCGCTGCAGGTGAAGCTGCTGCGCGTGATCGAGAAGCGCGAGGTGCGGCCGATCGGCGCCACGCGCTCGATCCCGTTCGACGTGCGCATCGTTTCCGCCACGCACCGCGACCTCGCCAAGGAGAAGGAAGCGGGCGCGTTCCGCGAGGACCTCTACTACCGCCTGAACGTCGTCTCGCTCAAGTTGCCCGCCCTCGACCAGCGCCCCGAGGACATCCCGCTGCTCGCCGGCCACTTCCTGTCCCGGCTCGCGCCGCGCTACGGCCGCGACAATGCCGCCTTTGCCCCCGATGCTCTCGAGCTGCTCGTGCAGGCGAAATGGCCCGGCAACGTGCGGCAGCTGTACAACGTGGTGGAGCAATCGATCGCGCTGTGTCCCACTCCGATCATCCCGCGCGCGTTCGTCGAGCAGGCGATCCAGGTCGAGATGCACGAGATGACGTCCTTCGAGGACGCGCGCAAGCGCTTCGAGCGCGATTACCTCACGCGCATCCTCAAGCTCACCAAGGGCAGCGTGACCCAGGCGGCGAAGCTCGCGCGGCGCAATCGCACCGAGTTCTACAAGCTGCTCCAGCGCCACGGGATCGAGGCCGCGGTCTTCAAGAGCGACCTGAAGTGACGCTTCTGTGACGCCCGGCGCCGTGGTTGTCGCTCCGCCACGACGCCCGATTCCCTAGTCGACCCAGCCACTTACGCAGCGACTTGCGGAACGCTGTCGCCATGCGGCGACAGGCCTGTGCCCGCCCCTCCTGCTTATGAGCGGCAGAAAAAAGGCAAGCCTCTGATTAGGCGGCAATTCATCGAACTGGCATCGGGCTTGCTCAAGGAGTTGCCTGAGCACCTTCGGGTGCTGCTCCCCGAGCGGAGCACCATCGCAACGGCCCATCCCCCGGAGCGACGGTCGACATCTTCAAGAGTGCGCCTTGTGGGGCAGATCGTATCTGCCCCGTTTTTTTGCGCCTGCGGGCTGTCCTATTCGGCTTCCTCGATCCAGGTCGCCTGGATCGCCTCGAGGATGCGCTCGCCCGAGCGCTTCGGATCGTCGTCGAATCCGTCGAGGGCGAGCACCCAGCGGTACAGATCGACGAAATTCACCCGCGCCGGGTCGGCGTCGGGATGCGCCTGCGCCAGCGCGATCGCGATCTCCCGCGTATCGGTCCATTTCATCGCTTGGCCTCGCTTACCTGATTGATGGTGTACTTCGGGATCTCGATGGTCACCGGAGCGTCCTTCACGAGCGCCTGGCACGACAGGCGCGACGTGAGCGCGAGGCCCCACGCCCTGTCGAGCAGGTCGTCCTCCTTCTCGGTCGGGGGCGATCGAGCGAATCGTAGCCCTCGCGCACGATCACGTGGCACGTGGTGCAGGCGCAGCTCAGCTCGCAGGCGTGCTCGATGTCGATGTGGTGCTCGAGCAGCGTCTGCAGATCGACGCGCCCGCGCCGCCTCGATCTGCGCGCCTTCGGGGCACAGCGTCGCGTGGGGCAGCACGGTGAGCCGGTCATTTCGGCCACTTCGTTCGACGCTGCGCCCGGCCAGCGCGCTCGGGATGCGCGCGATCCATGCGGCGCGGCCGCGAAGGCCTCGGTCGCGCGGTTGAGCGCCTCGATCGCGGCCTTGATGGCGCGGTGGTCGCCGCCGGCGCGCACTCGCTCGAGCTCGGCGATGCGCTCGCCGAGCGCCGAGCGCTCGGCGCGGTCCAGCAGATCCGCCTCGGCGGCGAGCGCGGCGCGCGCGGCGCCGATCAGCGCGTCGGCTTCCACCGCGCTCGCGCAGAGCGCGCGCATCGCAGTCATCGGCGGCGTGCGCGAAGCCCTCCTGCAGCATGCGCGTGACCTCCTCGTCGCTCAGGCCGTAGGCGGCTTGACGACGATCGAGGCCTCGACGCCGCGTCGTCTTCTCGCGCGCCGACGCCGAGCAGGCCATCGGCGTCGACCTGGAAGGTCACCGGATGCGCGCAGCACCCGCGACCATCGGCGGGATGCCGCGCAGCTCGAAGCGCGCGAGCGAACGGCAGTCGGCCACCAGCTCGCGCTCACCCTGCACCACGTGGATCGCCATCGCCGTCTGGCCGTCCCTGAACGTGGTGAACTCCTGTGCGCGCGCAGTCGGGATGGTGGAATTGCGCGGGATGACGCGCTCGACCAGGCCGCCCATCGTCTCGAGGCCGAGCGAAAGCGGAATCACGTCGAGCAGCAGCCAGTCGTCGCCCGCCCGGTTGCCGGCCAGCACGTTCGCCTGGATGGCCGCTCCCAGGGCCACCACCTGGTCGGGGTCGAGGTCCTTCAGCGGCCGCATGCCGAAGTACGCCTCGACCGCGCGCTGCAGGTGCGGCATGCGCGTGGCCCCTCCCACCAGCACGACGCCGTCGAGCTGGCGCGGCTCGAGCTTCGCGTCGCGCAAAGCCTTGCGGGTGGGTCCCAGCGTTCTTTGCACCAGCGGCGCCGTGAGCTGCTCGAACTCCGGGCGCGCCAGGTGCAGGTGCAGCTTCTGCCCGTACGAGAGCGTCACCTGGGTGGATGCCTCGTCCTGCTCCGAGAGCCGTTCCTTCACTTCGCGGGCGGCCGCAAGCAGGCGACGCGTGTCGCCCCCGCCCGCATCGGCGAGCCTTTGTCCCACGCGCCAGTGGGTTGCGATCGCCTGGTCGAAGTCGTCGCCGCCGAGTGCCGAGTCGCCATTGGTGGAAAGCACCTCGAAGACGCCGCGCGTGAGCCTGAGGATGGAAATGTCGAAGGTTCCGCCGCCCAGGTCGAAGATCGCGAACGTTCCCTCCGAGGCATGATCGAGCCCGTAGGCGATCGCCGCCGCAGTCGGCTCGTTGAGCAGCCGCAGCACGCTGAGCCCCGCGAGCCGCGCCGCGTCCTTCGTGGCCTGGCGCTGGGAGTCGTCGAAGTAGGCGGGCACGGTGACCACGGCGCCGAACAGCTCGCCGCCGAGGGCGCGCTCCGCGCGCTCGCGCAGCACCTTCAGGATCTCGCCCGAGACCTGCACCGGGGAACGGCGCCCGGCGGCGGTGTCGATCGTCACCATGCCGGGGGAATCTACGAAT
>CAVWUN010000025.1:0-213956 GCA_963758215.1 uncultured beta proteobacterium | reverse complement strand
TAGTGCTTCGCCGATTTTGCAACCGATGATCTAATTCGAGCAGCTTGTCCTCGGAAATCTTGATCCGACCTTCCAGTCCCTGCTCGAGTGAGCCGGCCTCCTTTATCGACACCAGCTCAGCGAGAAGCAGATTCTCTCGGTTAATAATCGCATTCAGGCTAAGTTCGACGTGACGTGCGACGATGGAGACCTCGCGCTCCCGTTCTGTTCGGACCTCATCGAGCAACGGATTAAGAGCGCGTTCGAACAACGCGAGTTCGACGCTGCGTCGATCTGGCAAGTTTGAATCGTCTGGAACTCCGACCGGAATTGGTGACGCGGTCAGGTCGAGGAAAATCGTCGGCTGCCTAATCGCGAATTGCCCGTTCGCGACAGTCTGAACCGCGTAGAGGCTCCGATGGACGACGTTGCCACGACCGTCGCGAATGGACGCACTGAAGACATCCAGGAGGTACGGCGCGCTGCTATGCAGGTCGAAGAACACGGCGCCGCGCTTAAGGTCCTCCTGGACCTGAATCAGCACATCCTCGCGAACGGCCTCGAATAGCGGATGGCCCGGGGTGACCCATTCCAGCGTCGCGTCCTGTTTGAGCAGTTCTTTGTCGAAGACAATGTCTCCATACTCGCGACCGAGCTTGCCAAATCGGGGCTCCAGCCGCTCGCCGATGGGCCAGAGATTGCGCGGAACGTGGCCAAGCTTGTAAGCGCGCGATTCCGGCTTAACTGGCTTGGGAGACAAACCCGCGAGCGGCGCGGACTGCAGGAAGAAGTCCTCGATCACCTCCGGCACAAGGCGGCGCTCCTTCGCCTCGGCGGACTTGCCGACGATGGCGGACAGATTCAGCTCGCGCTTGGCCAGTCCTTCCAAAGTTGAATTGGTGATTCCCTCGAATCGTCGCCGGTCGACCTGCTCGACGATCCGCTGCTTGATCAACTCCTCGGTCATCTGGTTGTGCGCGTACATATCGCGAAGCATCTTCTCGAGCTGATTGGCCGGGAACACGTCGCCGAGGACGTTGAAGATCTTTCCGGTTCGCTTCGGATCGAGGTCGTCCTCGAATCGCCTCGATGCGCTCGAACAGTTTGTGCAGCACGCGGCCTTCGCGAGTGTTGGTGGAGACGAAATTGAAGATGAGGCAGTCCTTCTCCTGGCCGTAGCGGTGGATGCGGCCCATGCGCTGTTCCAGGCGCACCGGATTCCACGGAATGTCGTAATTGATCATCAACCAGCAGAACTGGAGGTTGATGCCTTCGCCGGCGGCTTCGGTCGCCACCAGCACCTGGGCCGATTCGCGGAATTCGCGTTCGGCGTAAATCCGCGTGCCTGGCGTGTCGCGGTCGCCGATCTTCATGCCGCCGTGGATCTGGGTCAGGTCGAGCCCCCACTCGCGCAGCTTGCCGATCGGCCGGCCGTCTCTGCCATCGCCGGCGAGGAAATCGAGCGTGTCCTTGTGCTCGGTGAAGATGAGCAGCTTCATCTTCGGGTCAGCGAAGACGCCCTGGCGGGTCAGTAGCTCCTTCAGCGCCACGAGTTTGGTTTCGACTTCCCGCTCTTCCAGCTCGCGCGCCTGATTGATGAGCTTCGTCAGTTCGGCGATCTCCTCTTTCAGCGCAGCCGGGTCGACGTCGGCAACGACCTCTTCCAGCTGCGGCGATGACTCCTGCTGCTCCTCTTCCGGAAGATCATCGAAATCGTCCGGCAGACGCTTGTTGATCTGCTCCTGACGGTAGGCTTCCGGGTCCTCGAGAATGTTCTCGCGCTTTGTCCCTCATGCGTTCCAGGCTGCGCCGCACGGCGTAGATGCTGGACGCGAATCGTCGCTGCAGCATCGCCATCGTGAAGCCGAGAGCGCGGCCACGCGCGGAGTCGTCGGCTGCCGCCTTGATGGACTGGTCCTCGACGTACCGAGTGAGACGGTCGTAGAAGTCGAGCTCGTCGTCGGAGATTTGGAATTCCGTCGTGGTGACGTTCCGCTCGGTGAATAGAGCCTTCACCTGGCCGGTCTCCGGATCAGGGAAACGAGACCAGCGCTTCCTTGACCCGGCGCAGATAGAACGGGGCCTCCTGGCGCCTCATCGCCTCTTCGAGGCTCTTCACGTCGCCGTAAACGTCCCGATCGAGCAGTTCAAGGAACAGGCAGAAGTTCTCCGGATCGCCCTTGTGCGGAGTCGCCGTCATAAGCAGGTAGTGATCGGTCATGCTGCGAGAGCGACTCACCGAGTTGGTAAGCGAGCGTTTTCTTGTCGCCGCTATAGGCGCTCATCTTGTGCGCCTCGTCGACGATGATCAGATCCCAATGGCTGCGCAGCAGGCTCTCCTTGGCATCCTCGATCCGTGACACCCAGGACACCGAGGTGATGACCTGATTCTTCTCCTGCCACGGATTCGATCCGTAGTTCGCGCGGAGCACGTCGCTGCGAATGACTTCGAAGTTCTCGCGGAACTTGTCCTTCATCTCGCGCTGCCACTGGAACGACTAAGATTGGCCGGGGTGACGATCAGGGTGCGTTTGACGAGCCCGCGGATTTTCAGCTCCTTGATGAGAAGCCCGGCCATGATCGTCTTGCCGGCGCCGGGATCGTCGGCCAGCAGAAAGCGAATGCGCGGCAGTCTTGAGGAAATAGTCGTAGACCGCCTCGAGCTGATGAGGCAGCGGATCGACCCGCGCGATCGACAGCGCGAAATACGGGTCGTACTCATAGGCGAGGCCGAGACGCATGGCCTCGATTCCGAAACGGAACTTGTGCGCGTCGCCGTCGAACGGCTCCGTCGTCGGTGAGGCCGTCAGCAACGCCAACTGATCGATGTTGAGGATCGGCTCATAGACTTTATTGGACTGAACGCCCTTCCCCACGAGCTTAATCGAAGCGCCCATCGGTACGACGACGATCACTTGGACCGGCTCTGGAAAGAGCGGTCCGTGAAGGATCAGGCCTGGCTTAATGTCCAGCGCTTTCAATCCACCCCTGCCTTTTCAATTTTCAGCCTTAGTCCAGGCTTAGAAGCAATGTGTGACGACCCCAACGGCGAGGATCGGAGGAATGCTTACCCCTTGCATGCCGCGTCATTCGCGATTCGGCTGAAGTCCTTCGCCAAGTACTTCGCCCATTGAGACTTGCAATATTCTTCAGGAACATCAACATTCGCCCAATGATCCAGTACTCGATTCGCTTACCAAAAGCGGCTGAATTGCGAAATGGTTTCCCGGTGCCCATCCTGTTACGTCGTCGAACCAACGATCCGCTTGCCTTCGAGCCAACGAAGCGCGCGCTCGGCATAACCTCGCTCATCGACACGGCCCGCGGTGTCCCGGGTGAACTTCAAGACATCAGCGAGATGAGACCATGTCATAACAGTGATTGCCTTGAGATTTGCTAGGCCATCTGCGCGATGCGCGCTAAGCAACTCCCTTGGCTCTAACAGCGACGCATATCGCTCGACGGCCGCAACCCCTTGAGGCGATCTGGACTCGCTTTGAATGAGCAGGCTGAAGTAAAACGAGCGTACGCCGGCGTAGTAGCTTCCTACGTCGACATTTCTCAATACCTGATCACGAGATGGGCGCGTCGTCGTTCCCGACGAAATATCGCTGTGATACTTAGCTTCGATAAACCATACCCAGCTGGGCGATTGGATGATTACGTCAATTTCAGACTCACCCTCGTCGCCGGTTTCCAGCAATCCAGCCGGCGGCGGGACGGTTGTCCAAAGAGTTGTGTACGTAGCTTTAGTCTCAAGACCGTGCCCCCCCAGCGCGAGTCCCGTAAGCGCTGGTAGCCAGGCCGACGAATCGATCTGGCGTAGAGATCTAAAGACGTTCCACGTGACGGCGTCCTCGCTGTTCTCGCTGCGCAGGTGCTTAATCTTGCTTGCTCGCATCGATGCGAAAATAGGGTCGTACCGATCGATGATCAAGTTGTCACGGAAATCGTCAGCGATGCGCACGCCTCCCGGCGATAAAACCGAACTTGCAAAGCTCATGTGAGAGTCGATCCTCTGGTATTACCGCCCGGACAATCGCTTCCAGCAGATTAGAAAAACGTCCAATGAATTATGAAAATTGCAAGTCGACTTGGCCACCCACCCTCGTGTCGCTGACTCATTTCGCATAGAGCCGTGTAGTTGCCGCGGTTCGGTTTCGGACCGACTCCCGGAGCGTGCTTGGGCCCATGACCTCAACATCCGAGCCGAACTTGAGAATATCCATCAGCAGCTCGTTCTCCGAGCTGTAAGGCACCTCGAGCACGTAGCTCCCGTCCTTCTCCCACCTCGCCCGCTGCTTCGGATGCCACTCCTCCATCGCCACATACCGCGCCCGCTCCGGAGTGAACCTCAGCGTCGCCCACTGCACCTTCTTCCCCGAGAAGATCCCGTACCCGCTCGCGAGCACCGCATCGAGCTCCGCGTCGGGGACCTCCTTCACCTTCCCCGGCACCATCGAGACGCTCGCGCATCGCATCGAGCGCGAAGGTGCGCAAGGCGTTGCGCAGATGGTCCCACGCGTCGAGGTACCAGTTGTTCCGGTAGAGCACGAGCCGCTGCGGTGAGACCTCGCGCGTCGGTCGTCCTCGTCCTTGGTGCGATTCCAGTAGATGAGCGTCAGGCGCTGGCGGCCGAGGACGGCGCTGGCGATCGAGCTCGAAGTGCTTGGGCTCGTGGCGGCGCGCTCCGAAGGGAATCACGCGGATTCTCTTGCGCACCTCCTCGGCGGAGCGATCGCCCACGGAAAGCAGCGCCGCGAGCCGGGCCTTCAACGGCTTCACGTGCGCGCCCAGGAGCGCTGGGCTCGAGGCCCTCGACGAGATGCTCGAGTGGTGAGCAGCGCCTGCGCCTCGCGGGGCTGAACCACAGGCCCGGCAGCTCGTAGCGCGGCCCCTTGCCGGCGCGCCCCTCCTCGAAGCGATAGGCCTCCTGGTCGCGGTCCCACACGATGGGCGCGTTCAGGCGGCTGCGCATGTACTCGAGGTCGCGCTTGAAGGTGGCGAGCGACACACCCAGCTCGTCCAGGAACTCGCGCACCTTCACCGGGCCGCCGCGATTGCAGCATCTGGTCGATCTTGTAGAACCGTTCGGTGCGGTCCATTCTTCGCGGCTTTTCTTCCCGCCGCGGCCTGGGCGCGGGCTCCGCCAGGGCCGGGACGACGTGCGCTGCCATGTCCATCCGCGCCTCCTCCTTCTCTCGACGAAGCCCGCAGGCTAGCGGGCGGGAGGCTCGCGCGGTGAGCTACCTGGATCGGATGATAGCCCTTGTTCGCGCGGAAATCCCACTTGCGCGGGTAGGAGTGGACATGGCCCGAGAGCCCCAGACCTTCATGACTCCGCACGAGATCTCGGACCGAATCGTCGTGGTCCGGGGCCTCAAGGTCATCCTGGATTCCGACCTGGCCGCGCTGTACGGCGTGGCCACCAAGCACCTGAACGAGAAGGTACGGCGGCATTCCGAGCGATTTCCGCCCGACTTCATGTTTCTGCTGTCACTCGGCGAATGGGAGTCGCTCAGGTCGCAGATTGCGACCTCAAGACCCGGGCGCCCTCCGCATCGGCGGTTCTTGCCTTACGTGTTCACCGAGTGTGGCGCCTTGATGGCTGCGGGGTTGCTCAAGACGCCGCGTGCTATCGAAACGTCGATTTACTTGGCACGCGCGACGGTGATCTGGTCCTGACCAAAGCACTGCTTACTGTAACGTTATAGGTTACACTTACATGATCAGAGCATTTCGGCACAAGGGGCTGGGGCGCTTTTTCGAAGCTGGCTCAAAGGCCGGAATTCAGGCCATGCATGCTGAACGCTTGCGGCTCATTCTGGCCTTGCTCAACACCGCGTCGCGCCCGGAGGACCTGGGATTGCCAGGGCTGATGCTGCATCCCCTGAAGGGCGTTCGCGCAGGAACGTGGGCTGTGAAGGTGAGCGGAAATTGGCGCGTCACATTCACGTTCACTGGGCAGGATGCGGACGATGTCGACTATGAGGATTATCACTAGGAATTGCGATGCGTATGCACAACCCCCCGCACCCGGGAGAAATCATCAAGTCGCTGTGCCTCGAACCGCTCGGACTCACTGTCACCGCGGCGGCGAAGGGCCTCGGAGTCAGCCGGAAGACGCTATCCGCGATTCTCAACGGACGCGCGGGCATCAGCCCCGAAATGGCTATACGCCTCTCGATCGCATTCAACACGTCCGCCGAGACTTGGTTGAATGCCCAGCTGCAGCATGATCTGTGGCACGCCGAGGCGCAGCGCAAGAAGCTTCGGGTGATGAAGCTGGCGGCATGATCAGGCGGCTGATCAGCCCTTGCCTTCCGCGCAGCGGATGATCTCGCGGTTCGTCGGCCGATCGAGGCACTCGGTGCGGTCCTTGTGCGGGAATGTGCGCGGCGGCTGCGCGTCGCCCGCAGGCGTGGCGCTCGGCGTGGCGTCCATCGCGCGCGGAGCGCTGCGCCGTCGAGCTGGCGCCTCCGAACGAGAAGTGGTCCGTTCCCGTCGCGGTCCGCGTGCCGTCGCTCACGGAGACGCGCACGGTGTAGGTGCCCTTGGGATCGCCCGGGTCGAACGTCATGTCGATCACCGGCCCCAGCACTGCCGAGCGGAAATCGGGATGATCGGTGATCGTGAACCGGCAGCACTCCCTGGCGGAGAACGCCACCTTGCCGTCGGGGGTGAGGATCTCGAGGTCGCCGACCAGCTTCAACTCGCCGTGCTCCGGCGGGTGAAGTCCCGACACCATGATCGGGAAGGACACCTTCTTGCCGGCGGTCGCGACCTTGAGGCGTGGAAAGACGCCCTTGGGCGCCGGCTTTTGCGCGACCCATTGCTTGAAGTCTTCCATCGACGCGATGGGCATGGCTACGACGTGCATCGCTTCCGTCTGCGCCCACGCCGTCGCGGCGATCGAAGCAGCGGCCAGCATCAGGATCGACAGTGTCTTGTTCACGTGGGGCCTCCCGGGGCTCACGAGGGGCTCAAAGTCTGCACCGCGCCCTGCGCCAGCGTCAAACCGTCGCCGGGCTCACAGCGCCTTCCCCAGGAAATTCATCTCGAACAGGAATTCCCCGTCGCAATCCTTCCCGCCGCACTTGGCAGGCTTGTACGCCGCCTTCATCAGCACGTACGCGACCGCGGAGGTGAGCGAGGCTTCCGGCGACTTGTACGCGGCCACGCCTTGCGCCTCTCCGTTGCGGTCGATGCGCACCACCAGCTTGATCGGCCCGCCCACGTTCATGACGCCTTCGAGCCGCGCGATCTGCCCCGCGATCGGCTTCATGCCGTCCTTCGGATACGGCGGCTCGTCGCCCGGCCCCATCAGCTTGTACGCGGAGCGCACCTGCGCCAGCTCTTCGGGCGTGAGCTCGTCGTAGCGCTTGTCGAGCGGCAGGGGCGAAGTCGCAACCGCCTGCGTGATGTTCGAGCCCGGCCGCGGCTGGTCTTCCTTGAGCACGTAGAGCTTGTCGGCAAGCACTGCCTGGCTTGCGCACGCCATTGCGGCGGCACAGGTCCACGCTGCGATCCATCGCTTCATCGTCGTTGGCCTCCGTTGGCGCGATCAGGATGACCTGGGAGCATGATAACAAGGGTTAGCCGCCGGCGCCCCGGAATACCCACGCTGCATTAAGCTGTTTACTTGCTTGACGGCGGACCGCCCCCGGTTCGCAGGAGAAGTCCATGTTCCCGACCCCCATTTCCAGGTCCCTCGCCATCGCGGCCTTCTGCGGTGCGGCGCTGCTCGCGGGCTGCGCGGCGCTCACCCAGCCGGATCCGCCGCGCAACGCCGAGCTCTTCGCCCACGTCGATGCCGGCATGTCGATGGAGCAGGTCCAGCGCCTCCTCGGCCCGCCGGACGAGACGATGCAGCTGCCGCTCTCGCACATGCTCGCCTGGGACTACCACTACCAGGACCTGTGGGGCTACAACGCCACCTTCTCGGCGACCTTCGGCACCGACGGGCGCGTGGCGAGCACTTTCACCGGCCGCATCCACGGCGGCGGCGACTTCTCGAACTAGCGGGCCTCCGCCCCCGAGGGCATCGGCTCCGGCAGCGGCGCACGCGCCCACGGCCTGCCGATCGCCGCCTGGGCCGCGATCGCGAGCGCCCCGTTGACGAGCAGCGCATGGCGCACGCCGAAGGCGCTGATCGAGATCCCCGTGGCGAGGCTGCCGAGCGCGATCCCGCCGCGCATCGCGAGCATGTACAGGCTCACGGTGCGCCCGCGCATGCCCTCGGGCGCCGCCGACTGCAGGAAGGCGTTCGCCGAGACGTTGCTCGCCGCCATGGCGATGCCCGCGAGCACGAAGAGCACCGGCAGCATGGCGGCCCACGGATCGAGCGCGGTGAGCACCAGCACCACCCCGTAGCCCGCGCCGAACCAGGTGCTGATCGGACGGCGGTCGCGCGCGAGGCTGCACGAACAGCAGTCCCACGGCGCCCGCGAGCCCGCCCACGCCGAGCGCGCTCATCGCCAGGCTGAAATGTCCCACGTCCTCGTGGAAGGCGTCGCGCACCAGCACGGCGCAGAAGGTGACCAGCGGCGCGCACAGCAGGCTGGTCGCTGAGCACGGTGAGCAGCGCCCCGCGAAAGCAGGCGCACGCGCGCCACCTCGCGCACGCCGGCGATGAGGTTGCGGTAGTCGAAGGCATCGGCGGCGCGCGGGCCGCCCTTGCCGCGCGGCAGGATCCACAGCGCCACCACGATGAACGGCACGTACGACGCCGCGCTCACCGCGAAGCACGCCACCGCGCCGACGGTGGCCATCAGCACGCCCGCGATCGCCGGGCCGAGGATGCGCGAAAGGTTGAACTGCGTCGAGTTGAGCGCGAGGCCGGCCGGCGATCTGCTCGGCGCGCGACGATCGACGGCACGATCGACTGGAACGACGGCATCGAGAGCGCGTCGGTGACGCCGACCACGAGCGAGAGCGCGATCATCATCCAGGTCGGCACCGTGCCCGCGAGCAGCAGCACCACGATCGCAGCGGGCAGAGCATCTGCGACCGACTGGAAGATGGCGATCACGCGGCGGCGATCGGCGCGATCGGCGAGCGCGCCGCCCGACCAGCGTGCAGCAGCCACACCGGCGCGCTCATGGCGAACGAGTCGAGGCCGACCAGGAACGACGACGCGCCGAGGCTCAGCAGCAGCCACGGCTGGGCGACCTGCTGCGCCCAGGTGCCGATGTTGGACAGCAAGCTCGCGAACCAGAACGTCCCGAAACGGCGCGTGAGCAGCAGCCGCAGCGAGTCGCGGAACGTGTCGTCGTGCATGGGGACTAGCCTACCGGATTGACCCCGATCAAGTCTCCGGGGAGGGCGCGTCCTATGCTCGCAAAGTGAACGATCGAGCCCTCGAAACGCACCCGCCACCGGCCGCCGCGCCCATCGGCGCCATCGATGAGGTGCAGGGTCCCGTCGTGGGCATTGCCTGCCCCCTGCTCCCGCAGCTGCACCGCGCGCTCTATGCCCATACCGGCCACGAGCGCTACATCTTCGAGGTCCACCAGCACGTCGACCGCCACCACGTGCGCGCCATCACGCTGCACCGCACGAGCGGGCTGCGCCGCGGCATGCCGGTGTACGACACGGCGGCCCGCTGCGCGTGCCGGTTGCGCCCGAATGCCTCGGGCGCCTGCTCAACGTGTTCGGCGAGCCGCTCGACGGCGCGGCGCCCCTCGTCGCCAGCGAGCTGCGGCCGATCCTCGCCGATCCCGCGCCCCTGCACGAGACCGTCGCCAATTCCGGCGTGCTCGAGACCGGCATCAAGGTGATCGACCTGCTGTGCCCCTTCGTGCGCGGCGGCAAGACCGGGCTCTTCGGCGGCGCGGGCGTGGGCAAGACCGTGCTCATCATGGAGTTCATGCACGCGGTGGTGAAGCTGCACGGCGGCGTCGTCGGTCTTCGCCGGCGTGGGCGAGCGCATCCGCGAAGGCCACGAGCTGTGGCGCGAAATGCAGCGCGCCGGCGTGATGCCGCGCACGCGTCATGGTGTTCGGCCAGATGGACGAGTCGCCCGGCGTGCGCTTTCGCGTGGGCCTCGCCGCGCTCACCCACGCCGAGTAGCTGCGCGACACCATGCGCACGGAAGTGCTGTTCCTCATGGACAACGCGTATCGCTTCGTCCAGGCGGGCAGCGAGATCTCGGGCCTGCTCGGCCGCATGCCCGCCACGGTCGGCTACCAGCCGACGCTGATCACCGAGGTCGCCGAGCTGCAGGACCGCATCATCTCGACCGCGAAGGGCGCCATCACCGCGGTCGAGGCGATCTACGTGCCCGCCGACGACATGACCGATCCCGCGGTGACCGCGATCCTCGCGCACCTCGACACCTCGGTGGTGCTGTCGCGCGCGCAGGCCGGCAAGGGAATCTATCCGGCGGTCGATGCGCTGCGCTCCGGGAGCCGCAGATGAGCCGGCGCGTGCTGGGCGATCGCCACTACGGCGCGGCCGAGGCGGTGCGCGAGCACCTCGCGCGCTACCGCGAGCTCGAGAACATCATCGCGATGCTGGGCGTGGAGGAGCTCTCCGAGCAGGACCGGCGCATCGTGCACCGCGCGCGCCGCCTGCAGCGCTACCTCACGCAGCCGTTCCACGTGGTCGCCGAACAGACCGGCATGCCCGGGGTCTCGGTGCCGCTCGCGCAGACGCTCGCCGATTGCGAGGAGATCCTGGCCGGCACCCACGACGCGCTGCCCGAGGAGCGCTTCTACATGCGCGGCGCGCTCGCGGAGAAGGCGCCGTGAGGACCTTCACCCTGCACCTCGAAGGCGCCGCGCGCTACGAACGCATCGACGGCGTCGCGAGCTTCATCGCCGAGGACAGCTCCGGGCAGTTCGGCCTGCTCGCGCACCACGAGCGCTTCGTGACCGCGCTCGTCCCCGGGCTCGCGCGCTTGCGCTGCGGCAGCGAGCCGTGGCAGTACCTGGCGCTTCCCGGCGGCGTGGCGTACTTCGACGCGGGCGAGCTGCACGTGGCCACGCGGCCGCTACGCGCGGGGCGCCGACTACACGCACGATGCATGACCAGCTCCACCAGCAGCTTGCCGCCGAGGAGCAGTCGATGCGCGAGCTGCGCTCGAGCGTTCGCCAGCTCGAGGAGCAGATGCTCAAGCGCCTGTACGAGATGCAGCGCGCGGGAGCCGTGCGATGAACGCGCCGGATCCGCGGCGGCGCGCACCAGGCTCGAGCAAACGTCGAGCGCGACGGCGCACGCATCGATCGCGCCCGCAAGGAGCGCACCAGCGTGCTCGCGGAGATGTCCTACCTCGGCGCGCTCGGCACCGCTCTTCGTGCTGCCCGTGGTCGCGGGCGCCTACCTCGGCGACTGGCTCGACAGCCACCTGCGCGGCTACTCGGTGCACTGGACGATCACCCTCATCGTCGTGGGCGTCTTCGTGGGCGCGGTGAACGTCTACGCTCATGATCCGCAAGCCATGATCTCCGGGACCCTCATCGCGAGCTGCGCCGATCACCCTCGCCCTCGCCGCCGTGGCCGACGGGCTCTCGACGCGGCGCTTGCGCCGGTCGCGACCCGGGCCGCGTGGCAGTCGGCGCTCGAAGGCGCGTACGCCGTCCGCGCAAGCAGCCGTCGAGGAGGTCGTCCCCGGCCATGCGCGCGAGGTGCTGCCGTTCGTCGCCACGCTGTGGCTCTTCGTGCGCACCGCGAACCTGATGGGCGTCGTGCCCGGGCCTCAAGTCACCCACCGACGAGCTCTCGACCACCGCCGCGCTCGCCGTGATCGTGTACTTTTCCGTGCACGCCTACGGCATCCGCCTCAACGGCCGAAGGAATACCTCGCGCACTACGTGCGCCCCAATCCGATCCTGCTGCCGTTCCACCTCGTGGGCGAGCTCTCCCGCACGCTCGCGCTCGCGATGCGCCTGTTCGGCAACATCATGAGCCTCGAGATGGCGGGATTGCTGGTGCTGCTGGTGGCCGGATTGCTGGTGCCCGTGCCGGTGCTGATGCTGCACATCGTGGAAGCGGTGATTCAGGCCTACATCTTCGGCATGCTGGCGCTCGTCTACATCGCGGGCGCGATCCAGTCCCGCGAGCTAGAAGATTCCGCGACCGGGAGAGGAGCAAGCATGACCGACATGACCCTGATAGTCGTGGTATCCACCGCCGTGGCGGCGACTTGCCGTCGCGCTGGGGGCGATGTTCCCGGCGCTCGCGATGGGGCGCGCGATCGCGCAGGCGCTCGATGCGCTCGCGCGCCAGCCCGAGGCCGAGCGCTCGATCACGCGCACGCTCATCATCGGCCTGGCGATGATCGAGTCGCTCGCGATCTACGTGCTGGTGGTGGTGCTGATCATCCTGTTCCGCAACCCGCTGCTCGCCTACATCGTCAAGTAGCCCGCGCGCCATGCAGTTCGACTGGACCACCTTCGCGCTCGAGATCGTCAACTTCCTGGTACTGGTGTGGCTGCTCACCGCGCTTCGTGTACCGGCCGGTGGCCGACGTGCTCGCGCGCCGGCGCGCGGAAGTCGAGCGCCAGATGGCCGAGGCGCGCGACGCCCAGGCGAAGGCCGCGGCGCTGCGGGCGCAATACGAGAACCGCATCGCCGACTGGGAGAAGGAGAAGGACAGCGCCAGGGCGCAGCTGCGCGAAGAGCTCGACGCGGCGCGTGCCCGCGGCGCCGCGGACCTGCGCGAGGCCCTCGATGCCGAGCGCAAGCGCCGCGCGGCGCTCGACGCGCGCGACAGCGCCCAGCGCGTGCGTGAAATGGAGGAGCAGGCGCTGCACCAGGGCGCGGGCTTCGCGAGCCGCCTGCTGGGCGGCCTCGCAGGACCGGAGCTCGACGCGCGCATCGCCGATACCGCGATCGCGGCACTCGGCGCGCTGCCCGCGGAGCGCCGCGCCGCGCTGCAGCAGCGGCCGCCGCCGGCGCGCCGGCGATCGTGTCGAGCGCGCACGGCCTTTCCGAGCCGCGCCGCAAGCAGGTCGCCGCCGCCCTCGCCGCCGCCGCCGGCGCGGGCGTCGAGTGCGAGTTCCGCGAAGACGAGACGCTGCTCGCGGGACTGCGCGTCGAGCTGGGACCGTGGGTGCTCGGCGCCAACCTGCGCGAGGAGCTCGCCGCATTCGCCGAGTCCGGCAATGCCCACGACTGAAGCCACCGGGCTCGCCGCGCGCGCCGAGTGGCTGCGCGACTATCGCTTCGGGCTGCGGGTGCGCGAGCAGGGCACGCTCGTGTCCGTGGGCGACGGCATCGCGCTGATCGATGGCCTGCCCTCCGCGGCCATGGACGAGCTGGTCGACTTCGCGGACGGCAGCCAGGGGCTCGTGTTCCACCTCGGGCGCGAGCTGATCGGGGCGGTGCTGCTGCACGAGCGCGCTTCCCTCACCTCGGGCGAGCCGGTGTACGCGAGCGGGCAGCGCCTCGGCGTGCCGGTCGGCGATGCCCTGTTCGGGCGCGTGGTCGACCCGCTCGGCGCCCCGCTCGACGGCGCGGCCGCCCCGCGCTCGAGCGCACGCCGCGCCCTGGACGTGGCGGCCCCGCCGATCACCGCCCGCGACTTCGTCGACAAGCCGCTCTACACCGGAACCCGCATCGTGGATGCGCTCGTTCCGGTGGGCTGCGGCCAGCGCCAGCTCGTGATCGGCGATGCCGGCACCGGCAAGACCACGCTCGCGCTCGACGCCGTCATCAACCAGCGCGGCCGCGACGTGGCGTGCGTCTACGTGCTGGTCGGGCAGAAGCGCTCGGGAACCGTCGACGTGATCGACACGCTGCGCGCCTCGGGCGCGCTCGCATACACCACGGTGGTGGTCGCGGAGGCGACCGCGCTGCCGGGGCTCAAGTACCTCGCGCCGTTCGCCGGCTGCTCCATCGCCGAGGCGTGGATGACGCAGGGCCGCGACACGCTCGTGGTCTACGACGACCTCACGACCCACGCGCGCACCTACCGCGAGCTCTCGCTGCTGCTGCGGCGGCCGCCCGGGCGCGAGGCCTACCCGGGCGACATCTTCTACCTGCATTCGCGCCTGCTCGAGCGCGCGACCCACCTCGGCGCCGCGCAGGGCGGCGGCAGCATGACCGCGCTGCCGATCATCGAGACCAAGGAAGGCGAGATCGCCGCCTACATCCCGACCAACCTGATCTCGATCACCGACGGCCAGGTCTATCTCGACCGCGCCCTGTTCTCCGCGGGCGTGCTCCCGGCGGTCGACATCACGCGCTCGGTGTCGCGCATCGGCGGCAAGGCGCAGCATCCGCGCATTCGCGCCGAGGCGGGGCGCATCAAGCTCGACTATCTCCAGTTCCTCGAGCTCGAGGTCTTCACGCGCTTCGGCGCGCGGCTCGAGGCCTCGGTGCAGGCGCGCATCCAGCGCGGGCGCCTGCTGCGCGAGCTCCTGAAGCAGGAGCCGCTCGCCCCCGCCCCGCCGCAGGTCGGGCTCGCGTGGCTGGTCGGGTTCAACGAGCATCTGTTCGATTCCCTCGAGCTCGCCGCGGTGCCCGCGGCGCTCGCGCGCGTGGCGCGCGGAGCGCTCGGCGGCGCACCGGCACTCGAGGCGCCGCGCGAAGCGTGGGTGCAGGCGCTGCGCGGCTGGCTCGCGCAGGACGACGCGGCCGCGCACGGCCCCGCCGCGCCGCCGCGCGCGCCATGAGCCGCCGGCGCGAGCTCGACCGCGAGCTCGAGGGCCTCGCCGACATCCGCGGCATCCTCGACGCGATGCGCAACCTCGCGCTGCTCGAGACGCGCAAGATCCTGCGCTTCATCGACGCGCAGCGCCGCTCGGTCGCCACGCTCGCCGCCGCCGCACGCGACGTGGCGAGCTTCCACCCGCCGCCGGCGCGGCGCCAGGGCGGCAAGCTGCTGGTGCTGGTAGGCACCGAGCGCGGCTTCTGCGGGGACTTCAACGAGACGCTGGTGCGCGCGCTGCGGGCGCAAAGCCGCTCGGCGGGCGAGCCCGCGGCGATCGTGGCGGTCGGCGGGCGGCTCGCGAGCCGGCTCGGGGACGCACGCCCGGCGCTCGCGCTGCCCGGCCCCACCATCGCCGAGGACGTCGACGGCGTGATCGGCGCGCTCTCCGAAGGGCTCGGCACGCTGCTCGGCCGCGCCACCGAGGTGAGCGCGCTCGTCCACGACGCGCAATCGGGCGAGGTGCAGCACGTGCCGCTCGAGCCGTTCCCGCAGCCCGAACGCGACGCCGCGCGGCGCTGCCCGCCGTGCACGAACCTCGCGCCGGAGGCGCTGCTGCCGCAGCTCGCCGAGCGCTACCTGCTCGCGCGGCTGCAGGCGCTGCTCTACGGCTCGCTGCTCGCCGAGAACGAGCGGCGCATGCGCCACATGGACGCGGCGATCCGCCACCTGGACGAGGACCGCGGGCGGCTGCGCGCGCAACGCGATATGCTGCGCCAGGAAGAGATCACCGAGGAGATCGAGGTCATCATGCTGAGCGCGGAGCAGATGCGCGGCGCGCCGGGCCGCACGCAAGGCGGTCCGGCGTGAGCCTCATGACGCCGACGCTGGTGATCCTGATCGCGCTCGGCGCGTTGCTTGCCGTCGTGATGCAGTTCGTGAAGCGGGCGAAATCGGCGCCGGAGGCGGAGCCGGTGCGCTACCCTTTCGAGTCGTGCCGGCCGCTCACGCAGCGCGAGCAGGATTTCTACTGGCGGCTGCGCAACGCGCTTCCCGAGCATGTCGTCCTCACGCGCGTCGCGCTGCCGCGCATCCTGCGCGTCGAGAAGGGCCATGACCTGCGCGGCTGGCTCGAGCGCGTGAACGTGATGTCGGTCGACTTCCTCGTCTGCCGGCAGGATGCCGCCATCGTCGCGGCCATCGACCTGGAGGAGACGCCGCGCGACGTCTTCAACCCGGAGGACGTCGACGCGAAGAAGGCCAAGGCCCTGCGCAGCGCCGGGATCAAGCTGCTGCGCCTGCGCGTGCTCCCGGATGAAGCGGAGCTGCGCAAGGCGCTCGAAGGCTAGCCGTGCGCCGCCCGCCGCTGCGCGCGCTCGTGGTCTTCGAGGTCGCCGCGCGCCACATGAGCTTCCGGCTCGCCGCGCACGAGCTGAGCCTCACGCCGTCGGCCGTGAGCCACCAGATCAAGGCGCTCGAGAAGCACCTCGGCCGCGAGCTCTTCGTGCGCATGAATCGCGCGCTGGGCCTCACGCCGGCGGGCAGGAGCTACTACCTCTTCGTGCGCGAGGCGCTGCAGAAGATCAGCGAGGGCGCGCGGGCGATGCAGGCATCCCCGGCCAGCGAGACGCTCACGATCCGCAGCGGCGCGAGCTTCGCGCAGCGCTGGCTGCTGCCGCGCCTGCCGCTGTTCATCGCCGAGCACCCGCGCATCGACCTGGTGCTCGAGACCCGCCCGCCGCCAGGCGGGGTCGCGGCGGCGAGCCCGGACGTCGAGATCCGCTACGGCAGGCCCAACGCGGTGGACATCCACGTGGAGCCGCTGCGCGAGGAGACGATCCTGCCGCTGTGCAGCCCGGCGCTGATGCGCGGCCCGAATCCGCTGCGCGAAGTCGCCGACCTCGCCAACCACACGCTGATCGAGTCGAAGCTGAGCCTGGTCACCTGGTCGATGTGGCTCGATGCGCGCAAGGCCGGCATCACCAACGTGCGCCAGCTCCTGTTCGACAGCACGGGCCTCGCGCTGCAGGCGGCGGTCTACGGCCTGGGCGTCACGCTCGAGGGGGATTTCCTGGCGAGCGAGGAGCTCGCTTCCGGGCGCCTGGTGACGCCGTTCTTCCTGCGCGACATGGCGATGCGCGCGCCGCTGAGGTTCCTGGTGATCGCCAGATCGAAGCGCAAGCTGCACACGGTGCGCGCGTTCCGCGACTGGCTCATGCGCGAGATGCGCGCCGAGTGAGCTGCTCGTTCAGCACCCGCACCGGCTTGCCCTCCAGCCAGGCGAGCACGTCCTCGACGGCCTGCGAGTAGTACGTCGCGTAGTTCGCGTTGGTCAGGTTGCCGATGTGCGGGGTGAGCAGCGTGCGCGGCGCGCGGCGCAGCCGATGCTCCGCGGGCAGCGGCTCGATGTCGTAGACATCCAGCGCCGCGCCGCCGATCGTTCCCGCCTCGAGCGCGAGCACCAGTGCCTCCTCGTCGACGATCGGCCCGCGCGAGGTGTTCACGAGCAGGGCGTTGCGCTTCATGAGGCCCAGCTCGCGCTTGCCCACCAGGCCGCGCGTGCTCTCGCCCAGCACGAGCTGGATCGTGATCACGTCGGCGAGGCGGAAGAGATCCGTCTTGGAGACCCACTTGGCCCCGGCCGCTTCGGCGCGCTCGGCGTTCATGTGGTGGCTCCACGCGATCACGTCCATGCCGAACGCCTTGCCCAGGCGTGCCATCTCGGTCCCGAGCTTGCCCAGGCCCAGCACGCCGAGCGTCTTGCCGTGCAGCTCGATTCCCATGCCGGTCTGCCAGTGGCCGCGGCGCATCGCCGCGTCCTGCAGGTGGATGCGCCGCGCGAGCCCCAGGATCAGCGCCCACGTGAGCTCGACCGGCGCGTGCATCGAGGACTCCGTGCCGCACACGACGATGCCGTGCTCCGCCGCGGCCTCCATGTCGATCACGCGGTTCCACGTTCCCGTCGATACGATGAGGCGCAGGTTGCGGCAGGCGCGCGAGCAGCTCGCGCGGGAAGGGCGTGCGCTCGCGCATCGCGACGATCACCTCGCAGGCCTCGAGCGCGCGCACGCGCTCCTCGCCTTCGGGAAGCGCTTCGCGATGCACTTCGATCTCGAACACGCGGCGCACCGCTTCCCAGTCGGCGAGGCGCAGCGCCACGCCCTGGAGATCGTCGAGGATTGCGAGGCGGCGCGTCATGGGGCCCGGCACGACCGCCGCCCTTCAGCCGGATGATTCATCGAATCCGATCATAGGAACCGGGATTTCCCGTGACAAACGAATTACAGGCGGGTTCTCGGATGAGAAAAATTCACCCGAACCGGGCTCACGGGATGGGCGAGCGCAGCAGCGGCGCGAGCGCGGCGAGCCCCAGCACCGGGCCCGGCACCAGCAGCCAGGCGATCCACGCCCCCCAGGCACCGATCCAGTGCGCGGCCAGGCCGATCGAGACGATGGAGATCGCGAAGCCGATTCCGTTCTGCATCGCAAGCGCGCTGCCCACCAGGTTGGGCGGGCAGGCGCGCGCCGAGAGCGCGGAGAACTGCGGGGAGTCCGCCACCACCGCCACGCCCCACGCGAGGAGCAGCCAGAGCGCGGCGGAATTTCCGGCGCCGATGAACGGGAAGACGGCACCGGCGAGGGCGGAACCCGCGAGCGCCACCGCCGCGACGCGCGCGCTGCCGTAGCGGCGGCTGAAAAAACCCCCGGCGATGCAGCCCAGGCCGCCCACGCCGATCACCGCGAACGACCATGCCGCGATCGTGCCCGCGCCCGGCGCCGCGCCGCCCGGCAGCGCGAGGCCCACCAGGAACGGCGCGACGGTCCAGAACGCGTAGATCTCCCACATGTGGCCGAAGTACGCGAGCGCCGAGGCGCGGAATGCGGGAATGTACGCCACGCCGGCGACCGCATTCCACGCCACGCGCGAGCGCCCCGTGCCGCGCGGCAGGTGCGGGCCGTCGCCCAGCGCGAAGATCGCCGCGGCGGCGACGATCGCGAGCGCCGAGGACGTGGCGGCCACCGCCTGCCACGGCCACCCGGCGCCGAGCGCGCGGATCGCGTGCGGCAGCGCCGTCCCGATGGTGAGCATGCCGACCAGCCACGCGAGCGCCTCGCCCGCGCGCCTGGGCTCCCAGCTCACCACGAGCTTCATGCCGATCGGGTAGACGCCGGCGAGCGCCAGGCCGGTCACGAAGCGCAGCGCGATCGCCTGCCCCAGGTCGCGCGCCGCGAAGGCAAACGCGGCGTTGGCGGCCGCGCCGACCAACGCGCACACGGCGAACACGCGGCTCGCGGCATAGCGGTCGGCGAGCGCGGAGAGCGCGAACCCGAAGGTGCCCGCGATGAATCCCGCCTGGACCGCGATGGTGAGGCTGCCCACGTCGGAGCGGCTGAGGCTCCAGGCGCGCGCGAGGTCGTCGAACGCAGCGTTCGCGCTGAACCAGAGCGAGGTGCCGAAGAGCTGCGCGACGACGATGACGGCGAGCTTGCCGAGCTGGGTTCGATGCTCCAACGCGTGGCCGGTGCCGGAAGTTCGGCCGGCGAGTATGCCACGGCGCGCGCGCCCTTCGGGCGCCCCGCGCCTACTCGGTGCCGCGCGCGGCCCCCGCCATCAGCTTCGCCAGCAGGTCGATCGGGCATCGGGAACACGATCGTCGATGTCTTGTCGCCCGCGATGCTGCGCGAGCGTCTGCAGGTAGCGCAGCTGCATCGCCTGCGGCTGCTGCGACGAGCATCTCGCGCCGCCTGCAGCAGCTTCTCGGAAGCCTGCAGCTCGCCCTCGGCGTGGATCACCTTGGCGCGCCGCTCGCGCTCGGCCTCGGCCTGGCGGGCGATCGCGCGCACCATCGACTCGTTGAGGTCGACGTCCTTGATCTCGACGATCGAGACCTTGATGCCCCACGCGTCGGTCTGCGGCGTCGAGCACCTGCTGGATGTCGAGGTTGAGCTTCTCGCGCTCGGCGAGCAGCTCGTCGAGCTCGTGCTTGCCGAGCACCGCGCGCAGCGTGGTCTGCGCGAGCTGGCTGGTGGCGTCGAGGAAATTCTCGACCTGGATGATCGCCTTCTCGGGATCGACCACGCGGAAGTACACCACCGCGTTCACCTTCACCGAGACGTTGTCGCGCGTGATCACGTCCTGCGGCGGCACGTCGAGCACCACGGTGCGCAGGTCCACGCGCACCATCTGCTGGATCACGGGGAATGAGGAAGATGAGCCCCGGCCCCTTCACCGTCCAGAAGCGCCCGAGCTGGAACACCACCGCGCGCTGGTACTCGCGCAGCACGCGGACCGACCACGACCAGCAGGACGACGACCACCAGGATCACGCCCGCGACGAATTCGAATGCCATGGTCAGGCTCCTTCGTGTGGTTCCGGGACGACCTCGAGCGATGAGGCCGTCCATCTTCGTCACGCGCACGCGCTGCCCGGCGGCGAGCGGCGCTTTCGCCGTGCACGCGCCAGGGCTCGCCGTGCACCCGCGCCCAGCCCTCCGGCCGTCGATGCCTCGAGCACCTCGCCGCGGCTGCCGATCAGCTCCTCGCGCCCGCTCACCACCGGACGGTGCCGCGAGCGCGCCACCGCGCCCACTGCGAGCGCGAGGAACGCCGCGCTCGCGATCGCGAAGCCGGCGATCAACGCATAGGGTATGCCGAAGCCCGGCACGTCGGTGTCGACCAGGATCACCGCGCCGACCACGAAGGCGATGAGCCCGCCGATGCCGAGCGAGCCGTACGTCGGCAGGAACGCCTCGGCGATCATGAGGCCGATGCCGAGCAGGATGAGCGCCAGGCCCGCGTAGTTCACCGGCAGCATGTGCAGCGCGAAGAGCGCGATCAGCAGCGCCACCGCGCCCGTCACGCCCGGCAGCACGAGCCCGGGGTTGGCGAGCTCGAAGATGATCGCGTAGATGCCGAGCATCAGCAGCACGTAGGCGATCGCCGGATCGGTGATCACGCCGAGGAACGAGGTCCGCCAGTCGGGGTCCATCACGACGACCGGCGCGGTCGCGGTCGCCAGCGTGCGCTCGCCGCCGGGCACCGCGACCTTGCGGCCATCGAGCTTGCGCAAAAGCTCCGGCACGTCGCGGCGATGACCTCGACCACCTTCTGCGCGAGCGCCTCGTCGGCCGACGAGGCTCGTCGCCTCGCGCACCGCCTGCTCGCCCCACTCGGCGTTGCGGCCGCGCAGCTGCGCCAGGCCGCGAATGTAGGCCGAGGCGTCCTGCACCGCCTTGCGCTCGTGCGCCGTCGGCCGCCCTCCGCGCCCTTGCTCCTTGCCGCGGCGTCGGGCACGGCATCGCGCGCCGAGCTGCACCGGCGTGGCGGCGCCGAGGTTGGTGCCCGGCGCCATCGCCGCGACCTGGCATGCGTAGAGGATGTAGGTGCCGGCGCTCGCCGCGCGCGCCCCGCTCGGCGCCACGAACGCGGCGACCGGCACCGGCGAGGCGAGGATGTCCTTCACGATCTCGCGCATCGAGGTATCGAGGCCGCCCGGCGTGTCCATGCGCAGCACCACGAGCTGGGCGCCGCGGCCGGCGGCGCGCTCGAGGCCGCGGTGCACGTAGTCGGCGGCCGCGGGGCCGATCGCGCCGTCGATCGAGAGCACGACCACGGGCTGGGGCGCGGCGGCGCAGGCCGCGCGGGCGATGAACAGGCAGGCAACCAGGACCAGCAGCCGGCGCATGGCAGCTCGCTCCTTCGCGAAGGCATGCTGCAGCATAGTAGTAGTATCCTCCGCTTTTCCGGTTTCCACCCAGCCCGACGAAGGAGGCACGATGAAAGCGCAAGCGCGGTTCGCATGGATCGCTGCCCTCGCCGCAGCCGCGCTCGCGTGCGCGCCGGCCGAAGCGAAGCTCGTCACCAAGTCGATCACCTACCGGCAGGGCGGCCAGGACCTCAAGGGCTTCCTCGCCTACGACGATGCCGCGAAGGGCAAGCGGCCCGGCGTGCTCGTGGTCCACGAATGGTGGGGGCTCAACAGCTACGTGCGCCAGCGCGCCGAGCAGCTCGCCCACCTGGGCTACATCGCCTTCGCCGCGGACATGTACGGCGGCGACCGCGTGACGCGCGACCCGAAGCAGGCCGAGGCGTGGGACACGGAAGTGAGCAAGGTGCCGGGGCTGCTCGCCGCGCGCTCGAAGGCCGCGCTCGAGGTGCTGCGCAAGCAGCCGCAGCTCGACCAGAAGCACGTGGGCGCCATCGGCTATTGCTTCGGCGGCACGACGGTGCTGGCGCTCGCCTACAGCGGCGAGCCGCTGCAGGGCGTGGCGACCTTCCACGGCGGCCTCTTCGCGCCGACTCCCGAGCAGGCGAAGGCGATCCGCACGCCGATCCTCATCATGCAGGGCGCCGACGACGCGTTCGTGTCGCCCGAGACGATCGACAAGGTGAAGAAGGCGCTCGATGCGGGCGGCGTCGACTGGTACATGGTCGTCTACGCCCATGCCGTGCACTCGTTCTCCAATCCGGAGGCCAACGGCTACCACATGGACGGGGTCGCCTACGACGCGAAGGCCGCGCAACGCTCCTGGGACGAGATGCAGCGCTTCTTCAAGGCCGGGTTCAAGGGCGAATAGGGATCCGTGAAAGACCCGGTGGTCGACGAGGCGCTGCGCCAGATCCAGGACATCGTCGCCCAGGAGACCGGCGCCGCGCTGGCGGGCAAGGCGCGCACGCGCGTCGAGAAGGTGCTCCAGACCGCGCTCGGCAAGCTCGCCGGCACCGGGCAACGCGAGAACCACCTCACGCGCGAGGTGACCATCCTGCTCGCGGACCTGCGGGGCTTTTCCGCGATCTCGTCGGCGCACCCGGCGCCGATCGTGATCGAGCTGCTCAACAGCTGCTTCGTCACGATGAGCGAGATCATCTTCCGCCACCAGGGCACCATCGACAAGTTCATGGGCGACTCGATCCTGGTGCTCTTCGAGGTCGACGACGCGGACGTGGGCGTGCGCCGCGCGCTCTCGTGCGCGGTGGACATGCAGATCGCGATGGAGGCGCTGAACGGCATCAACCGCGCGCGCGATTTCCCGGAGATGTTCTTCGGCATCGGCATCAACACCGGGCGCGTCATCTCCGCGCTGCTGGGCAGCGACCTGTATTCGGAGTACGCGGTGATCGGCGACGAGGTGAACCTCACCTCGCGCATCGAGTCGTTCAGCCTGCGCGGCCAGGTGCTGATCAGCGACAGCACCTGGGAGCGCTGCGGCGGGTTCGTGACCGCCGGCGAGCCGATGGACGCATTCGTCAAGGGCCGCAGCAAGCTCGTGGTGCTGCGCGAGGTGCTCGGCATTCCGTCGCTCGGCAAGCACGTGCCCCGCCAGGAGTCGCGCCGCAGCCCGCGCGTGCCGGTGGCGGTCGCCTTCACCTATCGCATGGTGGTGAACCGCGTCGTCGTCCCCGAGGAGCGCAAGGGGATGATCCTCGACATCGGCTACCACGGCGTGCTCGCCGAAGTCGACCTGCCGCTGTCGCCCTTCTCGGAGCTCACCCTCGAGTTCGACCTGCCCCTGGTCGGCATCCACGTGGCGGAGCTCTACGGCCGGGTCGTGAAGATGGTGCCCAAGGACGGGCGCACGCGCCTGGGCATCGAGTTCTCCTCGATGGCGCCCGACCACCGGGCGGCGATCCAGCTCTTCGTGCAGCTGCTGATCCAGGGAACCGAGTCGCGCGACTGACCCTCCAATACGCGGCGACATGCATCGCCGCCGCGAGGAAATCCCATGCGCCTGCTTCCCATCCTGGTCCTCACCACCGCGGCGCTGCTCGCGCTGCCCGATGCCGCCGCGCAGGGTTTCGGGCATCGTGGCGGCGGCGCGCGCGGCGACTCGAGCGCAAGCGAGCGCGACGGCGCGCACAAGGCCGCCGCGCAGCCGTCGGACCCGTTCTCCGCCCTGGAGCGCGAGCTCCTTTCGCTCACCGTGGACATCCGGCTGAACGCCGGCCAGGTCGATGCGTGGAACCGCTTCGAGAGCGACGTGCGCTCCGTAGCCGCGATGGATCGCGAGCAGCGCGGGCGGCTCATGGCACTGCGCTCCGGCGATGCCGCCGTGCCGGCCACGGCGCTGGCGTACGTCGCATCGCTCGCCGAAGACGCGCGCGCGCGCACCGATGCGCTCGCCGGGCTGCAGCGCGACCTGCAGGCGCTCTACGACAAGCTCGACCCGGACCAGCGGCGCATGCTCGACCGGCGCGTGCTGCAGTCCCAGACCGAGCCCTTATAATGGTCGCCCCACAACCCCGTAGCACCTGCATTTCGAGGAGACCACAACAATGAAACGCATCTTCCGGCCGCTCATCGCCGCGGCCATCGTGCTCGCATCGGGCACGGCCTTCGCGCAGCAGCAGTACATCAACATCCTCACCGGCGGCACCAGCGGCGTGTACTACCCGCTCGGCGTGGCCGCTGTCGCCAGATCTTCGACAAGGCGATTCCCCGAGGCCAAGGTCTCGGTGCAGTCGACCAAGGCCTCGGCCGAGAACCTGAACCTGCTGCAGGCGGGCACGCGGCGAGCTCGCGTTCACCCTCGGCGACGCGCTCTCCGACGCGTGGAAGGGCGACGCCGAAGCGGGCTTCAAGGCGCCGCTCGACAAGCTGCGCGGCGTGACCGGCATCTACCCCAACTACATCCAGATCGTCGCCAGCGCCGACTCGGGCATCAAGACGCTCGCGGACCTCAAGGGCAAGCGCATCTCGGTGGGCGCGCCGAAGTCGGGCACCGAGCTGAACGCGCGCGCGGTGCTCAAGGCCGCGGGCCTCACCTACAGCGACTTCGCGAAGGTCGAGTACCTGCCGTTCGGCGAGTCGGTCGAGCTGATGAAGAACCGCCAACTCGACGTCACGCTGCAGTCGGCCGGCCTGGGCGTCGTCGTCGCTGCGCGACCTCGCCACCTCGATCAAGATCGTCGTCGTGCCGATTCCCTCCGACGTGGTGAAGAAGATCGGCGATCCCGCCTACCAGCCGGCGATGATCCCCGCCAGCACCTACGAGGGCCAGGACAACGACGTGCCCGCGATCGCGATCCAGAACTTCCTCGTGACGCGCGACGGCGTCTCCGACGACATCGTCTACAACATGACGAAGGCGATGTTCGACAACCTGATCGCGCTCGTCGCGGCGCACTCCGCCGGCAAGGCGCATCTCGAAGGAGAACGCGATCAAGGGCATGCCCGCCCCGCTGCATCCCGGCGCGGAGAAGTACTACCGCGAAATCGGCCTGCTGAAGTGATCGCCGTGGCGCAAGATCGACGCACGGGTTGATCCACCGGCGACGTCGGGCCCGTCCGAAGCCCCGCGACGAGCGAGTTCCAGGAGCACGGCACCCAGCGGCAGCTCTCGGCGGTGCGGCGCTGCGCGCCTTGATCGCGCCGCGGCCCTCGCCTTCTCCGCGTTCCAGCTCGTCGATCGCGGCGTTCAGCGCCGCTCTCGAGCCTGATCACGCGCTCGCTGCACGTCGGCTTCCTGCTGCTGCTCATCTTCCTGCTCTACCCGGCCACGCGCAAGCGGCGAGCTGCGGGCGCATCGCCTGGTACGACTGCGCTGCTCGGGCTCTCCGGCTTCGCGCTCGGCTTCTACCACTGGATGTTCGAGGCGGACGCTCATCCAGCGCGCGGGCGAGCCCACGACCGCCGACCTCGTGGTCGGCACGTCGTGGTCGTCGCTGGTCTTCGAGGCGGCGCGCCGCGTGCTCGGCATCGCGCTGCCGATCGTCTGCGGCCTGTTCCTGCTCTACGGCCTGTTCGGCCAGTACCTGCCCGGCGAGCTCGCGCACCGGCCGTACGACTACGCCAGATCGTCGACCAGCTCTGCCTTCGGCACCGAGGGCATCTACGGCATCCCGACGCTGGTCTCGGCGACCTACATCTTCCTCTTCATCCTGTTCGGCGCCTTCCTCGAGCACGCCGGCATGATCAAGCTCTTCAACGACCTGGCGCTCGGCCTGGTCGGCCACACCAAGGGCGGCCCGGCCAAGGTGGCGGTGATCTCGTCGGGCTTCATGGGCACGATCTCGCGGCTCGGGCGTGGCCAACGTGCTGACGGTGGGCCAGTTCACCATCCCGCTGATGAAGCGCTTCGGCTACTCGCCGGTGTTCGCCGGCGCGGTCGAGGCGACCTCGAGCATGGGCGGGCAGATCATGCCGCCGGTGATGGGCGCGGTCGCCTTCATCATGGCCGAGACGCTGAACGTGCCCTACGCCGACGATCGTCAAGGCGGCGGTGATCCCGGCGTTCCTCTACTACTTCACCGCCTTCATGATGGTGCACCTCGAGGCCGGGCGCGCGCAGCTGATCGGGCCTGCCGAAGGACCAGTGCCCGAACCCGTGGCGCGCGCTCACGGGCACTGGTACCTGCTGCTGCCGCTCGCCGCGCTGGTCTACATGCTGTTCCACGGCTTCACGCCGATGTTCGCCGGCATGATCGGGCTCGGCGCTGACCGCGATCCTCATCCTCGGCGCGGCCCTCGCCGCGCGCATCGTCGCCGATGGCGTTCCGCTTCGTCTTCTGGATCGCGCTCGGCCTCGCCGCCGTCGTCGTTCTGCAAGTGGGGCATCGAGCCGGTGCTCGCGGCTGATCGCGCGTGCTGGTCGCCGCGTGCTTCGTCGATCGCGCGGCGGGCGCGAGACCCTGCACTCGCTGCGCAGCCAGCCTCATCGACGGCGCCAAGCAGGCGCTCCGCGTGGGCATCGCCTGCGCGTCGTCGGCGTGATCATCGGCGTGCTCACGCTCACCGGCGCGGCGATCGAGCTTCGCCGGCTTCATCCTCGAGGTCGGCGAGAAGAGCCTTTTCGTGTCGCTGCTGCTGACGATGATCGTCTGCCTGATCCTCGGCATGGGCATTCCCGACCATCCCCAACTACATCATCACCAGCTCGATCGCCGCGCCGGCGCTGCTGAAGCTCGGCGTGCCGCTGATCGTCAGCCACATGTTCGTCTTCTACTTCGGCATCATGGCCGACCTGACGCCGCCGGTGGCGCTCGCCGCGTTCGCCGCCGCCTCGATCGCGCGCGCGTCGCCGATGAAGATCGGCATGAAGGCGACGCAGATCGCCATCGCCGGCTTCGTCGTCCCCTACATGGCGATCTACGATCCCGTCGCTCATGCTGCAGGGCGGCCACCTGGTACGACGTCGTCTACGTGCTGTTCAAGGCGCTGATCGCGATCGGGCTGTGGGGCGGCGGCGGCGATCGGCTTCCTGCGCGGCGCCGCTCGGCTGGCCCGAGCGCATCGCCTGCGGCGCGGGCGCGCTGCTGCTGGTGGTCGCGGTGCCGCTCACCGACGAGATGGGGTTCGCGGTCGGGGTGCTGTTCCTGGCGTTCCATTTCGTCAAGGCGCGCCGGCTCGAGCGCGCGGCATGAGCGTGCTGTGCCTGGCGACCGCCACCGCGGTCGTCACCCTGGCCGCGCCCGCCTTCACCCTCGCGTGGAACCATTCCATCGAGCACGTGCGCTGGGAGGAGGATTACCGCATCGTGGGAAAGCGCCTCGAGCTGGTGGAGGCGCGCGTGCAGGGCTCGGCCGCGGGCATGGAGCCGCCGCCCGATGCGCGCTTCGCCGGCGGCTGGTGGCACTACGCGCCCAGGGACCGCTGGCACGACGAGCTGCGCCTCACGCGCTCGCCCTACACCACGGACTACGAGCTGTGCGTCGCGGGACGCTGCCGCTCGCTCGCGCAGATCGCGCCGCAGAAGGAAGGCGTCACGCGCGCTTACGCGTGCGGCCGGCCGCCACGGTAGCGGATCAGCCGCCGCCCTTGAGGCGCGCCACGATCGCGGCGGTGAACTGCGCCGTGGTGGCCCTTGCCGCCCAGGTCGCCGGTGCGCACCTGGTCCTCGCGCAGCACCGCGTCGATCGCGGATCGCACGCGCTGCGCGCGGTCCGGCGCGCCCACGTGGTCGAGCATCATCGCGCGCGCGAGAGCATGAGCGCCAGCGGGTTGGCGATGCCCTTGCCGGCGATGTCCGGGCGCCGAGCCGTGCACCGCCTCGAAGATCGCCGCGTCGCTCGCCGATGTTGGCCGCGGGCGCCATGCCCAGGCCGCCCACCAGGCCCGGCGATCTCGTCGGACAGGATGTCGCCGAACAGGTTGGTCGTGACGATCACGTCGAACTGCCACGGGTTCATCACCAGCTGCATCGCGCAGGCGTCGACGATGCGCTCGTCGCACGCGACGCGCCCGTCGTAGCGCTTGCGCCACGTCGCGGCCCGCCTCGAGGAAGAGCCCGGTGAGCGCCTTCAGCACGTTGGCCTTGTGCACGAGGGTCACCTTGCTTGCGGCCGTGCTTCTCGGCGTAGTCGAACGCGAACTCGCGCGATGCGCCGCGACGCCGGCGCGCGTGTTCACGCCGGAGGCCACCGCGACCGCGTGCGGATCGTCGCCCACCGGGACGTAGTGCTCGAAGCCCACGTACAGCCCCTCGAGGTTCTCGCGCACCAGCACCAGGTCGATGTCCTCGAAGCGGCCGCCGGGCACCAGCGTGCGCGCCGGGCGCACGTTGGCGTAGAGCTGGAACTCCTCGCGCAGCCGCACGTTCGAGGAGCGGAAGCCGCCGCCCACCGGCGTGGTGAGCGGGCCCTTGAGCGCGAGGCGCGTGCGTGCGGATGCTCGCGAGCGTGTCCGGTGGCAGCGGATCGCCGCACTTCGCCACGCCCGCCATGCCCGCCATGCTGGCGTGTCCCAGTCGAACGGAGCGCCCACCGCGTCGAGCACCTCGAGCGTCGCCTCGGTCACCTCGGGGCCGATGCCGTCGCCGGGAATCAGCGTGGCGGGAATGGAATGCGCGGGAATGGAAGGCATGCGGGCCTCGGCGATCGGGGCCCGAATTATACGAGGGGCGGCAGCGGGGTCCGCTTGCGCCAGAGCAAAAGCGCCGCGGAATAGGTCGCATAGTAGCCCGCCACCAGGCCGAAGAGCGCGAGCGTGACGGGACTGCGCGCCAGGTCCTGGGTGGCCGCGCCCTGGGCGAGCGCGCCCTGCGCCGCGTAAAGCTGCGCCATGCGCCACAGGATGCGCGCCACCAGCAGCAGCGACACGCCCACCCCGAGGTAGGTATGGGGCGTGTAGTAGTAGCCGTTCGGGTTCACCTCGAAGCGCGTGAGCTTCACGCCGTAGAAGGCGAGCGCCACGCCGCCCGCGACCCCCGCGGCGAGCGCGCCTTCCGCGAGCGGCCGCGCCATGGAGCCGGCGGCGAGCATCAGGACCAGCAGCGGGAAGAAGATCACGCCCGCCCAGTGGCGCCACGCACGCGACTTCTGGCGCCCGATGTTGCGCCGGATGCGCGCGTAGATGCGCCACAGGATGAGCGGAATGACGAGATAGAGGACCGGGGAAGGTGGATTCATGGCGGCCTGGACGCGAGTTGTATGATTGTTGCATGACCGGCGAAAAGAAGGATCGCGGACTCGAGCGGGGCCTCACCAGCTACGGCGACCGCGCGTTCTCGCTCTTCCTGCGCAAGGCGTTCATCAAGGGCGCCGGCTACACCGACGACGCGCTCGAGCGCCCGGTGGTGGGCATCGCGTCCACCGCCAGCGGGTACAACCCCTGCCACGGCAATGCGCCGCAGCTGCTCGAAGCGGTGCGCGCGGCGTGATGCTCGCCGGCGGGCTGCCGATCGAATTCCCCACCATCTCGATCCACGAGAGCTTCGCGCATCCCACCTCGCATGTACCTGCGCAACCTCATGTCGATGGACACCGAGGAGATGATCCGCGCGCAGCCGATGGATGCGGTGGTGCTGATCGGCGGCTGCGACAAGACGGTGCCGGCCCAGCTGATGGGCGCGGCCTCCGCGAACGTGCCGTGCGTCGCAGCTCGTTACCGGCTCGATGCTCACCGGCTCGCACCGCGGGCGAGCGCGTCGGCGCCTGCACCGATTGCCGCCGCTACTGGGCGCGCTATCGCGCCGGGGAGATCGACGAGGGCGAGATCGCGCAGGTGAACGACCAGCTGGTGGCCTCGCGTGGGCACCTGCTCGGTGATGGGCACGGCGAGCACCATGGCGTGCCTGGCCGAGGCGCTCGGCATCGCGGTGCCCGGCAGCGCGTCGCCGCCCGCGGTGACCGCCGATCGCATCCGCGTGGCGGAGCGCACGGGCACGGTCGCGGTCGGCCTCGCGCGCTCGAAGCTCACGCCGGATCGCATCCTCACCGCAAGCGCCTTCGAGAACGCGCTGCGCGTGCTGCTCGCGATCGGCGGCTCCACCAACGGCGTGATCCACCTCACCGCGATCGCGGGGCGCCTCGGGATTCGCCATCGATCTCGCGACGCTCGACGCGCTGGGCCGCGAGACCCCGGTGCTCGTCGACCTGAAGCCCTCCGGGCAGCACTACATGGAGGACCTGCACCATGCGGGCGGCATTGACCGCCGTGCTGCGCGAGCTGAAGCCCCTGCTGCACCTGGACGCGCTCACCGTGACCGGGCGCACGCTGGGCGAGGAGATCGACGCCGCGGGCCCCGGCTTCGCGCAGGACGTGGTGCGGCCGCTGGCGAATCCGCTCTACCGCGAGGGCGGCATCGCGGTGCTGCGCGGCAACCTCGCGCCCGGCGGCGCGATCATCAAGCAGTCGGCGGCCGACATCCGGCTGATGGAGCACGAGGGCCGCGCGGTCGTGTTCGACGATCGCGGCCGACCTCGCCGCGCGCATCGACTCCGACGCGCTCGACGTGACAGCCGACGACATCCTCGTGCTGAAGAACATCGGGCCCAAGGGCGCGCCCGGCATGCCCGAGGCGGGCTATCTCCCGATCCCGAAGAAGCTCGCGCGCGCCGGGCGTGAAGGACATGGTGCGCATCTCCGACGGGCGCATGAGCGGCACGGCCGCCGGCACCATCGTGCTGCACGTGACGCCCGAGGCGGCCGATCGGCGGGCCGCTCGCGTGGGTGCGCGAGCGGCGATCGCATCCGCGCTCGACGTGCCCGCGCGCGAGCTCATGCTGCTGGTGAGCGACGAAGAGCTCGCGCGCCGGCGCGCGGCCCACCCGGTGGCCGCCCCGAGCGCGCCGCGCGGCTACCTCAAGCTCTTTCTCGACACCGTCACGCAGGCCGACGCGGGCGTGGACTTCGATTTCCTGAGGAAGGCATGAACACGAAGAACCTGAAGACGCATCGGATCGCGGCGATCGGCGGGGACGGCATCGGCCCGGAGGTCATCGAGGCGGGCATCGAAGTCCTGCAGGCCCTCGCGCGGGCCGCCGGCGGGTTCGGCCTCGCATTCGAGCGCTTTGCGTGGAGCTCGCAGCTCTACCTCGACGCGGGCCACTACATCCCGCCCGGCGGGCTCGAGCGGCTGCGCGCGTTCGACGCGATCTTCTTCGGCGCGGTCGGCAGCCAGAAGGTGCCCGACCACGTCTCGCTGTGGGGGCTGCGGTTGCCCATCTGCCAGGGCTTCGACCAGTACGCCAACGTGCGCCCCACGCGCGTGCTGCCCGGCGTGAAGAGCCCGCTCGCCAACGGCAAGGACATCGACTGGGTGGTGATCCGCGAGAACACCGAGGGCGAATATTCCGGCGTGGGCGGACGCGTGCACGCGGGGCTGCCCATCGAGACGGCGAGCGACGTCGCCATCTTCACGCGCGTGGGCGTGGAGCGCATCCATCGCTTCGCCTTCGAGCTGGCGCGCAAGCGGCCGCGCAAGCACCTCACGCTCGTCACCAAGTCGAACGCGCAGCGCCACGGCATGGTGCTGTGGGACGAGATCTTCTTCGAGGTGGCTACGGGCTATCCCGACGTGCGATGGGACCGCGAGCTGGTGGACGCGATGACCACGCGCATGGTGCTGAAGCCCGCGACCATCGACGTGATGGTCGCCACCAACCTGCACGCCGACATCCTCTCCGATCTCGCCGCCGCGCTCTCCGGCAGCCTCGGCATCGCGCCCACGGCGAACCTCAATCCCGAGCGGACGTTTCCCTCGATGTTCGAGCCCATCCACGGCTCGGCCTTCGACATCACCGGCAAGGGCATCGCGAACCCGGTCGCCACGTTCTGGTCCGCCTCGATGATGCTCGAGCACCTGGGCGAGTCCAAAGCCGCCGCGCGGCTCATGCAGGCGGTCGAGACGGTGACCGGCAGCGGCCTGCAGACGCCCGACCTGGGCGGCAAGGCGACGACCGCGCAGGTCACGCGGGCGGTGATCGAGGCGCTCTGAAGCATTCCCGTTGATCTGCATCAGGGGTATTCCGGCCCCCTGGTCCACAATCGCACGGGAGAGGCGTTGCTTCGACGAGGGGTGCAACATGAACCGGATCATCCATTTCGGCGAGATCGTGGAGGGATACGAGGTCCCGGTGCTGAACGAGCGGGAGGTGAGGGCCGCCGCCGGAATCCTCTTCCTCTTCGCGCTGGTCGCGTTCATGAACGCCTGGCTCACGGGCGACTTCTACTACACGCGCGTCTTCGTGATCGCGTTCCTGGTCGATTTCTCGATCCGGGTCTTCGTGAATCCCCGGTACGCTCCCACGATGATCGCCGGCCGGTTCTTCGTGCGCCGGCAGGGCGAGGAGCTGGTCGGCGCGCCGCAGAAGCAGTTCGCGTGGAGCATCGGCCTCGCCCTCGCGGTGACCATGTTCTACCTGATCGTGGTGAACAGGATCATCGGGCCGTTCAACCTCCTCATCTGCCTCACCTGCCTCGCCCTGCTCTTCTTCGAGTCGGCCTTCGGCATCTGCATCGCCTGCAAGGTCTACAACCTGGCCTTCAAGGAGAAGGCCCGGCTGTGCCCGGGCAACGTCTGCGAGGTTCCCCGGATGAATTCATCGACGCGGATCACCGCGGGACAGTCGGCGATCGCCCTCCTGTTCGTGGTCCTGGTCGTGGCGGTGGGCCGGATGATCCCGGGCGAGGCGCAGCCCCTGCCCGCCTCCTCCGTCGCGGCGGCCGGCAAGGACTGCACCGTGCCGGCCTGGGCCGTGGCCATCGGGCATGCCGACAAATGGAAGCTGCACAACAATTGCAGGTGACGGATTTCCCGCCCGACGGAATGCCGGCGACGCGGTGAAGGCGCCGATGCCGCCCGCAGCAGCTTGACCCACGTCAAGGGGTCCTGCAAGACCGGGTGTAGCGTGCAACTGTCCCTTCGATTCGCGAAGGACGCAATCGATGACGCTGATCCAAGCCGACAAGCTGGTGAAGACCTATCGCGCGGGCGAGATCGACGTGCCGGCGATCCGGGGCGTCGATTTCGCCATCGAGGCAAAGTCGTTCGTCGCCTTCGTCGGACCCTCGGGAAGCGGCAAGTCCACGCTGCTCAACATGATCGGCTGCCTGGACCATCCGAGCAGCGGAGCGCTCTCGGTCGCGGGCACCGACGTGACGACGCTTAACCGGCGCGCGGCCGCCGAGTTCCGCGGCAGGAACATCGGCTTCATCTTCCAGGATTTCAACCTGATCCCCGTCCTCACGGTGTACGAGAACGTCGAGTACCCGCTGATCATGGTGCAGGAGTGGCCCGAAGCGAAGCGGCGCGCCCAGGCGATGCGGCTGCTCGAGGCGGTCGGCATGGCTGGCCAGGAGAAGAAGCGGCCCGACCAGATCTCGGGCGGGCAGAAGCAGCGCGTCGCGGTCGCCCGCGCGCTCGCGACCGACGCGCGGCTCGTGCTCGCCGACGAGCCCACCGCGAACCTCGACCACGACACGGCCTATCGCATCATCGGGCTGATGAAAAAGATGCGCGACGAGCTGGGAACGACGTTCGTCTTCTCCACGCACGATCCCAAGATCATGTCCGAGGCCGAGGTGATCTTCACCCTCGAGGACGGCCGGATCTCCGATCGAGGCAAGGCGACGCCGCCGGCGCCGGAAAGGAAGGCGGCCGTCCATGCTTAACGTGCTCAAGATCGCGCTGAGGAACCTCGCCCGCTTCCATCGGCGCACGCTGCTCACCTCCACGCTGATCACGCTCGGAGTCGTCGCCGTGCTGCTCTTCATCGCAACCGCCGGATCGTTCAAGGCGATGATGATCGGGCAGTTCACCGACGCGGTGCTGGGACACATCGAGATCCATCGCAAGGGTTACGTCGCCTCGATCGACAACCTGCCGCTCAACCTCAACATCCAGCCCGCGATGGTCGGAAAGATCGAGCAGGTGCTCGACCAGGACCCGGCGATCGAGGCGTACTCCGAGCGCGTGAAGCTCGGCGCCATGTTCAGCAACTTCACGGAGACCACCAGCGTGCGCGTGAACGGCATCGATCCCGACAAGGAGACCGCCACCACCCCGCTGATGCCGGGCCGCATCGTCGAGGGCAGCAAGGATCGCCCGTTGCTCAAGCCCGGCGAGATCCTGATTCCGACGATCCTCGCCAAGGGCATGAAGGTGAAGGTCGGCGACACGGTGGTGCTGGTCGCCACCAACCGCGACGGCTCGGTCAACGGCAAGACCTTCACCGTCCGGGGGATCATGGAGGCCGTTTCCGGGCCGAGCGGCAAGGACGCCTACATCCGCATCGAGGACGCGAGGACCCTGCTGCGCATGGCGCAGCCCGAAGTAAGCGAGATCGCGATCCGGCTGAAAGATCCCGCGCAGCTCGACGCGGCGTATGCGCGCCTTTCCCGCGAGATCCCGGCGCTCTCCGGCCAGGGCTCCACGCCCGATCCCGCGAAGCAGGCGTCCGGCCAGGGCGGCGGCCTCGAAGTGCATACGTGGGCCGCGCTCTCGCCGTTCTCGAACATCGCGAAGATGATCGACCTGCTCACGCTCTTCATCAAGATCATGCTCGTGTCGATCGTCCTCATCAGCATCCTCAACGTCATGGTGATGGCCGTCTACGAGCGCATCCGCGAGATCGGCACCATCGCGGCGATCGGGACGCCGCCGCGCCGGATCCTTGCGCTCTTCCTCACCGAGGGGCTGCTGCTCGGCGTGGGGGGGGCGGCGCTCGGGACCGCCGCGAGCCTCGTGGTGATCTATGCGCTGAACGTCTGGAAGATCCATTTCGACTTCGGCATGCAGCAGGGGCTCGTGCTCTCGCCCGCGATCGGCGTGCGCGACGTGGCGACCATTGTCGCGGTGGTCGTGCTGATGGCGCTGCTCGCGAGCCTGCAGCCGGCGTGGAAGGCGTCCCGCATGGATCCCGTGCGCGCGCTCTCCCACGTCTGATCGCGGGACACCGCGTGCAAGCGCGCCTCTGGCTGGCCTTGTGCCTCGTTGCGCTGGCGCTCCCGGCCGCTGCGCTCGACGGGACCCAGATCCTGCAGAAGGTGGACCGCAACCTGGAGCCCGAATCCTACGAATCCTACCGGCAGCTCACGGATATACAACCCGACGGGACCAAGAAGGTCTCCGTGCTCTACACGATGAAGAAGGGCCGCGACAAGATCGTGGCGCTCTTCCTCGCCCCGGCGAGCGACAAGGGACGCGTGACGCTGCGCCTGGGCGACAACATGTGGCTCTACATCCCCGACGTCGGGCGCGCGATCCGCATCACGAGCCTGCAGTCCGTGACCGGCAGCGTCTTCAACAATGCCGACATCCTGCGCATCGACTACACCGCTGAATACGACGTGGAAGCGACGGAGGAGCAGGGCGATGCGTACCTGCTCACGCTGAAGGCCAAGACCGGCGAGGTCGCCTACGATCGGCTCAAGATGTGGGTGGACAGGAAGTCCATCCTCCCCGCCAAGATCGAGTGCTACGCGGCGAGCGGCCTGCTCATCAAGACGCTGCGCTTCAGCGACATCAAGGATTTCGGCGGCGGCATCCGGCGGCCCGCGACGCTCGAGACCGACAGCCCGCTGCAGAAGGGCTACAAGTCGATCATGCAATGGTCGGGCCTCAAGAAGCGCGACTTCGCGGACGAGATCTTCACCCTCAATTACCTTCCGCGCGTCCAAGAGCTGCGCAAATGAGCCGGGCGCGGACGCCGGCGCCGCTCGTGCTGCCGGTGCTGCTCCTCCTGCTGGCGCTCCCGGCGGCGGCGCAGGAGCCTGCCTTCGATGCGTCCGCCTTCGAGAAGAAGCCTTTCGAGCTGGGCGGCTATCTCGAGCTCAAGCAGGAAGCCTTCGATCTCAACCGGGACGGGACCTTCTATCGGCTCGGCAACCTGGGTCTCCCGCAGCGGGACAGCCTTGATCGCACCACCGCGACGCTGCAGCTCGTGGGCAAATTGCGCCAGGACATCGGCACCTTCGACTTTCGCACCAATTCGAGCGTGCAGGCCGACGAGGCGGCCCATGGGCACGACGAGAGCGTCTACGAAGCCGCCTATTCGATCCGTCCCGACCCGGCCTTCACGCTCGAGGCGGGAAAGCGCGCGCTCAAGTGGGGCAAGGGCTACGCGTGGAACCCGATCGGCTTCGTCGAGCGGCCCAAGGACCCGAACGATCCGCAGCTCGCGCGCGAGGGCTTCGTCATGGCGGATGCGGACTGGATCGCGAGCCCGGGAGGCGCGCTGCGGACCGTCGCGTTCACGCCGGTGCTGCTGCCGGTGGAGAGCAACGTCAACGGAGATTTCGGCGGCCGCGGGCATCTGAACCCCGCCGCGAAGCTCTACCTCCTCTACCGGGACACCGACCTCGACTTCGCGTGGCAGGGCAAGGGCAGCCGTCCTGCGCGATTCGGGTTCGATTTCTCCCGCAACGTGACCACGAACTTCGAGCTTCACGGCGAATGGGCGCGCATCCTGCAATTCTCGCAACCGCTCACCGATGGCTCGGGCCACGTCACCAACCGGACCGCCGACGCCACCAGCTACCTGCTCGGCCTGCGCTACCTGAGCGCGGCCGACACCACCTACATCGCCGAGTACTACCACAATGGAACGGGATACTCCGACGCCGAGGCGCGCGAGTTCCATCAATTGACCGATGCGGCGTTCGCGCAGCTCGCGCAGACCGGCAACGACGCGCTGGTCCAGAGGGCCGTCGCGCTCAGCCAGGGCGCCTACGGACGTCCCAACGCCGGGACGGATTACGCCTATTTCAGGGCCCAGCAAAAGGACGCGCTGGGCGTGGTCTATTTCACGCCTGCACTGACCGCGATGGTGAACCTCCGCGACCACAGCTACCAGGTGACCCCCGAGCTGGATTACACGGGCATCAACAACGTGGAGCTGCGGCTGCGCCTGTTCGTGCTGCACGGCGGGAGCGGTACGGATTTCGGCGAGAAGCTCGCGTCACGCAAGCTCGAGCTCTACGCGCGGTACTACTTCTGAAGTACGCGATCCGCCCGTGCGAGCAGCAACGGACCGACTACCTGCTCCAGGCTGGCTTGCGTCCATACGGGCTGCTCGGCCTGCCAGCCGTCGTAGCGCAGGATGCCGGCGCGGTCGATCACGAAGCTCACGGGAAGGCGCCAGATGCGCCCGTAGCCGCCCGCCCAGGCGCTGCCCAGCAGCCCGACGGGAAATTCCAGCGTGTCCGCCGTCTTGCGCACCTCGGCCAGGGCGTCCGCGCCGTCCAGGCAGAAGCCCAGCACCGCAAGCCCGTCGCGCGCATGGCGCACGTAATAGGCGGAAAGCAGCGGCAGCTCGTCGCGGCACGGCTCGCACCACGTCGCCCAGAACGTGACCACGACGACCTGCCCGAGCAGGTCGCGCGTGGCGATGCTCCTGGAGTCGAGGGTATGCAGCACGAGCGGCGGCGCCGGCTCGCCGACCTTGAGGCTGTTGGCGCGCGCTTCGAGCGGCATCGTGGCGGCCCCCACGAGCGCTGCGGCGCGACGCAGCCACGCGCGCCGCGCCGCCGAGCCGGGCGCGCCGCTAGAACGCATGGCTCACGCCCACGCTCGCAGTCCAGTGCGGGAACAGCTGGTAGCCGTCGAGCTTGCTGTACACCGGCACCTGCACGAACGCATACACGAAGGTGTCCTTCAGTGCGCTCAGCGTGATGCCCGGGCTCAGGTACGCGACGGTGCCCGCGCTGTCCTGCACGTCCGCGAGCGCGCCCTGGTCATGGCTCTTGCGCGATACGTTGAGCTGCAGCTGCGGCACGAACTTCGGGTTCGCCTCGTAGCGCAGGCCGACGCTCAGCACGCCGAGATTGCCCGGGCGGAAGTCCGCATCCGGCTGGTCCAGCTTCTGCGCAATCGCCGCCTGGAACTGGCCGTTCACGAACGCATCGAAGTCCTGGCTGATGGCCTGGTAGTAGTAGGCCCCGACGATGAGGTCCGTGCTGCCGGTGCCGGGCTGCAGGCTGGTGTCGAGCAGCTCGCCCGCGCTCGGGCCGCCGGAGAACGTCACCGGGCTCCTGCCCACGACGCCGGTGCCGTCGGCATTGGGTCCGCCGTAGCGTCCCGTGGGCAGCTTCACGCCGAGCTGCACGCCGAGGTTGTGCGTCGGCAGCAGGCTGCGGTAGCTGGCGATGAGCCTCACGTCGCCCAGGCTTGCGCTGCGCGAGCTGCTGAGATTCGCGGAATCGAGCTGGGAGTCGTCGAACGGCGCGGAGGTGCTGTCGGTATAGCTGCTGTGGGTGCGCACCAGGTAGGGAACCTGCAGGTTGAAGTTCCAGTCGGCGCTCGGGCTGTAGTTGATGCCCGCGGTGAAGTAGCGGTTCACGGTCGCGTGCTCCAGCTCGCCGGTGGTCGGATCGTTCACCACCCGCGCGGCCGATACCGTTCCCGTTGCGCCGCGCAGCTGGTCCTGGTCGATGTAGTCGTACTGCAGGTTCACGCGCCAGCCGGAGGAGCTGGAATAGCCCATCGCCGCGTCGGTGCTGAGGGTGCAGCCGCAAGTGGCGCAGGCGTGCGCCGCCAGCGGGGCTGTCAGCCCCGTTGCGGCCAGCAGGGCCGCCGGGATGCGGTGGCCGCCGATTGATGCGAGGAAACGCCTGGCATGAGCGAGCATCGCCATTCTCCAATGTCGGATGGAACGACACGGCAGCCGTCGTCGAGACGGCCGCCGCGGCTTCGCGGGACGCTAGAGAATGGCGGGCGGTGCGCGGCTGCGCGTGGCGACTACCGTGCGCGAAGGCGCCGGGATCGCGATGAAGGGGATATGGCGTATCGCTTCGTTGACCGTGGCGAGCGCCGCGATCGCGGCCGGCGCCGATCCGGACAACTGCGAGAACACGAAGCACTTGACGCAGTCGTGCGGGGGCGGATGGTGGCCGTCGCGACCGTGGTCGTGATCGCCGTCGTGGTCGTCCGCGGCCGCCTGCAGGTGTTCCAGGTCGTGCCCCAGCTCGTGCAACAGCACGCCCTGCTCGCTCACCAGCACGGCGAGGGCGAGGCAGGTTGCGAAACCGAGACTTCGTAGCGACTTCATCGGCAAGCGTGACCGGGATCCGGATTGCCAGATTAACACCGGGCGCGGCCCGACCCTTCCCTGCTGGCCCGGGCGATAATGATCCATCGGGACAAGCGATGCCTGAAGCGACCCTGTCCGAATTGCGCGGATTCTTCCGCTAGCGGAGAGACCATGGAACGCAGGAAAGCGAGCGATTTCCCACCCGAAGTGCTGCAGCTCTTCGACGGCTACGTGCACGGCGCCCTCTCGCGCCGCGATTTCCTGGAGCGCGCCGCGCGCTACGCGGCGGGCGGCTTCACCGCGGCCGCGATGCTCGAGGCCCTGGTCCCCAACTTCGCCTGGGCCGAGCAGGTGAAGCCCGGCGACAAGCGCATCGACGCCGGCTACGCGGATTACCTCGCGCCCAAGGGATCGGGGCACATGCGCGGCTACCTCGCGCGGCCCGCGGCGGCGAAAGCGAAGCGCCCGGCGGTGGTGGTGATCCACGAGAACCGCGGCCTCAACCCGTACATCGAGGACGTGGCGCGCCGGCTCGCCGTCGAGGGCTATGTCGCGTTCGCGCCCGATGCGCTCACGCCCGTCGGCGGCTATCCGGGCAACGAGGAGCTCGCGCGCGAGATGTTCGCCAAGCTGGACGCGCACCAGCGCACCGAGAACCTGGTGGCGGCGGTGGATTACGTGAAGCTGCGCCCCGACTTCAGCGGCAAGGTGGGCGCGGTCGGATTCTGCTTCGGCGGCGGAATGGTGAACACGATCGCCACGCGCTATCCCGACCTCGCCGCCGCGGTGCCGTATTACGGCATGCAGCCGCCCGCGGCCGAGGCGGCGAAGATCAGGTCGCCGATGCTCCTGCACTACGCCTCCGAGGACCAGCGCATCACGTCGGGCTGGCCCGCGTTCGAGGCGGTGCTCGAGGCGCACCGCGTCGAGTACCACGCCTACATCTATCCGAACACCCAGCACGGCTTCCACAACGACACCACGCCGCGTTACGACGAAGCGGCCGCGACGCTCTCGTGGCGGCGCACGCTGGACTTCTTCGGCCGACACCTCGGGGCCTGACGATGCCCGCCCTCCCGGCCTCCGCGGCCCTTGCCCCGTTCCGCGTGATCGACCTCACGCAGGTGCGCGCCGGTCCCACCGCCGCGCGCCAGCTCGCCGACTGGGGCGCCGACGTGATCCAGGTGCAGATGCCCGAGCACATGCGCGGCGACGATACCCTCGGCGGGCAGGAAGGCTGCGACTACCAGTACACGCACCGCAACAAGCGCTCGATCACGCTCAACCTCAAGGAGCCCGCCGGGATCGAGGTGCTGAAGCGGCTCGCGGCCGCTTCCGACGTCCTGCTCGAGAATTTCCGCCCCGACGTGAAGCACCGCCTCGCGATCGACTACGAGCACCTCGCGCAGATCAATCCGCGCCTGGTCTATGCAAGCATCTCCGGCTTCGGCCAGGCCGGCCCCTACGCGACGCGCCCCGGCTTCGACCAGATCGCGCAGGGCATGGGCGGGCTCATGTCCGTGACCGGGCTGCCGGGTCAGGGACCGCTGCGCGTGGGGCTGCCGATCGCCGACCTCTGCGCGGGCATCTTCGCCGCGTACGGCGTGACCGTGGCGCTGCTCGAGCGCGAGCGCTCCGGCAAGGGCCAATGGCTGCACACCTCGCTGCTCGAGGCGCAGATCTACATGATGGATTTCCAGACCGCGCGCTGGACCATCGACGGCGAGGTCCCCGGCCAGGCGGGCAACTTCCATCCCACGAGCATCCCGACGGGCGTGTACCGCACGCAGGACGGCCACATCAACATCGCGGTATTCGGCGGCAAGATCTGGGAGCGCTTCTGCCGCGTCCTCGGCGCTCCCGAATGGATCGAGGATCCCCGCGCCGGGACCAAGTCCGCGCGCAGCCAGAACCGCGACTGGCTGAACGCCGAGATCGAGAAGAAGCTCGTGCTGCAGCCGAGCGAGCACTGGATCGAGCTGCTCAACCGCGAAGGGGTCGCGTGCGGGCGCATCAACAACCTGAAGGAAGTGTTCGAGGAGCCGCAGGTGCGCCACCTGGGCATGGTGAAGACCGTGGTCTCGAAGCACTACGGGGAGCAGCACCTGGTGGGCCAGCCCGTCACCCTCACGCGCACGCCCTCGACCATCGCGCGCGCCGCGCCCAGGCGCGGCGAGCACACCGAGGAGGTCCTCGCCGAGATCGGATACGGCCCCGAGGAGCTCGCACGCATGAAAACCGCAGGAGTCTATTGATGGAAACCCCGAGCGAGTTCGCCTCCCCCACCGAGCGCGTGAAGGCCTGGATCGAGGGCCCGGTGGCGCACGTGCGCTTCAACAACCCCGCCCGGCACAACGCCGTGTCGGTGGACATGTGGGAGGCGCTGCCGCCGCTGCTGCAGCACGCCGAGACCAACCACGCCGTGCGCCTGCTCGTTTTCTCCGGCGAGGGCGGCAAGGCCTTCGTCTCGGGCGCGGACATCTCGCAGTTCGCGGACCTGCGCTCGGCCAAGGAGGCGGTGGGACGCTACGAGGTGATCGCGGAGGCTGCGCTCGCGGCGATCCACGACTTCGGCAAGCCCACGATCGCCTGCATCCGCGGCTACTGTCTCGGCGGCGGCTTGAACGTGGCGATCGCGTGCGACCTGCGCATCGCCTCGGCGGATTCGCAGTTCGGCGTACCCGCTGCGCGCCTGGGCCTAGGCTACCGCTTCTCGGCGATGAAGAACCTCGTGGACCTCGTGGGCCCCGCCCGCGCCAAGGAGATCTTCTTCACGGCGCGGCGCATCGGCGCCGAGGAAGCGCAGCGCATGGGGCTCATCAACCGAGTGGCCGGCGCCGATGGCCTGGACGAGCTGCTCGAGGAGTTCACACGCGCCATCGCCGAGGGTGCGCCCCTCACGATCCGCGCCGGCAAGCGCATCATCGCGGAAGTGCTCAAGAGCCCCGCCGACATCGACATGGAGCTCTGCCGGCGCTTGACGCTCGCGTGTTTCGACAGCGAGGACTACGCCGAAGGCCGCAAGGCCTTCATGGAAAAGCGCAAGCCCGAGTTCAAGGGCAAGTAAGGCGCGCCGCTCAGGCGTGCGAGTAGAGCGGCGCGCCCGCGGCCGGCATCTCCGCTTCGAGGATCGAGCCGGTCGCGCTCTCGGTGAGTACCAGTGTCGCGGTCCCGGGGCGATAGGCCACATTGGTGACGGTGGTGCCCACGGGGCTCCGCACGAAGTGCGTCACCTCGCCGCGCGGATTCAGCACGAAGGCGCCACCCAGGCTCGCGTGCGCCACCACCAGCCGGTTGTCCACGTCCACCGCCATCCCGTCGGGTCCGCTGGTGCCGAAGAAGGTGCGCAGCGCCCCGACCTTCGAGACCGTGCCGTCGGCGAGCAGCGGCCCGCGCCACACCTGGTTGGCACGCGTGACCGCGATGTAGAGCGCGCGGCCGTGCGCGTTCAACGCCACGCCGTTGGGGCTGGGGATGCCGCCCACCACGAGCTCGAGCTGGCCGGTGGTGCGCAGGCGATAGACGCGCCCGGTGGGATCGTGCAGCCCGGTCTGCCCCTGGTCGGTGAAGTAGCAGTTGCCGCCGGCGTCGAACGTGAGGTCGTTCAAGCCCCGGAACGATTCGCTGTTGCGGTGTCCCAGGATCGCCGCGGGCTGCTTCGCGCTGGGATCGAGCCTGAGGAGCCCGCGGCGATAGTCGGCGATCCAGAGCGTGCCGTCGCGATGGATCGCGATCCCGTTGGGCCAGCCATCGTACTCGGCCACCAGCGTCCACTCGAGCTTGGGCGAGATGCGGAAGATCCGGCCGAACGGAATGTCGGTCACGTAGAGGTTGCCCGCGCGATCGAACGACGGCCCCTCGAGGAAGCTCGCGATCGGCTCACCCGGCTTGTTCGCCTCTCCCCACTCGCTGCGCCGGGGCTCCTGGAATTCGTCGGGCAGCCGCGTGAGCACGCGGGCGGCGATGACTTGCGGCGGCGCGAAGTCGAGGTTCCACATGGCGCTATTGGACGCGATCCGGATGCGAGTGGCAATCGCCCGCTTCAGCGGCGCAGCGGCCCCAGGATCTCGTCGTTGTGCTCGCCGGGCCCGGGCAGCGGCGAGCGCAATGCCAGGCGCTCGCCGTCCAGCTCGATCGGGAGCGCCGGGATGGTGGTGTGCGTGCCGCCGGGAAGTGTCAGGTCGATCAGGCCGCCGGCCGAAAGGTGCGGATCGTCGAACAGGTCCGAGGGCGTCTGGATGCGCGCGAAGGGCAGCCCGCCCTCCTCGCAGATCTTCTCGAGCTCGGCGAGCGAATGCTTCTTCAGCAGCCGCGCCACCAGGGGAATCAGCGCCTCGCGCACGGCCGCGCGCTGGTTGTTGGTCGCGTAGGCCGGATCGAGCAGCTCGGCCTCGCCCAGCGCCTTCGTGAAGATCTCCCACTGGCGTTCGGTCACCACGCCGACGAAGAGCTGCACGCCGTCGGCGGACTCGAAGACGTCGTACACGCCCCACGCGCGCTTGCCCGCGGACATCGGCTCGGGCGCGGCCCCGGTCACCGCATGCTGCATCATGTGGGTGGAGACCAGCCACGCCGCGTTCTCGAACAGGCCGCTCTGCACGTACTGCCCGCGCCCGGTGCGATCGCGGCTGCGCAGCGCGGCGAGGATCGCGATCGCGCCGAACATGCCGCCCATCATGTCGTTCACCGGCGCCCCGGCGCGCAGCGGCTTGCCGACCGGCCCGGTCATGTACGCGAGCCCGCTCAGCATCTGCACCACCTCGTCCAGCGCCGTGCGCTTCTCGTAGGGGCCGGCGAGGAAGCCCTTGAGCGAGCAATAGACGAGGCGCGGGTTGTCCTTCGCGAGCGCCTCGTATCCCAGGCCCTTCGCCTCGAGCGCGCCGGGACGGAAGTTCTCGAGGAAGACGTCGGCGGTGGCGACCAGGCGCTTCGCCTGGTCGATGCCCTGCGGCGTGCCCAGGTCGAGGGTCACGCTCTTCTTGTTGCGGCTGAACGCGGCGAAGAAGCCCGCGCCCGTGCTCTTCAGGTAGCGCGTGGGATCGCCCTTGCCCGCGGGCTCGACCTTGATCACCTCCGCACCCAGGTCGGCGAGCACGAGCCCGCACGTGGGTCCCATCACCATGTGGGAGAGCTCGACCACGCGGATGCCGGCGAGCGGCAACGGCTGCCTCATGGCCGCAGCTGCTCGCGCGCCCGCCTGAACGCCTTGGGCAGCCCCGCATCCGGCACGTGGCCGTAGATCGGCTCGCCGGGAAGCCCCGCGATGAACGCCTGGCGCGCCTCGATCAGCTTCGCGATGTCGATGCCGGTATCGAGACCCATCGACTCGAGCAGGAACACCAGGTCCTCGGTCACGATGTTGCCCGAGGCGCCCGGCGCGTAGGGGCAGCCGCCGATGCCGCCCTGCGAGGCGTCGAAGGTGGTCACGCCCGCTTCCAGCGCGGCCACCACGTTGGCGAGGCCCTGGCCGCGCGTGTTGTGCAGGTGCGCGCCGCCCGCCTTGTCGCCGAGCAGGCTGTTCAGCCGCAGGAACATGCGCTTCACCTGCACGGGATTCGCGTAGCCCGTGGTGTCGGAAAGACCGACCGAATCCGCGCCATGGCGCGCGACGCGCTCGGCCATCTCGAACACCCAGTCCTCGTCGACCGCGCCCTGGAGCGTGCAGCCGAACGCCGTCGACAGGCCCACCTCGACCTTCAGCTTGCGCGGCGCGGGAAGCGCGTCGCGAAATGCGCAGATGCGCCCCACCTGCTCGATCGCTTCCTCGCAGCTCATGCGGATGTTGGCGAGGCTGTGCGCGTGCGAGGCCGACACCGGCAGCGTCACCTTGTGCGCGCCGGCCGCCGCCGCGTCCTGCACGCCGCGCAGGTTGGGGGCGAGCGCCAGCACCGTGAGGCCCGGGATCTTCGCCGCCTCGCGCACCACGTCGGCGGCATCGGCCATCTGCGGCAGCAGCTTCGCGGGCACGAACGACGCGACCTCGATCTCCGCGAGCCCGGCCTGCGCAAGCGCGCGGATCCAGCGATGCTTGGCCGGCGTGGGCATCGTGCGCTTGATGCTCTGCAGGCCGTCGCGCGGCCCCACCTCGCTCACCAGTATCTTCATGGCCCTCCTCCTTCCCGCGCCTCGAACTCGAGGTTGTCGATGAGGCGCGTGCTGCCGAGCCACGCGGCGCCGAGCACGACGAGCCTGCGCTCGCCCGGCCGCGCGGGCGCCAGGTCGGACTGGCTGCGCAACGCCACGTAGTCGACCCGCCAGCCGTGGGACGCGAGGTCGTCCCGCGCGGCGGCGAGCAGCGCATCGAGGTTCCCCGCGCCGCGCACGACCGCGGCCTTCACGCCGTGCAGCGCGCGGTTCAACCGCGTCGCGTCGGCGCGCTGCGCCGCCGTGAGATAGCCGTTGCGCGACGACATCGCCAGCCCGTCGGGCTCGCGCACCGTCTCCACCCCCACGATCTCGATCGGGAAGTTGAGCTGGCGCACGAGCGCGCGGATCACGTGCAGCTGCTGGTAGTCCTTCTTGCCGAACACGGCGACGTCGGGCGTGACGATATGGAAGAGCTTGGTCACCACCGTCGCCACGCCCTGGAAGTGTCCCGGGCGAAAGCTGCCGCACAGCTGCTCGGCGAGGTGCGGCGGGGTGACGAAGATCTCCTGGGGCCCGGGATACATCTCCTGCTCGTCGGGCGCGAACACCACGTCGCAGCCCGCGCGCTCGAGCTGCGCGCAGTCGTCGGGAAGGGTGCGCGGATAGCGGTCGAAGTCGCCCCCGGGCTCGAACTGCAGGCGGTTCACGAAGATCGAGGCCGCCACGCACTTGCCGCGGCCGCGCGCGGCCGCGACCAGCGCGAGGTGCCCCGCGTGCAGGTTGCCCATGGTCGGCACGAATGCGACCGGATGCGCGTGCGCAAGCCGCGTGCGCAGCTGCGCGACCGTGTGGATCAGCTCCAAGCATGCTCCGGGCCGGGGAAGGTGCGGTCCTTCACCGCGCGCACGTACGCCTCGATCGCCGCCTTCACGCTCGGCGCTCCCGCCATGAAGTTCTTCACGAAACGCGCCTTGCGCCCCGGGTAGATGTCGAGCATGTCGTAGACCACGAGCACCTGGCCCGACACGTCGGCCCCGGCGCCGATGCCGATGGTAGGCACGGTGATCGCCTCGGTCACGCGGCGCGCGAGCGGCGCGGGCATCGCCTCCATCAGCACGAGCGCCGCGCCCGCCGCCTCGAGCGCCTTCGCCTCGGCCACCAGGCGCTCGGCATCCTGCGCGCCGCGGCCCTGCACGCGATAGCCGCCGAGCGTGTGCACCGACTGCGGCGTGAGGCCGATGTGCGCGCACACCGGGATGCCCCGCTCGACCAGGAAGCGCGTGGTCTCCACCATCACCGCGCCGCCCTCGAGCTTCACCATCTGCGCGCCCGCGGCGAGCATGCGCGCGGAGCTGCGGAACGCCTGCTCCCTGGATTCCTGGAACGTGGAAAACGGCAGGTCGGCGATCACCAGCGCCGTGCGGCTGCCGCGCGCCACGCAGCGCACGTGGTACTCGGTCTCCTCGAGCGTCACCGCGAGCGTCGTGTCGCGCCCCTGCACCACCATGCCCAGGGAATCGCCGATCAGCAGCATGTCCACGCCCGCCTGCTCGGAGATGCTCGCGAAGCTCGCGTCATAGCAGGTGAGCATCACGAGCTTTTCTCCCGAGCGCGCGCGGGCCTGCAACTGGGGCACTGTCACCCTGGACGTCTTCTCGTCGTGCACGCTCATCAGGGCCTCGCTGGGAAGGGCAGGACGCGAATTTTGACATGACTTGCTGCATTGCACCAATCCGGGGCGACGGATCGCGGACGATGGCGCGAAGCAGCCTCAGGCCCGGTTGAAGAACTCCCGCCCGCCGCGCATCGCGTTCACCCGCTCGACCAGCAGGTCCAGGTGCTCCGGCACCTCGACGAAGTTCAGGCGCTCGCTGTTCACGATCAGCAGCGGGCTGTCGGTGTAGTCGTAGAAGTAGCTCGTGTATGCCTCGGAGAGCCGGCGCAGGTAGCCCTCCTCGATGCCGGCCTCGACCGGGTCGGCGCGCTTCTTCACGCGCGCGACGAGTGTGTTCACCGAGGCCTGCAGGTAGATCACCAGGTCGGGCACCGGCGCTTGCGGCTTCACGTGCCCGTAGATCTTCGCGTAGAGCTGGTACTCGGCGTCGTCGAGGGTCATGCGCGCGAACAGCGGGTCCTTGGCGAGCGTGAAATCCGCGACCGTCGGCTGGCCGAAGAGGTCGGGCTGCTTGAGCGCCTCGATCTGGGCCACGCGCTGGAAGAGGAAGAAGAGCTGCGTGGGCAGCGCGTAGCGGCGCATGTCGCGGTAGAACTGGCCGAGGAAGGGGTTGGCGCCCGGGTCCTCGAGCATCAGCGTGGCGCTCATGCGCTGCGCGAGCTTGCGCGCGAGGCTGGTCTTGCCGGCCCCGATCGGGCCCTCGACCACGAGGTAGCGGTGCTTCATGGGGCGATGCGCTCGATGGCCTGCCCGGCGGCGCGCGCGAGCCACTCGGCCGCCGGCCCCTTGCCCGGGATGCGCGCGTCGGGCCAGGCATCCACCAGCGGGGCCAGCACGAACGCGCGTTGGTGGGCGCGGGGATGCGGCACCGTGAGCCCCGGCTCGTCGATCACGGCGTCGCCGTAGAGCACCAGGTCGAGATCGAGCGTGCGCGGCCCATCGGGCTCGCCTCTGCTGCGGCCGTGGCGCCGCTCGATGGCGAGCAATTCGTCGAGCAGCGCGCGGGCGCCGAGCCGCGTGGCCACCCGCGCGCACGCGTTCACGAAGGCGGGCTGGTCGATGCGGCCCACGGGCGCGGTGCGATACAAGGCGGAGCGCGCCGTGACCTGCGTGTCGGGCAGTGCGGCGAGATCGGCGAACGCGCGCTCCACGTGGCCCCGCGGGTCGTCGAGGTTGGAGCCCAGCGCGATCGCGGCGGTGACGGGAGCGCTCATTCCTCGATCGCACCCTGCGAATCGGGCAGCAGGTCCGCCTCGGACGGCTTCTTGCGCCCGCCGCGCCGGCGCCGGCGCTTCTTCTTCGGCCCCGACTCGTCCGCGACCAGCATGCGCTCGCGCTCGTCGGGGCCCGCGTCCTGGAACCGCTCCCACCAGGCGGCAGCCTCCTGCGGCGCGTTGCCCGAGGCGGCGCGCAGGGCGAGGAAATCGTACGCGGCGCGGAAGCGCGGGTGCTCCAGCAGGCGGTACGGCCGCTGGCCGCCGCGCTGCAGGAAGCGCGGCTGCAGGAGCCAGAGCTCCTTCATCGTGGCGTCGAAGCGCTTCGGGATCGCGAGCGAGTCGCGCTGCACGTCGAGCGCCTCGTGCATCGCCGCGTGCAGCGCCGGAATCGTCGGCTGGCCCTGGGATTCGAAGCGGCGCAGGTTGCGCTCCACCTGGCCCCACAGCAACGCGGCCAGCAGGAAGGCGGGGGACACGGGCTTGTCCGCCGCGAGCCGCTCGTCGGTGGCGCGCAGGGCGGCCATCGCGAACGGCCCAGCTTCCGCATCGTCGAGCGCGGTGTCGAGCAGCGGCAGCAGGCCATGGTGCAGCTCGAGCTCGCGCAGCACGCGCACGCATTCGACCGCGTTGCCCGACAAGAGCAGCTTGAGGATCTCCTCGAAGAGCCGCGCCTGGGGCACGTTCTCGAGCAGGTGCCGGTGGGAGGCGATCGGCGCACGCGTGCGAGCGTCGATCGCGAGGCCCAGCTTGGCGCCCAGGCGCGCGGCGCGCAGCATGCGCACCGGGTCCTCGCGATAGCGCGTCGCGGCGTCGCCGATCATCACCAGCTTCCTCGCCTTCAGGTCCTTCATGCCGTGCACGTAGTCCCAGACCTCTTCCTTCACCGGGTCGTAGAACAGCGCGTTCACCGTGAAGTCGCGGCGCAGCGCGTCCTCGGCCTGGGTGCCGAAGATGTTGTCGGAGAGCATGCGGCCGTGCGCGTCGGTATTCTCGGCCTCGGCCTCGCGCGCGAAGTGGGCCCGGAAGGTGGATACCTCGACGGTTTCGGCCCCGCACATCACGTGCACGATCTGGAAGCGCCGCCCGATGATGCGCGAGCGCCGGAAGATCGAGCGCACCTCGTCGGGCGTGGCGCTGGTGGCCGCGTCGAAATCCTTCGGCTTGCGGCCCAGCAGCAGGTCGCGCACCGCGCCGCCCACGACGAACGCGGCGTGACCGGCGCGCTGCAGGTCCTCGCAGGTGCGCCGCGCGCAGCGGCTGATGTCCTCGCGGCGGATTCCGTGCTGGTCGCGCCCGTAGATGGTGGGGCGCGCGTCGCGGTGGGTCACCTGGCTGCGCCGGCCGAAAATCCGGTCGAGATATTTCTTGATCATGGCTCCCTCAGGGCGATGACCGGCCAGCCGCGCTCCTGCGCGAGGCGGCGCAGGGGGGCGTCCGGCTCCACCGCCACGGGATGGGTGACTTGCTCGAGCAGCGCGAGGTCGTTGTGCGAATCGCTGTAGAACCAGCTCTCGTAGTCCTCGATCCGCGTGCCCAGCCCGGCGAGCCATTCGCGCACGCGCCGGACCTTGCCCTCGCGGAAGGTGGGTGTGCCGCGCGCCTTGCCGGTGAACATGCCGTCCACCTCCTCGATGTCGGTGGCGAGCAGGTTGGGCACGCCCAGCTCCGCGGCGATGGGCGCGGTGATGAAGCGGTTGGTGGCGGTCACGATCGCGGTGAGCGCGCCGGCGTGGCTCGCCACGAGCTGCGCCGTCCCGGGCTGGATCATGGGCCGGATCTTGCGCTGCATGAAGCCGGCATGCCAGGCGTCGAGTTGCGCGCGCGCCACCCCCGCGAGGGGCGCGAGCTGGAAGTCGAGGAACTCGTGGATGTCGAGCGTGCCGTCCTTGTAGCGCTCGTAGAACCACTCGTTCTGCGCGTGGTACTCGGCCGGGCGCAGCACGCCCTCCTCGATCAGGAACTGCGCCCACGCGTGGTCGCTGTCTCCGGCGAGCAGCGTGTTGTCGAGGTCGAACAGCACGAGCCGCGGCTTCACGCCAGCGCCGCCTTCACCAGCGGCACCGTGATCGGGCGCCCGGTCTCGAGCGAGTAGCGGTCGAGGCAGTCGAGCGCGGCCACCAGCGAACCCATGTCGCGGCGTGCGTGCGTGAGCAGGTATGCGCTCACCTCGTCGGCAAGGGCGAAGCCGCGCGCGCGCGCATGGGCCGCAAGCGCCGCGCGCTTCTCCTCGTCGCTCAACGCGAGCACCCGGTAGGTGAGCCCGGTGGCCAGGCGCGTGGCCAGGTCGCGGCGCAGCGCCACCTCGCGCGGCGCGCTCGACGCGGCGACCAGCAGCAAGCCGAAGGATCCCTCGTTGAAGGCGTTGAAGAGCGCGATCTGCCGTGGCTCGGGGAGGCGCTCCACGTCGTCCAGGGCGAGCATCCCGGCCGCATCCGCGGCGCCGAACGCCGCGCCCGGCACGTAGCGCGCGCCGTGCGCCGCGCCGGCGAACGCCTTGAGCAGGTGGGTCTTGCCCGCGCCGGCTTCGCCCCACAGGTACACCACCCGCTCCGCGAGACCGCCGCGCGCAGCCGCGTCCAGCGCGTGCGCCAGCTCGGCGTTGCGGCCGTGGACGAAGTTCGCGAAGGTCGGCGCGGGCGCCTGGGTGAAGTCGAGGAGGAGCTGCCTCATGGGATTTCCTGGGCCGGCGCCGCCTCGGAGGATTCCGTCGGCCGGCTTGGCCCGGGCGCGCCCCGCTGCGTGGCGGGACGCCGAACAGGGCGAAATGTTAGCACGGCGGAGCCGCGCCCACGCTGTGAGAAAATGGTCTCCATGGCCACCATCGCACCGATCCAGATCCGCTTCGAGCGCTTCAACGGCAACATCGGCATCGCTCCGGCCACGCCGCCGCGCGTGGTCGCGCCCGCCGACAAGCCCGCGCTCCTCGAGCGCGCGCGGCGCCTGCTGGCCGAACGCGACGCGGTGCTGGTGGCGCACTACTACGTCGACGCCGACCTGCAGGATCTCGCCCAGTCGAGCGGCGGGACCGTGTCCGACTCCCTCGAGATGGCGCGCTTCGGCCACGAGCATCGCGCCGGCACCGTCGTCGTGGCGGGCGTGCGCTTCATGGGCGAGACCGCCAAGATCCTGAACCCCGAGAAGCGCGTGCTGATGCCGGACCTCGCGGCCGAGTGCTCGCTCGACCTCGGCACGCCGGCCGACGAGTTCGCGAAGTTCTGCGACGCGCATCCCGACCGCATCGTCGTGGTGTACGCCAACACCAGCGCGGCCGTGAAGGCGCGCGCCGACTGGATGGTGACCTCGTCGATCGCCGAGAAGATCGTCGCGCACCTGCACGCCGAAGGGCAAGAAGATCCTCTGGGCGCCCGACAAGCACCTGGGCGACTACGTGCAGCGCGTGACCGGCGTCGACATGCTGATGTGGAACGCCTCGTGCGTCGTGCACGACGAGTTCAAGGCCCAGCAGCTCGCGCAGCTCAAGGCACTGCACCCGCAAGCCAAGGTGCTGGTGCACCCGGAGTCGCCCGCGAGCGTGATCGCGCTGGCCGACGCCGTGGGCTCGACGACCGGCATCATCCAGGCGGCCGAACGCCTCGGCGCGCCGGAGTACATCGTCGCGACCGACGGCGGAATCATCCACCAGATGCGCAAGCGCCTGCCGGGCGTGACGTTCATCGAGGCGCCCACCGCGGGCAAGGGCGCCACCTGCCAGAGCTGCGCCCACTGCCCGTGGATGGCGATGAACGGACTGCACAACCTGATCGAGACGCTCGAGGGCGCGCCCGGCCACGAGATCCACGTGGACCCCGCGCTCGGGCGCCGCGCCAAGGTGCCGATCGAGCGCATGCTCGAGTTCGCACGCAGGAACCTGCCGGCCTTCCGCGGCAGCGGAGACGCCTGAGGCGCCGCCCTCAACTCATTCGCCTTCGCGGTAGCGCCGCGCGGCCGCGCGCAGGAAGCGCAGCTGCTCCTCGAAATTGGCGCACATGAAGCATTCTTCTATATGGCGGCGCAGCGCCGTGCGCTCCGCCGGGGTGAGCTCCCGCTCGCCGGCGAGCGAGAGCAGGCGCGAGGCGCGGCGGCAGTCGAGGTCGTCGTCAGCTTCCATCGCCCGCCTGCGTGCCGAACCAGCGCGCCTCCAGGCACGAGCGCAGCGCGATGCGCGCGCGGTGCAGGATCACCCAGCAGTTGGACGGCGTGATCCCCTCGCCCCGGCAGATCTCCCCGGTCTCCTCGCCCAGCACCTCGCGTCTGAAGAACACCCGGCCGCCGGTCTCCGGCAGGCAGCCCAGGCAACGCTCGAACACCTCCCAGAAGCGGCGCTGCTCGAATGCCGCCTCGGGATCCGCCCAGGCCTGCGGCGGATCGCGCCAGTGGCCGGTCTCGTCGAACAGCTCGTCCAGCCAGCCCTCCTCGTCGGCGTACGCGGCCTGGTCCGCGGACGCGGTGCGCGTGCGATCCTGCACCGTGCGGCGCAGCTGGTCGGCAATCTTGAAGCGCAGGATGGAGGTGAGCCAGGTGCGCAGGCTCGCGTTGCCCTGGAATGACGCGATGCCCTCGAGCCCGGCGAGCAGCGCCTCCTGCACCGCTTCCTCGGCGAGGTGGGTGTCGCGCAGCTGCGCCATGGCGTAGCGCTCTAGGTAGCCGCGATGGCCTTCGATTTGCGCGTAGCGCGGATCGGTGCGGGTGGCGTCGGACATGTTCGCATCCATCCTACCGCCTTCGACGTAATGCCCGTAAGGATTCGCGCCGTTGCGCGACTACCCCAGCGAGCAGGCGCTGCGCCTGTGCCAACCCCACCCCTACCAAGGAGCAAGACATGCAATCGAAAGCCACCCTGCAGGCCGCCGTCGCCGGCCTGCTCGCCCTCGGCCTCGCGGCCGCCGCCTCCGCCGAGCCCGTGAAGCAGCCCTCGGGCACGCAGAAGTGCTACGGCATCGCCAAGGCCGGGCAGAACGACTGCGGCAACGCCAAGCACGCCTGCGCAGCCCTGGGCAAGGGCGACAACAATCCCGCGGAATGGAAGTACGTTCCCAAGGGAACCTGCGAAAGCATGGGCGGCACGGCCGCCGCACCGAAGAAGTAAAGTAGGAATCCGGACGCGGGCCGGCGCTGCCGGCCCGCGCTCCCGACCACTCATGGACATCCTGCCTCGCGCCGCGGGCATCGGCCTGCGCTCACCCCATGTCGCCCAGGTGCGCGACTCGCACCCGGACGTGGCGTGGTTCGAGGTGCACAGCGAGAATTACTTCGCCGACGGCGGCCCTGCGATCCGCGCCCTCGAGCGCATACGGGCGCGCTATCCGCTTTCCCTGCACGGCGTGGGCCTTTCGCTGGGCGGCACCGACGCGCTCGATCGCGAGCATCTCGGCAAGCTGCGCCGGCTGATCGAGCGCGTGGACCCGGCGCTCGTCTCCGAGCATGCGTGCTGGAGCGCCTTCGGCGCGCGCCACTTCAACGACCTGCTGCCGTTGCCCTACACGCCCGAGGCGCTGGACCACCTGTGCGCGCGCGTGGGCGCCGTACAGGAGTTTCTGGGCCGCGCGATCGCGGTCGAGAACATCTCGTTCTACCGGCGCTTTCCCGAAAGCGCGATTCCCGAGAGCGAATTCCTCGCCGCGCTCGCACGCCGCAGCGGGTGCCGGCTGTTGCTCGACGTGAACAACGTCCACGTGAATGCCTGCAACCACGGCTGGGACGCGCGCGGCTACCTGGCGGCGATCCCGCGCGAAGCCGTCGCCGAGATCCACCTCGCCGGCCACGAAAGGAGCGGCGCGATCGTGATCGACACCCACGGCGCGCCGGTCGCGCCGGAAGTCTGGTCGCTCTACGACGACGCCCTCGAGCGCTTCGGCCCGGTGCCCACGCTGATCGAATGGGACACGGACATTCCGGCGTTCGCGGTGCTCGAAGCGCAGGCTGCGCGCGCCCAGGCGCGGCTTGCGGCGTGCCATGCGCTCGCTGCGTGACGCCCAGGCGCGCTTCGCGGGCGCGCTGCTGGCATCCGAGGCGTCCGACGCGGGGCTCGCCGTCTATCGCAACACCATCGCCGCCAATTACCGCAATGCGCTCGGCGCGACCTACCCCGTGGTGAAGGCGCTGGTCGGCGATGCGTTCTTCCACGGCGCCGTCGACGCGTTCGTCGCAATGCATCCTGCGCAAAGCGGCGACCTCAACGTGTACGGCGCCGCGTTCGCGCCGTTCCTCGATGCTTATCCGCACGCCGCGTCGCTTCCCTACCTGGGCGACGTGGCCCGCCTCGAGTGGGCGATGGACGAAGCGGCGCGCGCGGCCGACGCGCCGGGCGACGCCGCGTCGGTCCTGCACGCCATCGGGCGCGTGCCTCCCGATCGGCTCGAGGCGCTGCGCCTGGTCCTGCATCCGTCCTGCCGCTGCCTTGCGCTGCGCCACCCGGCGCTGGCCATCTGGCGCTTCCACCAGCCGGCCTACGCAGGCGATGCGCCCGACCCGGCGCGCGCGCCCGAGTGGCTGCTGGTCTGCCGGCGTGGCGAGCGCGCGGTCGCCGAGGCGATTTGCGCAGCGGAGCACGCCTGGCTGCTGGCGCTCTGCGAAGACCGCGTCCTCGGGGCGGCCGTCGAGCGTGCGCTCGCGCTCGACGCGGGCTTCGACCTCGGCGCTGCGCTGCGCGAGCGCGTGGCCGACGCGACCATCGCGGACGCCCTGCCCGGCTAACGTCCCATTCACCTTCCGAAAGCCCATCCATGTCCTCCCTCACCGCTTCCCTGCCGCGCGCGGCGACCTGGTACCTGCGCGCAGCGCAGCTCGTCGATCGCCTGCAGCCCGTGTTCGCGCTGGCGATCCGGCTCTACGTGGCGCGCGTCTTCTTCATGTCGGGCCTCACCAAGATCCATGACTGGAACATCACCCTCGCGCTGTTCCAGAACGAGTACCACGTGCCCCTGCTCATGCCGGCGGCGGCTGCGCTGCTCGGCACCTGCGCCGAGCTGGGCTTGCCGGTGCTGATCGCGGGCGGGCTGTGCACGCGGCTCGCCGCCGTCGCGCTCTTCGTGTTCAACATCGTCGCCGTGATCTCCTACCCCGACCTGTCGGACGCGGGCTTGAACGACCACTTCCTGTGGGGGGCGCTGCTGCTGGTCACGTTCTTCTACGGGCCCGGGGCGCTTTCGGTGGACGGCTGGCTCGCGCGGCGGCATCGGCGCTGAGGCGCGAAACGGGCGTGCGAGCGCCCGAGGAGGGGTGAATCGGGTAAAATTTCGGGTTCTGCATCGAGCGGATTGCCCGTGACCGCGCACCAGCCCCTCACCTATCGCGACGCCGGCGTCGACATCGACGCGGGCGACGCGCTGGTCGAGCGCATCAAGCCGCTCGCCCTGCGCACGATGCGTCCCGAGGTCCTCGGCGGGCATCGGCGGCTTCGGCGCGCTGGTCGAAGTCTCGCAAGAAGTATCGCGAGCCGGTGCTGGTCTCGGGCACCGACGGCGTGGGCACCAAGCTCAAGCTCGCCTTCGCACTGAAGCAGCCACGACACCATCGGCATCGACCTGGTGGCGATGAGCGTCAACGACATCCTCGTGCAGGCGCGGAGCCGCTCTTCTTCCTCGACTATTTCGCGTGCGGCAAGCTCGACGTGGATGTGGCCGCGTCGGTGGTCCAGGGCATCGCCGCGGGGTTGCGAGCAGGCGGGCTGCGCGCTGATCGGCGGCGAGACCGCCGAGATGCCCGGCATGTACGACCCGGACGAATACGATCTCGCCGGCTTCGCCGTCGGCGCTGGTCGAGAAAGGCGCGATCATCGACGGCTCGAAGATCGTGCCGGGCGACGCGATCCTCGGGCTCGCCTCGAGCGGTCCGCATTCGAACGGCTATTCGCTGGTGCGCAAGATCGTCGCAGCGAGCGGCGCCGACCTGTACGAGCCGTTCGACGACGCGCGCAGCGCTGGGCGACGCGCTGCTCGAGCCGACGCGCATCTACGTGAAGCCGATGCTCGCGCTGCTGGCGCGATCGCCGGTCAAGGGCATGGCGCACATCACCGGCGGCGGCCTCATCGAGAACATCCCGCGCGTGCTGCCGGACCATGCCTGGCGCGCGGCTCGAGCGCGCGCGCTGGCCGCGCCCGCCGATCTTCGACTGGCTGCAGCGCCATGGCGCGTCGACGAGGCGGAGATGCATCGCACGTTCAACTGCGGCATCGGCATGACGCTCGTGCGTGCCGGGCGGCGAGGCGCGCGCCGCGGTGGACGCCCTCGCGGCCCGCGGCGTCGAGGCCTTCGAGATCGGCGCGATCGTGGAGCGCTCCTCCGGCGGGCCGCAGACGGTGATCGACTGACCGCGGGCGTGAAGTCCGCCGTCATCCTCATCTCGGGCCGCGGCAGCAACATGCGCTCGATCGTCGAGGCCCGCACCGGCCTCGAGGTGCGCGCCGTCCTTGCCAGCCGTCCCGATGCGCAGGGCCTGGCGTGGGCCGCGGCGCGGGGCATCCCCACGGGCGCGGTCGACCATCGGGACTACGGGGAGCGCGACGCGTTCGACGCGGCGCTCGCGCGCGCGATCGAGCCGTACGCGCCCGACCTGCTGCTGCTTGCCGGATTCATGCGCATCCTGGGCGAGGCGTTCATCCATCGCTACGAGCGGCGCATGCTCAACATCCATCCCTCGCTGCTGCCCGCCTTCCCCGGGCTGCACACCCACCGCCGCGCCCTCGAATCCGGCGCGAAAGTCCACGGCGCCACCGTGCACCTGGTCACGCCCGCGCTCGACGGCGGGCCGATCGTGATCCAGGGCGCGGTGCCGGTGCTCGCGGCGGACGACGAGGCCGCGCTCGCCGCGCGCGTGCTCGCCGTGGAGCACCGCATCTATCCGCAGGCCGTGCGCTGGTTCGCCGAGGGGCGTGCCGAGCTCGGCGCCGACGGCCGCGTCCGGATTCGCGGCGCGGGCGTGGCGACGGACACCCTGGTCTCGCCGCGCGACGCCCCGTGAGGATCGCCGCTGCCTGCCTGCTCGCCTCGCTCTTCGGCGCGGCCCACGCCGCGCCGAGCGAGATCAATGCGCAGTACAGCCTCACCGCCCAAGGCGTCCCCATCGGCAGCGTGCACGAGAGCTTCGTGCGCAAGGCCGATTCCTACTCGATCGAAAGCGTCACCCGCTCCACGGGAGTGCTCAAGCTCTTCTTCGACGACCAGGTCACGCTCGCCAGCACGGGCCGCGTGGTCGCGGGCGGGCTGCAGCCGCTCACCTTCTCGCAGCACCGCGCGAGCACCGACAAGGGCGCCATCAGGGCCACGTTCGACTGGGACCGCGGCCTGATGCGCTCGGAGGCGAACGGGAAGGTCACCGAAGTGCCGCTGCCGCGTGGAACCCAGGACCGCATCTCGATCATGTACCAGTTCATGAACCTCTCGCCGGGCAAGGACCTGGTCACGATGCCGATGTCCAACGGCAAGAAGGTCGAGTACTACACCTACCGGCTGGTCGACGAGGTGGCGCTCGCCACGCCCGCCGGCAAGTTCGACACGCTGCACTACGAGCGCGTGACCGAAGGCCCCAAGGAGAGCAGGGCCCAGGTCTGGCTCGCCAGGGACCATTTCAACTTTCCGGTGCGCCTGGTGTTCGACGACACGAAGGGGCTGCGGCTCGAGCAGACCCTCGTCGAGCTGCAGGCGCGCTGAGCCGCGCGCGATGGGGCCGCCCGCGTTTCCCGTGCGCTATCGCGTCGCCGTCGCCGCGATGGCCCTGTCCGCGGCGCTGCACGTGGCGATCTTCGCGAGCATTCCGGAACGCATCGAGCAAAGCGGCGAGCGCGATGCGGCGGTCGTCACCGCGACGCTCGTGCCCGCCGGGCCGCCGGCACCGGCCGCGAAGCCCGCGCCCAGGCGCGTGGCACCAAGGCCGCGCACGCGCCGGCGAGCGGTGCGCGTGGCGAAGGTGAACGCGCCCGCGCCTGCGGTCGCGCCGGCGGCGCCCGAGCCGGCACCGGCCGCGGTGCCCGCGCCGTTGCCTCCCGCGATATCCGCCGCGCCCACCGATTTCGTGGCGCCCGGCGGAGTGCCGATGGCCGCTCCGGGGACGCCGCTGTCCGATCTCGTGGCGTTCGCCGCGCCGCCGGCGCCCGCCGATGCGACGGTGAATGCGTCCGTGCCGCCGCCCGATCCCGGTCGCTTCCCGGTCGAAGGGCTGCCGGCGCGCCTTTCGATCGACTACCAGCTTACTTCGGCGCTGGTCGATGCCCGCGCCGCGTACCACTGGCGCCGCGAGGGCGATGCCTATCGCATCACCGGCGAGGGCGAGGCGACGGGATTCTTCTCGCTGTTCCTCCAGGGGCACATCGAGCAGGAAAGCGTCGGCACGGTGACCGCCGCGGGACTGCGTCCCGACCGCTTCGTGGAGACCCGGCCCGGCGCCGGAGCCGAGGGGCTCGACTTCGACTGGCCCGACCACCGGGTCACGTTCGCGTACGGCGACCACCGCAAGACCTCCGCGCTCACCGACGACACGGTCGACTGGCTCACGATGATCTTCCAGCTCGCGCACGTGCCGCCGCGCGCCGACGCGCAGACGATGCAGCTCAAGGTCTTCACCCAGCGCCGCCTCTACGACTTCCACCTCAAGGTGCTGGGCGTGGAGGAGATCGAGATCCCCATGGGCAAGGTGCGCGCCCTGCACCTGCGGCACGTCGATCCCGCGGACGGCCAGGTGGTGGACGTGTGGCTCGGGATCGACCAGCATTACCTTCCCGTGAAGATGCGCTACCCGGCGGCGAGGAACCGGCTGATGGTCGAGCAGTCCGCCACGAGCATCACCGAGCGATGAACCTCGCGCGCGCGCAGCTCGATGCGATCGTGGATGCGCTCACCGTGATCCTTCCCGCGCGCGCCCCGGCCGACGCGCAGCTGCGCCAGTTCTTCCGCGAGCACAAGAGCCTCGGCCAGCGCGACCGCGCGATCGTGGCCGACGTGGTCTACGCGGCCCTGCGCCGGCGCCGGCTGCTCGAGCACCTCACGCCCCACGCCGCGCCGCGCGAGATCGCGCTCGCCGCGATCGTGAAGCTGCTGGGGGTGGGGCTGGCCCAGATCGAATCGGTGCTGAGAGGCGGCGAGAAGGCGTGGCTCGCCGATCTCAAGGCCGTCGACATCGACACGCTGCCGCTCGAGATCCGCGCCGACCTGCCGGACTGGGTCCTCGCGCGGCTGCGCACGGCGCTCGGCGACGAGGAGCTGCTCGCGCTCGCCCGCGGATTGCAGCAGCCCGCGCCGCTCGACCTGCGGGTCAACGCGCACAAGGCCGCCGCGACAGAGCCGTGCTCGACCGGCTCGCCGACGACGGCGATCGAGGCCGCGCCGACGCCGCTACTCGCCGCTGGGCGTGCGGCGTGCGCCGGCAAGCCCGCGCTGCAACAAGCACGCCGATGTTCCTCGACGGCGCGGTCGAGGTGCAGGACGAAGGCAGCCAGATGCTGGCGCTTGCTCGTCGACGCCGCGGCGCGGCGAGATGGTGGTCGACTTCTGCGCCGGCGCCGGCGGCAAGACGCTGGCGCTGGGCGCGGCGATGCGCTCCACCGGCCGGCTCTACGCGTTCGACGTCTCCGGTCACCGCCTGCGGCCAAGCCTCGCCTCGCGCCTGAAGCGCTCGGGGCTCTCGAACGTCTATCCGCAGCGCATCTCCGGACGAGAGCGACGAACGCGTCAAGCGCCTGCGCGGCAAGATCGACCGCGTGCTGGTCGACGCGCCGTGCACCGGGCTGGGCACGCTGCGGCGCAATCCCGACCTCAAGTGGCGCCAGACCGGGCGGGCCTCGCCGAGCTGAACGTGAAGCAGCGCTCGATCCTCGCCGCCGCCGCCGCGCTGCTGAAGCCCGGCGGGCGCCTGGTGTACGCCACCTGCAGCCTGCTCGCGGAGGAAAATGAGTCGATCGTGGAGCAATTCCTCGCCGCGAATCCCCGGTTCCACCTGGTGCCGGTGACGCCGATCCTCGCGCGCCAGGGCGTCGCGCTGCCGCATGCGGACCAGTACCTGCGGCTCTACCCGCACGTGCACGACACCGACGGATTCTTCGCGGCCGTGATGGAACGCGACGCGGCCGGGAGCGGAGCATCGTGACGCGCGGAGACTGCGCGCGCGCCGCGCCGGCGCGAAACGCGGACAATGGAGTGGCGATCTCATGGCGCTGAACGCAGACATCTCCCCGCTCCAGGGGCTCATCGAAAGGGTCGCCGGCACGGCGGGCCCCGCCGAGTGGCTGTGGCCGACGGGCGTCGCCGCGCTGGCGATCCTGCTCGGCCGCTACCTCGCGCGGGCGGCCTCCGCCCACCTGCGTCCGAGCCCGCGCTGGATGATGGGCAAGGGCGATTTCGAGTCGGTCGCGTTCCCCCTCTTCACCCTCCTGCTGCTGAGCGCGGGCAAGATGGTGCTCGCGCGCTACCAGCCCGTGGCGCTGCTCGCCGTCATCCAGCCGCTGCTGGTGGCGTGGCTGGTGATCCGCCTCGCGGTCTACATCCTGGGCCACGTCCTTCCCGAGGGCGCGTTCCTGCGCGTCTCGGTGCGCACCATCGCGTGGCTCGCGTGGATCGGCGTTGTCCTGCACGTGACCGGGCTGCTGCCCGACGTGATCGACGCCCTCGACGAGGTGGGCTTCACGGTCGGCAAGGACCAGCAGCGCATCACGCTTTGGGTCGGGATGCAGGCCGTCGCGGCGCTCGCCTTGACGCTCGCCCTCACGATGTGGCTGGGCCGGATCACCGAGGCGCGCGTGCTCGCGGCCACGACGGTGGAGATGTCCACGCGCATCGTGGTCGCGAAGCTGGTGCGCGCGGGCGCCCTGCTGGTCGCCGTCCTCGTCGCGCTGCCGATGGTGGGCATCGACATCACCGCGCTCTCGGTGTTCGGCGGGGCGCTGGGCGTGGGGCTGGGATTCGGGCTGCAGAAGATCGCGAGCAACTACGTGAGCGGCTTCATCGTGCTGCTCGACCGGTCGCTGCGCATCGGCGACATCATCACCGTCGACGGGCGGCGCGGCGAGGTGAAGGCGATCGAATCGCGCTACACGGTGATCAAGGCGCTCGACGGCACCGAGGCCATCATCCCCAACGAGACGCTGATCTCCCAGACGGTGATCCAGCACACGTTCAGCGACCCGAAGGTGCTCGTGGGGGTGCCGCTCTCGGTGGCTTACGCCTCGGACGTGGACCGGGTATGCGCGCTGCTGCTCGAGGTGGCGCGCCGCAACCCGCGGGTGCTCGCCGAGCCGGCCCCGGCGGCCTGCGTTACGGAGTTCGCCGACAGCGGCATCAACATGCGGCTGCTCGTCTGGATCGCCGATCCCGGCGCGGGGGAGCTCGCGCTGCGCAGCGACCTGCTGCGCGACATCCTGCGCACCTTCAAATCCGAGGGCATCGAGATTCCCTTCCCGCAGCGCGAGGTGCGCATCCTCGCTACGCCTGAAACGGGGGAAAGAGGCGATCCTTCAAGGACTTGAAGGGGCTTTGCGAAACCGCAAGGCGGCGCGTGCACGCCCGGGTTACAATGATCCACATTACATGCACTCCGGGCCGGCGGTCCGGGGTGGACAATATCCTTCTAGGGGGCGCAAACAGCATGTTCAGCGGTCTATTGAATCTTCCCTGGTGGGGCGATCTGGTCGCCGGATTGATCCTGGTGCAGATCACCATCGCCGGCGTCACGGTCTACCTCCACCGCTGCCAGGCACACCGTGCGCTGGAGCTGCATCCGGTCGTGAGCCACTTCTTCCGGTTCTGGCTGTGGCTCACCACGGGCATGATCACCAAGGAATGGGCTGCCATCCACCGCAAGCACCATGCGAAGTGCGAGACCGAGGACGATCCCCACAGCCCGCGCTACCACGGCATCAACAAGGTCCTGTTCGCGGGCGTCGTGCTCTACGTGAAGGAATCGCACAAGCCGGAGACGATGCAGCGCTACGGCCACGGCACGCCCGACGACTGGATGGAGCGCAACGTCTACACGCCGTGCAACAAGTGGGGCATCGTGCTGCTCGCAGCGATCGACCTCGCCCTCTTCGGCCCCGTGCCGGGCGCGATCATCTACGGCGTGCAGCTTTTGTGGATCCCGTTCTGGGCCGCCGGCGTGATCAACGGCGTGGGCCACTATTTCGGCTACCGCAACTTCCAGACCGACGACGACAGCACGAACATCGTGCCCTGGGCGGCGTGGATCGGCGGCGAGGAGCTGCACAACAACCACCACGCGTATCCCACCTCGGCCAAGTTCTCGCTGCGCTGGTACGAGGTTCGACCTCGGCTGGGGCTACATCCGCATCCTCGAGTCCCTCGGGCTCGCCAATGTGCGCAAGCGCGCGCCGAAGGTGAAGCTCGACCCGTCGCGCTTCGAAGTGGACGCCCAGACGCTGCAGGCGGTGATCATGCACCGCTACGACGTGATGATGAACTACGCCAAGTCCGTCAAGCGCGCCGGCAAGCTCGAGGTGGCCGCGCTGCGCGCCAAGGGCGCGGACTGCGCGGCGCTCGTGCAGATCCGCAAGTGGCTGCACCGCGACACCGCGGTGGTGCCCGCCAAGCATCGCGCGGCCATCAACCAGGTGGTCGAGGCGAGCCCGTCGCTCAAGACCACGCTCACCATGCGCCAGGACCTCGCGCGCATCTGGGAGCGCTCCACGCTCAGCACCGAGCAGCTCGTGCACCAGCTGAAGGATTGGTGCGAGCGCGCCGAGAGAAGCGGCGTGGAACCGCTGATCGCGTTCTCCCACCGGCTGCGCAGCTACGCCTGAGCCCGCCGGGCGCCGCAAGCGAAAAGCCCCGCATCGCGGGGCTTTTTTGCTGCTTGCCGATGCTCGCCTTACTTGAGCTTCCCTTCCTTGTACACCACGTGCTTGCGCGCGACGGGATCGTACTTCTTGATCTCCAGCTTGTCGGGCATGGTGCGCTTGTTCTTGGTGGTCGTGTAGAAGTGGCCGGTGCCGGCGGAGGACTCGAGCTTGATCTTTTCACGCATGGTCCGGGCTCCCTCAGACGTTCTCGCCGCGCGCGCGCATCTCGGCGAGCACCACGTCGACGCCCTTCTTCTCGATGAGGCGCAGGCCCGCGCTCGTGAGGCGCATCTTCACGAAGCGGTTCTCGCTCTCCACCCAGATCCTGCGGTACTGCAGGTTCGGCAGGTAGCGCCGCTTGGTCTTGTTGTTCGCGTGGGACACGTGGTGCCCGACGCGGGGTGCCTTGCCCGTAACCTGGCAAACGCGTGACATGGAAAACCTCGTCAATCCGAATGTAAGATCAAAGCATTGAATTTTAGCATTTTCCGGGTCTTGCCCGCAAGCCGAGCTGCGCCATGGCCTGTTGCGTGCCTCGGCTCCCTCCCCACCCCGGAAATTGCGCCCTCGACTTGCGGCGCCGCTAGAGCAGCCCGCGCTCGGCGAAGCTCATGCATGCGCCCGGCGCCACGATGAAGTGGTCGAGGACCTTCACGTCGACGAGCGCCAGCGCGTCGGCCAGCGTGCGGGTGAGCGCCTGGTCCTGCACGCTGGGCTCGGCCACGCCGGACGGATGGTTGTGCGCGAGGATCAGCGCGGCGGCATTGTGCGCGAGCGCGCGCTTCACGACTTCCCGCGGATAGACGCTGGTCTGGGTCAGGGTGCCGCGGAACAGCTCCTCGGCGACGATCACGCGATTCTGCGCGTCGAGGAAGGCGCAGTAGAAGCATTCGTGGCCGAGATCCTGCATGCGCAGGCGCAGGTAGCCGCGCACCGCCGCGGGCGAGGTGAGGCTGTCGCGCGCTCTCATCTCCTCGGCGAGCGCGCGCCGCGCGAGCTCCATCACCGCGGCGATGCGCGCGTAGCGCGCAGCTCCGACGCCGGGCACGCCGTCGAGCTCGCGCGGAGCGGCCGACAGCACGCGCGAGACGCGCCCGAAGCGCTCGAGCAGCTCGCGCGCCACGCCGAGCGCGCTGCGGCCGCGCACGCCGGTGCCGAGGCAGAGCGCGATGAGCTCCGCGTCCGAGAGCGCCCCCGCTCCCTGCGCGAGCAATCGTTCGCGGGGCCGCTCGGCGAGCGGCCAGCGGTCGTCGGACATGCCGGTCTCGATGGCGAGTAAAATACGTTGATGGACAAGGTCTCGAATCGCCGCTTGCTGCTCGGGGTCACGGGCGGCATCGCCGCATACAAGGTGGCCGAGCTGGCCCGGCTCCTGACGAGGAATAACGTCGAGGTCCGCGTCGCGATGACCGCCTCCGCGACGCGCTTCGTGACGCCCGCGACTTTCCAGGGCCTCACCGGGCAGCCGGTGGCGACCGACCTGTGGGACGCGAGCTTTCCGAACCACATGGGGCACATCGAGCTCTCGCGCGGCGCCGATGCGATCCTGGTGGCGCCGGCGAGCGCCAATTTCCTCGCCAAGCTCGCCCACGGCCTGGCTGACGACCTGCTCTCGGCCACGTGCCTGGCGCGCAGCTGCCCGCTGCTCGTGGCTCCCGCGATGAATCGCGAGATGTGGGAGCGGCCCGCAACGCGGCGCAACGTGGAGCTGCTCGCCGCCGACGGCGTGACGATCCTCGGGCCCGCCTCCGGCGACCAGGCCTGCGGCGAAGTCGGCCTGGGCCGCATGGTCGAGCCCGCGGACCTGCTCGATGCGCTGCTCGCGTTCTTCGCGCCGCGGCAGCTCGCCGGGCGCAAGGTGCTGGTGACCGCGGGACCCACCTTCGAAGCGATCGACACGGTGCGCGGGATCACCAACCGCAGCTCCGGCAAGATGGGCTACGCGATCGCGCGCGCCGCCGCGTTGCAGGGCGCCGAAGTCACCCTGGTGAGCGGGCCCACCGCACTTGCGCCGCCCTCGGTCGCGCACCTGCTGCGGGTCGTGAGCGCCGCGGAGATGGCCGACGCGGTAAAGGCCCACGTCGCGGGAGCCGACTACTTCTTCGGCGTCGCCGCGGTCGCGGACTACACGCCGGTCGCCGCCTCGGGGCGCAAGCTCAAGAAATCCGCCGAGGGCATGGAGCTCAGGCTCAAGCCCACCGAGGACATCCTCGCCTACGTCGCCGCGCTCCCCGGCGGGCCGTTCTGCGTGGGATTCGCCGCGGAAAGCGAGGACATCGCGCGCTACGCCCAGGAAAAGCGCGTGCGCAAGAAGATCCCGATGATCGTGGCCAACCTGGTGCAGGACGCGGTCGGCAGGGACGAGAACGAGGTCACGATCTACGACGACGCGGGGGCCCACCCCGTGGCGCGCGCCGCCAAGTCGCGCATCGCGCAGGCGATCGTGATGCACGCGATCCGGCTGCGCGAGACGCCGCCGCGCCCGGCGCGCGCGCCGCTCAAGCAGGTTTCCTAGACCCCTCCCCGGTACAGCGCCTTCGCGGCTGGCCGCACCCAGACCCGACGCACGCCGCGCGAGGCCGAACGCCCATGAAGCCAGGCACTGCATTGAAGCTGCTCGACGTGAAGATCCTCGACGAGCGCATCCGCTCCCACCTGCCCGCGTACGCGACCGAAGGCTCCGCGGGCCTCGACATCCGCGCGTGCATCGAAGCGCCCCTCACGCTGCGCCCCGGCGAATCGGCGCTGGTCCCGTCGGGGATCGCGATCCATCTGGGCGACGCGGGGCTCGCCGCGCTGCTCATCCCGCGCTCGGGCCTGGGACACAAGCATGGCATCGTGCTGGGCAACCTGGTGGGGCTCATCGATTCGGACTACCAGGGCCAGGTCTTCGTCTCGTGCTGGAATCGCGGCCGCGAGCCGTTCGTGGTGAACCCGCTCGAGCGCATCGCCCAGCTGGTCGTGGTCCCCGTCGTGCAGGTGCGGCTGAACGTGGTCGAGTGCTTCGACGGGAGCGCCCGCGGTGCGGGCGGGTTCGGCTCTACCGGCAAACACTGAATGCGCGGCCTCGTCCTGTTTGCCCACGGGGCGCGCGAGTCCGAATGGTCGCGGCCGTTCGAGAGCATCCGCGAACGCGTGCGGGCGAGCCGGCCCGAGTACCCGATCGAGATCGCCTACCTCGAGCACATGCAGCCCACGCTCGACGAGGCGATCGATTCGCTCGCGGCGCAGGGAGCGCTCGCCGTCACCGTGTTTCCGCTCTTCATGGCCCAGGGCGGGCACCTGCGGCACGACCTGCCGCGCATCCTCGAGGCGATCCGGCGCAGCCACCCGCACATGCCGATCGCCCTCGAGGCGGCGATCGGCGACGTGCCCGAGGTCCTGGCCGCGATCGCCGCGTGGATCCTCGCGCGCGCCGACTAGGGCGTCATCGCCGGCACAGCGAGTAGCCGTCGTTCCATCCCGTGGCGTACTGCGCGTCGGCGGCCATGCGCCGCGCGTCCTTGCGCGCGTACTCGGAGCCCTTCGCCGACTCGCATCCGTCGATGTAGCCCTCGCGCGCCGCGGGCGGGTAGCCGGCGAGGTTGTAAGCCGGCGAGGGCGCGTGCGCGCGCCGCTGCGCGGCCTGGGCCACGGTCTCGGGCCGCTCGGCGGGCGCCTCGCCGGCCGGCGTCAGCGCGCAGCCCGCCGCGAGCATCGCCAACGCCAGTGCCATCGGTCGTCGCATCGTTTCCACCTTGAGGTACGCTAGGGACTGCCCGGATTCGTCAGGAGGGATTCATTGTGGGAGCAGCTGGGCCAGCACGATTGGACCGCGGCGTCGGCGCGCGGTTTCTCGCCATTCTCGTCCTCTGGGCCGCAGCGTCCGCGGCCAGCGCCGGCGCGGGCCTCGCCACCGCGCACCTCAAGGTCGGAACGCATCCGCTGAAGGTCGAGGTGGCCGCCACCGAAGCGCAGCGCAGCCTGGGGCTCATGTTCCGCACCAGCCTCGGCAGCGACGACGGCATGCTGTTCGTGTTCGACGACCCGGGCTATTACTCGATGTGGATGAAGAATACGCTGATCCCGCTCTCGGTCGCGTTCATGGACGGCAGCGGCGTGATCCTCAACATCCTCGACATGGAGCCGCAGACCCTCGACAGCCATTCCGCCGCGGGCCCGGCGCGCTACGCGATCGAGACCAACAAGGGATGGTTCCTCCGGCACAAGGTGAAGCCGGGCGACAGGGTGACCGGCCTGCCCGGCGTGCATTGAGCGCGGCCGGGCGCCGGCGAAGGCGCGCGACCGCGCCCTTGGCCGGCGCGGGGCGCTTCAGGCGCCGAACATCGCGGTGCGGAAGATGCCGCCGGATGCGACCATGAAGAAGAGCAGCGGGAACGACAGCATCGTGTTGGTGCGCGACGCGAGGAAGGCGACGCGGCGTGCCTTGCCCTTCTCCGCGTCGGTCGCCGGGACCATGCCGAGGATCTTCTTCTGGTTGGGCCAGATCAGCACCCACACGTTGAACAGCATGATCGTGCCCAGCCACGCGCCGATCCCGATCGGCACGTAGGCGTGGTCGCGGAACAGGAATGCGTCGGGAAGGCGGCTGCCGAGGATGAAGGCGCCCATCACCCAGGTGCCCACGGCCGCCCAGCGGAAGTACACGAGCGCGAGCGGCGCCACGTGCTTGGTGATCCCCGCGCCGGTGGGCGGAGTATCCGCCGCGGCTTTCTTGAGGGCGGGCACCTGCACGAAATTGAAGTAGTAGAGCAGGCCGATCCACATCACGCCGAAGAAGATGTGCAGCCACCGGCCGAGGCCGTAATGGATGAAGTCCCAGGTCATTTTCTTAGCCTCCCATCATCGAGCGCGCGAGATAGAAGAGAACCACCGTCAGGACGAGTCCCGAGATGACGGTGCCCCAGAGCGAGTCCAGCGGATTTTTCATGATTGTTTCCTCCGAAATGCAAGGGACAGCCTTGCGCGTCGATTCTAGCACCCGGGCGCGCTCGGACGGCTTCGAAAAACCCCGACGATTGAAGGGGTTATCATCCACGCCGTGAGCGATCTCCATCCTTACACGCGCCTCGTGCCCGATGTGGTGCTCAACGCCCTCGAATCCCTCGGCCTGCGCTGCGACGGGCGACTGCTCGCGCTCAATAGCTACGAGAACCGGGTCTACCAGGTGGGCGTCGAGGAGCCGGAGGCGAGCGGGGCGCGCGGCGCGGTGGTCGCGAAGTTCTATCGCCCCGCGCGCTGGAGCGATGCGCAGATCCTCGAGGAGCATGCCTTCGCGGCGGAGCTCGCGGAGCAGGAGATCCCCGTGGTGGCGCCCCTTGCGCTGCTCGGCGCCACGCTGCACGAGCGCGAGGGATTCCGCTTCGCGGTCTATCCGCGCCGCGGTGGCCGCGCGCCCGAGCTCGAGGACGCGCAGGTGCTCGAGTGGCTGGGCCGCTTCATCGGCCGCATCCACGCCGTCGGGCGCGTGCATCCGTTCCGCCACCGGCCGCGCCTGGACATCGAGAGCTTCGGCGTGGAGCCGCGCGCCTTCCTGCTGGGCAGCGGCTTCATCCCGGCCGAGCTCCTGCCCGCGTGGACCCAGGCGGTCGACCTCGCCCTGGAGGGCGTGCGGCACGCGTTTGCGCGCGCCGGCGACGTCGCGATGCTGCGCGTGCACGGCGACTGCCACCCGAGCAACGTGCTGTGGACGCCCGACACGGGCAACGCGCGCGGCGGGCCGCATTTCGTCGACCTCGACGACAGCCGCATGGCGAGCGCGGTCCAGGACCTGTGGATGCTGGTTTCGGGGGACCGGTTCTCCATGGGACGCCAGTTGGGCGCGCTGCTCAAGGGCTACGAGGACTTCGCCGAGTTCGACGACCGCGAGCTGCACCTGGTGGAGGCGCTGCGTACGCTGCGCCTGATCCACTACAGCGCATGGCTCGCCCGGCGCTGGAGCGACCCCGCCTTTCCGATCGCATTCCCGTGGTTCGACACGCCGCGCTACTGGCAGGATCGCGTGCTCGAGATGCGCGAGCAGATCGCCGCGCTCCAGGAGCCGCCGCCGGTCCCGGAATGACCCTCCCGGCGCTTACATTTTGAAGCACCTGCTGCGGAATCCGGCGGCGAATCGTATGCTCCAATAGGCTCCCAACAAGAACGCCCGTCCGCGCCCCCATGAGCGAGCTCCATCCCGACCCCCGCCCTGCCCGCGACTCGTCGCCCATGCGGCGCTGGGCCGTACCCGCGATCGTCCTGGCCGTGGTGGTCCTCGCGGGGCTGGGTGCATGGGGCCTGTGGGGACGCGCCGGCTCCTCGACCGGGGCGCCTGCGGTCGCCAAGAAGTCCACGGGAATGTTCGGCAGCGGCAAGGCCGGCGGGCGATTTGCGGTCGATCCGAACCGCGCGCAACCGGTGGCGGCGGCGGCGGCCCGCATCGGCGACGTGAACATCGTGCAGACCGCACTCGGGACCGTGACGGCGCTGCGCACGGTGACCGTACACCCGCGCGTGGACGGCCAGCTCCAGTCCGTGCTGTTCACCGAGGGCCAATTGGTGAAGGCCGGCGACGTGCTCGCGCAGATCGACCCGGCCCCGTTCCAGGTGGCGCTCGAGCAGGCCGAGGGGCAGCTCGCGCGCGACGCGGCCACGCTCAACAACGCGCGCCTCGACCTCGACCGCTACCGCACGCTGCTCGCGCAGGATTCGATCGCGACCCAGCTGGTGGACCAGCAGGCGTCGATGGTGAAGCAGCTCGAAGGCACGGTGAAGTTCGACCAGGCCCAGGTCGACAACGCGAAGCTGCAGCTTTCCTACACGCGCATCACCGCGCCGATCCCGGGGCGCCTCGGGCTGCGCCTGGTGGACGCGGGCAACATGGTGCACGGCTCCGACCCCGGCGGCCTCGCGGTGATCACCCAGGTCGATCCCATCACCGTGATCTTCGCGATTCCCCAGGACGTGCTGCCGCGCGTGCTCGAACGCCTGCGCTCGGGCGACAAGCCGGCGGTGGAGGCATGGGACCGCGAGCAGAAGAACCTCCTCGCGCGCGGCGCATTGCTCACCACGGACAACCAGATCGACGTGACCACCGGCACCGTGAAGCTCAAGGCCCAGTTCTCCAACGCCGACCTGCGCCTCTTCCCGAACCAGTTCGTGAACGTGCGCATGGTGATCGACACGTTGAAGGGCGTGGTCGTGGTGCCCACCGCAGCCATCCAGCGCGGCACCCAGGGCACCCTCGTGTACGTGGTCGGCAAGGACAGCACGGTGTCGCTGCGCAGCGTGAAGACCGGCGCCACCGAGGGGCCGGCCACCGCGATCGACTCGGGCTTGCAGGCGGGTGAGCTCGTGATCACCGACGGCGTGGACCGCATCCGCGAGGGCGCAAAGGTCGAGGTCACGAAGCCCGGGGCGGCGCCGGGCGCTGCGCAGGCGCCTTCCGACGCAGCCGACGCGAAGCAGGCGCAGGCCAAGCGCCACGGGAAGAAGCGCCAGGAAAGCCAGGACAAGGCCGCGCAGTGAACCCGTCGCGCATCTTCATCCTGCGGCCGGTCGCGACGTCGCTGCTCATGGTGGCGATCCTGCTCGCGGGCATCTTCGCCTACCGCCAGTTGCCGCTCTCGGCACTGCCGGAGGTCGACTACCCGACCATACAAGTGGTCACGCTCTACCCCGGCGCCAGCCCCGACGTGGTCACTTCCTCGATCACCGCCCCGCTCGAGCGCCAGTTCGGCCAGATGCCGGGGCTGAACCAGATGTCGTCGACGAGCTCCGGGGGCGCGTCGGTCATCACGCTGCAGTTCGACCTCGCCATCGGGCTCGATACCGCCGAGCAGGAGGTGCAGGCGGCGATCAACGCCGGCTCCAACCTGCTTCCGGTCGACCTGCCCTCGCCGCCGATCTACAGCAAGGTGAACCCGGCCGACGCACCGATCATCACGCTGGGCATCACCTCGCGCACGATGCCGATGACGCAGGTGCAGAACCTGGTCGACACGCGCCTCGCCCAGAAGATCTCCCAGACCCCGGGCGTGGGCCTGGTGACCCTTTCGGGCGGGGAGCGTCCCGCCGTGCGCGTGCGCGTGAACCCGCGCGCGGCCGCCTCGCAGGGCCTGTCGATGGACGACGTGCGCACGGCCATCGCCGCGGCCAACGTGAACCAGGCCAAGGGCAGCTTCGATGGCCCCGCGCGTGCCTATGCCATCGACGCCAACGACCAGCTGCGCAGCGCCGAGGAATACCGCTCGATCATCGTCGCCTACCGCAACGGCGCACCGATCGTCCTCGGGGACATCGCCGATGTCGTCGAGGGCGCGGAGAACACGAACCTCGCCGCATGGATGAACGACACGCCCGCCATCATCGTGAACGTGCAGCGCCAGCCGGGAGCCAACGTGATCGAGGTGGTGGACCGCGTGAAGGCCCTGCTGCCCACGCTCACCGCCGCGCTGCCGGGATCGGTGGAAACGCAGCTGCTCACCGACCGCACCGTCACCATCCGCGCCTCGGTGCACGACGTGCAGTTCGAGCTGATGCTGTCGATCGCGCTCGTGGTGATGGTGATCTTCGTCTTCCTGCGCAGCGCCGCGGGCACCCTGATCCCGAGCGTGGCGGTTCCCCTGTCCCTGGTGGGCACCTTCGGCGTGATGTACCTCGCCGGTTTCAGCATCAACAACCTCACCCTCATGGCCCTCACCATCGCCACCGGCTTCGTGGTGGACGACGCCATCGTCGTGATCGAGAATATCGCGCGCTACGTGGAGGCGGGCGAGGACCCGATCGAGGCGGCCCTCAAGGGCACGCGCCAGATCGCCTTCACCATCATCTCGCTCACCTTCTCGCTCGTGGCGGTGCTGATCCCGCTGCTCTTCATGGGCGACGTGGTGGGACGGCTGTTCCGCGAGTTCGCGATCACGCTCGCCGTGGCGATCCTCATCTCCGCCTTCGTGTCGCTCACCCTCACGCCGATGATGGCCGCGCGGCTGCTCAAGCACACGCCACCCGAGCGGCAGAGCCGCTTCTTCCGCCGCACCGGCGCGATGTTCGAGCGCGTGATCGAGCACTACGGCGCGGCCCTGCGCTGGGTGCTCGACCGCCAGCCGCTCACCCTCGCGGTGTTCCTCGTGACCCTCGTCCTCACGGTGATCCTCTACATCGCGATCCCGAAGGGCTTCTTCCCCGAGCAGGACACGGGCCTCATCCAGGGCGTCTCGGAGGCGCCGCAGACCGTTTCCTTCGCGGCGATGTCGCAACGCAGCCGCCGCCTCGCGCAAGCGCTGCTCGAGGATCCGGCGGTGGCGAGCGTGTCCACCTTCATCGGCGTGGACGGGACCAACATCACCCTCAACTCGGGCCGCGTGTTGATCGCGTTGAAGCCCCACTCGCAGCGCGACTCCGCCGCGGTGGTCATGGAGCGCCTGAAATCGCGGCTGGCGAGCCTGGAGGGCATCGCGCTCTACATGCAGCCGGTGCAGGACCTCACCATCGAGGACCGGGTGAGCCGCACCCAGTACCAGTTCACCCTCGAGAGCGCCGACGCCGATGCGCTGGCGCTCTGGACGACGCGCGTGCTCGATCGCCTCAAGACGCTGCCGCAGCTGATGGACGTCGCCTCGGACCTGCAGGACCAGGGGCTGCAGGCCTACGTCACCATCGACCGCGACACCGCCGGGCGCCTCGGGGTCACTCCCGCCGCGATCGACAATGCCCTCTACAACGCCTTCGGCCAGCGGCTCATTTCGACCATCTTCACCCAGGCCAGCCAGTACCGCGTGGTGCTCGAGGTGATGCCGGAATTTCGCCGCGGGCCCGGGGCGCTGGCCGACATCTACGTTCCCGGCGCGGGCGGCGTGCAGGTGCCGCTCACCGCAGTGGCCAGCGTGAGCGAGCGCGTGGGCTCGCTCGCGGTCAGCCACATCGGGCAGTTCCCCGCGACCACGGTGTCCTTCAATCTCGCGCCCGGATATTCCCTGGGACAGGCAGTGGACGCGATCGACCAGGCCGAGAAGGCGCTCGCGGTGCCGATCGGCGTGCGCACCAGCTTCCAGGGCGCTGCGCTCGCCTTCCGCGCCTCGCTGCTCAACACGCTGCTGCTGATCGTCGCGGCGATCGTGACGATGTACATCGTGCTGGGCGTGCTCTACGAGAGCTACATCCACCCGCTGACGATCCTCTCCACGCTGCCCTCGGCGGGGGTGGGCGCGCTCCTTTCGCTCATGATCGCCGGCCACGACCTGGGGATCATCGCGATCATCGGCATCATCCTGCTGATCGGCATCGTGAAGAAGAACGCGATCCTGATGATCGACTTCGCGCTCGACGCGGAGCGCGAGCAGGGCCTGCCAGCGCGCGAGGCGATCTACCAGGCGTGCCTGCTGCGCTTCCGCCCGATCCTCATGACGACCATGGCGGCGATGCTGGGCGCGTTCCCGCTCATGATCGGATGGGGCGTGGGTTCCGAGATCCGCCATCCGCTCGGCATCGCGATGGTAGGCGGGCTGCTGTTCTCGCAGCTCCTCACGCTCTTCACCACGCCCGTGATCTACCTCTACTTCGACCGGCTGGCGGCGCGCTACCGGCCCGCGGAGCGGCGCGCGCGGCCCGCGGGCGCCCCGCTGGCGGGGGGGGCCGGGCTGCAGGAGGGCGGCGAATGAACATCACCGAGCCCTTCGTCCGCCGGCCCGTCGCCACGACGCTGCTTTCGATCGGCGTGGCGCTCGGCGGCGCGGTCGCCTTCGGCCTGCTGCCGGTCTCGCCGCTGCCGCAGGTGGATTTCCCCACGGTGTCGGTGTCGGCGTCGCTTCCCGGGGCAAGCCCGGAGGTCATGGCGGCGACCGTGGCCACGCCGCTCGAGCGCGCCCTCGGGCGCATCGCGGGCGTGACCGAGATGACCTCCAGCTCCTCGCTCGGCAGCACGCGCGTGACGCTCCAGTTCGAGCTCTCGCGCGACATCAACGGCGCGGCGCGCGAGGTGCAGGCGGCGATCCAGGCCGCGCGCAGCGACCTGCCGTCGAGCCTCCCGAACAACCCCACCTACCGCAAGGTGAATCCCGCCGACGCCCCGGTGATGATCCTCGCGCTCACGTCCAGCCAGTTCACCCGCGGCCAGATGTACGACATCGGCTCCACCAACCTCGCGCAGCGCATCTCGCAGGTGAAGGGCGTGGGTCAGGTGACGGTGGGCGGAAGCTCGTTGCCGGCGGTGCGCGTGGAGCTCAATCCCACGGTGCTCAACGACCTGGCCATCGGCTTCGACGAGGTGCGCACCGCCATCACCTCGACCAATGCCAACCGGCCCAAGGGATCCGTCGAGGCGGGCGATCGCTACTGGCAGGTGCAGGCCAACGACCAGGCGACGTCGGCGAAGGAGTACCTGCCCATCATCGTGGCCTATCGCAACGGCACCGCGGTGCGCCTCGGGGACCTGGGCCGTGTGGTCGACGACGTGCAGGACCTGCGCAACTACGGCATGTCCAACGGCAAGCCCGCGGTGCTGCTCATCATCAACCGCCAGCCCAACGCCAACATCATTCAGGTCGTGGACAGCATCACCGCGCTGCTGCCCGAGCTGCGCGCCTCGATCCCGGCCGCCGTGAGCCTCGACACGATGATGGAGCGCACGAGCACGATCCGCGCCGCGCTGCGCGACGTGGAGCGCGCGCTCATGATCTCCGTGGTCCTGGTGATCCTCGTGGTGTTCCTGTTCCTGCGCAACGTGCGGGCGACCCTGATCCCCGCGGTGGCCGTGCCCATCTCGCTCGTCGGCACCTTCGCGGCGATGTACCTGCTGGGCTTCAGCCTCAACAACCTCTCGCTCATGGCCCTGGCCATCGCCACGGGCTTCGTCGTCGACGACGCCATCGTCGTGCTCGAGAACGTCTCGCGCCACATCGAGGGCGGGGTGCCCCCGTTCGAGGCGGCGCTGCTCGGGGCGCGCGAGGTGGCGTTCACGGTGCTCTCGATGAGCCTCTCGCTCGTGGCCGTGTTCATCCCGATTCTCTTCATGGGGGGGATCATCGGGCGCCTGTTCCGCGAATTCGCCGTGACGCTGTCGGTGGCGGTCGGCATCTCCCTCGTGATCTCCCTCAGTACCACGCCAATGATGTGCGCGCGGCTGCTCAGGCGCACGGAGGAGCGCTCCCACGGCCCGGTCGCACGCTGGAGCGAGCGGGCCTTCACCGCCATGCACTCCGCCTACGAGCGCAGCCTGCGCTGGGCCCTGCGCTTCCCGCTGGTGATGCTGCTCGTGTTCTTCGCCACCATCGCCCTCACCGTGACCCTCTACGTGGACATCCCCAAGGGATTCTTCCCGCAGCAGGACACGGGGCGGGTGATCGGTTTCATCCGCGCAGACCAGTCGATCTCCTTCCAGGCGATGCGCCAGAAGCTCGAGGACCTGGCGGCCATCGTGAGGAGCGATCGGGCGGTGGAAAGCGTGACCGCATTCACCGGCGGCGCGCAGCGCAACTCCGCGATGATGTTCATCGCCCTGAAACCCCTCAACGTGCGCCGCGAATCCGTCGACAAGGTCCTCGCCCGGCTGCGTCCGGCACTTTCGAAGGAGCCGGGGGCGAACCTGTTCCTCAACCCGATCCAGGACATTCGCGCCGGCGGGCGCCAATCCGAGGCGAGCAACGATTTCACGCTGCGCGGCGACGACCTGAACGAGCTGCGCACCTGGGGCCCGCGCGTGGAAGCCGCGCTGCGCGACTCCCCGCTGCTCACCGACGTCAATTCGGACCAGCAGGACCACGGGCTGCAGATGACCCTCCTGATCGACCGGCCCACCGCCGCGCGCATGGGCATCACCCCGAAGGCGATCGATACGGCGCTCTACCTCGCGTTCGGCCAAGCGCAGGTCTCGACCATCTACCAGGACCGCAACCAGTATCGCGTGGTGATGGAAGTCGCGCCCGAATACTGGCAGAGCCCCGAGACGCTCAACTCGATCTACGTGCTCTCGCCCACGCGCGGCCGGGTGCCGCTCTCGGCCTTCTCGCACTACGAGCCGACGCTCGCCCCGCTGGCGGTGAACCACCAGGGGCAGTTCGCGGCCACCACGATCTCGTTCAACCTCGCGCCCGGCGTGGCGATGTCCGACGCCGCCGCCGTGATCCGCGACACCATGGCGCGCATCGGCGTGCCGACCACCATCTACGCCTCCTTCGAAGGCACCGCGAAGCTCTTCCAGCAGGGCCTGGACAACCAGCCGTGGCTGATCCTCGCCGCGCTGCTCACGGTGTACATCGTGCTGGGGATGCTCTACGAGAGCCTGGTGCATCCGATCACCATCCTCTCGACGCTGCCCTCGGCGGGCCTGGGCGCCCTGCTCGCCCTCAAGCTCTTCCACACTGAATTCACGATCATCGCGCTGATCGGCGTGATCCTGCTGATCGGCATCGTCAAGAAGAACGCCATCCTGATGATCGACTTCGCGCTCGAGGCCGAGCGGCGCGACAACATGGATCCGCGCGACGCGATCTTCGCGGCCTGCATGCTGCGCTTCCGGCCGATCATGATGACCACCATGGCCGCCGCGTTCGGCGCGGTTCCCCTCGCCCTGGGCACCGGCGACGGCGCGGAGCTGCGCCAGCCGCTCGGCATCTCGATCGTCGGGGGCCTGCTCGTGAGCCAGCTCCTCACGCTGTACACCACGCCGGTGATCTACCTCTACCTGGACCGCTTCCGCCTGTGGTCGCGCCGCGCATTGCGCCGCAGGCGCCCGCCGCAAGCGGCTCCGGAGCCATCGTGAAGAGTCCCCCGAGCCTGCGAATGCGCGCGCTTGGCCCATGGCTTGCCTGCCTCGCCGCGCTCGCCGGCTGTGCCGTCGGCCCCGATTACTCGCAGCCTTCGGTCCAGGCGAGCGCGGCGTACAAGGAGGCCGGCGACTGGATCGTCGCCAGGCCCGCCGATGCCGCTCCGAAGGGCGAATGGTGGACGGCATTCCGCGATCCGGTGCTCGACGGGCTCGTGGCGCAGGTGAACGTGTCCAACCAGTCGCTCAAGGCCGCCGAGGCGGCGTACGTGCAGGCGAGCGCGGCGGTGCGATCGGCGCGGGCGGGCCTCTTCCCGAGCCTGGGCGCCAGTGCCGGCGCGGCGCGCGGCTCCTCGGTGGGAGTCGGCGTGGCTCCCCGCTACAACGTCTCGCTCAGCGCGAGCTGGGAGCTGGACCTGTGGGGACGCGTGCGCCGCCAGGTCGAGGCGGCCCGCGCGAGCGAGCAGGCGAGCGCCGCGGACCTCGCGGCCGCACGCCTGTCGCTGCAGGCCGAGCTCGCCACCGATTACTTCCAGCTGCGCGCGACCGACGCCCAGAGCGCGCTCTTCGACGACTCGGTGAAGGCCTTCGCGACCTCGTACGCGATGACCCAGAACCGCTACCGCGCCGGGGTCGCCGGGAAAGCCGACGTGGTGCAGGCCGAGGCACAGCTGCGCAGCACCCAGGCGCAGGCGATCGACCTGCGCGCCACGCGTGCGCAACTCGAGCACGCGATCGCGGTGCTGGTGGGCAAGCCGCCCGCGGCGTTTTCGATCGCGCCCACCGCGGCGAGCGCGACCACGCCGGTGATCCCTCCGGGCCTGCCGTCGACGCTGCTCGAGCGCCGCCCCGACATTGCCGCGGCCGAGCGGCGCGTGGCGGCGGCCAATGCCGGCATCGGAGTGGCCGAGACGGCGTACTTTCCATCACTGTCCCTCACCGGCAGCGGCGGGTTCGAAGGCAATTCCGCCGCGCACCTCCTGAGCGTGCCGAACCGCGCGTGGTCCCTCGGCCTCGGGCTCGCCGACACGATCCTCGACTTCGGCGTTCGCGGCGCCGCGGTAAGCTCCGCGCGCGCCGCCTACGACGCCGCGGTCGCCAACTACCGCCAGACCGTGCTGCAGGGATTCCAGGAAGTCGAAGACGCCCTCGCGGCCCTGCACTGGATAGGGGAAGAATCCAAGGTGCAGCTGGATGCCGCGCGCGCGGCGCATGAAAGCGTGACGCTCGCGCTGAACCAGTACAAGGCGGGAACGGTGAGCTTCCTCGACGTGGTGGTGCTCCAGGCCAGCCAGCTCGCGGAGGATCGCTCGACGGTGGACCTCACGGCGCGCCGCCTCGCCGCGACGGTAAGCCTGATCCGCGCCCTGGGCGGTGACTGGCGCGCGCCCGCGCCATGAGCGGCGAGCTCGCGCATCTCGCCGACTGGATCGGGCGCAGCGAAGAGCGCCGCGACACGATCTGCCAGGCGCCGCTCGCGGCGCTGGCCGCACTGCTCGACCGCGACGATGCTCCGCCGCGGCCCGGCGACCCCGCGCCGCCGCTCGCGCACTGGCTCTATTTCCTGCCCGCGAACCGCCAGTCGGACACGGGGCCCGACGGGCACGCGGTGCGCGGCGCCTTCATGCCGCCGGTGCCCTTGCCCCGGCGCATGTGGGCGGGAAGCCGCATCGAATTCGCGCGCCCCCTCGTGGTGGGTACGGAAGCCAGGCGCGTGTCCACCATCAGGGACATCGTGGTGAAGCAGGGGCGCAGCGGCACGCTCGTGTTCGTGACCGTGCGCCACGAGGTGAGCGACGCGGGCGGCCTGGTGCTCGCCGACGAGCACGACATCGTCTATCGCGGCGCGGCGGCGCTCGCGGCACCGGCGATCCCCGCGCCGGCCGGCGCCGAGTGGCAGCGCGAGATCCGCCCCGACCCCGTGCTGCTCTTCCGCTACTCCGCGGTCACCTTCAACGGCCATCGCATCCACTACGACCACCCGTATGCCACGCAGGTGGAGGGCTATCCGGGACTGGTCGTGCACGGTCCGCTCATCGCCACGCTGCTCGTCGACCTGCTGCGTCGCCACCGGCCCGACGTCACGCTGCGCCGCTATGCGTTTCGCGCGCAACGCCCGCTCTACGACACGGCGGCGTTCGCCACCTGCGGCCTGCCCGACGACGCGTCGCGCACGGCGCGCCTGTGGACGCGCGACGCGCAGGGCGCCATCACGATGGACGCCACCGCGCAGTGGTGACTAGAAGGGAATCTCGAAGATGGCCTTGACCGTCCAGCGGTCGGTGGCACGGTTCAGCCCGCGCCCGATGCCGAAGTTGAACACCCATGGCGCGCGATCCGCATCGAGGGCGAGATAGATCGAGTGGGGCTGCTGCGCCCGCGGGAGGAAGCGGTTCACCGGGCCCAGCTCCGCGTAGTACTCGGCGCCCAGCGCGACGCCTTCGGCCACCGTCCGCGCCACTTTGAGCGAGGGGCTGAAGTCCGGGCTCGATCCCCTGCGCGGCCCGGCGAAGTCGAAGCCGAGGATCGGATTCACCGCCACGAGCCAGTGCGCGTCGCGCCATCCGGCGATCGGGCGCACCTCGAGCGCCCGCGTGGCCTGCTCGAGCACGGGGGAAACCCAGGCGTACTCGAAGTTCAGGCCGGCGAACGCCCCGTTGCCTTGCTCGTCGACGCGCAACGGCATCCACTTCATGCGCACCTTCGGGCCCGCGAAGCGGTCGCGCCCACCGCTGCCATGCGCGAAGGGCAGGTAGAGTCCCGCCTCGAGGGCGGGCGTCACGCCGTAGGAGAACTCGGGGGTGACGCGCCAGCCGTGATCGGGCACGATCTCGCCGGGGAAGTCCGGCGTGGAGCGCCCGCTGGGCGTCGTGTTCACGTGCAGCTCGAGGCCGAATTCGCCCTGCCGGTTGATATCGTTGGTGTAGACCTGGATCTCGTCGGGAAGGGCGGCGAGCGCGGCGCGCGAAGCGCAGGCCAGCATCGCGGCGGCGAACCAGGTGGCGTGGACGCGGGGCAGGCGCATGGGTGGATCGTGCAATATAACAAACGGGGGGAGCCATGATCGTCAACTGCGTCGCCTACGAGGACGGGCGCAAGCTCGGCGACATCCGCGTCGAGGAGATCAGCGATTACGTGAAGCACCCCGAGTGCTTCGTGTGGGTCGCCCTGAGGGATCCGTCCAACGACGAGCTCGAGGAAATGCGCCGCGAGTTCGACCTGCATCCCCTGGCGGTGGAGGACGCGAGCCACGGGCACCAGCGCCCGAAGATCGAGGAATACGGCGATTGCCTGTTCGCCGTGTTGCATGTCGTGGAGCTGCGCGGGGCCGAGGCCGACGTGGCCGAAGTGAGCATCTTCGTCGGTCCGAACTACATCCTGTCCGTGCGCAAGGGGACCGAGCACGGCTTCGCGGACGTGCGCGAGCGCGCCGAACGCGAGCCCGAGCTGCTGCGCATCGGCTCGGGATTCGTGTTCTACGCGCTGATCGACAACGTGGTCGACCGCTATTTCCCGGTGGTCGACGCGCTCGAGGTGGAGCTGGAGAAGCTCGAGGAGCGCATCTTCTCCGGCGCCTCGCCCCGGGCGAACGTGCAGGACCTCTACGACCTCAAGCACAAGCTGATGGTGCTGCGCCACGCGGTCGAGCCGCTGATCGAGGCGACCCACCGGCTCTATGGCGGGCGCGTGCCCCAGGTGTGCCACGGCACCCAGCCGTATTTCCGCGACGTCTACGACCACCTGCTGCGGGTGAGCCAGGCGCTCGACGGCCTGCGCGACATGGTGGGTACCGCGATGTCGGTGAACCTCTCGATGATCACGCTCGCGGAAAACGAGATCACCAAGCGGCTCGCCTCCTACGCCGCGCTGATCGCAGCGCCCACGCTCATCGCCGGCATCGAGGGCATGAACTTCAAGCACATGCCGGAGCTCGACTGGGGTTTCGGCTACCCGGTGGTGATCGCGCTCATGGTGGTGATCGACGTCCTGCTCTTCCTGCGCTTCCGCCGCGTGGGCTGGCTCTAGGCGCCGGCCGCCGCGCGTTCCGGCGCGGTCTGCGCGAGCAGCCACTCGCGGAACGCGTTGGTCGTGGGGTTGCGCTCGGCGGGCTCGGGCGTGACGAGGAAGTACGAGTAGCTCGCCGGCGCCGTGATGTCGAACGGGACGGCGAGGCGCCCCGCCTTGATCTCGGCCTGCACCAGGGGCCGCATCGCGAGGGTGACTCCCATGCCTCCGGTGGCCGCCTCGAGCGCCAGGGAAGCATCGCTGAAGTGCGGCCCGCGCGAGGCGTCGACGTCCGTGATGCCGAGCGCCTCGAGCCAATCGGTCCAGGCGGGCCGGGCGCCCTCCTCGACCACCGTGTCGTCGTGCAGCAGCGTGTGGTAGCGCAGGTCCGCGGGGGTGCGCAGCGGATGCTCGCCCGCCAGCAGCCGCGGGCTGCACACCGGGACATAGACCGCCGAGAACAGCAGGTCCACGTGCGCGTCCGGGTAGCGGCCGTCGCCGAAGCGCACCATCACCACCTGCGCATCGTCGCGCGCGTCGCGCACCGGTTCGGGCGTCCCCGAGCCCTCGCGTCCGTCGATCATCGCGGGACGGCTTGCCACGTGCAGGTCGAGGTTGGGGTGCAGCGCCGTGAAGCTCGACAGGCGCGGCACCAGCCAGCGCGCGGCGAAATTCGGCGGTGCGATCACGGTGAGTGCGCAGGCGCTTTGCGTGGCACGCGCCCTCGCCATGGCCTCGGCGAGGATCGCCATCGCCTCGCGCACCCTGGGCAGCATCGCGCTCGCCTCGGCCGTGAGCTCGAGCGCGCGCGTGAGACGCCGGAACAGCGCCACGCCGAGAAATTCCTCGAGCACCTTCACCTGGTGGCTGACCGCCCCCGGGGTGACATGCAGCTCGTTGGCCGCCTTCTTGAAGCTCAGGTGGCGCGCGGCCGCCTCGAAGAAGCGCAGCGTGTTGAGCGGCGGAGTGCGGCCGTTGGTCTTGGCCATGCGTCAGCTCTCCTCTTGCATCGCGGGAATTCAAATCGCTTGTTGCACCGCAGCATAGCCACTATATTTGGTCCATGGGCCCCGGGACAAGCCCCGCCGGGCACCCCGGCGGGGCGCAACTTTCGGCGCCCCGGGGCCTCCAACCGCCCATGGCGCCGCCTGCCATGGTCATCCTCGCTCACGGCGCGGCTGGAAGGCTGAAGCATCCACAAGGAGAACAACATGAACATGCACCTGGCACTGGGCCCGCTCATCTCCCTCATCGCGGGCCTGCTGATCCTCATCATCCCGCGGCTGCTCAACTACATCGTCGCAATCTACCTGGTGGTGATCGGGGTCTTCGGGCTGATCGGTGCCGCACGGCTCTGATACCGTGCGGGAATGCCGACCCTGCCCGCATTGTCCCTGCTCGAGACCCGCGTCCTCGGGGTGCTGGTCGAAAAGCAGCACACTGTCCCCGACAGCTATCCGCTCACGCTGAACGCGCTCGTCTCGGGGGCGAACCAGAAGACCAGCCGCCATCCGGTGCTCGAGGCGAGCGACGCGCAGGTCCAGGCGGCGCTCGACCGGCTCAAATCGCTCGCGCTGGTGGTCGAATCGAGCGGTGGGCGCGTCATGCGCTACGCGCACAACGTGGGCAAGGTGCTCGGCATCCCGCCTCAGTCGGTGGCGCTGCTCGCGGTGATGTTCCTGCGCGGCGCACAGACGCCCGGGGAGCTGCGCATCAACAGCGAGCGCCTGCACCGGTTCGGCGACATCCTGTCGGTGGAGGCGTTCCTCGAGGAGCTTGCCGAGCGGCGCGACGGCGCCCTGGCGAAATCGCTGCCGCGTGGCGCCGGCTCGCGCGAGACGCGCTGGACGCACCTGCTGTCGGGCGAGCCCGCCGAGTCGCACGCGGATGGCGAGTCGCAGCCCGCCGGCGACGCGCTCACCGTGAGCGAGCTCGCCGCGATCAGGGCCGAGGTCGATCGCCTGCGAGGCGAGGTTGGGTCACTGCGGGAGACCGTGGCGCGCCTGTGCCGCGAGCTGGGTCTGGGTCTCGACTAGATCGGGCCCGGGAGCTCGGCCACGCCCGACCGCGCAGCTGCGCATCAGGTGCGCTCCCTCCATCCGCGCACGAGCGGAAAGTAAAGACCCAGGGCCACGGATTCGCCGGGAAATGCGGCCGCATAGCCCTCGAGCTGTGGCGTGTAGCGCTCGAGCTCGCGGTCGAGGAACGCGTCGAGCCCCGCTCCTTCGTGCGCGCTGGTCTTGAAGTCGACGATCCAGCGCCGCCCGTCCGCGTCGGTGAAGACGCGGTCGATCACGATGAGCCGCACACCCCGCGGCCCGGCCACGCGCAGCCGGTACTCGGAACGCGCATCGGGCCGCGCCGCGAGCAGCCAGCGCCCGCGCGGGTCGGCGAGCGCGCCCTCGAGCGCCGCTTGGACGCGTGCGGCCGCGGATCCACGCTCTCGCGGCGGGATCGCGCGGCGCGCAAGCTCGCGTGCGATCGACCCCCCCAGTGCTGCGACGCGCGCCGCGTCCCAGCGCTCGATGCCCTCGGCCGCGATGCGCTGCAGCCAGCCGTGCACGAGGATGCCCACGTGGCGTGCGGTCTCGCCGACCCATGAGAATTCGATTGCGGGTGGCGCCTCCGAGACCGCGTCCGCAAACAGCGCCGGTGACGGCGCCACGGCGACCTCGAATACCGCGGGCTCGAGCCGCCGCAGCTCGTCGCGCGCGGGCGCCGGCGCGGCCTGCGCCCCCCCCGTCGCCTGCGCGGCAGGCAGCGCCGCGAGGAAATGGTCGCGGGCCACGTTCCACGCCTTGCCCAGCAGCGAACCTTTGGCCGGCTCGCGCAGGCGCACGCCGTCCCTGCGCTCCTCGGTGCGCGCGAACCCGAGCAGGTGCAGCCGGCTGCGCGCACGCGTGGCCGCCACGTAGAACAGGCGCTCGAGCTCATGCCCGGTCGCGGCCCGGTCGAGCGCGCGCAGGTAATCGAACGCGGGCTCGCTCGCCTCGGCCGCGGCGCGAATCGGCGCCATCATGAGCGCGCCGTCCGCGCGCGCCTTCCAGGCGAACAACGGAGGATCCGGCGCGCGCGCAGGCCGGTCCAGGCCCGGGACGATCACCGTCGAGAATTCGAGTCCCTTCGCCTTGTGGATGGTCATGAGTTGCAGGCGCGCTTCCTCGCCCACGTCGGGGGACGCATAGAGCTCTTCGAGGTGCGCCTCGAGCAGCGTCGGGTCGGCAAGGTCTCCCGCGCGCTCGAGCCCGTCGAGCTGGTCGAAGTAGGTCTCGGCATCCTCCAGGTCCGGGGACCGGGTGGCGCATGCCGGCCCCGCCAGGGCGAGCCAGGCCGCCTCGGTGCGCGCGCGCAATCCGGCGCGCAGGCGGCCCGCCACGAACGGCGCCAGCCTTTCGCGCACCCGCAACGCAGCCTCGCGTCCCGCGGCGTCCATGCGTCCGAGCGCCCGGGGATCGTGCAGCAGCTCCCAGATCGTGGCGCGCGCCGCTTCGGGCGCTCCGCCCCCGAGCGCGAGCAGGTCGGCCACCGTGAGCGCGCACCACGGAGCGCGCAGCACCGCGAGCCAGGCGACGCGGTCGGCAAGGTGACACAGCGCGCGCGTAAGCGCGAGCAGGTCCTGGATCGCGGGACGCGCGCCCAGCGGCTCGATGTCGACCGCGCGGAAGCGGATGCCGGCCGCCCTGAGCGCAGGAACGATGCGGTCGAGGTGGGAGCGGTTGCGCACGAGGATCGCGACCGTGGCCCGCGGATCCAGTGCGAGCGCTTCCGCCGCCACTTGCGCCGCGCGCAGCGCCTCGGCCCCGCGCGCCGCGGCCGCGTCGCGGCCGACGAACGCGTGCCATAGCACCGCGACGCCCGCCTCTTCCGGGTGATGGGCGCTTGCGGGAGCGTGCGCAACGGCGCCCGATTCCGCGTCCTCCGCCACGCTCAGCACCTTGGCGAACTCGCGATTGAACCAGCTTACGAGCCCCTGCTGCGAGCGGAAGTTGGTCGCGAGGCGCAAGTCCCCGAGCGCGACCGAGGGCAGCCCGGCAGCGCGCGCGCGCAGGAAGAGCGCCACGTCCGCCTCGCGGAACCGGTAGATCGACTGCATCGGGTCGCCCACCAGGAAGACCGTGCGGCCGTCGCCCTCGCTCCAGCCCGCAGTCAGGCGCGTGAGCAATTCCCACTGCCCGCGCGAAGTGTCCTGGAACTCATCGACCAGCAGGTGCTTGAGCCGCACGTCGAGGGCAAGCAGCAGGTCGGTAGGCGCGTCCTCCTCGCCCAGCGCGGTCACCGCGGCCTGGGCGAGGCCCGGGAAATCGATCTCGCCGCGCTCGGCGAAGACCAGCTGCAGCTGGGCGGCGGCGCGCGGCAGGATGCGCACCATCGCCTCCAGCGTCTCCCATTGCGCGTCGGTGAAGGCATCCGGTGGCATGCCGCGCAGGGAATGCAGCGCCTGGTCCAGGCCGTCGATCGCCGCCAATCGCGCGAGCAGGTTCTTCATCCGGTCCCGGAAAGCGCGCGCAACGCCGCTCGCGGCGGGAAACCCGATGAGCTTGGTGGCGGTCCTGCGGATGCGCCCCTGGTCGGCCACGAGAAAGAGGGCTGCGAGGGAGCGCCATTCCTCGATTCCGGTCGCGTCGTCCGCGGGATAGCCTGGCAGGCCGGCGAGGCGCGCGAGCGCGGCTCCCGCCTGGCCGTGCGCGCCGTTTGCGGCGGCATAGCGCGCCAGCTCGGCGATCTCGGGCTCGTCCGCGTCCGGCATGAGCGCGCGCACCTTCCGGGCGAGGCGCGCGCGCTCGGAGCGAAACGATCGCTCGAGGGCCGCGCGTGCCCCGCCGTCGGCAGGGAAGCGCGCGACGCGGCCCAGCCACTGGTCGCGGCGCGCCAGCATGCCCTCGAGCAGCCCGCGCGCGCTCGCCCAATCCCCGTCCAGGTGGCGCAGCAGCTGGACCGCCGCGGCGGCCACCTCGTCGTCTCCATCGACCAGGCGCAGCGTGCGCTCCGCAGCTTCCCGGTAGAGCTCGCCGGCGTCTTCGACGATCCCCGGCGGCGCCCCGATGCCGGAGAGCACCGGCATCTGCCGTGCGAGCGAGGCGCACAGCGCGTCGATCGTCTGGATGCGCAGGCGCGTGGCGTTCTGCGCCAGCTGCCAGCCGAGCGCCCGGTCGCGCTCCAGCGCGGCGCGCGCGAGCTCGCGCGTGAGCCGCTCGTTGGGCGTGCCGGCTTGCGCATCCGTCGCCGCCCCCTCGAGCGCCTCGAGCACGCGCCGGCGCATCTCTGCGGCCGCCTTGCGCGTGAAAGTAATGGCAAGGATCTCCTCGGGGCGCTCGACGATCGCGAGCAGCCGCAGCACGCGCTGGATGAGCAGCCCCGTCTTGCCCGAGCCCGCCGGCGCCTGGACGATGTACGAGCGCGCCGGGTCGAGCGCGGCCTCGCGCTCGAGCGCGTCGACCACGTGTCCGTTCACTCCTCGTCCTCCCCGGTGCCCTCGTCGCCTTCGGCCAGCGCGCCCAGGCGCTCGTGCACGCGGCACAGCGGCTTCAGGTCGCAGCGCAGGCAGGTGGAGAGCAGGCGCTTAGGATCCACGCGCGCGTCGCCGCTCGCGAAGTCCTCGCCCAGGCGGCGGACCTGGTCGCGCCAGATCGCCTGCAGCTGCGCCCAGGAGCCGGCATGCCTGCGCGCGGTGCGATGTTCCTCGACGCGACCCACGCCGGGCAGCAGGCCGTCATCGCGCGCAAGCCCCAGGAATGCCGCCTGCCCGGTCTTCAGCCGCGCGAAGGCGACGGCGCGTACCTCGCCCCCATGCGCGGCAAGCGCGTAGAGCGGCAGCTGTACGTCGTCCGGCCGGTCCCCGAACCAGGCCGATACGCTCGCCTGACCCGATTTGTAGTCGATCACCGCGCAGCCGCCATCCTCGAGGCGATCGATGCGATCGACGCGGCCTTCGAGCGCCAGGTCGCCGGCATGCAACGTCATCTTCTCCTCGCGCAGGACCACCTCGAAGGGCGCGCGCTGCGCTTCGATCACGAGCCATTCGCGTGCGATGCCCGCCAGGCGCTCGCGCTCGAGCTCGGCGAAGCGGCCCTCGAGACGCCCCGGATGGCCGGCTCGCACCTGGGCCACCGCGTGCGCCGCCGCATCGGCGATCAACGCCCCGAGTCGCGCCGGCGCGGCAGAGCGGAGCGCGGCCTGGCTGCGCAGCTCGCGCCACAAGCGCGCCATCATCGCGTGCAGCAGCTGGCCACGTTCCGCCGGGCCGAGACCGGGCTCGGGTCGCTCGAGCGCGCGCGCGTCGAGGCGAAAGTGAGCGAACGCGCGAAACGGGCACGCGGCCTGGTCCGCGAGGATCGCGGTGCCGCCCCGCGCGGCTGCCGCGCCCAGCGGCGGCGCGACGCCATCGGGCCATGCCGTCACGGCTCCGGGTCGGCGCCCAGCCGCGAACAGTGCTCCGCGCAAGGTCTCGAATTCGCCGATCCCCAGCTGTGCGGCATCGGTGGCTGCAAGGGATGCGATGAGGGGGCTGGGAAGCAGCTCGCGATCCCCGTCGGCGCGTGCGCTCGAGAAAACCACCTCGGCTGCGGCGTCACGCCAGGCATCGGTCAATGCGCGATCGACCGCGAGCGAGGCCTCCGGCGTGGCCTGGGGCAGGCCCGCGTGGCGCTGCAGCGCCGGCGCGATGAGCGGATGGGGCCGCGCCGCGAGCGGCCATGCCTCCTCGGTGAGTCCGCTCACCCACAGATGGTCGAACGCAAGCCCCGCCGATTCCAGGACGCCGAGCACGTGAACGGGAGCTGCGCCGGTGGCAGGCTGGAAGAGCGTATCGGCGCAGACGCGGCGCATGCGTGCGAGCGCGTCGGCCGCGCTCCACGCCGGCGAGACCGAGCCCAGCTCGGCCAGCGCGGCCAGCGCCTCGCGCCACTTGGCGAGGACCTGGAACTCGGCGGAGTCGAGCGCGCGCTCGCCGGGAAAGCCCGCGGCATCGAGCAGCGCGCTGAAGCGCCGCGCCCACTCGTGCGGCCCGGCGCGTCCCGCATGCCGCGAGCATTCCGCCATGCGCTCGAGCATGCCCGCGAGGTCCGGACAACTGACCGCGCCACGCCGCTGCGCCGCTTCCGTCAGCAGCGAGCGCAATCGTCGCAGCGTAAGCTCCGCGGGCGCGATGCGCCGCAGGACCGCGTCCAGGCGCGCCCGCGCGCCCTGCTCGGCCTCCGCGCCGGCGATGAATGGCGAGCGCAGCACTCGGCTCACCCGCTCGAAGGCGGTGGGCGAGAGCGCCAGCTCGAGCAGCGCCAGCGCGGCGTCCGCCAGCGGGCGATCTGAGAGAGGTTCCCCGAGCGAAACGTTGAACGAGGGCGCGCTCGACGATGCGCCGGCCGAAAGCACCCGGGCGAAGACGCGCGCGACCTCGGCGCGGCGTTGCGCGAGGTCCGGCACCACGATCGCGATGCGCGGCGCGGCCGCACCGCGCGCCTGCTCGAGGCGCGTGCGCGCCCAGCGCGCGGCGCATTCGAGCTCCCGGCGCGGCGAATCGAACAACGCCCTGCGCACCGTTCCCGCCACCGGGGCCCGCGAGCTGCGCAGCAGCTCGATGCCCGCGCGCGCGCAGGCATCGAGGAAATCGCGGTGCTGCGGCGTCACGAGATCGAATCCGTACAGCACCAGGGTGCCAGGGGCGGCCACGCCCCCGTCGGCGAGCAGCGCGGCGACAAGCGCCGGCAGGCGCGCGGTATCGATGAAGCCGTCGCGCTGCGTGCGGCGGCGGTAGTGCTCGCACCAGGCGGCGAAGGCCTCCGCGTCCTCGCTGCCCGGCCAACGGCCCAGGGCGCCCTCGATGCGCCACTGGTGCGCGAGCACCCACGCCTCGCCCGCGAGTGCCGCCGTGGCGCCGATCGACAGGACGCGCTCGCGCCAGGAGCTCGCGCGCAGCGCGTCCTCCCACAGCACCTGCGCCTGCGCAGCGTCGAGCAGCGCGGGCAGCGCGTCCCCGCGGCTGCCGTAGACGGCCTCCTCGTGGCAGCGCGCGAGATAGGCGGCCAAGGGAAGGATGTCCGGCGCTTCCCACGCGGCGCGACCGGCCTCGAGCTGCCCCCGGTCGTATTGCGCCTGCAGGTCCTGGGCAAGCCGCAGGTTGGGTGTTACGACCGTAATGCGGGCCGCCTGGCCCTGGGCGAGGCGCGCAAAAAGCCCCGGCAGCGCCAGAGCGGGAATCTCCATCGGCATGGCCGAATGATAGTCGCCGCCGATTCCTACGGATGTAATCGTGGCTACAGCTGTAATCCCCGGGTGTGATGGATGTCACAGGGATTCGGTGGTGCGCGGAATATGCTCGGGCCGTACCTCGAAGAAATGTGCGTTTGATCACAGCCCGGGAAGGGAATATGCCTCACTACGAATTCCGCCGCGGACAGGAAGCCATCGCGTGGACCTTGCGCCACTGTGCCGCGCTGGCCGCCACGCTCGCGCTCTTCCTGGCGGCCCTGCCGGCCGGCGCCGTCACGCTCGCGAGCGCGGCCGACGCGACCAAGAAGCTCTCCCCGGATCTCGCGCAGGTTCTCACGGCCCCAAGCGTCGCCGGGGTGAGCTGGGCGCGCGACAAGGACAACACCCGGCTGTTGAAGGTGCTGGTGATCGGCTACTCGACCACCGACCCGGCGCTGCAGGGCCTGCGCTCGGCGATCGTCGCAGCCGGCGGCTCCGTGTATTACAAGTACATCTCGGTGGCGGGCGTGTACGCGCTGCTGCCGGCTGCGAGCGTGCTCGACATCGCGCGCCGCAGCGACGTGCAGAGCATCTCGCCCAACCGGCCCACGGTGCGCACGCGCAGCCTGCTCGAGTCGGAGACCGGCTCGTACGAGGCGCGCGGCGCGGCGGCGGTGGTCTACCCGGGAGTCGACGGCAGCGGCGTGGGCATCGCGTTCCTCGACTCGGGGATCATGTCCTCGCATCGCGCCTTCCAGAGCGGCTGGGGCGGCTCGCGCGTCAAGCGCAGCGTCGACTTCCAGAAGGTCACCGACGCCCAGATGCTCGGCAACCGCGACTGGAAAGGCGGCTACGACCTCACTTCCTCCTTCGTTCCCGGCGCCTCGGCCCTCGAGTCGCTGATCGACAGCACCGGTGCCACGTTCCAGGACCCGCTCGGGCACGGCACCATCGTGGCATCGCTGGCGGCGGGCAGCGCGGTCTCCTCCTCGCTCGACACCACCGGCGTGGCTCCCGGGGCTTCACTCTTCGACGTGCGCGTGCTCGACCAGGACGGCATCGGCGACATCGCCGACGCGCTGGCCGGAATCGACTGGGTGATCTACCACAGCAAGGAATACGGCATCCGCGTGCTCAACGTGAGCCTCGCCGCCGACTCGACCGAGTCCTACCGGACCGATCCCCTATGCCGCGCGGTACGCAATGCCGTCGCCGCGGGCATCACCGTGGTCGTCGCGGCCGGCAACTATGGCCAGGACGCGAGCGGACGCGAGGCCTACGGCACGATCAGCGCACCCGGCAACGAGCCGTCCGCGGTGACGGTCGGCTCCGCCAATCCCCACGGCACCGCCACGCGCGCCGACGACACCGTCAACCTCTTCAGCTCCCGCGGCCCGACCCGCAGCGCCTATGTCGCCAGCGACGGCACCAGCGTCGCGGACAACGTGCTCAAGCCCGACCTCGTCGCCCCGGGCAGCCACGTGGTGGGCGCGCTTTCCACCGACGTGCGCGGAAAGTCGCTGAGCCAGCTCGCCCTGGACTTCCCGCAGCTCGTGGTGCAAAACAGCGCTTCAGGCGCCGGGTTGATCAGCGTGAGCGGCACCTCGTTCTCGGCGCCGGTGGTCTCGGGCACCGTCGCCCTCATGCTGCAGGCGAACCCCGGGCTCACGCCGCCGCTGGTCAAGGCAATCCTGCAGTACACCGCCGAGCCGCTGCCCGGATACAACCTGCTCGAGCAGGGCGCCGGCCTGGTGAACGTCCCCGGCGCGCTGCAGGTGGCGAGCGCCCTGTCCCAGAACATCGCCGCGCGCGTCGCCTCGGGAAGCATCCGCGTGGGCGATTCGCTGCTCGCTGCGGGCCACATCCTGCCCACGCCCTATTCCGTGATCGAGGGCCGCCAGCTGAACTGGAGCCGCTTCGCGTTCATCGGCGGCCGCCAGGTGCTGGGCGGCGATGACCTGCTGCGCAAGTTCCAGGGCGCGTTCGATCCGACCGTGTCGTGGGTGGGATCGCGCGTGACGCAGGTCGCCGTCAGCTATGCCGGATGGGGCAATACGTACATCACCGGCTTCGTCGAGTCGAACGCATCGTCGCGCGGGCTGGTGTCCTCCGGCGTGGTGCAGCTCACACCGGCGCTGGGCACGAGCAGCCTGCTCGCGGCAACGGGCGCGTTCACGCCTGCGTCGAGCGCATCCCAGGGGATCGCGAAAAGCCTGGGCATCGTGCTCTCCGAGGGCATCGTGCTCTCCGAAGGCATCGTGCTGTCGGAAGGCATCGTGCTCTCCGAGGGCATCATCCTCAGCGAGGGCGTGGTGCTCTCCGAGGGCATCATCCTCAGCGAGGGCGTGGTGCTCTCCGAAGGCGTGATCCTCAGCGAGTCGCTGCAGCCCCCGCCCGAGCCCTGATCCGGATACCGAGACCCGATCCCTGCGCAATCGCCAGAGCGTGAACATGCAATTCATCGACATGCAGGACTACAGCACCGCGGCACGCCGCTACTGGTGGACCGTCACGCTGCTCGGCGCGGCGATACTCCTGTACGCCGTCGTGGACGTGGTGTCGGTCGACGGCAGGTTCCTGCTGCAGGTGCTGGTCGGAGCGGTGGTATCGGCGATCGTGGGCCTCTTCCCGGTGCGCATCCCGGGGGCGAAGACCTCGATCGCGGGCGCGGAGATCTTCATCTTCCTGGTGATGCTGCTCTACGGGCCGTCGGCCGCGGTGATCGCGGCGGCGTTCGAGGGCTTCGTCGGGTCGTGGCGCACCTCCAAGCGCTGGACCAGCCGGCTGGGCACCCCTGCCATGGCCTCCGTCGCGATGATGGCGTGCGCGACGGCCTTCGAGGGGGTGCGCGAGCATGCCGCTCAACTCAGCAACGCCGCACTGCTGTCCTCGCTCTTCGCCTTCGCGGCGCTGTACTTCGTGGCGAACACGCTGCTCACCTCGACGCTCATCGCCCTGAAGACCGGCGCCCCGATCACGCCGATGCGCTGGCTGCGCAGCTTCGGCTGGATCGGCCTCGCCTACCTCACCGGCGCCTCGATCGCCGGGCTGCTCTACTCGAGCTTCCAGCAGTTCGGGCTCCCGGTGCTGCTGGTGTCCGTGCCGGTGATCGCGATGTTCCTGTCGACCCTGCACTCCTACTTCCAGCGCAAGGAGGCCGACGAGCGCCACGTCGAGGAGCTGAAGGAGAGCGAGAGCCGCTTCCACAGCGCCTTCACGCACGCCGCGATCGGCATGGCGCTGGTGTCCACCGAAGGGCGCCTGCTGCAGGCCAACAAGTCGTTCTGCGACATGCTGGGCCGGCCGCTCGCGGAGCTGCTCGCCGCCCACCTGCCCGCCCTGGTGAACGCCGACGACCTGAACGCGCTGCAGGGGCCGATCGACAAGCTGGTGAAGGGCGAGCTCGCGAGCGTGCACACCGAGGTGCGCGGCGTGCACCGCGACGGATCCGACGTCTGGATGTCGCTCAACGTCTCCCTCGCGCGCGACTGGCAGTTCCGCACGCACAACCTGATCGTGCAGGCGCAGGACATCAGCGCCCGGCGCCGGGCCGAGGCCGAGCTGTACCACAACGCCTACCACGACAGCCTCACGCAGCTGTCCAACCGGACACACTTCGACGAGCAGCTGAACCGCGCCATCGCGCGCGTGCAGCGCCACCCGGAGCAGCGCTTCGCGGTCATGTACCTCGACTTCGACCGCTTCAAGATGGTGAACGACAGCCTCGGCCACAAGGCGGGCGACGAGTTGCTGGTGCACGTGGCGCAACGCCTGAAGGCGATGCTGCGGCCCACCGACGTGCTCGCGCGCCTCGGCGGCGACGAGTTCGCGATCCTGGTCGAGGACCTGCATCGCCAGCGCGACGCGGTCGAGCTCACCGAACGCATCCAGAAGGAGCTGGAGCGGCCGGTGCAGCTGGGGGCCATGGAAGTTTCGGTGAGCGCCAGCATCGGCATCACCTTCAGCACCAACGGCTACCAGACCTCAGACCAGATCATCCGCGACGCCGACATCGCGATGTACAAGGCCAAGAGCAAGGGCAAGGCGCAGTACGCGCTCTTCGACTCGAGCCTGCACCAGCACGTGACCGCGCAGCTGCAGCTCGAGGGCGAGCTGCGCCGCGCGGTGGGCCAGGGCCAGATCTACCTCGAGTACCAGCCGATCTGCTCGCTGCGCGACCGGGAGCTGATCGGCTTCGAGGCGCTGGTGCGCTGGAACCACCCGGAACGCGGCCTGCTCGAGCCGGCGACGTTCATCCCGGTGGCCGAGGAGACCGGCCTCATCGTCCCGCTCGGCAACTGGGTGCTCACCGAGGCGTGCCGGCAGATGCGCGAGTGGCGCACGATCCGCGACAGCCGTTCGCTGCGCATGAGCGTGAACGTCTCCAGCCTGCAGCTCACCCACCCCGACTTCGTCGCGCAGGTCCACCATGCGCTGCAGGCCGCCGAGATGCCCGCCTCGCAGCTCACGCTCGAGGTGACCGAGAGCGTGCTGATGGACGGCATCGAGAACGCGGTATCGACCCTCACGGCGCTGCGCAACATGGGAGTGACGCTCAGCATCGACGACTTCGGCACCGGGTATTCGAGCCTGTCCTACCTCGCCACCCTGCCGATCGACGCGCTCAAGGTCGACCGCTCCTTCATCGAGCGCATGAGCCGCGACGCGGAGGGCAGCGAGATCGTCAAGGCAATCTTCAAGCTGGGCCAGGCGCTCAGCAAGCAGGTGTTCGCCGAGGGCATCGAGACCGGCGCGCAGCTGTCGCAGCTGCAGGAGCTGGGCTGCGAGTTCGGCCAGGGCTTCCTGCTGTCGCGGCCGGTCGATGCGGCGCGGGCCGGCGGTTTCCTCGCGGGCAAGCCCGGGGGCATCGTCTCGATCGCCTGAGGCGCGGGCGACCCCGGCCCGCCGGCGGCGCTAGCCTTGCGCGCGCCGCAGCGGCAGCGTGAAGACGAACCGGGCGCCCTTCTCGCGCCCACCCTCGGCGCGGATCGTGCCGGCGTGCGCCTCGACGATCGCGCGCGAGATGGCAAGCCCGAGACCCGCCCCGCGACCCGGGGGCTGCTGCCCGCCGCGCGCGAACGACTCGAACACCTCCTCCTCGCGGCCCGCAGGCAGCCCGGGACCGTCGTCCTCCACGCTCACTTCCAGCTGCTTGCCCGCCACGCGCGCGGCGACCGTCACGTGGGTTCCCGCGGGAGTGTGCTTGATCGCATTGCCCACGAGGCTCGCGAACACGCGCTCGAGCAGCTCCCGGTCGGCGCGCACCAGCGGAAGGTCGCGCGGCACGTCGACGGTGACCGGGTGCTTGGCGGTGAGCGCGCCCAGTCCGCGCAGCGCGCCATCCACGACGTCGGCGAGCGGAACGCGCACGAGCTCGAGGGCCAGATCGCCGCTCTGGATGCGCGCCATCAGCAGCGCGTCGCGGGCCACGTCCACGTAATGCACCCGCTCGAGCGCGGTGGCCACGAGCGCGGCGAAGATCTCGTACTGGTGGCGCTGCTCGGGAATGAAGAGGTCGCGGGTGCGCTCGGGCCGCACTGCGAGCACGCCGTGGTTGCGCGTGGGTGCCCTCAGCGGCAGGAACAGGTATTCGTTGCCCGCGAGGGTATCGGTACCGGCGCCGGCCTGCAGCGCGCGCTCGAAGGCCCACTGGGCGGCGGTGCTGTCGAAGGGATTGGTCATGCCGCGGCCGGTGGGCGAGACGAGCATTCCCGTCGCGTCGGGGACCAGCACCGCCACGCGCGCGCGAAAATGGCGCGCCATGAAGCTCTCGGTGGTCTCGATCACCTCGGAGGTGGTCTGCAGCTTTGCCAGGTCGCGCGCGAACTCGTAGAGCGTGCGCGCGCGCTTTTCGCGATGCGCGGCGACACGCACCTGGAAGCGCAGGCTGCCCGCCAGCTGGGCGATGAACACGCCCACTGCGAGCATCACCGCAAAGGTGAGCAGGTACTGCACGTCGGTGAACTCGAAGGAGTAGCGCGGCGGCACGAAGAAGAAATCCATCGCGAGCACGTTGAGGATCGCCGCGAAGATCGAGGGGCCCCTCCCCCAGCGCACGGCCACGAGCACGAGCGCGAGCGTATAGAGCAGGACGAGTGTCGCCAGCTCGACGTGGGGTCGCAGCAGCGCCGAGACGATCGTGGTGGCCAGGCACGCCGCCGCGCTCCACAGGTAGCGGATGCGCTTCTCCCCGGTGCGTGGGCCGTCCGATTCGGGCGGGATCGCCGGCGGGGCCACCGGGGTGCCCGCCTCCGCGCCGCCGCGACCGATCTCGATCACGTCGATGTTCGGGCTCGCCGCCGCAATCGCCTCGCTCATGCTCTTCCACGGGCGCAGCCGCATCGCTCCCCGGCCCACTACCACGGTCGAGATGTTCTGGTCGCGCGCATAGTCCACCACCGCCTCGCTCGCGTCGGCCCCGGTGAGGATCGCGGTGCGCGCCCCGAGCTCCGCGGCGAGGCTCACCACGCTCAGGATGCGGCCGCGCTCCGCCACGGGCAGGCGCTGCAGGCGCGGCGTTTCGACGTAGACGGCGGTCCATTCGACGTCGAGCCGGTTGGCGAGGCGCGCCGTGCTGCGCACCACGTGCTCCGAGCCGGGGCCCGGCCCGACGCAGCAGAGCAGGTGGCCCTTGGTCTTCCACACCGCGTCGATCGCCTTGTCGGCGCGGACCTTGCGGACTTCGTCCTCGACCACGTCGGCCGTGCGGCGCAGCGCGATCTCGCGCAACGCGAGCAGGCTGCCCTTGCTGAAGAAGGTCTTCGCCGCGCCCTTCTCCGCGTCGCCGATGTGCACGCGGCCTTCCTTCAGGCGCACCAGCAGCTCGTCGGCGGACATGTCAACCATCACCGTCTCCTCGGCGCTGTCGAAGAAGGTGTCGGGCACCGTCTCGCGCTCGTGGATGCCGGTGATCTCGCCCACCACGTCGTTGAGGCTTTCCAGGTGCTGCACGCCCATCGTGGTGAAGACGTCGATGCCGTTGGCGAGCAGCTCGTCGGCATCGTTCCAGCGCTTCGGGTGGCGCGAGCCGGCGGGGTTGGCGTGCGCCAGGTCGTCGATCAGGATCACCTCGGGCCTGCGCGCGAGCGCCACGTCGAGATCGAACTCTCCCGGGCGCGCCACGCCGTCGACCTCGGGCGGCGGGAGCACCTCGATGCCGTCGAGCTGCGCGCTGGTCTCCGGATCGTCGTGGGTCTCCACCACGCCGGCCACCACGTCCCGGCCCGCGCCGCGCATGCGCTGCGCCGCGCTCAGCATGGCGATGGTCTTGCCGGCCCCGGGGAAGGCGCCGAAAAAGATCTTGAGCTTGCCGCGACTCATCCCGGAATTGTATCTACAATACGGGTCTCCCCGGCCCGCCCACCTCCATGCCCACCATGGAAGACGCACTGGTCCTCGCGCGCGCGCAGTTCGGCATCAACATCGGGTTCCACATCCTGTTCCCGTCGCTCACCATCGCGCTCGCGTGGTTCCTGCTGGCATTTCGCATCATGTACCTGCGCACCCGCGACCCGGCCTGGCTCGCGACCTACCGGCTGTGGGTGAAGATCTTCGCCCTCACTTTCGCCATGGGGGTGGTCACCGGCGTGGTGATGTCGTTCCAGTTCGGCACCAACTGGCCGCGCTACATGACCACGGTGGGCGCCATCGCCGGGCCGCTGCTCGCCTACGAGGTGCTCACCGCGTTCTTCCTCGAGGCGACCTTCCTGGGCGTGATGCTGTTCGGCATGAACCGGGTGTCCGATCGCGTGCACATCGCCTCTGCATTCCTCGTGGCCGGACGGACCACGCTGTCGGCCTTCTGGATCCTCGCGCTCAACTCCTGGATGCAGACGCCCGCGGGCCAGGTGTTCGCCGACGGCCAGTGGGTGGCCTCGAGCTGGCTCAAGGTGATCTTCAATCCCTCGTTTCCCTACCGGTTCACGCACATGATGCTCGCCTCGGGGCTCACGGCGTCCTTCGTGATCGCGGGCCTGTCGGCCTGGCGGCTGCTGCGCTCGGCGCGCGACGCGAGCGCGGCGAAGACGCTGCGCGCCGCGCTCGTCACCGCGGCGGTGCTCAGCCCCCTGCAGATCTTCGTCGGCGACCAGCACGGCCTGAACACGCTCGAGCATCAGCCCGCGAAGATCGCCGCGATCGAGGCGCTCTGGCATACCGAGCGCGGCGCCCCGCTGGTGCTCTTCGGCATCCCCGACGAGGGTGCGCAGCGCAACGACTACGCGATCGAATTGCCGTACGGCGCGAGCCTCATCCTGCGCCACCGCGCCCGCGGCGAGCTGAAGGGACTGGACGCCTTCGCCCCGGACGTTCCCCCGGTGGCCCCACTGTTCTTCGGATTCCGCATCATGGTGGGCATCGGCATGCTGATGCTGGCCGTCTCGTGGTGGGGCGCCTGGGCCACGCGCCGCGGCCGCGAGGTGCCACGCTGGATGCTCTGGATGTTCGCGCTCTTCACCTTTTCCGGATGGATCGCGACGGAGGCCGGCTGGATCGTGACCGAGGTCGGCCGCCAGCCCTGGCTCGTCGACCGGCCTGCTGCGCACCGCCAACGCCACGGGCGATGTCTCGCCCGCGCAGCTGGGCGCGAGCCTCACCGGGTACCTCCTCACCTACGCCGTGATGTTCATCGCCTACATCGTCGTGCTCACGCACATCGCGGGGGAAGGCGCCGAAGGCGCGCCGCCCGCCGGCCACTGGCCCGCGGCGGCCGCGGCCGGAAAGGCGGCGCCGTGACCATGGACCTGCCGCTCATCTTCATGGTGCTGATGGGCGTTTCCGTCCTCGCCTACGTGGTGCTCGACGGCTATGACCTCGGCGTCGGCATGCTGATGCCGGCTGCGAGCGAGCGGGAACAGTCGGTGATGGTCGCCTCCATCGGGCCGTTCTGGGACGCCAACGAGACCTGGCTGGTGCTGGGCATCGGCATCCTGCTCACCGCGTTCCCGGTCGCGCTCTCTCCCGTGCTCGGCGGCCTGTACCTGCCGGTGGTCGCGATGCTCGTAGGCCTGATGCTGCGCGGCGTCGCGTTCGATTTCCGCATCAAGGCGCTCGGCTGGCACCGCGAGCTGTGGAACTGGCTCTTCTGGGCCGGATCCTTCCTCGCGGCGTTCTGCCAGGGCCTGATGCTCGGGCGCTACATCACGGGGTTCGCGCCCGGATTCGGCTACTGGGTGTTCGCGGTCCTCGTGGGTGCGAGCCTTTGCGGCGGCTACGTCCTGCTCGGCGCGACCTGGCTCATCCTCAAGACCGAGGGCGAGCTGCAGGGCAAGGCGATCGCCTGGGCGCGCTGGGGCCTCGCGTGGGTGGCGCTCGGCGTCGCGCTGGTGAGCCTCGCCACGCCGCTGCTGAGCGAGACGGTACGCGACAAGTGGTTCGATTTCCCGCGCACGCTCGGCCTGATGCTGCTGCCGGCCGGCACGTTCGCGGCGGGATACTGGCTGTGGCGCTCGACCGAGGAAATCCGGCGCGACCGGGCCCGCTCCCATTGGCGGCCCTTCGCCGCGGCGGTGGCGATCTTCACGTTCGCGTTCGCGGGACTCGCCTACAGCCTCTTCCCGTACCTGGTGATCGATCGCCTCACCATCTGGGAGGCGGCCGCGCATCCGACGGCGCTGCGGGCGATCCTCATCGGCGCGGTGGTCGTGCTGCCATTCATCGTGGGCTATACGATCCTCTCGTACCGCATCTTCCGCGGCAAGGCCAAGGCCGGCCTGTACGACTGAGGGGGATTCCCGACGCCGGGCGCTGAGCGGCAATCCCTCACTTCTCGATGAGGTGCCGCTTTTCCTTCACGTCCTTCCACTCGTCGGCATCGGGCGGCGCGGGCTTGCGCTCGACGAGCGGCTTCCACGCCTTCGAAAGCTCGGCGTTCAATCCGACGAAATCCTTCTGGTCCCCGGGCACGTCGTCCTCGGCGAAGATCGCCTCGACCGGGCACTCGGCCACGCACAGCGTGCAGTCGATGCACTCGTCGGGGTCGATCACCAGCATGTTGGGACCCTCGCGGAAACAGTCGACCGGGCAGACGTCCACGCAGTCGGTGTACTTGCACTTCACGCAGGACTCGGTCACGACATAGGTCATGGAAGTTCTTCCGGAACGCGGCGTAGGGGCTATGGAAGTCCGTGATTTTAGCAGAGCCCCCGTGTCGCCCCAAGCCGCGGCTTTGCAACAAGCCCCCGGTTTGGTCTAGGATGCATGCCACATCGATCGCCCCACGCGCCGCATCCCCGGGGGCGAAACCCCGATCCGAGAGAGGCGAGAAGTGAGCGAGAAAATCATCCATATCACGGACGACACCTTCGAGCAGGAGGTGCTGCAGTCGCAGACGCCGGTCCTGGTGGACTACTGGGCGGAATGGTGCGGGCCCTGCAAGATGATCGCGCCGGCCCTCGACCAGATCGCGAGCGAGTACGAGGGACGGCTCAAGGTGACCAAGCTCAACATCGACGAGAACCAGACGACGCCGCCCAAGTACGGCATCCGCGGCATTCCGACGCTCATGCTGTTCAAGAACGGCAACGTCGAGGCAACGAAGGTCGGTGCCCTGTCCAAGACCCAGCTCGCGGCCTTCATTGACAGCAACATCTGAAACCGATACCCTGATGCAGGTCCTGGCTGTTCGCTCGAACAGTCTTCCAACAGAATCCCCGCAGCGCTCCTCCGGCAGCCAGGCCGATCCCCGACTCCTTTAGCGTCATCTGGCCCGTGTGGTCCTCCCGGGCCCGCTCCAAACACCCCATCATCCTAGGCAGGTCCGCGGCATGCACTTATCCGACCTCAAGCTCAAGCACGTCTCCGAGCTCGTCGACATGGCGATCGCCAACGAGCTCGAGGGCGCCAACCGCCTGCGCAAGCAGGAGCTCGTCTTCGCGCTGCTCAAGCACCAGGCGAAGAAGGGCGAGGCGATCTTCGGCGATGGCACCCTCGAAGTGCTGCAGGACGGCTTCGGCTTCCTGCGCTCGCCCGACACCTCGTACCTCGCGGGCCCGGACGACATCTACGTCTCGCCCTCGCAGATCCGGCGCTTCAACCTGCACACCGGCGACTCGATCGTGGGCGAGATCCGCACGCCCAAGGACGGGGAGCGCTACTTCGCGCTGGTCAAGGTCGACACGGTCAACGGCGAACCCCCGGAGAACGCGAAGACCAAGATCCTGTTCGAGAACCTCACGCCGCTGCACCCGGACGAGTCGATGCGCCTCGAGCGCGACATCAAGGCGGAGGAGAATCTCACCGGGCGCATCCTCGACATCATCGCGCCCATCGGCAAGGGCCAGCGCGGCCTCATCGTCTCCCCGCCGAAGGCCGGCAAGACCGTGCTCATGCAGCACATGGCGCACGCGATCACCGCCAACCATCCGGAGGCCGTCCTCATCGTGCTGCTGATCGACGAGCGCCCGGAGGAAGTCACCGAGATGAGCCGGACCGTGCGCGGCGAGGTGGTGGCCTCGACGTTCGACGAGCCCGCCACGCGCCACGTGCAGGTGGCCGAGATGGTGATCGAGAAAGCCAAGCGCCTGGTCGAGCACAAGAAGGACGTGGTGATCCTGCTCGACTCGATCACCCGCCTGGCGCGCGCGTACAACACCGTGGTGCCGGCCTCCGGCAAGGTGCTCACCGGCGGCGTCGATTCGAACGCGCTGCAGCGCCCCAAGCGCTTCTTCGGCGCCGCGCGCAATGTCGAGGAGGGAGGGTCGCTCACCATCATCGCCACCGCGCTCATCGACACCGGCTCGCGCATGGACGACGTGATCTACGAGGAATTCAAGGGTACCGGCAACATGGAGATCCACTTGGATCGCCGCATGGCCGAGAAGCGCATCTACCCCTCGCTCAACGTGAACCGCTCAGGCACGCGCCGCGAGGAGCTGCTGATCCCCCCGAGATCCTTCCCAAGGTGTGGATCCTGCGCAAGCTGCTGTTCGGAATGGACGAGCTCGAGGCGACCGAATTCCTGCTCGACAAGCTGCGCGCCACGAAGAACAACGAGGAGTTCTTCAACTCGATGAAGAAAGGCTGAGCGGACCGAGCGCTCGTTCGGCCGGACGATCAGTCGCCGGTCAACCCGCACCTGGGGATAGGCACCGGCGAGGCGCGGGTCACCTTCGAGCCGGGGCGCCGAGCAGGTTCCGGGCCAAAAAAAGCCTGTCCGCTCAAGGGTCTGGCCTTTCCCAAGGTTTGATAACAACCCCTTGCTTTCATTCATGTTTTCGCGGATAATGGTCGATTCCCGGGCCCGAAGCGACTCCATTCCGCTCGAATGGAGGCGGCGTCCGCAACAAGGCGAAAACCATGAAAGACGGCATCCACCCGAATTACCGCGAGGTCGTGTTCCTCGACACCAGTTGCGATTTCGGCTTCGTGACCCGCTCGACCGTCGCGACCAGCGAGACCATCAAGTGGAAGGACGGCAAGGAATATCCGGTCTACAAGATCGAGATTTCCGCCGAGTCGCACCCGTTCTACACGGGCAAGCAGAAGATCGTGGACACCGCCGGGCGCGTGGACAAGTTCAAGAAGCGCTATGCGCGCAAGGGTGCCGCGAAGGCGGCCGAGTAGGCGCTTCCTCCGCGCGCGCAAAGGCAGCCCCCGGGCTGCCTTTTTTGTTGGCGGCAGCGCGCGGCTGGCTGCGGCGAATGGGTCGCCCTCGCCCAGGCAATCGCTCCTAGAATGACGCCATGATCGAGCGTCCCGAGGACTCGTTTCGCGGCCGGATCGCGTACGACGGCACACGCACCCCGCTCAAGACCGCGCTGTTCCTCATGCTGTGCTTCACGTGGCTGCTGCCGGGCCTGGTGGGACACGATCCCTGGAAGGTCGATGAGGCCACGACGTTCGGGGCCGTGGTGGAAATGCTGCGCACCGGGGACTGGGTGAGCTGGCGCATCGCCGGCGAGCCGTACTTCGACAAGGCGCCGCTCTACCTGTGGGCCGCCGCGCTCGACGTGAAGCTCTGGGGCAAGCTGCTCGCGCTGCCCGATGCCGCGCGCCTCACCTCGGGACTCTTCATGACCGGCACGCTCGGCCTGCTTTCCCTGGCCTGCCTGGAACTGATCGGCGAGCGCGCCATCCGCATGGGCGTGCTGCTGTTCATCGGCTGCCTGGGGCTGCTGCTGCGCGGCCACGAGATGGTGACCGGCCTGGCGGGGCTGGTGGGCGTGGCCATGGCGCTCTACGGCCTGGCGCTCGCCGATCGGCGCCCCTACGCGGGCGGCGCGGTCGTTGGCGTGGGTGTGGGGCTCGCATTCCTCGGCGACGGATTCCTGCCGTTCGGCATGCTGGTGGCGTTGCTCGCCGTGCTGCCGCTCGCCTCTCCCCTCTGGCGCACGCGCCGCTACGCGGCGAGCGTGGCGATCGCCCTCGCCTGTGCCGCGCCGCTCATCGGCGGGTGGCTGGCCGCGCTCGCCCGCGCGGCACCGCCCGTGCTGCATCCCTGGCTCGCGCACGCGACCGACTTCCGCTGGAGCGAGCTCTTCGACCCGGATGATCCGTTCCAGTTCCTGTACGTCGTGCGCATCCTGCCGTGGTACACCTGGCCCGCCTGGCCCCTTGCCCTATGGTCGCTGTGGCGCGCACGGCGCAGGTTGGCAATGCGCCGCGATCTGCTCCTGCCGCTGGTCGCGTTCGCGACCTTCCTCGTCATGATCTCGATCTTCGGCGAGGCGCGCGAGGTGAACGCCATGCCCCTGCTCCTGCCGCTCGCGATCCTCGGCGTGGCGGAGCTCGACAGCCTGCCGCGCGGCGCGGCGAGCGCGCTCGACTGGTTCGGCATGACCACCTTCTTCCTGTTCGCGGCGCTGGTCTGGCTGGGTTGGGCGGCGGCCCTCACCGGCAAGCCGGCCTTCATGGCGGAGTGGTTGAGCCGCGAGCTCCCGCATTTCCGTTACCGGTTCGACTTCCTGGCCTGCGCGCTCGCCGCGCTGCTCACGCTCATCTGGCTGGTGGTCGCGGCGCGGTCCCTGCGCTCCACGCGGCGCGCGCTGGTGAATTGGACCGCCGGCATCGCGATGGTGTGGATGCTGGTGATGACCCTGGGCCTGCCCCTGGTGGACCAGGCCCGCAGCTATCGCATGGTGTCCGTACGCCTGGTCGAGAACCTGCCCGCCGACCGCACGTGCGTTGCGCGCGTGAACGTGGGCGATGCGCAGCGTGCGCTGCTCGACTATTTCGCGAAGCTGCGCACCGTCGCCGCCGACACGCCGGCCGCGGCCCGATGCAACGTGCTGCTGCTGCAGGCGCCGCCGGCGCACGTGCCGAGGATGGCGTCCGGGTGGAGCGAGATCTGGCGCGGGTCGCGTTCGGGCGACCGCAACGAGCTCTTCGTCCTCTATCGCCGCGCGCGGTGAGGCGCAGGGCTAGGTCAGGCGCTCGTCGATCAGCTCGATCCAGTGGCGCACCGGGGTCGCCGCGCCCGACTCGATGTGCGCGAGGCATCCGATGTTGGCCGTGGCGATGACCTCGGGGCGTCCGGATTCGAGGGCGCGCACCTTGTTGCGCAGCAGCTGGCGCGAGATGCCGGGCTGCAGCAGCGAATAGGTCCCGGCCGATCCGCAGCATAGATGCCCGTCGGGGACCGCGGTGAGCGCAAAGCCCGCTTCGCGCAGGATCGACTCCACCACGCCGTTGATCTTCAGTCCGTGCTGCAGCGAGCAGGGCGAATGGAAGGCGACCACGCGCGCCTGCGCCATCGGGCGCCATTGCGCGCGCAGGATGCCGTCCTGCGCGGCGACCACCTCGGAAATGTCCCGCGCCAGCGATGCGATGCGCTGCGCCCGGGATGCGTACGCCGGATCGTGGCGCAGCAGGTGGCCGTAGTCGCGCACCATGGTGCCGCACCCGCTCGCCGTGACCACGACGGCTTCCGCGCCTGCTTCCACCAGCGGCCACCACGCGTCGACGTTGCGCCGCACGTAGGCGAGGGCCGCGTCCTGGTAGTTGAGGTGGAAGGTGACCGCGCCGCAGCAGCCGGCTTGCTCGACGGACAAGAGGGAGATGCCCGCGCGATCCAGGACGCGGGCGGCGGCGGCGTTGATCGACGGGGCCATGGCGGGCTGCACGCACCCGTCGAGCACGAGCATGCGCCGCGCATGGCGCGCGGCCGGCCAGGCTCCCGGCGCGCGGCGCGCGGGAATCCGGCGCGCGAGCCTGGCGGGCAGCAGCACACGCGCGGTGCGCCCGAGGGCGAGTGCCGCGCCGAACAGCGCGCGCGACGGCAGGGTATGCGCGTACACCCAGCGGCGCAGCCGGTCCCACGGGGCGCGCGCGACCTTGCGCTCCAGGAGCCCGCGCCCGATATCCGCCAGCCGGCCGTATTCGACGCCTGATGGACACGTGGTCTCGCACGCGCGGCAGGTGAGGCAGCGGTCGAGGTGCAGCTGGGTGCGCGCGCTTACCGGCGCGCCCTCGAGCATCTGCTTCATGAGGTAGATGCGCCCGCGCGGGCTGTCCAGCTCGTCGCCCAGCAGGTTGTAGGTGGGACACGTCGCGAGGCAGAAGCCGCAGTGCACGCACTTGCGCAGGATCGCGTCGGCCTCGATTCCCTCGGGCGTGTCCTTGATCCATTCGGCGAGGTGCGTCTGCATCGGATCAGAAGTCGTACATGCGGCCGGGGTTGAGGATGCCGGCCGGGTCGAATGCGTGCTTGAGCCGGCGGTGGATCTTGGCTAGCGCCGGCTTCAGGGGATGGAACGCGCCGACCGAGCGGTCGCCGCCGCGGAACAGCGTGGCATGCCCGCCGGCGCGCTCGGCGGTGGAACGCAGGGCTAGCGGATCCAGATCGCCGCGGATCCAGCGCAGTCCGCCGCCCCACTCCACGAGTTGCGGATGCTCGGGGAGGAATGGCTCCGCCACTTGCGGCACGGATATCCGCCACAGCGGCCGATCGCCCGCGAAGAACGCCAGCCGCTGGTCGCGCAGCCGGGGCCAGTATTGCGCGGCGTCGACCTCCTCCCCGCCCATCTTCGCCTTGGCCGCCTGCACGGCCGTGGCGGCCCCGGAGAGGCGCACGCGCAGCGTGCCCGCCTCCCAGGCGGTGGCCGAAAGCGGCAGCGGCTGCCCCGCCCAGCGATTTGCCTGCACCAGGGCAGATGCCTCGTCGAGCTCGAAGGCGAGGGTGGCCTCCGCGGCCGGCCGCGGAAGCACCTTGAACGAGATTTCCGTGATGATGCCGAGCGTTCCGAGCGCGCCCACCATGAGCCGCGACACGTCGTATCCGGCCACGTTCTTGATCACTCGCCCGCCGAACGCCAGGTCTTCGCCCTTGCCGTTGACGATGCGCGTGCCGAGCACGAAATCGCGCACCGCGCCCGCGTAGGGACGCCGCGGCCCGGAAAGCCCGCTGGCGACCGTGCCGCCGATGGTGGCGCGCGCGCCGCTCGCCGCGGGCGCAGCCTCGAAATGCGGCGGCTCGAAGGGCAGCATTTGCCGCTCGCCGGCCAGCGCCGCCTCCACCTCCTCGAGCGGCGTGCCGGCGCGCACGGTGAGCACCAGCTCCTTCGGCTCGTAGGCGACGATGCCCGCGTAGCCCGCAAGCTCGAGCGCGTCTCCCGCGCCCCCGGGGGCGCCATAGAAATCCTTGGTGCCCCCGCCGCGGATGCGCAGTGCCCGGCCGCCCTCGGCGTGGTCGCGTACGCGCTCGCACAATTGCGCGACGAATGCCTCGTCCATTCAGAACCTCGGAATGTCGGCACGCGGCATCACGCCGGCGCGCACATGGGTGCCGCCCCACTCGGCGCAGCGCTTGAGCGTGGGCACCGCCTTGCCTGGATTGAGGTTGCCGTCGGGATCGAAGGCGCGCTTCACGTCGTGGAAGGCCGCAAGCTCGGGGGCGCGAAACTGCACGCACATCTGGCGCAGCTTCTCGATGCCCACGCCGTGTTCCCCCGTGATCGTACCGCCCGCCTCCACGCACGCCTCGAGGATGCGCCCGCCCAGCTCCTCGGCGCGCTCGAGTTCCCCGGGACGGTTGGCGTCGTAGAAGATGCACGGATGGATGTTGCCGTCGCCCGCATGGAACACGTTGCCCACCGTGAGGCCGTATCCGGCGGCGAGCTCGTAGACGCGCTCGAGGATGTCGGGCAGGCGGCCGCGCGGGACGGTTCCGTCGATGGTGTAGTAGTCGGGCAGGATCGTCGCGAGCGCCGTGAACGCGCCCTTGCGCGCCTTCCAGAGTCGCTCGCGTTCCGCGGCACTCGAGGCCACGCGCACCTCGCTCGCGCCGCAGCGCTCGAGTATCGCGCGCACCGCCCCCAGTGCTTCGCGCGCTTCCTCGGCGCCTCCGTCGACCTCGGCGAGCAGCAGGGCCTCGGCATCGCGCGGGAAACCCAGCGACATCACGCGCTCGCACGCCTGGATGACAATGCGGTCCATCATCTCGAGCGCCGCCGGGATGATCCCTGCGCCGATGATCTCGCCCACCGCCTCGGCCGCCTGGCGCACCGAGCCGAACGCGGCAAGCATGGTTTCCGTGCGCTCGGGCAGCGGCAGCAGCCGCACGTATACCCGCGTCACGACGCCGAGGTTGCCCTCGCTGCCGGTGACCAGGGCCAGCACGTCGTAGCCCGGGGCGTCGAGCGCGAGGCCGCCTGCCTCGAGCACCTCGCCGTCGGCATCGACCGCGCGCAGCCCGAGCAGGTTGTGCACGGTGAGCCCGTACTTGAGGCAGTGCACGCCGCCGGCGTTCTCGGCGACGTTGCCTCCGATCGAGCAGATCGACTGGCTAGAGGGGTCGGGCGCGTAGAACAAGCCCGCGGGGGCGGCGGCCTCCGAGATCTGCAGATTGCGCACGCCCGGCTCCACGGTCGCGGTGCGCGCGGCCGCGTCGAGCGACAGGATGGCGCGCATCCGGGTCATCACCAGCAGCACGCCATCGTTGCGCGGGATCGCCCCGCCCGAGATCCCCGTGCCCGCCCCGCGCGTGACCAGGGGCACTCCGAGGCGCCGGCAGGCGCGCACGACAGCGCGCACCTGCTCCTCGTCCTCCGGCAGCACCGCGAGCATCGGAGTTTCGCGATGCGCGATGAACGCGTCGGTCTCGAACGGTTTGAGGCCCTCGTCGTCGGCCACGATCGCGAGCGCGGGACGCACCGCGGCGAGCGCCTCGAGGGTGCGGCTGCGAATCCCGGGCGCGGCCGCCGCGGCGCCCATCAGAAGCGCGGCAGGTCCGGGTGCGGAAGGGCGCCGCCCTTCACGTGCATGGCGCCGCGCTCGGCGCAGCGGTGCAGCGTGGGCACGGCCTTCCCCGGATTGAGCAGCCCCTCGGGATCGAACGCCGCCTTCACGGCATGGAACTGCGCGAGCTCCGTCGCGGCGAACTGGCTGCACATCTGGTTGATCTTCTCGACCCCCACGCCGTGCTCGCCGGTGATGGTGCCGCCCACCTCGATGCACATCTCGAGGATCTCCGCGGCGAACTGCTCGGTGTCCTCGAGCTCGCCGGGCACGTTGGCGTCGTAGAGGATGAGCGGGTGCAGATTGCCGTCGCCGGCGTGAAAGACGTTGGCGCAGCGCAGCTTGTACTTGACGCTCAGCGCCTCGATGCGCCGCAGCACCGGCGCGAGCGCCCCGCGCGGGATCGACCCGTCGATGCAGTAGTAGTCGGGCGAGATGCGCCCCACGGCCGGGAACGCGGCCTTGCGCCCCGACCAGAAGCGCAGGCGCTCGGCCTCGCTCGCCGAGCAGCGGATGTCGGTGGCCCCGCTCGCGCGCATCACCTCGATCATCTTGGCCGTCTCGTGGGCGACCTCCTCGCACGTGCCGTCGGACTCCGCGAGCAGGATCGCCTGCGCCTCGAGATCGTAGCCCGCGTGCACGTAGTCCTCGACCGCGCGCGTGGCGAGCCGGTCCATCATCTCGAGGCCCGCGGGGACGATGCCCGCGCCGATCACGTTCGCGACCGCCTCCCCCGCGCTCTCGACGTCGGGAAACGACGCCATCACGACCTGCGCGGTCTCGGGCTTGGCCAGCAGCTTCACCGTCACCTCGAGCGTGATGGCGAGCAGGCCCTCGGAGCCGGTCACCAGCGCGAGCAGGTCATAGCCCGGCGCATCGAGCGCCGCGGAGCCCAGGTCGAGCACGTCGCCCTCGATCGTGATCGCGCGCACTCGGGCCACGTTGTGCACCGTGAGGCCGTACTTGAGGCAGTGCACGCCGCCGGAATTCTCGGCCACGTTGCCGCCGATGGAGCACGCGATCTGGCTCGAGGGATCGGGCGCGTAATACAGGCCGAGCGGGGCCGCCTGCTGCGAGATGCGTAGGTTGGTCACTCCGGGCTGCACGCGCGCCAGGCGCGCGAGCGGATCCAGCTCCACGATGCGGTTGAACTTCGCGAGCGAGAGCAGGATGCCGTCGGCCAGCGGCAGCGCCCCGCCGGAAAGCCCGGTGCCGGAGCCGCGCGCCACCACCGGCGTCTTCGTCTCCCGCGCCACCGCGAGCACCGCTGCCACCTCGCGCTCGTCGGCCGGGATCGTCGCGACCAGCGGCGTCGCGCGATAGGCGGACAATCCGTCGCATTCGTAGGGCTTGAGGTCCTCACGATCCACCAGCACCGACGCGGCGGGCAGCGCGCGTGCGAGCCGGGCCACGACCTCGGACCGGGGGGGCTTCTCGGGGGACGACGCGCGAACGGCGCTCATGGGAAAGGCACGAGGGATCCTTGTGCCTACAATGATACCGTGATGCTGCCCGCGCTCTATTACGTGCTCGCCGTGGTGCTGGTGGTCGCCGGCCTCGTGGGCACGCTCCTGCCGGCGCTCCCGGGCGCGCTCTTCGTCTTCGTCGGGCTCTTCCTCGCCGCCTGGGCGGACGATTTCGCGCGCGTGGGCGCCGTGGGCCTGGGGATCATCGCGGGGCTCGGGTTGCTCGCGCTGGTCGTCGATCTCGTGGCCTCCGTGCTCGGCGCGAAGCGCGTGGGCGCGAGCCCGCAAGCGCTGGCGGGCGCCACGCTGGGCGGGATCGTGGGCATCTTCCTCGGCATTCCCGGCTTGATCCTGGGCCCGTTCGCGGGGGCGGTGGCCGGCGAGCTGATCGCACGCCGGGACCTGCTGCAAGCGGGCAAGGTTGGCATGGGAACCTGGCTGGGGCTGGTCGCGGCCGCGATCGCGAAGCTGGTCCTCGCCTTCCTGATGATCGCGACGTTCCTCGCCTTCTGGGTCTTCAGCCGCTAGGGAGCGCGGGGCGTCTCAGGACATCACCGCGAGCTGCTGGTTCGCGTTCTCGAGCCGCTCGACCAGCGTGTTGAGGAAGCGCTCGTCGAAGAGGCGGCGGCAGGAGAGCGATGCGGCACGCAAGTCCTCGGCGCGGATCTTCATGAGGATCACGTCCGAGGTCGTGGTGACCGTCGCGGAGCGGTGCGGCGCGTCCTTGTGCGCGAGGTACGACATCTCGCCGAAGCAGTCTCCGGCGGTGAGTACCGAGAGCGTGCGCTTGCCGCGCGTGACGCGCACATAGCCGCCGGCGAGGATGAAGAACGAGTCGCCGTGGTCGCCTTCCTTGATGAGCGCGGTATCGGGCTTGAACTTCGCCCACTTGCTGATGCGCATCACCTCCCAGAGCTCGTTCTCGGGAAAGTCGCGGAAGAACGGCAGCGTGCGCAGCAGGCTGAAGCGCTCGGTGTCCGAGGAGTCGCGCTTCTCCTCCGCCTTGTGCTCGTGCTTCCACGTCTCCGTGAGCGCCTGCCCGAACTCGTCCCAGGTGGCGTAGCGCTTCGCCGGGTCCTTCGAGATCGCCTTCATGACGATCGCGTCGAGCTCCTGCGAAAGGCCCTCGCGGTGCTTGCTCGGCGAATCGGGCTCCGTGTTCACGATCTGGTAGATCACGCTCATCGTGTTGGCGCCGGAGAAGGGCAGCCGCGCCGTGAGCATGTAGTACATCACCACGCCCAGGGCGTAGATATCGGTGAGGTGCGAGGCCTGCGCGGTGCCGGTGACCAGCTCGGGCGCCATGTAGGCCGGGGAGCCGACGTTGGTGATGATGGTGCGGTCCGAGACCGTGTTGATCGCCGCGCCGAAGTCGGCGATCTTGATGTCGGTGCCCTCGTGGTGGAGGATGTTGCCGGGCTTGATGTCGCGGTGGGTGAGGCCGAGGGTCTGCGCGAAGGCGAGCGCGCGCACGCACTTGAAGACGATCTCGGCCACCTCGCGCGGCTCGAGCAGCTGCCCGGGCTGGCAGAACTTCTCCAGCGTGCCGCCCTCGATGTACTCCATCACGATGTAGCTGTACTTGTCCTCCACCACCGCGTCGTAGATCTGCACGATGTGGGGATGGTTGAGCTTGCCCGCGAGCGCCGCCTCGTTGAGGAACATGCTGCGGTAGAAGGCGCCGTCCTCGACGTTCTTCAGGGCCTCGGGATAGGCGATCTTGATCGCCACCTTGCGCTGCCCGAAGGGGTCCTCCGCGAGGTAGACCTTGCCGCTGGCGCCCTTGCCCAGCTCGCCCAGCACCTGGTACTTGCCGATCGCCTGGCGCGTGCTCATACGCAGCGCCCTCCGTCCACCTCGAGGCAGGCGCCGGTGACGAACGCGGCCTCGTCCGAGGCGAGGAAGAGCGCGGCGTTGGCGACGTCGAGCGGTTGCGACATCCGCCCCATGGGAATCGAGGCCACGAACTTCGCGCGGTTCTGCGGCGTGTCGGGCATGCCCATGAACGCCTCGAGCAGCCCGGTCTCGCCGATCACCGGGTTCACCACGTTCACGCGGATCTTGTCGGGGCCCAGCTCCGCGGCCATCGAGCGCGAGGTGACGATCGCGGCGCCCTTCGAGCCGTTGTACCAGGTGAGGCCCGGGCGGGGCCGCACGCCCGCCGTGGAGGCGATGGTCACGAAGCAGCCGCCCCCGGCCGCGCGGAAATGCGGCACCGCGTGCCTGGCGGTGAGGTAGAGCGATTTCACGTTTACCGCGTAGACGCGATCGAACTCCTCCTCGCTTACTTCCAGCATCGGCCGGTTGCGATGGGTTGTGCCGGCATTGTTCACCACGACGTCCAGGCGGCCGAACGCGTCCAGCGCCGAGCGCACCAGGCGCGCGACATCGGCGTCCTTGGAGACGTCGCCAATCGCCACGGCCGCCGTCCCGCCCGCGGAGCGGATCTCGCCAGCGACGCGCTCGGCGGCGCCGGCTGCCACGTCGTTCACCACCACCCGCGCCCCCTCCGCCGCGAAGCGCTTCGCGATCGCCGCGCCGAACCCCGATCCGGCCCCGGTGATGATTGCCGCCTTGCTCTGGAGTCGCATGCCGTTCCCGTTCGCCTCGTGCGCGCGGACGGAGCGCCGCGTCCGGGAATTATGGCCGAAAGTGAAAGCGCCGTCCCATCGGCGCTGCCGGCATGCCGGTCAGAACAATCCCACGATCTTCCCGTCCTCCGTCACGTCGATCGCGCACGCCGAGGGAACCTTCGGCAATCCCGGCATGGTCATGATGTCGCCGCAGATCATCACGATGAACTCCGCGCCGGCCGCCAGGCGCACTTCGCGCACGTTCACCACGTGCCCGGAAGGCGCCCCGCGCAGCTGCGGGTCGGTCGAGAACGAGTACTGCGTCTTCGCCACGCAGACGGGGTAGTGCCCGTAGCCGGACTCCTGCAGCTTCTTGATCTGGGCGCGCACCTTGGAGTCCGCGGTGATGTCGGAGGCGCCGTAGATCTTGGTGGCGATCGCCTTCATCTTGTCCCACAGGGTGGCTTGCTCGTCGTAGACGAACTTGAAGCTGTTGGGCTCGCCGCACAGGCGCACCACCTCCCGCGCCACGTCGAGCGCTCCCTTGCCGCCCTCGGCCCAGTGGCGCGCGAGGATCACCTTGGCCCCGTGGTGGGCCATCTTGTCCATGAGCAGCTTCACTTCCTCGTCGGTGTCCTCGGTGCGGTGGTTGATCGACACCACGCATGGCAGCCCGTAGTTGTTGCGGATGTTGTTCACGTGCCGCTCGATGTTCGAGATGCCCTTGGCCAGCGCCTCGAGGTTGGGCTTGCCGAGCTCCTTCACGTCGATGCCGCCGTGGTACTTGAGCGCGCGGATGGTGGCCACCAGCACCGCCGCGGACGGCCGCAGCCCCGCCTTGCGGCACTTGATGTCGACGAACTTCTCGGCGCCGAGGTCCGCGCCGAACCCCGCCTCGGTCACCACGTAGTCGCCGAGCTTGAGGGCGGTCTGGGTCGCGAGCACGGAGTTGCACCCGTGCGCGATGTTCGCGAAGGGCCCCCCGTGGATGAACGCCGGCGAATGCTCGAGCGTCTGCACGAGGTTGGGGGCGAGCGCGTCCTTGAGCAGGGCCGTCATCGCACCGTGGGTCTTGAGATCCTTGGCGAGGATCGGCTTCTGGTCCCGGGTGTAGCCGCACACGATCTTGCCCAGGCGCTCCTTCAGGTCCCTCAGGCTGGTCGACAGGCAAAAGATCGCCATCACCTCGGAGGCCACCACGATGTCGAAGCCATCCTCGCGCGGGAAGCCGTTGGCGGGCCCGCCGAGCGCGATGGTGATCTGGCGCAGCGCCCGGTCGTTCATGTCGACCACGCGCTTCCACGCGATGCGGCGCACGTCGAAGCCGAGCTCATTGCCGTGGTTGATGTGGTTGTCGATCATCGCGGCCAGCAGGTTGTTGGCGAGCGCGATGGCGTTGAAGTCGCCGGTAAAGTGCAGGTTGATGTCCTCCATCGGCACCACCTGGGCATAGCCCCCGCCGGCCGCCCCGCCCTTCATGCCGAACACCGGCCCGAGCGAAGGCTCCCGCAGGCAGATCACCGTCTTCTTGCCGAGCTGGTTGAGGGCATCGCCCAGGCCCACCGTGGTGGTGGTCTTGCCTTCGCCCGCCGGCGTGGGGCTGATGGCGGTGACCAGGACCAGCTTGCCGTCCGGCTTGTCGCGCAGGGACTGCACGTATTCCAGCGATACCTTGGCCTTGTACTGCCCGAATGGGGAGATGGCGTCGGCCGGTATGCCGAGCTTCGCGGCCACCTCGCCGATGGGTTTCATCTTCGCCTTTTGGGCGATCTCGATATCGCTCAGCATGGAGTCTCCTAGGGGGATGCGCGGAAGGGGCCCTGCACGCAACACTGCTTGCGCGGAGTATAGAAACCGGCAGAATGGCCGAGCCTTGACTCGGATCAAGCCCGGACCCCCATGCATCCCCACGAAGCCCTCGTGCGCCGGTTCTACGCCTGCTTCGCACAGGGCGACGCGGAGGGCATGGCGGCCTGCTACCACCCCGACGTCTTCTTCTCCGATCCGGTCTTTCCCGAGCTGCGCGGCGAGGCGGCGTGCGACATGTGGCGCATGCTGCTCGCGCGGGCGGGCGACCTCGCGGTGAGCCTCGACGCGGCGGCCGCCGACGCCGACGCAGGCATGGCCCGCTGGACCGCCCGCTATACCTTCAGCGCGACGCGCCGGCCGGTGGTGAACCGCATCGAATCCCTGTTCGCCTTCCGCGGCGGCCGCATCGTGCGCCACCACGACCACTTCGGATTCTGGCGCTGGTCCGGCCAGGCGCTCGGGCCCGCCGGCGCGCTCCTCGGATGGCTCCCGGTGCTGAAGTGGAAGGTGCGCAAGGACGCGGCGCGCGCCCTCGACCGCTTCAGCGCTGCGCGGGCTTGATGAGTGGCGTCCCGAAGAACTCCCGGATCAGGAAGTCCTCGAGCCCGGCGCTGTCCTCGGGGCGCGCGGACAGCACCACCACGCGGCCGAGCCGGCGCGATTCCCAGTTGAAGTCGCCCGCGTAGTGCGTGCGGATGAGCTCGATCATGCGCCGCACGATGGCCCGCTCGATGTCGCCGCCAGGACCGGCGTCCACCTCGATCACTTCGCGCCAGTGGCGGGACGAGTCCGCCTGCCAGCCGTTGAACGCGAACACGGCGGTGTAGGTGTCCTTGCTGAGGATCTGGAAGATGCCGCCCGTGCCGTCGTCGCGTCCCAGGCTGTCGAGGTTGCGGTTGATCGCCGCCAGCGCCGGGTCGTCGGAGTCCGGCAGGATGTGCGGCGAACCCGATCCGGCGCGCCCGGCCGCCTCGGCCGCGCGGCGCCGCTCGCGGCGCGCATTGACCATCGCCAGCATGTCCGTCTGGGGAACCGGCGGGACGGGTGCAGGCACCGGCACGGGCGTGACCTGGGGGACGGGCACGGGAACCGTGAACGGCGCGCGTGAGGTGCGCGGCCGTGCGGCGAGGATCGACTTCGAGGGCGCCGGCGACGGCGGGCGCTGGGGCTGCGGCGGCATGGGCGGCGGCGTGGGCGGTACGCCGACCAGGTCCACGATGAGCGTGCTCGGCCCGCCCCTGCCGCCCATGCGCCCCAGCTTCGGATGGTGCAGGGGCCACGCAAGCACCGCCAGGTGAATCAGCACCGAGAGGCCCACGGCGATGCGGATGCGTCGGCGCGCCGGATACATGTCGGCTACCGGTTCCGCAGCACGATCACGTTGCCCGCGACGCACACCGCGATGCCCGCGAGGGTGAGGGCATGCCAGCGAAAGCCCTCGAAGGCGGCGGACAGCACGAGCGCGACGACCGGCACCATCACCCCGACATAGCCCGCGCGCGCCGCGCCGATGCGCTGCAGCAGCGTGAGGTAGGCGGCGAAGGCCGCGATCGAGCCGAACAGCGTGAGGTACAGCAGGGACAGCACATAGCCCGGCGCGGCGTCGAAGCCCGGCGGGCCGCCGAGCGCCAGCGCCACCGCGAACGAGAGGAGCGCGCCGTACAGCATGCCGAACGCCATCGACTGCCACAGCGGCAGGCGCGCGCCGTGGTTGCGCTGCGCGACGAGGGCGCCCAGCGCCGAGACCGCCACGGCGATCGCGGCGTAGAGCGCGCCCAGCGCGGTGCGCCGGTCGCTCTTGAGCAGCGCGAATTCCGGCCAGTACACGATCGCGATCCCGGCGATGCCGAGGACCGAGCCGGCGATCATCGCCGGGGTCATCGGGGTGCGGAAGAAGACGCGCATGCCCAACATGCCGAGCAGCGGGCTTGCCGAGAATCCCACCGCCACCAGCCCGGAAACCACGTTGCGCTCAGCGTAATACACGTAGATGTAGCTTACGCTGAACATGAGCGCACCCTGCAGCGCGAGCCAGGCGTGCTCGCGCGCCGCGAAGCGCAGCGGCAGGCCACGCGCGCGGCAGTAGGCCAAGAGCAGCAGCGCGGCGAGCAGGAAGCGGTATGCGACGCTCGCTTCCGGGGCCACGCGGCCCAGCTGGTAGGTGATCGCGAGCCAGGTCGAGCCCCAGATCGCAACGCACGCGACAAAAAGCCGGACGTTGGTCAAGCTACTTCGCCAGCCCGACCTGGTCGAGGATGAACGCGTACGTGAAGGCGAGCTCCTTCAGCGCGTCGTAGCGTCCCGACGCGCCCGCGTGCCCCGCTTCCATGATGGTCTTCAGCAGCAGCGGGTTGCGGTCGGTCTTGAGGGCGCGCTGCCTGGCCACGTACTTGGCGGGCTCCCAGTACATGACCTGGCTGTCGTTGAGCGAGGTCTCCACCAGCATCGCCGGATACGCGCCGCGCTTCAGGTTGTCGTAAGGCGAGTACGAGCGCATGTAGCGATAGAACTTCTCCTGCCGCGGGTCGCCCCATTCGAGGTATTCCTGCACCGTGAGCGGCAGCGACGCGTCGAGCATCGTGGTCACCACGTCGACGAACGGCACCTGCGCGACCACCGCCTTGAACAGCTTCGGACGCAGGTTGGCGACCGCGCCCATCAGCAGGCCGCCCGCGCTGCCGCCCTGGATCACGAGGCGGTCGGGCGCCGTGCGGCCACGCCGCACGAGCGATTCGGCCACTGCGATGAAGTCGGTGAAGGTGTTCTTCTTGCGCAGCAGCTTGCCCGCGTCGTACCAGAGCTTGCCGCGATCGCCGCCGCCACGCACGTGCGCGATGGCGAAGACCATCCCCCGGTCGAGCAGCGACACGCGCGAGGAGCGGAAATACGGATCCATGGGAATCCCGTAGGCACCGTAGCCGTAGAGCAGCATGGGCCGCGGGTCCCTGCCGCGCGGGCGCTTGCGGTAGACCAGCGAGACCGGGATGCGCGTGCCGTCCCTCGCCACTGCGCTCAGCGACTCCGATGCGTACGCGCGCGGATCGTAGCCGCCCAGCACGGGCTGGCGCTTGAGCAGCTTGCGCGTGCGCCTCGCCACGTCGTAGTCGTACCAGGAGCGCGGCGTGACGAGGCTCTCGTAGACGAAGCGGAAACGGCGGGCGCCGAACTCCGCGTTGACGCCCGGGTACGCCGAGTACACCGCCTCGTCGAACGCGATGTAGTGCCGCTTGCCGCTCGCGAAGTCCGTTACGCGCAGGCGCAGCGCGCCCCGGTCGCGCTCGACCGCGACCCAGAAGTCGCGGAACAGGTCGACTTCCTCGAGCATCACCATGGGGCGATGCGCGATCACCTGCTTCCAGCGCCGGGGATGGAGGTCGGCGAGCGGCGCGCGCACCAGGCGGAAGTTGCGCCCGCGGTCGTTGGTGCGGATGAAGAGCTCGTCGCCGCGGTGGTCGACGTAGTACTCGTGCCCCGGCCTGCGCGCGAGCACGGTGCGCAAGGCGCCCCCGGGATCGCCCGAGGGGAGGATGCGCATCTCGGAGGTGTCCTTGCTCGCGATGCCCAGCACGATGAACGCCGCGCTGCGCGTGTCGCCCACCCCGATGTCGAAGCGCTCGTCGCGCTCCTCGTAGACCGGCACGGGGCGGCCGCCGAGCGCGAGCCGGTGCAGGCGGTGGCTGCGCTTGGTGGTCGGATGCTCCTCGACGTAGAAGAGCGTCGCGCTGTCGGCGGCCCACGCGAGGGACGTCACGCGCTGCGCCGTGTCGCCGGTGAGCCTTCCGCTCGCCAGCTCCTTCACGTGCAGCGCGTACTGCCGGAAGCCGGTGAAGTCCACGGTGTAGGCAAGCCGGCTCCCGTCGGGGCTCACGTCCATGGTTCCCACCGCGGTGTAGCGGTGGCCGCGCGCGAGCGCGTTCACGTCCAGCAGCACCTCCTCGCGCGCGCGCATCGAGCCCTTGCGCCGGCAGTAGATCGGGTACTGCAGGCCCTTCACCTCGCGCTGGTAGTACCAGTAGCCGCGGCGCCGGTACGGCACGCTTTCGTCGGTCTCCCGGATGCGCTCGAGCATCTCGGCATAGAGCGTCTTGCGCAATGCCGCGAGCGGTTTCATCGCCGCCTCGGTGTGGCGGTTCTCCGCATCCAGGTACGCGCGGACTTCGGGATCGTCGCGCTCGCGCATCCAATAGTAGTCGTCGACACGCCGGTCGCCGAAGCGCGTCATGACCTTCGGCTTGCGCGCCGCGACGGGCGGCGCGGCGGCAGCTGGATCGGCAATGCGGGTGGCGGGGGTTGCTCGGCGCATGGACGCTGGCGGGACGCGGCAGGCGCGTCGGGGAAGCCCCGGATTATACGGCGCGGCCGCAGCCCGGCGCCGGGCTGAAACGATTGGTTACGCTCGGCAAGGTCAACGCCCCGCTGCAAAGCTCCGTTAAGACGGGCGCACCGGGAAAATCCACCTTCCATCCCAAGGAGAACTACCATGAGACTGACCCCCCTCGCGGCCATCCTTGCCGCCGTCGCCCTTCCCGCCGCGGCGCTGGCCGATACGCCACGCATCGACCAGCGGGAGGCCAACCAGCAGGCGCGCATCGCCCACGGCGTGCAGTCGGGGCACCTCACGGCCCCGGAGGCCGCGCACCTCGAAAAGGGCCAGGCGCGGGTCCGGGCCGTGGTAGCCAAGGACAGGGCCAGCGGCCCGCTGACGCGGGCGGAGCGCGCGCAGGTTACGCGAATGCAGAACCGGCAGAGCCACAAGATCTATCTCAAGAAGCACAACGCGAGGAACACGTCTCCGGCGACCTGAGTCCCGCGGGAGTTTCATTCCGATGCCCCGCGGCCGGGCCGCGGGGCGATCTTTGCTAAGCTAGGACTCCCTTCCGGAGTCCAGCGATGTTCGACCTGAAGTCTTCCCGCGCCGGCACGTCGGCAGGCGCCTATTCCGAGCTCCAATCCCAGGCCCGCGCGCTGCTCGAAGGCGAGCGCGACGCCACTGCGAACGCCGCGAATCTCGCCGCGTTGCTCTTCCACTCGCTGCCGGGGCTCAACTGGGCTGGGTTCTACTGGCTGAAAGGCGCAGAGCTGGTGCTGGGCCCGTTCCAGGGCAAGCCGGCCTGCGTGCGGATCGCGCTCGGTAAGGGCGTGTGCGGAACGGCCGCGGCCGAAAGGCGCACCGTGGTAGTCCCCGACGTGCACGCGTTTCCGGGCCACATCGCCTGCGACGCAGCCTCGCGCAGCGAAGTGGTGGTGCCGATCCTGCGCGCCGGGCGGGTGCTCGGCGTGCTCGACCTCGACAGCCCGTTGCCGGGGCGCTTTACCGCGGAGGACGCGCGCGGGCTCGAGGAGATCGTGCGCATCCTGGCCGGCGCGACGGACCTGGGGTGAACCCGCCGCACGCCGGCGATCCCGCGCCGAACCAGCCCCCGCCGTGACGCTGCGCTCGCTCCTCGTCGATTTCAATTCCTACTTCGCGTCGGTGGAGCAGCAGGCGGAGCCGCGCCTGCGGGGCAAGCCGGTCGGGGTGGTGCCCCTGCTCGCCGACACCACCGTGTGCATCGCGGCGAGCATCGAGGCCAAGCGGTTCGGCGTGAAGACCGGCACCAGGGTGGGCGAGGCGAAGAAGCTCTGCCCGGGCATCGAGTTCGTGGTCGCGCGCCACGAGCTCTACATCGACTACCACCACCGCGCGGTCGGTGTCGTGGACAGTGTCGTTCCGGTGCGCGCGGTGCTTTCGATCGACGAGATGGATTGCGAGCTCACCGGCCGCTGGCGCGAGGCCGCGCGCGCGCGCAGGATCGCGCAGGAGGTGAAGGTGGCGCTCGCCGCGCGGGTGGGCGAGTGCCTGCGCACTTCCATCGGCATCGGCCCCAACACCTTCATCGCGAAGACCGCCTCCGACATGGTGAAACCCGACGGCCTCGTGGTGATCGAGCAGCGCGAGCTTCCCGGGCGCCTCTTCGATCTCGAGGTACGCGCCCTGTCGGGCATCGGCCGGCAGATGGAAAGGCGCCTGCACCGGCACGGGATCCGGACGGTGCGCGAGCTCGCGGCGAAGTCGCGCGACGAGCTGCACGCGATCTGGGGCGGCGTCGGCGGCGACCTCATGTGGAGCCGGATCCGCGGCGAGGAACAGCACGGGCGCGAGGCCGACGCGCATTCGATCTCGCATTCGAGCGTGCTGGGTCCCGAGCGGCGCAACCCGGAGCACGCGCTCGCGGTGCTGAACCGCCTCACGCAGAAGGCGGCGATGCGGCTGCGCAAGGCGGGGTTCTATGCGGGGCGCATCTCGATCGACCTCAAGTACCTCGACGGCGGGCACTGGGGCGCGGAGCTGCGCCTGGTCGACACCCAGGACACCAAGACCTTCCTGCACGCCCTCGACAAGCTCTGGGCGAAGCGGCCCGCGCACCGCCGCACGATCCTCAGGGTGGGCGTGGCGTATTCCGACTTCGTTGCCGAACGGGACCGCTCCGGGTCGCTCTTCGCCTCCGAGGCCCGCTCGAAGAGCCTGTACTCGACGCTCGACCGGCTCAACGCGCGCTTCGGCAAGCAGGCCGTGTACTTCGCGAGCGCCCACGACGCGCGCGAACGCGGTGGGCTCGCCATCGCCTTCAACCACATTCCCGACCCGGAGACCGAGAAGTGAAAGACGACGTGGTCATCATCACCGGCGCGTCGAAGGGCATCGGCGCGGAGCTCGCGCGCCAGCTGGCCGCCAAGGGGGCGCGCCTGGTGCTGGCCGCGCGCCACGAGACCGAGCTCGAGGTGGTCGCCGAGCAGTGCCGCGCGCTCGGCGCGCGCGTGGTCGCGGTGAAGGCGGACGTGGCGCTCGAGCGCGACTGCCAGAACATCGTGAGCGGCGCCGTGATCGCATTCGGGCGCATCGACACGCTGGTCAACAACGCCGGCATGAGCATGTGGGCGCGCTTCGAGGATCTCGAGGACGTCTCCGCGCTCGAGCGCATCATGCAGGTGAACTACATGGGGGCGGTGTACTGCACGCGCCACGCGCTGGCGTTCCTGCGCGAGGGCGGCGGGCGCATCGTGGGGATCTCGAGCCTCGCGGGCCGCACCGGCGTGCCCACCCGCACCGGCTACGCGGCGAGCAAGCACGCGATGACCGGCTTCTTCGACTCGCTGCGTATCGAGCTCGCGGGCTCCGGCGTCACCGTCACGATGATCTACCCCGGCTTCGTCGCCACCGGCATCCGCGAAAACGCGACCGGGCCCGACGGGCGTCCGATCATGGTGAGCCCGGTGAAGGAATCCCGCGTGATGAGCGCCGAGGCGTGCGCGCGCCGGATCGTGCGCGCCGTCGAGCGGCGCGAGCGCGAGGTGGTGATGACCGCGCGCGGTAAAATGGGCCTTTGGCTCAAGCTCCTCGCGCCGTCCCTGGTGGACCGCATCGCGAGGCGCGCCATCGAGCGGGGGCGCTGAATGCAGCTTTCGGTCTGGATCACCTACTTCATCGCGACGATCGTGCTGTCGCTCACGCCCGGGCCGGGCGTCTTCTCGAGCATCTCGAGCGGGCTGCACCACGGCTTCCGGCTGGGGCTGTGGAACGGCGTCGGGATGCAGGCGGCGAACCTGATCGTGGTGGGCGTCGTCGCGCTCGGGCTGGGCGCCCTCCTGCTCGCCTCCGAGATGCTGTTCTCGGTCGTCAAGTGGCTCGGGGTCGCGTACCTGATCTACCTCGGCGTGGTGACGTGGCGCGCCCGTCCGACCGGTTTCGAGGCGGATCGGGACGACCACGCGCACACCGCCCGCGAGGTCTTCGGGCGCGGCTTCCTGGTGAACATCACCAACCCGAAGGGCATCATCTTCTTCGCGGCGATCCTGCCGCAGTTCATCGATGTCGCGCGCGACCAGATGCCGCAGTACGCGATCTTCGCCGCGACGACCTTTTCCGTGGACCTCGTCGTGATGATGGGCTACACCGCCCTCGCCTCGAAGGTGCTGCGGGTGATGCAGGACCCGGCGCGCCTGCGCTGGGTGAACCGCGGGCTGGGCGGCGCGTTCGTCGCTGCCGGGCTCGCGCTCGCCAGTTTCCGGCGCGCCATCGCGGCGAGCGCCTGAAGTTTTCGACCACAACCAGGAGAGCGACATGACGATCAAGGTCGGCGACCGGCTTCCCGAGGGAACCGTGCAGGAATTCATCGAAGTCGAGGGCAACGGCTGCACCGTCGGCCCGAACACGTTCAAGGTGCTGGACCAGGTCAAGGGCAAGAAGGTCGCGATCTTCGGCGTGCCCGGCGCCTTCACTCCGACCTGCTCCGCCAAGCACGTGCCCAGCTATCTCGGCAACCTCGACAAGCTCAAGGCCAAGGGGGTGAGCGAGGTATGGTGCTTCGCGGTCAACGATCCGTTCGTGATGGGCGCCTGGGCGCGCGACCAGAAGGCCGGCGGCAAGATCCACTTCATGGGCGACGGCAGCGCGGACTACACGAAGAAGCTGGGCCTCGAGCTCGATCTCGTCGCGCGCGGACTGGGCGTGCGCTGCCAGCGCTTCTCGATGGTGGTGGACGACGGCGTGGTGAAGGCCCTCAACGTCGAGGCGCCGGGCAAGTACGAGGTCTCCGACGCGGAGACGATGCTGAAGCAGCTCTGAGGCGCCCGCCCGGGCCTCAGCGCTTGCCGTACACCAGGACCAGCACCACGACCAGCGCCACGGCGGCCACCACGAGCGCGATCTTCCACCACGACTTCGGGCTCTCGCCGGATACCTCGCCCGTCTGGCCGTTGATGAGGAAGCGGTAGGCCTTGTCACGGTAGCGGTACGCCGAGATCCACACCGGCAGCAGCACGTGCTTGAACTTGATGTCGCTGTAGCGCGTGGCGACGTCGTGGATGCGCTGGTGGTCGCCGCCGATGTCGCGGCGCACCAGGTCCGCCACGGCCGCGTCGATGGCCTGCCTGGCGATCGGGAATCCGTCGCGCAGGCCGATCTGGTACGCCTCGGCCTGGAAGCCGCTCACGTATTCGGCCTGGTAGGGGACCAGCGCCTTCAGGTTCCAGCGCGCGGTGGCCCCGACGATGTCCGCCGGCAGCGTGCGCGAGGCCATCACCAGCACGTCGTCGTGGAAGTGGTCCACGTGGCCCGAGGCGGCGCTCCAGCGCGTCTGGCGCACCTGCCGCGTCTGCGTGACGTTGTCGCCCGCGGAATTGCGCGTGGTGTAGGTCTCGGTCGTGTAGTAGTCGTCGCCGCGCTCGCCCCGGTAGTCGCTCGAGGTGTGGCAGTCGTAGGTCCAGAACGGCAGGTAGATGCCGGTGAGGCCCGCGTCGCTCTCCGCGTAGCGCTTCAGGTCGCCCGGCGCGAACCAGAGCTTGCGCACCCAGCGCCGGAAATCGTCCTGCGCGTGCTGCCGGTCATGCTGGAACGGCACCAGCGACCTGGGCTTGATGCGGCGATTCGCGTAGCTCTTCGACACGATGCCCGCGCCGCAGAAGCTGCAGCGCGAGGCGAAGAGCGCGGACGGCAGGTTCTGCTCCGCGCCGCACTTGTCGCAGCGCACGTGCTCGTCCTCGATCGCCTCGGCCTTGCCCTCGAGCGCCTTGAGGTAGGTGTCGAAGTCGAGCTCCTCGATCTTCTCCTCGCTGCCCGCGATGGCGTTCGTCGCGCCGCAGAACTCGCACTTGAGCGTCGTCGTGCCGGGTGCGAAGGCGAGCTTCGCCCCGCAGCCCGAGCAGGGGAACGTGCGGACGAACTCCGACTCGGGCCGCGCCGGCTGCAGGTCGGCCTGCGCCACTTACTGCGGGACCGGCGGGGGCACGTCGGCGAAGAGCGGACCCAGTTCCGCCACCTCTCCCGCCTTCATCCATTGCGCCATGCCGCTCTTCCACACCAGCGAGGCGCGCGTGAGCTGCCCGGATGCGACCTGCTGGCGCAGCGCCCCGAGCTCGAAGGGTCCCGCCTGGCTCTGCCCGACCGCGACGTGGAAGCCGGCGGCCGGAGGCAACGGGGGCGGCGCGGCGCCGGCCGCACCGCCCATCGCGCCCATCATTTGCGCGCCCATCGCGATGCCGGCGCCCAGCCCCACGCCCGCGCCCGCCGTGCCGCCCGGGTTGGCCGCCGCCTCGCGGATCGCGGATGCGGACTCGTATTGCGTATACGCCTGGAGATTGCCGACGGCGGCCATCGCGCCGCGCTTGTCGATCGCCTTCTCGACTTCCTCCGGCAGCCCCACGTTCTGCACCTGCACTTCCACCAGCTCCAGGCCCATCGCGTCGAAATCGGGCTGCAGGCGCGCGCGCAGCTGGTTGCCCATCTCGTAGACCTTCGCCGACATCTCGATCACCGGGATGCCCAGCTCGGGCATCAGCTCCTTGATGCGCAGCCCGATCTTGCCGCGCAGGTTTTCCTGCACGTCCTCGGTGGTGAAGCGCCCCTCGGTGCCCGCGAGGTCGCGGATGATGATGCCCGGGTCTTTCGCGCGCAGCGCGTAGATGCCGAACGCGGTCACCCGCACCATGCCGAAGTCCTTGTCGCGCATCATCGCCGGGCCCGGCGTGCCCCATTTGAGGTCGGTGAACTTGCGCGTCGAGACGAAGTACACCTCGGCCTTGAACGGGCTGTTGAATCCGTACTTCCAGCCGCGCAAGGTGGCCAGGACCGGCATGTTCTGCGTCGTGAGCTCGTAGGTGCCCGGCTTGTACACGTCGGCAAGCTTGCCCTCGTTCACGAAGGCGGCCATCTGGCCCTCGCGCACCACCAGCTTGGCGCCGTACTTGATCTCGTTCTGGTAGCGCTCGAACCGGTAGGTGAGCGTGTCGTGGGTGTCGTCGAGCCACTCGATGATGTCGACCAGCTCGCCGAGGATCTTGTCCCAGAGCGCCATGTGCTTTCCTTTCCCGGCGGGCGAGCCGGAAGAATGAACGGATTAAGGTAACCTTAGCCGCCAACGAAGACAACCACCGACTCCATGGCCGCCACCCTGTCCGCGCTTTACGTGTATCCCGTCAAGGGCCTCAGGGCGATCGCGCTGGCGAGCGCACGCTGCACCGACCGCGGCCTCGAGCACGACCGGCGCTGGATGGTGGTGGACGCGGGCGGGCGTTTCCTCAGCCAGCGCGAGCATCCGCGCATGGCCACCGTGTGGACCGAGCTCTCCGGCGGCACGCTCACGCTTTCGGCCCCCGACGAAGATGCGGTGGTCGTCGCGTTCCCGCCCCCGTCCGCGCCGGCGATGCGCGTGGAAGTCTGGAACAGCGTGTGCGCGGCATTGCCCGCCTCCCGCGAAGCCGACCACTGGCTCAGCAACTATCTGGGGCTGCCCTGCCGGCTCGTGTACATGCCGGACGATTCGCAACGCTTCTCGAACGAGCGCTATGCCGGGCAGGGCAAGCGTGTGGGCTTCGCCGACGGCTACGCGTACCTCCTCACCGGCGAGGCATCGCTGGGCGACTTGAACGCACGCCTCGCGGCGACGGGGCATCCCGCCCTTCCGATGAACCGCTTCAGGCCCAACCTCGTCGTCTCCGGCGCCGGGGCATTCGCCGAGGACGGGTGGCGGGAAATCCGCATCGGAGAAGCCGTGTTCCGCGCCGCCAAGCCTTGCGGGCGCTGCCAGGTGACCACCACGGACCAGGCCACGGGCGAGGTGCTCGGCCCCGAGCCGCTCGCGACGCTCGCCGCGTTTCGCGAGAGCACCGAGTTCGGCGTGATGTTCGGCATGAACCTGGTAAGCGTGCGCGAGGGGACCGTGCGCGTGGGCGACGAGCTGGTCATTTCCTGACCGCGCGCGGCGGCGCGAGTCCCTGCCGCAGGATCGCGACCGGCCTACTTGCCGCGCAGCGCAAGGCTGCCGGCGAGAACGAGCCAACCGGCAATGAACGCGATCCCGCCTGCCGGCGCGGTGAAGCCGGGGGACTTCCCGGTCATCGCGAGGTACCACAGCGCTCCGCAGAAGAGCACGATCCCCGCGAGCAGCAGGATCGCTGCGATCGCAAGCCCCATGGAGGGGCGCGAGCGCGCGAGCGCGCCGATCGCGAGGATGCCCAGGCCATGGACCAGGTGGTACTGCACGGCCGTCTGCATCAGGCGCGCCGCCTCCGGGTGCGCCGCGCCCTTCGCCGCATGCGCCGCGTAGGCTCCGAGGGCCACGCCGGCGGCCATCGCCAGCGCGCCCGCGATGAGTATGATGCGGTCCACGAACGGGGGCGCCGTCAGGCGTGCGCAGCGCGCCGCTTGAGCAGGAACGACGCGAGCGCCGGCAGCAGGAAGAGCGCACCCAGCATGTTCAGGAAGAACATGAAGGCGAGCAGGATGCCCATGTCGGCCTGGAACTTGAGGGCGGAGAACGCCCACGTGCCCACGCCCAGTGTCATGGTGACCGCGGTGAACACCATCGCGGTGCCGCGCTCGTTCAGCGCCTCGTAGAACGCCGCACCGAGCTCGAGTCCTTCCTCGAGGTGCTTCTCGATGCGGTCGTAGAGATAGATGCCGTAGTCGACGCCTACGCCCACGCCCAGCGCGATCACCGGGAGGGTGGAGACCTTGAGCCCAATGCCCAGCGTCGGCATGAGCGCCTCGCACAGCACCGAGACGATGGCCAGCGGGATCAGGATACAGAGCGTCGCGCGCAGGCTGCGGAAGGTAGCCATGCACATCACGAGCAGCGCGCCGAAGATCGCGAAGTCCATTTCGAAACGCGCCTGGTCGACCGCCTCGTTGGTGGCCGCGGCCACCCCCATGTTCCCGGTGGCGAGCTTGAACTCGAGCTTGTCGCTGTCGTTGGCCGCCGCGAAGCGCTTCACCTCGGATACCAGCCGCGCGATCGTCTCGCCCTGCTGGTCGGTGGTGTTGACCAGCACCTGCATCGCGCTGCAATCGGGATTCAGCAGCCCGGTCGAAGTGTCGATGGGCGTGACCGCCTGGGCCATCACCTGCGGGTCGCGCGGCAGCTGGCGCCACTTGAGGTTGCCCTCGTTGAAGCCGGCGTTCACCACCTTGGCGAGGCCCGCGAGCGAGATCACCGACTGCGTGCCGGGAACGTTCTGCATGAACCAGTCGAAGCGATCGATGGTGGTCATGATGTCGTAGCGCGTGCACGCGCCCTGCACGTTGTGGGTCTGCGCCACCACCCCGAGCGTGTTCACGCCGATGGCGAACTTCTTCACGATCATCGCGTTGTCGAGGTTGTAGCGCGAATCCGGCCGCAGCTCCGGCACGCCGATGCCGTAGTCGCCCACCTTGAGGTTGCGCGCCTGAAGCACTCCCGCGCCGAGGATCACGAGCGCGATCGCGACGACGACCGTGGCCCGGCCGCGCTCGACGGAGCGCGAAGCCGCGCGCCACACGCGCCCGGCGACGCTCTCCTGGTAGGCCTCGCGCGCGAGTACCCGGCCCGAGATCGAAAGGTGCGACAGCAGGATCGGCAGCAGCACCTTGTTGGTGAGGATCATCCAGGCCACGCCGAGCGATGCGGTGATGCCGAGCTCGCGCACGATCTCGATGGGGATCAGCATGATCACTGCGAAGCCGAGCACGTTGGTGAGCAGCGCGAGCGTACCGGGTATGAAGAGCTTGCCGAACGCGCGGCGCGCGGCGGCGAGGCTGTCGTTGCCGGCGAGCACCTCGCGCTCCCAGGTCTTGGTCATCTGCACCGCGTGGGAGACGCCGATCGAGAAGATCAGGAAGGGCACCAGGATCGAGAGCGGGTCGATCCCGAAGCCCAGCACCGGCAGGGTGCCGAGCAGCCACAGCACCGGCAGCATCGCCACCACCAGCGCCACGCAGCGTGAGCTTCACGTCCTTCACGAACCAGATCATCAGCGCGAGCGTGATCAGGAACGCCACGCCGAAGAAGAGGATCACGCCGCGCGCGCCGTCGCGGATGTCCCCGATCGCCTTGGCGAACCCGATGATGTGCACGGTCTGCCCGTCGCCGGAGTACTTGGCGCGCAGCTGCTCGAGCTTGCGCGCCACCTCGAAGTAGTCGAGGTGCCTGCCGGTCCGCGGATCGTTCTCGAGCAGCCCCGCGCTCACCAGCGCGCCGGTGAAATCGGTCGCGACGGTGCGTCCCACCTCGGAGGACTTGTTCACGTTCTCGCGGACCTTGGCGAGGTCGGCGTCGGTGCCCTGGAAGTTGGCCGGGATCACGTTGCCGCCGGCGAAGCCCTCCTCGATCACCTCGATGAAGCGCGTGTTGGGGGTGAAGAGCGACTTCACGCTCGGGCGGTCCACGCCGTTCAGGAGGAACACGTCGTCGGTGAGGCCCTTCAGCTTGGCCATGTACTGGCGCGTGAAGATGTCGCCGTCCTTCTGCACCAGCGCGATCGCGATGCGGTTCGCCCCGCCGAACACCTTCTCGTACTCGCGATAGACCTTCATGTACGGGTGGTCGAGCGGGATCATCTTGTTGAACCCTGCGTCCACGCTGAGGCGCGCCGCCGACGCGGCAAACAGCGCCGTGAGGATGCCGAACACCACGAGCCAGGTCCTGCGATGGCCGAAGATCACGCCCGAGACGGCCTGGATGAAGCCGGCGAGGCTCACGGCCGTCCTCCCGCGTGGCGCGCGAGCGGCAGCGGCACTTCAAGCGGCCCCGCCTCGCCCAGGAGCAGCACCTTGCCGGGGCCGCCGAGGACCGCCTTGGCGAGCGCGTGCTTGGTCCCCGCCGGCAGCGCGACGAAGGAGCGGCCGTCGTCGCGGCTCACCAGGACCGTGCCCGCGGCACCGGCGAGCACGATCGCGCCATCGGGCAGCAGCGTTGCGCCCATGAGCGTCGCGTCCGAGGCGTTGTCGATCGCGCTCCAGCTGTGGCCCGCGTCGGTGGAGCGAAAGATGTGGCCGCGCAGGCCGAAGGCCACCACCGCTCCGTCGGCGGCCACCACCGCGCCGAAGAGCGAGCCCTTGTACGGCGAGGCGACCGGGCTCCACGTGCGGCCCGCATCGCCGGAGACGAGGATGGTGCCCTCTTCGCCCACGATGAGCAGCTTGCCGGGAGCGGCCTGCACGATCGCATTGAGGTGCCGGTCGCCGGGAACGATCTTGCGCGCGTTCCAGCTCTTGCCGCCGTCGGCGGTCTCGTAGTACGCCCCGTACGCGCCCACCGCGATGCCGGATTCGGGCGAGACGAAGAGCACGTCCATGAGCGGGCGTTGCTCGGCGGGCGCGGAGAACTGCTGCGTCCAGCTCGCGCCGCCGTCGGACGTGGCGAGGATCACCGAGTCATGGCCGACCGCCCAGCCGTGCGTTGCGTCGATGAAATCGACGGCGGTGAGCAGCGGGGCTTCGGGAGCCCTGGCGCGCGACCACTGCACGCCCTGGTCGTCGCTCAGCACGATGTAGCCGCGCGCGCCCACCGCGACGATGCGATCGCCCGCCCGCGCCGCGTCCAGCAGCAGCAGCCGCTGCACCGTGGCCGCGCGCAGCGGACCCTGGGCGGGCAGCACCTGCTCGTCGACCGGCCCGGCCCACGCCCCCAGGGCGATGCCGCAGCCGAGCGCCGCGGCACCGAGCAACTTCCTCATCGCGAGCCTGCGGGCCGGCGCCCGCGCTAACGCGTGCCCAGTGCGCGCAGGTTGGAAGGCGTGTAGTCGCCGGGCGTGCGCTTGAGGGGCTGGTAAATCACCTTCTCCTCGTTGCGCAGCCCCATCGCGATGTAGCGGCGCGCCTGCAGGTCGTTGTGCACCTCGACCGTGCCGAAGAACATCGGGACGTTGTACCAGTTCTCGTTGTGCTGCTCGGCATAGCGCCACAGCTGCCCGCGGCCGTCGTAGGCGTCGATCATCAGGATCGCCCAGCTGTCTTCGTCGATGTAGAACGTGCGGCGCGAGTAGATGTGGCTGGTGCCGGGCTTCAGGGTGGAATCCACCACCCAGACGCGGTGCAGCTCGTAGCGCGCGAGATCCTGGTTGATGTGGCCCGGCTTGAGGATGTCCGAGTACTTGTACTTCGGATCGCCCAGCTGGTACGAGTTGTAAGGCACGTACATCTCGCGCTTGCCCACGAGCTTCCAGTCGTAGCGGTCCGTGGCGCCGTTGTACATGCCGAAGTCGTCGTTGGTGCGCAGCCCATCGGCCGCGGTTCCGGGGTTGTCGTAGGCGACGTTGGGCGCGAGGCGCACGCGGCGCTGGCCCGGGTTGTAGGTCCACGCGGTGCGCGGCTCCTTGGCCTGGTCGACCGTCTCGTGCACCAGCAGGATGTAGCCCGCGAGGCGCGCCGGCGCGGTGACGGTCTGCAGGTAGTTCAGCTTCAGGTTGGGCTCGCGCTTCGACTGGGGTATCGAGCAGTTGCCGTACTGGAAGTCGTATTCGTACTCGAACTTCACCAGCGCATAGTCCCCGGTCGTCGTCACCGCGGCCTGCGCCCAGTCCTGCCCGAACGTGTTGCCGGAGTAGCGCAGCTCCGTGTTCCAGATCGCCTCGTTGCCGTTCTTCGGGATCGGGAAGGGAATGCCGCCCACGCAGCCGACCACGCCGTTGCCGCCGGGAGCGAGCTTGGCCTTCGCGGCGCACTCCCTGGTCTCCTCGTAATGGCACGCGGGGAAAGATGCGCTGCGATGCGTCGGGTACACGATCATCTTGTAGTCGGGGTAGGTCTTGAACATCGCGACCTGGCCGGGCGCGAGCTCGTCCTGGTAGCGCTCGTAGTTCTTGGCATCGATGGTGAAGAGCGGCTTGTCCGAGGCGTACGGATCGGGATAGTGCCCGCCTTCGTGGTAGCCCGGCATCGCCTTCGTGATGCCGCCGTCCCACGCGGGAATCGTGCCGGCGGCGTTGCCCGCCTTCTCCGCGCCCTCCGGCGTGAGGGTGGTGCCCAGCTTGGCGAGCTCGGCGGCCGTGAGCTCGGCGGCGGCCGGCATGGCGACCGCGGCGCCCAGGGCGAGCGCGACCCAGTGCTTGTTCGAGATGAGCCACATGGTGCTTTCCTCCTTGTATTTGGAATTCGAGTGGGCCGCTAGAACGAGTAGCTCACGCTCACCGAATAGAAATCCCGGTCCTTGAGGGGGTTCGAGCTCGAGCAGTAGCTCGCGCTCTGGCCCGGCGTCACGACGCTGCCCGGCGTGGGCACGTCGGTGCCGCAATAGGTGCGTCCGCCGAAATAATTCGTGTACTGCGCGTCGACCACCCACTTGCGCTGGTAGTCCCAGGACGCCCCGATGGATACGGACTTGGTGGATTCGTTGAAGTTGGGTCCCTCGCCCTTCACGTCGTGCGAGAAGGCGAGGCGCGGCGCGACGTTGCCGCCGAACAGCAGGTTGCTGTACTCGAGCCGCCCGACCAGCCGATAGCCCCACGAGAAATTCGTCATGAAGCCTTCGGTCTGCGTCGAGAACGCGCTCGAGACCACCGCGCCGAACGCCGTCGCAGGCAGGTAGGCCGCCGGCCCGGAGAACTTGAGGTCCGTGGGCAGGTTGTGGAAGTAGTTCGCGCCCACCTCACCCACCGCGATCAGCTGGTCGGCCCTGAACACGTTCGGCCACGACTTGGTCGCCGTGACTTGCAGCTGGCTCATCTTCACCCGGCGGTAGCCCTGGATGTAGGTGCCGTCGGGCACCAGCGCCGCGGCCGTGGCCCCCGCCGGCGCGCCCGGGATCTGCGTGTAGCCGGTGATGAGGTTGGGCAGGCCCAGCGAGGCGAGGATCAGCTCCGCCGTGGCGAGCTGCACCGGCTGGTTCGGGCGATACGAGTACTCGCCCTGCAGCGCGATGCCCGCCGGTCCCGCGGTGTTGAAGCTCAGGCCATACAGGTGGATGTTCTCGGGATATTCCGTGTAGTAGGTCGCGGTGCCCGTGGCGCACAGGGCGCGCAGCGCGGCGGTGGCGCAGATCGGCGCGATCAGCGGCCCGCCCGTCAGCACCGAGGTCGTGGTGCCCTTGATGCCCGCGAAGAGCGGGATGCGGCTGTGGTAGTTCAGGTAATAGAAGCCGAACTCGGTCTCGTTCAGCTCGCTCGCGAGATAGTGCATCGCCACGCCGAACTGGCCCGAATCGCTCGGGTTGTGATCCGGCGAGCGCGGCACCCAGATCGATGCGGCCGGATCGAAGGGCCCGTAGAGCGCGGCGGCCGCATCGCTCAACCCCGGGATGCCGGGCGGCACCGGGTTGCCCGGCGGCAGGCGCTGGTCCTGCCGCCGCCCGAACGACACGATGACGCGGTCCGCGTCGTCGCTCGCCGCGTCGTTGTTGGAGAAGTACGAGCCCCTTGGGTCAAGGCGGATCTTGTCGAAGTTGGTGAGCACGAAGCCCTCGATCGTGGCCGCGTTGGTGAGCTCCTGGCTCGCCCAGACTCCGCTCGTGGGGATGAACGCCTCCTTCAGCTCCGAGCCCGGGATGCGCAGCTTCGACAGGTCCACCGGGTTGATCACGTTGATCCCGCCGGGAATGAAGGTGCTCTCGCCCCAGCTGATCACCTGGCGGCCGGCGCGGATGTTCAGGTTCTTGCCGCCCGGCTGGAAGGCGGCGCTCACGAAGCCGTCGAGCCCCACCACGTCCTTGCCCAGGCGGTCGCGGCCGGTGGGGCCGAGCTTGTCGCTGTTGGCGAGGTCGAAGTCGTAATAGGCGGTGCCGCGCCCGAAGAAGCCGAGGTTCTTGTACTTCACCTCGACGTCGGTGGTGGCCTTCACGATGTTGGCGAAGGCCCTGCCCTTGTCGAAGTTCAGGTCGCCGTCGTCCTCGTTGGTCGAGCGCGACGTCCCGCCGTTCGCGATGCCGATGAGGGCCGGGTCGCGCGCACTCGCACGCACCGAGACGCCGTAGGAAATCGTGGTATCGATGTTCACCTTGACCCCGCTGGCCGTCTCGAACTCCAGGGCATACGCGGGAATCGAGCCGAGCAGCGCGACAGCGAGCGCCAGTGGCTTTGCGGCGGGGCGGAATGCGGATCTCATGGGGTTTTCTCCTCTCTGGTTTCGTTCTTAATTTCGTGGGCTATTGTGCATTCAAGCGAGCGCCTCGAAAAGGCCCGCGGCGCCCATGCCGGTGCCGATGCACATCGTTACCATGCCGAATCTTCCTCCGCTGCGCCGCAGGCCGTGCACCAGGGTCGCGGTGCGCACCGCTCCGGTGGCGCCGAGCGGGTGGCCCAGCGCGATCGCGCCGCCCTGCGGATTGACTTTCGCGGGATCGAGCCCCAGGTCGCGGATCACCGCGAGGGATTGCGCGGCAAACGCCTCGTTCAGCTCGATCCAGTCGAGCTGGTCCTGGCGCACGCCCGTGGCGGCAAGCACCTTGGGGATCGCCTTGATCGGTCCGATGCCCATGATCTCGGGCGGCACCCCGGCGACGGCGAAGCCCGCGAAGCGCGCCAGCGGCGCGACGCCGTAGCGCTTCATCGCCTTCTCGCTCATCAGGACCACCGCGGCCGCGCCGTCGGACATCTGCGAGCTGTTGCCGGCGGTGACGCTGCCGCGCGCCGCGAAGACGGTCTTCAGCTTGCCCAGGGCCTCCAGCGTGGAATCCGGGCGCGGCCCCTCGTCGACCTCGGCCATCCGCTTGCGGTGCACGACCCGGCCCGCGGCGAGGTCGGGCGTCGCCGAGTCGATCTCATAGGGCAGGATCTCGTCCCTGAAGCCGCCCGCGGCGATCGCCTTCGACGCCTTCTGGTGGCTCGCCACCGCGAACGCATCCTGGTCCGCGCGGCTCACCTTCCACTGCTGCGCCACGTTCTCGGCGGTGATGCCCATGCCGTAGGCGATGGCGACGTTCTCGTCGCCGCGGAACACCGCGTCGTTCAGCGCGACCTTGTTGCCCATCATCGGCACCATCGACATCGACTCGGTTCCCGCGGCGATCACCACGTCGTCGTCGCCGGTGCGGATCCGGTCGGCGGCGAGCGCCACCGCCTGCACGCCCGAGGAGCAGAAGCGGTTGATGGTCATCGCCGGCACGCTGTCGGGAAGTCCCGCGAGCAGCACGCCGATGCGCGCGACGTTCATGCCCTGCTCGGCCTCGGGCATCGCGCAACCCACGATCACGTCGGCGATGTCGGCCGGGTCGAGGCCCGGCACGCGCGCGATGGCGCCCTTCAAGACGTGGGCCAGCATGTCGTCGGGACGCACGTGGCGGAACATGCCGCGCGGGGCCTTGCCAACCGGTGTGCGCACCGCGGCAACGATGTAGGCTTCCTGGACTTGCTTCGCCATGGCGGTCTCCTAGTTCCTCAGCGGCTTGCCGTTCTCGAGCATGTAGGCGATGCGCTCCTGCGTCGCGGGCGTCCTGGCCAGCGCCACGAAATGGTGTCGCTCGAGGTCGAGGAGCCATTTCTCGTCCACCATGCTGCCGGGCTCGACCGGGCCGCCGCACAGAACCTCCGCGATGCGCGCCGCGATTTCGTAGTCGTGCGCGGAGATGAAGGCGCCCTCCTTCATGTTCACCAGCAGCATCTTGAGGGTGGCGATGCCGGTATCGCCCGCCACCGGGATCTGTGCCGGCGGCAGGCTCGCGCGCGCACCGGATTCGGCCATCGCGCGCGCCTGCTGCTTCGCCACGTACAGCAGCTCGCCCGGATGCAGGATCACGACGTCGGACGCCTTGAGGTAACCCATCTCGCGTGCGTGCTCCGCGCTCTTCGAGACCTCCCCCATGGCAACTTGCCGGAACGCGCGCTGCAGCTCGGGAAACGCATCCCCGCCATGGGCCCAGGCAACCGCGCGCTCGGCGATTTCCTTCAGCCCCCCACCCGCCGGAAGCAGGCCCACGCCGACTTCCACCAGGCCGATGTAGCTTTCGAGGGCGGCCACCACGCGCTGCGCATGCATCGCGAACTCGCATCCGCCCCCGAGCGCCATGCCCTCGACCGCCGCGACCGTGGGAATGGGGCTGTACTTGAGACGCTGCGAGGTTTGCTGGAAAAGCGCGACCATCGCCTCGAACTCCTCGAAGCGTCCCGCCCTGAGCGACTCGAGCGCGGCCTTGAGGTTCGCTCCCACGGCGAACGGCGCTTCGTGCCAGATCACCAGCGCGTCGTATCCCTTCTGCGCCTCGTCGAGCGCGCGGTTCAGCCCGCGCAGCACCTCCACGCCGAGCGAATGCATCTTGCTCTTGAAGGACACGATCGCGATCCCGTCGCCCTGGTGCCAGAGGCGCACGCCCTCGTCCTCGAAGACGGTCGTGCCGCGGTCCGGCGCCTTCTCGCCCAGGACCAGCTCCGGAAAGAGCTGGCGCCGGTACACCGGCAGCGTCGAGCGTGAATGCATCGTGCCGTCCGCCGCCGAGAACGATCCCTGGTGCGTGTGCACGCCGGAGCGCCCGTCGGTGACCCACGGCGGCAGCGGCGCGCGCGCCATGGCCTTGCCGGCGGCGATGTCCTCCGCGACCCAGTGCGCGACCTGCTGCCAGCCCGCGGCCTGCCACAGCTCGAAGGGCCCGCGCTGCCAGCCGAAGCCCCAGCGGATCGCGAGGTCCACGTCGCGCGCGCAATGGGCGATCTCGGCCAGGTGCACGGCGCAGTAATGGAAGACGTCGCGGTGGATCGCCCACAGGAATTGCGCCTGGGGATGGGCGCAGGCGCGCAGCCGCGCGAGCTGCTGCGCGGGATTGCGTTCCTTGAGGATCTCCTGCACCTCGGGGGCGACCGTCCCCGCCGCGGCGCGGTAATCCGCGCGCGCAGGATCGAGCACCAGGATGTCGCGGCCCTTCTTCACGTAGATCCCGCCCTTGGTCTTCTGCCCGAGCGCGCCCTTCGCCACCAGCCGGGCGAGCCACTCGGGCGCGCGGTAGTGGGCGGCCCACGGATCGGCGGGCAGCGTGTCGGCCATGGTCTTCACGACGTGCGCCATGGTGTCCAGGCCGACCACGTCGGCGGTGCGGTAGGTGGCGCTCTTGCCGCGGCCGATCGCCGGTCCGGTGAGCGCGTCGACCTCGTCGAAGCCCAGCTTGAAGGCAGTGGTATGGTGCATCGTCGCGAGCATCGAGAAGACGCCCACGCGGTTGGCGACGAAGTTGGGCGTGTCCCTGGCGCGGATCACGCCCTTGCCGAGCGCGGTCGTGAGGAACGACTCGAGCCGGTCGAGGACCGCGGGATCGGTGTCGGCGGTGGGAACGATCTCCACCAGCCGCATGTAGCGCGGGGGGTTGAAGAAGTGGATGCCGCAGAAGCGCGTGCGCAGGGCCGCGGGCAGGGCGCCGGAAAGCTCCGTGATCGACAGCCCCGAAGTATTGGACGCGAAGATCGCGTGGGGAGCCACGTGCGGCGCCACCTTCTCGAACAGCGCCTTCTTCCAGTCCATGCGCTCGCTGATCGCCTCGATCACCAGCTCGCAATCGCCGAGCAGGTGCAGGTGCTCGTCGTAATTCGCGGGCACGATCCGGCGCACCGCCGCGGCCGTCGCGAGCGGGCTCGGATTGAGCTTCGCGAGCCCGTCGAGCGCCTTGCGCACGTTGGCGTTGCGGTCCTTGCCCTCGGCCGCCAGCTCGAACAGCAGCGGCTCGATGTTGGCATTGGCCAGGTGCGCGGCGATCTGGGCGCCCATCACGCCCGCGCCCAGCACGGCCGCCTTGCGGATGATCAGGCGCGGGGCCGGCGCGCGCGGCGCGGGGCTCGCGGCGGCCTTCGCCGCCTGGGGAATGGTGAGCTCGCTCATGTCATGCCTCCACGATTGCGCCGGGTACCGGGCGCGGCTCGCGCCGCTCGTCGATCGCGACGTAGGTGAGTCTGGCCTCCGTCACGCGCACCACCTCGCTGCGTCCCTGGCGGCGGCGCTGCGCGAACACCTCGACGTCGACGGTGATCGAAGTGCGGCCCACTTTCAGCACGCGCGCGTAGAAGCTCACCAGGTCGCCCACGAAGACCGCCTCGCGGAAGACGAAGGAATTGACGGCGATGGTGACCACGGGGCCCTGGGCCCGCTCCCACGCCGCCACGCTGCCCGCGATGTCCACCTGCGACATGACCCAGCCGCCGAATATGGTCCCGTGGGCGTTGGTGTCGGCCGGCATGGGGACGATGCGCAGGACGGGCTGCTCGCCGTCGGGAAGGGTCGTCATCGGCTGGGATGGAATTCAAACGGGCGTTTGAATACTACTCCGGATCGCAAATCGCTGCAGGCCGCGAACGGATCGGGATCGCGGCCGCACGCGGGGCGCGCACGGCACGCAGCGGGCGAGCCAGTCCAAAATCGGGGCGCGTCCGAGTAAAATCACGTCTGGATGAGCAACAACGCCAATTCTCCCGAACGCTCGGTAAACCTGCTTGTCTTCTCGCTGATCGCGATTTTCGTCGGCGTGGTCACCGGTTTCGGCGCGGTCCTGTTCCGCGCCCTGATCGCCTTCGTCCACAACCTGTTGTTCTTCGGCATCCTTCTCCACTTCCTACGACGCCAACATCTACACGCCCGCCTCGCCGTGGGGCGCTGCTGGTCATCCTGGTTCCCGTGATCGGCGGCATGGGCGTCGTCTTCCTGGTCAAGACCTTCGCGCCGGAAGCGCGCGGCCATGGCGTGCCGGAAGTGATGGACGCGATCTTCTACAACGAAGGCCGCATCCGTCCGGTCGTCGCCGTCGTGAAGTCGCTGGCCTCGGCGCTGGCGATCGGCAGCGGCTCGGCGGTGGGCCGCGAGGGACCGATCATCCAGATCGGCGCGTCGCTGGGCTCGACCCTGGGCCAGATCTCTGCGGCTGGAAGCCTGGCAGCGCATCACCCTGGTCGCCGCGGGCGCGGGCGCGGGCATCGCGGCGACGTTCAACACGCCCGATCGGCGGCGTGATCTTCGCCATCGAGCTGATGATGCCGGAAGTCAGCACGCGGACCTTCCTGCCCGTCGCGCTGGCGACCGGCACCGCGACCTTCATCGGCCGCATCTTCTTCGGCCCGCAGCCCGCCTTCGATGTGCCGCCCGTCGGCTCGCTTTCCGACCATCCGTCCGGGGCGTATGTGTTCCTGTCCTCTACGGCGTTCTCGGCGTGGTGTCGGGCCTCGCGGCGACCGCTTTCATCCGCGGGCTGCATTTCGCCGAAGAGCGATTCGAGCGCATCGCCAATCCGTACCTGCGGCACGTCATCGGCATGACCCTCGTGGGCGCGATGATGTACGCCTTCTTTCGCTTCTCGGGCCACTACCAGATCGACGGCGTCGGCTACGCGACGATCCAGGACGTCCTGCTCGGCGGGCTCGCGACCGCGCCTTTCCTGGCGCTGCTGTTCGTCATCCAAGCTCGCCGCCACCTCGCTCAGCCTCGGATCGGGATCGTCGGGCGGCATCTTCTCGCCCTCGCTGTTCATGGGCGCCACGCTCGGCGGGGCGTTCGGCGCGCTCGCGCACTACTATCTCCCGGCCGACGACATCAGCGTCCCGGCCTTCGCGATGGTCGGCATGGCGGCGATGGTCGGCGGCGGCACCGGCGCGGCCATGACCGCGGTCACGATGATCTTCGAGATGACGCTGGACTACGGCATCGTCGTGCCGATGATCGTCGCGGTCGCGATCAGCATCGGCTGCCGGCGCATGCTGTCGCGGGAGAACATCTACACGATCAAGCTGGTGGCGCGGCGCCACTTCATCCCGAAGGCGCTGCACGCCAACATGTTCCTGGTGCGCCGCGCCGAGGACGTCATGGACAAGGACATCATCGTCCTGCCGGACACGATGCCGTTCGACGACTTCCTCAAGCGGCCCGAGCCGCGGGGGGGCTGCGCCACGTCGTCATCACCCACGAGGACAAGATCGCGGGCGTGCTGCGGGTGAACACCGCCCTGCGGCGCGGCCTGGAAGGAGCGTACACGGGGGTGTCGATCGGCGACGTGGCGAGCCGGGATTACACCATCGCGCGCAGCCAGGACGTCATGTTCGCGGTGATCGGGCGCATGTGGCGCAAGAAGGCCACCATGGCGGTCGTGGTGCAGGGCGAGGGCATTCCGCGCATCAAGGACATCGTCGGGGTCATCAGCAAGGAGCACGTCGCCGATTCGGTCGCGGAAAGCATCAAGCACTACGCCGCTTCCGATTCGCATCTCTAGGGGCGCCGCGGCTTGCGGCGGGGTCCCCGCCTCTGCCCGATCGCTCCCGGCAGAGCGGCCGAGCCATGGAGAAGGGGCGGGAATTCCCGCCCCTTCCTGTCGTTCGCGACGTCGCGCCGTGAAGGCTAGCCCTTCAGGCACTCCGACATGTACTTCTTGCGCTCGTCGCCCTTGAGCTTCTTTTCCGTCGCACCGGCGTTGCAGCTCTTCATCTTTTCCTGCTGGGTCTGCTTGGCGGCCGGCGCGGGCGTCTCGCCCTTGAGGCACTCGCTCATGAACTTCTTGTGCTCGTCGCCCTTCATGCCCTTGGACTTGGTCGAGCAGTCGGCCATGCGTTGCTGCTGGGGCGTGAGCTCCTTCTTGGGCTCGGTCTTGGTGTCGGCCGCGCTGGCGGCCAGGGCCGCGGCGGATACGAGCGCGGCAAGCACGAGGATGGTCGTCTTCAAGCGTTTCTCCTGGATGGTGTGGGTGGGGCGGGACGCATGCTAGCCGGGATGAGCACGGCGCGCAACCATGCGAGGGAGCCAGCCCACAGGGTGTCGCGGCTTGCCGCGGCGAAAAAGCCGAAATGGCCCACCCGGGACCGGCCGACGTCCTGCGGCGCCAAGTGGCGGTGCTCGAGGCGCGCGTTGCGATAAAAGCCGTTCAAGGACTCGATCGCCGCTCGCGTGAGCAGGGTGTCGTCGTCGAACGACCACGACAGGATCGGCGCCCGCACGCGATCGAACGCCGCCCGCGCGGCCGGGCCCTCGCAAAGCAGGTAATCCGGGTGCAGGCACCAGCGGCGCCACTGGCGAGCGACCCCGCGCGGCAGGTCCCCCACCATGCGCAGCCTGCGGCCCGGGAAGTATCCGAACAACGACGTGAGCACCGGCATCGCGACGAACCACAGGAAGCGCACCCGCAGCGCCATGCGCACGTTGTGCCGGTACCACCCGGAGCCGGCGGTGACGTTGATCGAAGCGGCGACGCCCGCATTGCCCGGCGCGGTGCCCAGGATCTGCCCGCCGAGGCTGTGGCCGGTGAGGGTGAGCGGCAAGCCCGGGGCGGCCGCGCGCGCCTCGGCGAGCACGGCCTCCAGATCGTGCCCGGCCCAATCGCTCACGGTGACGTCGGCCGCGGCGAGACTCCCGGAGCGTGACGCCCCCATGCCTCGGTAGTCGAACGTGAGGACGTGCACGCCGCTTTGCGCGAGGAAACGCGCGTAGCCGGCGTAGTAGTCCTGGCGCACGGCCATGGCGCCCGCGACGACCATCGTCGCCCACGCCGTTCCCTCCGCGGGGAAGCGCGTCACGGCGAGACCGCGCCCGTCGCCGGCGCGCACGGTATCGTGCAGCTCCATCGCTGCTAGATCGTTTCCCAGCCCGCGTCCGGCTCGAAGCGCGCACCGTGCTGCGCCCTGAGCTGCGCCATGATCGCAAGCCATTCGGCCTTGCCGCGCGCCCGGATCGTCGCGATGGGCCCGCCGCGGTGCGGCGCGAAGCCGGTGCCGAAGATGACGCCCGCGTCGCACAGGTCCGCGTCGGCGACGATCGCTTCGCGCACGCACGCCACAGCCTCGTTCAGCGCCGGCACCACCATGCGATCGGCGAGCGGCGCGAGGTCCACGGTGCCGCGGCCCGCGCCCTTGCGCGCCTTGCCTTTCACCCAGGTGTAGTAGCCCTGCCCGGTCTTCTTGCCGAAGCGCTTGGCCTCGATGTTGGCCTGCAGCCGCTTCGGGATGGGAGTGCCGGGGCGCGCGAGCTCCTGCCCCACGGCCCATGCGATGTCCAGGCCCACCATGTCCGCGAGCTCGATGGGACCCATCGGCATCCCGAAGTCCCGGGCCGCCGCGTCGATCGTTTCGGGCGGAATGCCCTCGTCGACCATCAGCATCGCCTCGAGCAGGTAGGGCGAAAGGATGCGGTTCACGAGGAACCCGGGCGCGGACTTGCACGGCAGGGGCAGCTTGTCGATCTGCCGCGCGAACGCTTCGCCCGCGCGCATCACGGCCTGCGAGGTGCGCGGGCTCTCGACGATCTCCACCAGCATCATCTGGGCGACGGGATTGAAGAAGTGCAGCCCTACGAGGCGCTCCGGGCGTTGCAGCGCGGAGGCGAGCTCCTGCAGCGGGATGCTCGAGGTATTGGAGGCCAGGATGGCGCCCGGCTTCAGGCGCGGCTCGATCTGCGCGAAGAGCTTGCGCTTGATCTCGGCGTTCTCCACGATCGCCTCGATCACGAGGTCGGCCTTCGCGACGCCCGCGCCGGCCACGTCCGGGATGAGCCGGTCCATTGCCGCCTGCACCAGGTGCGGCTGCTTCAGGCGCTTGCCGTACGACTCCGCGGCGCGCCGGATCGCCGGCGCAATGCGCTCGGGCGCCAGGTCCTGCAGCGTCACCACGATTCCCTTGGAAGCGGCCCAGCCCGCGATGTCGCCGCCCATCGCCCCGGCGCCGATCACGTGCAGGTGGCGTACCGGCTCGACCGATTGCTTGCCGAAGGCCTTGAGCCGCTCCTGAAGCTTGAAGATGCGCACCAGGTTCTTCGTCGTCGGGTGGGCGAAGAGGCTCGGCGTGGAGGCGGGATGCCCGTCGGGGACGTTGCGCGGGTCGCCCCCGAAGTCCTTCCAGACGTCGATGATCGCGTACGGCGCCGGGTACTGGTCGCGGCGCACCTTCTGCGCGACCTGCTTCGCCGAGGCGCGCGCGACCAGGCCGCGCACCCCCGGCCAGTTGGTGATCGCCGCGGCGAGGCGCGGATGCTGCGGCGCGGGCGGCTTCAAGAGGAACTGGCGCGCCGCGTTCTCGAAGTGGCGCCGCGGCGTCACCGCGTCCACGAGACCGAGCTTCTTCGCGCGGCGCGCGTCGACGCCGCGACCGGTGAGCATGAGGTCGAGCGCGGCCGCCGCGCCGATGAGCGCGGGCATGCGCCGCATGCCGCCCCACCCCGGCGTGATGCCGATCATCACCTCGGGCAGCGCCATGCGCGTCTTCGCGCCGTCGTCGGCCACCCGGTAGCGGCAGGCGAGCGCGAGCTCGAGGCCGCCGCCCATGCAGAAGCCGTGCACGAGGGCGAGCGTCGGGAAGGGCAACGCGGCCACCTTGTCGTAGACCTCGTTGCCCAGGCGCATGAACGCGAGGGCATCCTCGGCACTCGCGATGCGCGTGAACTCGTCGATGTCCGCACCCGCCGCGAAGCCGTTGTCCTTCGCCGAGAACACCGCGAGTCCCTTGGGCGGCATCGATGCGAGATGGTCGGCAATGCGACCCAGCTCCTGCAGCGCTTCGCTCGACAGCGTGTTGGTCGAGGCGCCGGCGCGATCGAACGCGAGCCAGGCGATCTGCTCGCCGTCGACCGTGAGCTTCCAGTGCGCGAGATCCACTACGAGCGCTCGACCAGCATCGCGCCGCCCTGGCCTCCGCCGATGCACAGCGCGGCGATGCCGCGCCGCCCGCCGGTGCGCTCGAGGACCTTGAGGACGTGCAGCACGACGCGCGCACCGGACGCCCCGATGGGATGGCCCAGCGCGATCGCACCGCCGTCGACATTGAGCTTCGCGCGGTCGGGAGGCCCGAACGGCCGGTCGAGCCCGAAATGCTCCTTGCAGTAGGCCGCGCTCTCCCATGCGGCGAGGCATCCCAGCACCTGCGCGGCGAATGCCTCGTTCACTTCCACCGCGTCGATGTCGTCCCAGGCGAGGCCGTGGCGCATCAGGAGCGGGGTGATCGCGTGCACCGGGCCCAGGCCCATCTCGGCCGGGTCGAGCGCTCCCCAGTGGGTATCGACGATGCGCCCGAGCGGCTCGAGCGCGTACTCGTTCACCACGCTTTCGGCGGCGAGGATCAGCATCGCCGCCCCGTCGGTTACTTGCGAGCTGTTACCCGCGGTCACGTTACCGTAGGTGCGGTCGAACACCGGCTTCAGCTTGGCGAGCTTCTCGACGCTCGAATCGCGCCGCACGCCGTCGTCGGCCGCGTAGACGGTGCCGTCGGGTGCGTACATCGCCTCGACCTCGGCCAGGCGCCCGTTGTCCTGCGCGAACGCGAGCCGGCGATGGGACTCCACGGCGTACTCGTCCATCATCGCGCGCGTGATGCCGAAGCGCCGGGCGACGATCTCGGCGGTGGAGCCCATGGAGAGCTTCACTACCGGATCGGTGAGGCCGCGCAGGATGGCGATCACCGGCGCGAGGTAGGACAGGCGGAAGCGGGCGGCGAGCGCCGCCTTGCGCCCGACGCTCTTCGCGGCGTACCACTGCGCGAGCCAGTTCACCATCGCGGGTCCGTAGAGCAGTGGCGCGTGGCTCATGGCGTCGGTGCCCCCGGCGAGCACCAGGCTCGAGCGGCCGGCGACGATGTTGACCGCCGCCGAGTCGAGCGCCTGCATGCCCGAGGCGCAGTTGCGCATTACGGTCCACGCCGGCACCTTCTCGCCGCATCCCAGCCTGAGCGAGATCACGCGCGCGATATTGGCCTCGTCCGCGGAGGGCAGCGCCGAGCCGACGATCACCTCGTCGAACGCCTCCGGCTCGAAAGGCTGGCGCATTAGCAGGGGACGCCCCGCGTTCACCGCGAGGTCCGATGCCGTGAACGGCCCCAGGCCCGTCTTCGCCTTGAGGAACGGCGTGCGGGCCCCGTCGATCACATGGACGCGGCGACCGCCTTCTTCTTCGTGTCCGGTGCTTGCCACGATTCCTCCCGCTGCGCTGCGCGCGACATGTCGTGGTCGAAGTCGTCCACCTTCACCACGTCGCGCTTCAGTCGATCGGTATAGACGAGATGGTCGAGCTCGGCCTGGGTGATGATGCCCTGCTGGGCGGCGGACTGGCGGCGCTCGGCGAGCGTGCGTTGCGGCAGCTTGCCTTCCTTGCCCGCCTTGCGCATCTTCGCCTCGATCGGGTCGGCCTTGATGACGGCCTGCATCGCGAACTCCAGGCGGCCGACCGGGTCGTCCTCGCGATTCGGGATGTAGGCGCCCGCCGTGAGGCGGTCGCGCGCCGCGCCGGGCGTGAGAAGGATTTCGGCCACCCGCGACCCGACGCGGTCCGGGGCCGCGTCGAGGGTGAGGCCCTTCGGGAATGCGAGCATGCGCAGCCACGCGGCCACGAAGCGGTTGGGGAAGTTGGCGAGCACGCCGTCCATCGCCACCTGCAGCTTGAAGAAGCTGTCGTGCATCGCCCAGGTGAGGAACGCCATGTCCTCCTTCTGGCAGCCCTCGTCGTGGAAGCGCTTCACCGTGGCCGAGGTCATGTACAGCAGCGACAGGATATCGCCCAGCCGCGCGGAGATCTTCTCGCGGCGCTTGAGGCTGCCGCCGATGACGAACATCGAGATGTCGGAGAGCAGCGCGAAGGCCGACGAGAAGCGCGTCATGAGCTGCAGGTAGCGGCGCGTCTCGGGGGATCCCGGGACCCCGATCCCCTTGCCCCCGGTGATGCCGAGCCACAGCGAGCGCGCGGCGTTCGAGAGCGTGAACGCCATGTGGGCCCACAGCGCGCGGTCGAATGCGGCGAGGTCGTTGTCGTGCGCCGCCGCGATCTCCTTCAGCACGAACGGATGGCAGCGAATGGCGCCCTGCCCGAAGATGATCAGCGAGCGGGTGAGGATGTTGGCGCCCTCCACCGTGATCGCGATCGGGATGGTCTCGTAGGCGCGGCCCAGGTAATTGTTCGGCCCGAGCATGATGCCCTTGCCGCCATGCACGTCCATGGCGTCGTTGAGGATGCGGCGCATGCGCTCGGTCATGTGGTACTTGCAGATGGCCGAGATCACCGAGGGTTTCTCCCCCAGGTCGAGCGCCACCATGGTCAGGCGCCGCGTGGCGTCCATGAGGTAGGTGTTGCCGCCGATGCGCGCGAGCGGCTCCTCCACGCCTTCGAAGCGGCCGATCGGCGTGCGGAACTGCGAGCGCACGCGGGCGTAGGCGCCCGTCGCGCGGCTGCCGAGCTTGCCAGCGGCCATCGACATCGACGGCAGCGAGATCGAGCGCCCCGCCGCCAGGCACTCCACCAGCATGCGCCAGCCCTTGCCGGTCTGCTGCACGCCGCCGATCACCCAGTCGAGCGGGACGAACACGTCCTTGCCTGTCGTGGGCCCGTTCATGAACGCGGCGGACAGCGGCGCGTGGCGCCGGCCGATGTTCACGCCCTTGTGCGAAGTGGGGATCAGGGCAAGCGTGATGCCGATGTCTTCCTCGCCGCCCAGCAGCTTCTCGGGATCGAAGAGCTTGAAGGCGAGGCCCAGGATGGTCGCCACCGGCCCCAGCGTGATGTAGCGCTTTTCCCAGGTGAGTCGGATGCCGAGCACCTCGCGGCCCTCGTGCATGCCTTTGCACACGACGCCGAAGTCGGGGATCGCGCCGGCGTCCGAGCCCGCCTCGGGGTTGGTGAGCGCAAAGCACGGGATCTCGAGGCCCTTGGCCAGGCGCGGCAGGTAGTGGTTCTTCTGCTCCTCGGTGCCGTAGTGGATGAGCAGCTCGGCGGGCCCGAGCGAGTTGGGCACCATCACCGTGACTGCCGCAGCCCCGCTGCGGGTGGAGATCTTGGTGACGATCTCCGAGTGGGCGTACGCGCCGAACCCGAGGCCGCCATAGGACTTCGGGATGATGATGCCGAGGAACCCCTTCTCGCGAATGAACTTCCACACTTCAGGCGAGAGGTCCATCCGGTCGTGGATGTCCCACTCGTCGAGCATGCCGCACAGCTCCTCCACGGGCCCGTCGAGGAACGCGCGCTCCTCGGCCGAGAGCGTGGCCTGCGGATAGGCGAGCAGCTTCTTCCAGTCGGGGCGGCCGGTGAACAGGTCGGCGTCCCACCACACGCTGCCGGCATCGAGCGCTTCCTGCTCGGTCTGCGAGATCTGCGGCAGGATGCGCTTGTACAGGCCGAAGATGGGGCCGGTGATCGCCACGCGGCGCAGCGGCTTCACCACCGAGAAGGCGGCGAACAGCGCCACCACGATCCACGCCGGGGTGACGAGCGCGGGAGGGGCCGCGGATGCCCAGGTGAGCGCCGCCGCGCCGGCGGCGAACGCGATCGACCACGCGAGCCCGTTGGCGCGGTGGTAGGCGAGCGCCTTCAGTATCACGATGCACGCCAATGCCGCGAGTATCGTCGTCCACATGTTCGTTCTCCTTCCGGATCAGTCGCCCGACACCAGCTCGAGCTTGCGGGTCTCCCCCAGGGGCGGGGCCTTGAGGCCCGCCACCAGGAACGGGGCCAGGCGTTGCAGCAGCAGCTCGTCGTTGTCCGCCGCCCCCACCTGCGCGAAGAGCTTGAGGGCGTCGGTGCCCGCCAGCGTATACGACAGCGCGCCCATCACGAAATGCAGGCGCCACGTGAGCTCCTGGCGCGAAAGCTGCGGCAGCGCCCGCAGGAACGCCTCCTTGTAGCGCGCGATCATCTGCGCGTACTGCACGGACAGGAAGCTGCGGATGAAGGGCGCCGGGTCGGCGTACGCGCGGCCCAGCAGGCGCAGGAAGTTCTTGCCGCCGCGCTTCTCGTCGCGGGCGAGCCGCAGCGCGGGTATCAGCATCGCGAACAGGATCTTCTCGCACGACAGCGGCCGGCCCGCGGCATCACGCTCGACCCGCTCGAGGCGGTCGATGCGCTCCTGGTTCATCGGATCGAGCCGGCGCGTGAGCACCGCCTGGAAGAGCTCCTCCTTCGATCCGAAGTGGTAATTGACCGCCGCGAGGTTCACGCCCGCGGCCGCGGTGAGCTGGCGCAGGCTCGTGGCTTCGAAGCCGTGCTCCATGAAGAGCTGTTCGGCCGCGTCGAGGATCCTGGTCTTGGTGCCCGCGGAAGTGGCGTCGAGGGGCATGCCCTTGCGCGCGGTACGGGAGACGGCCATGGCGAAACGCCCGATTCAAACGCTCGTTTGAAAGTCATCGTAAGCCGGGGGCTGGGCCAAGTCAATGCGCCCGGGCGCTTCGTTGACCCGTCGCGCGGCTAGCACGCGTCGAGCGCCTGGTCGATGTCCCAGAGGATGTCGTCGAGGCTCTCGAGCCCGACCGACAGGCGCACCATGTCGGGCGGCACGCCGGCCTTCGACCTGGTCTGCCTCGGAGAGCTGGCGGTGCGTGGTCGACGCGGGATGGATCACCAGCGATTTCGCGTCGCCGATGTTGGCGAGGTGGCTCACGAACTGCAGCCCCTCGATGAACTTCACGCCGGCGTCGAACCCGCCCGGACGCCGAACGAGAGCAGGCCGGCGCCCCGCGCCGCTTGCGGCAGATAGCGCTTCGCCAGCGCGTGGTAGGGACTTTCGGCGAAGTCCCGGATAGTTGACCCAGGCGCACCTGCGGATGGGACTTCAGGAACAGGCCACCGCGAGCGCGTTGGCGCAGTGCCGGTCCATGCGCACGCGGCAGCGTCTCGAGGCCCTGCAGCAGCAGCCAGGCGTTGATCGGCGCGAGCGCCGGCGCCGAAGACGCGCAGCATTTCCATGCGCGCCTTCATGGTGAAGCCGAAGTCGCCGAAGGTCTCGAAGAAGCGCACGCCGTGGTAGCCGCGCGAGGGCTCGGTCATGCCCGGGAACTTGCCGTTGTCCCACGGGAACTTGCCGCTCTCGACCATCACGCCGCCCATCGTCGTGCCGTGGCCGCCGATGTACTTGGTGGCCGAATGCACGACGATGTCGGCGCCGTGCGCGAACGGGCTGGCACAGGTACGGCGACGGCCACCGTGTTGTCGACGATGAGCGGCACGCCGGCCTCGTGCGCGATCTCGGCGACCGCGGCGATGTCGAGCACGTTGATCGCGGGGTTGCCGAGCGTCTCGGCGAAGATCGCCTTCGTGTTGGGCTTGATCGCGCGGCGGAAATTCTCCGGCTCGTCGGGATCGACGAAGCGTGGTCTCGATGCCGAGCTTGCGCGAAGTTCACCGCGAGCATGCGTGTAGGTGCCGCCGATAGAGCGTTCGAGGACGACACGACGTGGTCGCCGGCCTGGCAGGGTCGAGCAGGGCCATCATCTCGGCCGCCTGCCCCGACGCGGTGGCCAGCGCCGCGCGCCCGCCCTCGAGCGCCGCCATGCGCTCCTCGAAGACGGCCGTGGTCGGATTCGACAGGCGCGTGTAGACGTTGCCGAAGGTCTGCAGGTTGAACAGGCTCGCCGCGTGCTCCGCGCTGTCGAAGACGTACGAGGTCGTCTGGTACAGCGGCACCGCGCGCGAGCCCGTCTGCGCGTCGGGAATCTGCCCCGCGTGCAGGCACAGGGTCTCGAAGCCGAACTCGTGGTCCGCCATGCACCGCCTCCGGGTCGAGGCCCTACTTCGCCGCGCCCGCCGCCCCGGGCCTGGTGCGGTCGAGCACCGTCATCGCGCTCGAGACCAGGCCCGCGATATTTGAGAGATCGCCGGGAATGATGAGCGTATTGCCGGTCTTGGCCAGGTTGCCGAACGCCTCGATGTACTGGCCGGCGACCTTCAGGTTCGCCGCGCTCATGCCGCCCGGGGCTTCCATCGCCGCGGCCACCGCGCGCACCGCGTTCGCGGTGGCGTTGGCGACCAGCTCGATCGCCCCGGCCTCGCCCGCGGCCTTGTTGATCTGCGCCTGCTTCTGCCCTTCGGACTCGAGGATCGCCGCCTGGCGCTGGCCGTCGGCGATGTTGATCTCCTGCTGGCGCTTGCCTTCGGAGGTCGCGATCACCGCGCGCTTCTCGCGCTCGGCGGTGATCTGCGCCTGCATCGCGCGCAGGATCGACTCCGGCGGCGTGAGGCTCTTCAGCTCGTATCTCAGCACCTTGATGCCCCAGGTGCGCCCCGCCTCGTCGAGCACCTCGACCACCTTGTGGTTGATCTCGTCGCGGCTCTCGAAGGTCTTGTCGAGCTCCATCTTGCCGATCTCGCTGCGGAGCGCCGTCTGCGCGAGCTGCGAGATGGCGAGCACGTAGTTGGAGGTGCCATAGCTCGCCAGCCGCGGATCGACCACCTGGAAGTAGATGATCCCGTCGACGGCGAGCTGCGTGTTGTCCTTGGTGATGCACACCTGCTCGGGCACGTCGAGCGGCACTTCCTTGAGGGAATGCTTGTAGGCGACGCGGTCGACGAACGGCATGATGAGCTCGAGGCCCGGCTCGAGCACGCGATGGAACTTGCCCAGCCGCTCGATCACCCAGGCGCTCTGCTGCGGGACGATGCGCACGCCTTCGAAGAGCAGGACGATGAGCATCGCGACCAGGAAGGTCGCGACCGTCGCGGTGGTGCTGTGGGTGAGCGTGGCGGCCGCGATCGTGAGGATCACGGCGATGACGGTTTTCACGAACATTGGGATTGCCTCCCCTTCGTTATTGGACTGGTGGTCGAGGATCAGCCGGCGGGCGGAGCGGTCGCGACGACGAGCGTGTTGCCCTCCTGGCCTTCGATGTAGAGCGTCGCCCCGGGGACGGGATGATCCTGCGGCCGCGCGAGGCGCGCGTCCCACGAGGCGCCGCGGTATTTCACGCGGGCGATGCGCTCCGCCTCATCCGTCCAGGCCTCGAGCACCACGGGCTGCCCCGGTCGAGGAAGTTGCCCTCGCCCGGCTTGCCGCCGCGGTTGCGGGCGTGCCAGTGGTGCACGAAGATCACGCCGCCGATCGCCACCGCGCCGCCCAGCACCGCCTGCACGAGCTCGTTGCCGCCGAACCACGCGACCAGCGCCCCGACGAAAGCGCCGGTGCCGATGACGAGCAGGTAGAACGTGCCGGTCACGACCTCGGCGATCACGAGCACGAAGCCGCCGATGAGCCACAGGAGCCACTGTTCCATCGCCTTCCCCCTCCATCGCTTCAGGTCCCGGCGCGCCGGGCCGAGATGACCTTGGTGTTGACGCCCGCCCAGCCCAGGCCGCCGAAGAAGCGGCCATGCTCGATCTTCATGCAGCGGTTTTCCACGACCTGCAGGCCCGCGCCTTCCGCGCGCGCGCGCGCCGCAGCGTTCTCCACCCCGAGCTGCATCCACAGCACCCTCGCGCCGATCGCGATCGCATCCTCGGCGATGGCGGGAATCTCTGCGCTCTTGCGGAAGCAGTCGACCACGTCGACCGGCCCGGGAATGTCGCGCAATGCCTTGTAACACTTCTCTCCCAGGATCGCCGCGTACGTCGGATTCACGGGAATCACCCGATAACCGTGCTCCTGCAGGTACTTGGCGGCGAAGTAGCTGGGCCGGTGCCACTGCGCGGAAAGCCCCACGACGGCGATCGTCTTCGAATCGCGCAGGATGCGGCGCACCTTGTCGCTATCGTCCATCGTGGAAGGGTGATAATCCAAGCATGGATTCTACTCTGCCCCGATACGTCGCCACCGCGCTGCGGGCCGGCATCGCAACGCTGGCCCTCGCCGCCCTGCCTGCGCGGGCGCTCAACCACGATACCGTGGTCGCGCCGCTGGCTGCCGGGCTCTTGGCGGTCGCGTGCTCGAACATCGCCCAGGACACCGCCCTCATTGCGCCGGACGCAAGCGCTTCGGATTACTGGGAAGGGCGTCCCGTCAATGGCATCGACCACTACGTGGATCAGATCCTCGCGTATCCGTCCGCCGTGGTGCGCTTCGACGCCCCCGTGCCGGACCAGCGCAGCCTCTATCCGGGCCACGCGGGCGACAACGTAACCTTCGTTGCGATCGTGTGCTATCCGACGTCGCAGTCGAACACCGATCCGGGCTACGTGCTGCCCGAGACGGGCGACGTGATCCCGCACATGCAGCTTCCGGGAGCGGCGCCGAAGCTGCTCACCCTGGGCGAGTACCTACCGAGCCTCGCGGATTTGCCGGGCCTGCCTTCGAACCCGGTGCGCTTTCCGCTCATCGTGTATTCCCATGGGCTTACCGGAAGCCCGATCAGCGCGGGCTACGTGCAGGTGCTGGTGGAGCTCGCCGCCCACGGCTTCATGGTGGCCGCGCCGTTCCACGGGGACCCGCGCTTCTCGAGGGTGCGCATCCAGGACATCTCGGACATCTTCTACCTGATCCGCGACTTCGACCGCGTGGTGGAGCTGCAGCTGATGCGCCCCGTGGCGCTGAAGGCGACGGTGGACCATCTTCTCGCCGACCCGGGATTCGCTCCCGGCATCGACGCCGATCGCATCGGCGGCTTCGGCGCGAGCATGGGCGGCGAAGCGATGGCCCTGCTCCTGGGCGCGCGCCTCACCACGAGTTGGAACGGGAATTGCAGCGACTCGGTGCGCGATCCGCGCATCCGCGCCGCCGTGGGCTACGTGCCGTACGCGGGCCAACCGTTCCTGCCCGCCTTCTGCAGCGGGCAGGAGGGTGCGAAGGGGGTGAATCGCCCGTATCTGGCGATCTCCGGCACGGCCGATACCACCGCGCCCATCGTCCAGGCGCAGCAAGCGGTGAACAACTTCGCCTCCTCCCACTACCTCGTCCAGCTCGTCGACGGCAAGCACGAGTTCCGCCCCGAGGACGCCGGCGACCTCTTCACCTGGACCGTGACCTTCCTGGACGCCTACCTCGACGTGCGCGCCGATCCGCTCGCCATGGCGCGCTTCATCCGCATGAGCGGCGTCACCGGCGGGCGCGTCGACAGCCTCGTGGTGGACGTGCACGTGCCGTTCGCAGCCACCGCGGGCGACACCGACGTGGTCGAGTTCTACAACACGATCCTCGGCCACTATTTCATGGCCGCCGGCCCTGGCGAGATCGCGGGCATCGACGCCGGCGCCGCGGGGCCCGCCTGGGAGCGCACGGGCGAGTCGTTCAAGGCCTGGCTCGCGATGCCGGCCGACGCGGCCACGCTCGCCGTGCCGGTCTGCCGCTTCTACGGCACGCCCGCCGGCGGGCCGAACTCGCACTTCTTCACCGCGAGCGCCTCCGAATGCGCCGGCGTGATGCGCGCGGGAGGTTGGTACTTCGAGGGCATCGGCTTCTACATCCGTCCCGTCGATGCCGACGGCCGCTGCCCCGACGGCTATCTCGAGGTGAACCGCGCGTATAATGAAGGCTTCCCTCGCAACGATTCGAACCACCGCTACAGCACCAGCGATTCGACCATGGCCGAGATGGCGCGCAAGGGGTGGGTCGTCGAGGGAGCGGCGATGTGCGCGCTGCCCTGACGCGAATTGTGCCCGGGGCAGGTCGGTGCCATAGTAGCCGTCAGACCCGCCGCGCTTACCGCCCCCGGTAGCAAGGAACCATCGCGTGGCCCGTTGACTCTCAGATCACACAGCCGCACCCAAGCGGCGACTACTTGGAGGAATGGAAATGAAGACTCGACACAGCGCAATGGCGCATGCGGTGGCTGCGGCCGTGGCGGTTTCCGGCCTGCTCGGCCTGTCCGCGCAGGCGAAGGCCGAGGACACGATACAGCTCGGCTCGGCGATCTCGATCACCGGCAAGTATTCCCAGGAAGGCAAGAACGCGAGCGACGGCTACAACTTCGCCGTGAAGCGGATCAACGAACAGGGCGGCGTCAAGGTGGGAGACAAGACCTACCAGCTCGAGGTGAAGTACTACGACGACGAGTCGACCCCGGCGCGCACCGCGCAGCTGCTCGAGCGCCTGATCAACCAGGACGGCATCAAGTTCGTCCTCGGGCCCTACGGCTCCGGCCCCACCAAGGCGGCCGCGCCGGTCACCGAGAAGTACAAGATCCCGATGGTCGAGGCCGAGGGCGCGTCGCGCTCGCTCTTCTCGCAAGGTTACAAATACCTCTTCGCCGCGCTGTCGACTTCGGAGCAGTATCTCGCGCCGGTCATCGACCTGGCCGCCGAGCTCGCGCAGAAGAGCGGCAAGGATCCGTCCAGCCTGCGGATCGGCATGGCGTTCGAGAACGATCCGTTTTCCCTGGACGTGCGCGCCGGCGTGGTCGACCGGGCGAAGCACTACGGGATGAAGATCGTGGTCGACGACAAGATGCCGCGCGACCTGTCCGACATCTCGGCCACGCTCACCAAGATCAAGGCGCTCAAGCCCGATGTCCTGCTCTTCTCGGGGCACACCAAGGGCGCGACGACCGCCACTCGCCAGATGAGCGAGATGGGAGTGTCCGCGCCGATCGTCGCGATGACGCACTGCGAGTCGGCTGACCTGGTCGGCAAGTTCGGCAAGGCCGCCGAAGGCATCATGTGCCCGACCCAGTGGGCCGAGACGCTGAAGTACAAGGACCCCGTATTCGGCACCGCCATGGAGTACAACACGGCGTTCCTCAAGGCCCATCCCGAGTACAAGGAAGTGCCCTACCAGGTGGCGCAGGCATCGGCCGCCGTGGAGATCTGGGCCGACGCGTTCCGGCGTGCCGGGATCCTCGATGCGAAGAGCCTGCGTGACGCGCTGGCCAATACGGACCTGGACACCTTCTACGGTCACATCCACTTCGACTCCGAGGGCAAGAACATCACCAAGCCGATGGTGCTGCGCCAGGTGCAGAGCGGCATCTACGCGGTCGTGGCGCCCACCAAGTACGCGGCCGAGCCGGTCGTGTATCCGCGCGTCGCCGAGCGATAGGCATAGAGTCAACGCACTGACTCGACGAGGAGGGGCGCCGGCCGCGGGGCCGGCGCCCGAGCGCCCATGTGGGACAACATCCAGATCCTCACCAGCGCGCCGGTCTTCAACCTCCAGCTGCTGTTGAACGGCCTGTCGGTGGGTGCCATCTTCGCGCTCGTCGCCTACGGGCTCGGGCTCGTCTGGGGCGTGACGAGCGTGAAGAACCTGTCGCAGGGCGACATGGTGATGATGGGCGGCTACGGCGCCTACGAGCTCTCCAGGCACGGCGTGCACCCCATCGTGGCCATCGTGCCGGTCGCGGCCTTCATGTTCGTCTTCGGCTGGGTCATCTACCGGCTGATCATCCGGCGCGTGATCCAGCTCGACCTCTTCACCTCGCTGCTCGCGACCTTCGGGATGGCGATCACCATCCAGCAGTCGCTCAACCTCATCTTCGGGCCGGACGTGCGCACGGTGAAGTCGGGTTTCGGCCGCTACGAGCTGTTCGGCGGGGCGGTGGACATCACGCAGATCCGGCTGATCGCGATCGGCCTGAGCATCCTGCTCGCCGTCGCGATGGTGCTTTTCCTGCGCAAGAGCCGCATGGGCCAGGCGATCCGCGCCACCGCCCAGGATCCGCGCGCCGCGCGCGTGCTCGGCGTGGACACCGACCGGGTCTACGCGCTCACGTTCTCCATCAACGCGGCGATCTGCGGCGCGGCCGGCGTGCTGGTCGCGATGGTCTGGGTGATCCAGCCGTTCTACGGCATCGCGTACTCGGTGCGGGCGTTCGTGATCGTAACGGCCGCGGGCCTGGGCAACCTCTCCGCCGTGATCGTGGCCGCGCTCTTCCTCGGGGTCGCCGAGCAATACTCGGGCTTCGTCCTCGGCGCGCAGTTCCAGCAGGCGACCATCGTCGGCCTGCTGCTCGCGATCCTCATCTGGCGCCAGCTCGCGCTGCAGCGCCAGCGCAGGGCGCTGCAATGAGCCGGCGCTCGCGCGGCCTGCACCTGCTGCTGCTCGTCGCGGGCGTCGCGGCGCCGTTCATCTTCCCGGCGCACGCGGTGCAGTTCGCGATCTTCTGGGTGATGGTGCTGTTCGCGCTCACCTGGGACACGATGGGCGGCCAGATGGGCTACAACTCGCTCGGCAACATCCTCTTCTTCGGCTTCGGCATGTACGTCTGCGCCGTGACGCAGATCGGGCTGGTGTACAACGTGGCCCAGTACACGGCGGCGAACGGAGCGATCAAGATCGACTTCACGCATGCGCAGTACTTCCAGGGACTGGCCATGGGCCTGGTCCTCGCCGCGATCGGCGCGACGCTCCTGGCCGCCATCCTCTCGTGGGTGCTCTTCGGGCTGCGCGGCCCCTACTTCGCCATCGGCACGCTGGGCGTGGCGATCGCCGCCGCGGAGCTCACCAACGCATGGGGCTGGGTGGGCGGCGGCCAGGGCATCTCGATGCCGGTGTTCCCGGGCGGCCCCGGCATGCGCGAGCGCTTCTTCTACTTCGCCTGCATGGTGGCGGCCATCCTGTGCTACCTCTTCCTGCGCTGGCTGTACGGTACGCGCTTCAGCCTCGCCATCAACGCGATCCGCGACGACGAGGACAAGGCCGAGGCGCTCGGGCTGCACACCGGGCGCTACAAGATGGTCGCCTGGTCGGTATCGGCCTTCTTCCTCGGCATCGCCGGCGGGCTGTTCGGCAACATGACCGGCTTCATCGAGCCGCTCGAGACCGCGTATCCGACGCTCACCTTCGGCATCTTCATGGTCGCGATGACGCTGCTCGGCGGCAAGGGCACGCTCTGGGGGCCGATCGTCGGCGCGACGGTCTTCTACACGCTGCGCGAAGTCACGTGGACCTACCTGCTGGGCTGGCAATACATCGCGCTCGGGGTGCTGATCATCGTGAACGTGGTGTTCTTCCAGCAGGGAATCATGGGCTGGGTGAAGAGCCGCCGGCCGAAGTGGTTCGGCGTGCAGGTCGACGACGGACAGCGCCAGGCGCCCGCGCCGCCCGCCCGAGAGACGGCCGGCGCATGAGCGAGCCGATCATCGAGGTGCGCGGCGTGACCAAGGCCTTCGGCGGCGTGGTCGCCAACCGCGGCGTGAGCCTCACCGTGGAGCGCGGCACCATCACCGGCCTGATCGGTCCGAACGGTTCGGGAAAGACGACGCTCTTCAACTCGATCGTCGGCCACCATCCCATCGACTCGGGATCGATCCGCTTCGAGGGACGCGAGATCTCGCGCCTCAGCGTACAGAAGATCGCGCGCCTGGGCATGCAGCGCACCTTCCAGCAGACGCGCATCTTCGCGAAGATGGACTGCATCCAGAACCTGGTGATCTCGCTTCCGCACCGCCAGGGCGATTGGGCCGACATGTTCCGCCCCTATCCCCCGGAGGTGATCGACAAGGCGGAGCAGCTCCTGGAGTTCGTGGGCCTGTATTCCAAGCGCAAGCTGGCCGGAGGCTCGCTTTCCTTCGGCCAGCAGAAGCTGCTCGAATTCGCCATGGCGCTGATGAACGAGCCCAAGGCGCTGCTGCTCGACGAGCCGACGGCGGGCATCAATCCGACGCTGATCAACGGCCTCATCGACCGCCTCAAGCGCGCGAACCAGGAGTTCGGCATCACGCTGTTCGTCATCGAGCACAACATGCGCGTGATCATGAACCTCGCCGAGCACATCTACTGCATGGCGTTCGGCCAGGTGCTCGCTTCCGGCGCTCCCGCGCAGGTCCACGACGACCCGCGCGTGATCGACGCCTACCTCGGGGTGAGCGCATGAGCGAGGCCGCATCCAGGGCGGCCGAGGGCGTGCGCCGCGCGGGGGGCTACCACGACGGCGACGTGGAGGTCGTGCTCTCCGTCGACGAGGTGGCGCGCAAGGCGGAGGCGCTGCGCACCGAGATTCCCGAGGACCGCCTGCTGGCGCTGGCCGGCGGCGCGCCATTCCTGTCGGTGCGCGGGCTGCGTGCAGGCTACGGCAACATGGAGATCCTGCACGACTTCACGCTGCACGTCGGGCGCGGCCAGTCGCTGTGCCTGATCGGCCCGAACGGCGCCGGCAAGTCGACGGTGCTGCACTCCGTGTACGGCTTCACGCGCATCACGGGTGGCGAGATCCTGATCGGCGACGGCGCCACGCGGCGCGACGTCACGCGGCTCACGCCCGAGCGCAAGCTCAAGGATGCGAAGGTGGCCTACATCCTCCAGGACAAGTCCGTCTTCCCCGACATGACGGTCGAGGAGAACCTGCTGATGGGCGGCTTCCTGCTGAATTCGAAGTCGCGCGCGAAGGCCGCGGCGGAGCGCGTGTTCGACAAGTACCAGCGCCTCGCCGCGCGCCGGCGCCATCCGGCGCGGGTGCTCTCCGGCGGCGAACGGCGGCTGCTCGAGATCTCGCGCGCGCTGGTGATGGAGCCGGACGTGCTGCTGGTCGACGAGCCGTCGATCGGCCTCGAGCCGCGCTTCATCGACATGGTGTTCGAGATCCTGCGCGACCTGCAGCGCGAGGAAGGCAAGACCATCCTGATGGTCGAGCAGAACGCGAAGAAGGGCCTCGAGTTCGCCGACATGGGCTACGTCCTCGTCTCGGGCGAGACGGCGCTCGCCGGCACCGGCGAGGAGCTGCTGCGTAATCCCGACGTCGGTCGCCTCTTCCTGGGCGGCTGAGGCCCGGGAAATGGAAAAGGGGCCGGCAGGCCCCTTTTCCGTGGTGCTGGCAGGCCGTTACTTGAACGAATACCGCACCGTGCCGTACACGAACCGGGCGCGGGCGTCGTAGTACGACGGGTCATAGCCCGCCTGGAACGTGTTCTGCTGGTTGCTCTTCGGCGGGTTGGTGTCCATCAGGTTCTTCACGCCGAGGGTCAGCGTGAGGTGCTTGAACCCGCTGTACGAGCCCTGCATGTCCCACAGCGACATCGAGCCCACCGTGCGCAGGTTGCCGTTCAGGTCGGTCTGCCAGTCGGTGTAGCTCGACTGGTAGTTGTTGGCGAGCGACACCGACCAGGGGCCGGAGTCGAGCGAGAGCACGGCATAGTGCTTCCAGCGCGGGATCACGCCGGTCACGATCGAGCCGAACGCCGATCCGACGATCCCGCCGAAGCTGCCGTCCAGGTTCTCAAGGTCGTACCGGGTGTAGTACGTGCCCGTCATGTCGAAGCGCACGCGCCCCCAGCTCTGCTGCGGCCACTTGTAGTGCGTCTCGAGGTCGATGCCCTCGATGTGCGTCGACCCCAGGTTGATGTAGCCCTGCTCGATGTGCAGGATCGGGCCCGGCAGGTTGGGGAAATTCGGGTCGACCGGGCCGCGCGTCACCAGGCTTCCGTAAGTGCCCAGGTCGCCCAGGATCGTGGTGACCGGGATGCCGTTGGTGATGCCGTTGTTCAGGCGGATCTTGAAGTAGTCGGCCGACACCGAGAAGGCGTTGGTCGGCTCGAACACGATCCCCAGGGTCGCCTGCTCGCTCTTCTCCGGCTTCAGGTTCGGGTTGCCGCCGAAGAACACGCCGAACTGCGTCACGCAGTCGATGCCCACGTTGCCGGTGACCGGGCAGCGGATCGGATCCGAGAGGCCCGTTTGAGACACGCCGGGCTGGCGCGGCAGGTCGAGCTGGTAGAGCGACGGGGCGAGGAAGCCCTTGCCGTAGGAGGTGCGGAACAACACGTCGCGGTTCGGCTGGAAGCGCAGGCTCACCTTCGGGTTGTTGGTGCGCCCGAAGTCGCTGTAGTCGTCGGTGCGGCCCGCCAGGTCGAGTTCGAGGGAGCGCAGCACCGGGACGTTCACCTCGACGTACGCCGCCTTCACGTTGCGGCTCGAGGTGACCGGCAGGATGCCGCCGCCGTATCCCGAAATGTCGCCGGTGGCGAGCACCGGGTTGGACGACTGGTCGAGGGCCTCCTTGCGGTAGTCGACGCCGATAGCGCCTGCGACGGTGCCCGCGGGCACGCTGAACAGATCGCCCGAGACCTTGCCGTTGAAGCTGTCGATGTGCGACTTGTCGTCGATCACCTGGCCGACGAAGTTGGCAGTGCGCAGCTGGCTCAGCTGGTCCGGCGGCGGGTCCCCGAAGAGGTCGATGTTGCCGCTGTTGAGCAGCGGCAGCAGCACCGAGTAGCGCGTGAAGCCGTTGTTCAGGACCTCCTTGATCTCGCCCTCGGCGTGCGCGTATGAAGCGTCGGCGTCCCAGCGATCGGCGATGCTGCCCTTCAGGCCGACCACGACCTGCGAGCCGGTGTTCGTGTCGGTGGTGTCGCGCAGGCCGTTCGGCAACGAGCGCCAGCGCACGTTGAGCGGTTGCCCGTCGACGCCGGCCGCCGCCGCGAGGGCGTGCGGATAGTACGGGCTGGTCGGCTGCAGCGTGATAGTGGCGGGAATGTCGCCGTCGGGCCCGTAGGTGAAGACGCTCGAGATCGGCGCCGGCTGGATGATGTAGTGGTTCTCGTCCTTCGAGTAGAGCGCCGTGCCGTAGGCCTGCCAGTTGTTGTTGATCTGGAACTTGGCCGAGCCGAAGACGTTCGTGTTCTTGTCGTCGGGGATCGACTCGACACCCTTCAGCTTGGCCGGGTCGAAGAAGCAGCCGCCACCCAGCAGGGGCACCGGCACGTTGCCGTGGCCGCCGCAGTTGGCCACCGGGATGCCGATGCCGCCGGTGGTGATGTTGCCCGGGAACGTGTTGCTCGAACCCGCGAATCCGCCGAGTTGCAGGAATTCGTTGGTCGAATCGTTGGAGAAATTGCGGTCGACCTGGTCGAGCGGTTTCTGGTGGTCGTAGGAGGCCGAAACGAACACGTTGAAGCGGTCCTTCGACAGATCGCCGAAGCCGGCCGAACCGCTGTACTTCTCCTGGGTGCCGCCGCCGCTGCGGGTGGGGCTTCCATAGAACGCAGTGGCTTCGGCGCCCCGGTAGTCGGAGCGCAGGATGAAGTTGATCACCCCCGCGATCGCATCCGAGCCGTACACGGCGGAAGCGCCGTCCTTCAGCACTTCCACGCGCTCGATGGCGGCGAACGGGATCACGCTGAGGTTCACGCCCTGCACGCCCTGGATCTCGCCCGCGAAGCCGTTCACGCGCTTGCCGTTGATGAGCACCAGCGTGTGGCCGCCCTGGAGGCCGCGCAGCGAAGCGGTCTGCGCGGAGAACGTCGTCGCGCCGATCGTCTGGTTCAGGTTGGTGTTGCCGAGGCTGTTGTTCGCCGAGATGAGGTTCAGCAGCTCCATCGGGGTGGTGGCACCCGACTTCTCGATCTCTTCGCGCGAGATCACCGTGACGGGCAGCGCACCTTCGCCTTCCACGCGCTTGATGTTGGAACCCGTGACCTCGATCTTCTCCTTGGTCTGGGCTGCTGTCTGCTGATCTGTCTGGGCCATCGCCGCGGGCGCGAATACCGCCGTCACGGCCGCGGCGAGCACGGCAAGACGCCGGAATTTCTTCGGTTCGTTATTTCTCATGTGGTCCCCAAGAGGATGTGGCTTGCGGAACTTAATGAACGCGCCGCTCGCGCGTCAACGAATTCGCGCTTCCTGGCACGCTGCCCGTTGTCCGGGCGCAACTCGGTGATTCTTTCTGTGGAATCCCGCCAAGTTTTTTGGAGGGTCCCGTCATTCCGCGCCTTGCACCGCAGCGCTCCTTCTGGCCGCGAGCCGCCGCGTGAGGGCGCGGATCGTGCCATCCGCGGCGCCGATCAGCGCGACGAGGCGTGCGGCGCGGCGCGTCAGCCGGCAGGCCTCGGGCGAGACCAGCACCTCGTCGAACGTGATCGGCCGCTCGCCGCTCGCAACCCAGCGCAGGACCTCGCCCGGAGTGACGTCGAGCCGCGCGGCCGCCTCCTCGGCGGTCGACTCGCCGCGGCGGACCTTCTCCGCGACCTCGAGCCGGGTCCCGAGGTGGATGTGCCGGTTCACGCTATTCATCGAGATCGTTCCCGATCGGGAGCCCGAGCCGCTCGCGCAGCAGCGCCACCTCGAGGGTGCGCTGGCCCAGGAGGCGCTCGAGGTTGCGCACCTGCAGCTCCAGGTCCGAGACGTCACCGCCGCGCGCGACGCCCGACAGGTCCGCGTCGAGCAGCTCCCGGTAGACCTTGCGCCAGTAGTACAGGACGTTGACCGAGATCTGGTGCCGACGCGCGACTGCGGCCGTCGCGGCGCCCGGGGCCATCGACTCGCGCACGATCGCGATCTTCTCCGACAGGCTCCTGCGATAGCGCCCGCCCTTGGAGCCAACTGCCGGCACCTTCACGCCGCTTCCCCTTCGCTCGCTGCCCCACGGGCGGGCCGTGGCCTGATTAGATGGTTGCATATGCAACTAAATGATCGCCCGGAGCCGCGCGGCGCGTCAATCGATCACAAGACGCTGCAACGTTTCCGCAACATATCGTCACGAACGGAGCTACAATGGCGGCGGCATGAACCAACCGAGAGACAGGGTGATTCGCGGCGGAATGCACCGGCGCGGCTTCGATTGCCTGTGCGGCAACGTGCGCATGGCCTCGCGCGCGCTCACCGCGCTCTACGACGCCTGCCTCGAGCCGACGGGCCTGTCGGCCAACCAGCTTGCGGTGCTCTGGTGTGTGATCGCCAGCGAGCCCGTCGCCATGGGGGAGGTGGCCGCCTACCTGGTGATGGACAAGACCACGGTGAGCCGCAGCATGGCGGGCCTCGCCCGGCTGGGACTCGTGGTCTCGCGCCCGGGCCCCGATGCTCGCGTGAAGCTCGCCTCGTCGACGGCGAGAGGCCGGCGGACGTTCGCCTCGGCGATGCCGCGCTGGAAGGCGGCCCAGGCCCTGGCCGAGCGGCGCATGGGCCGCGGGACCTTCGACCGGACGGTGCGCGACGCGCACCGGATCGCGCGGGCAGTGTCGCGGCCGGCGTAGGCCGCCGGTTTGGTCCCGCAGGCCCGGCGGCGCTTTCCGCAGCCCGTCGCATCCCGGCGTCGTCCGGGGGTTTGCCGGCCCCGCTGGTCCGATGGGGCTTCCCGGGCGGCGCTTTGGCTACTATCGTCGGACCATGCTCCCGGCCCCCTCTTCTCCCGCGCCGCGCGGGCTGGCCCTGATGCTGGGCTGGCGCCGCGTCCTGCTCGCGCTCGGCGTGTCGGCCGTGATGGGCCTCATCATCAGCCCCAGCTTCACCACCACGCCGGCCGCCGAGATCATGGTGCGCGAGATGCCCATCGGTCTGGCCGCGCTGGTCGCCTTCGGCCTGTTCGAGCAATGGCCCGCGCGGCTGCCCGGGTGGCTGGCGCGGTGGGCCCTGCAAGTTGCCGCCGTGGCATTCGTCATCCCGTTCACCGTATTGGCGACCTACCTCGCGATCACGCATGGCGATGCCGTGCCGTTCTGGAAGAACCAGCTGCGCCTGAATGGCTTCTTCACGATGACGATGACCGGGCTGCTCGTGGCGCCGTGGATCGCGGTGGCGGCGCTGTTCCGGCAGCGCGAGCGCGAGCGCAGCGAACTGGAGCGCAAGGCGCTCGACTCGCGGCTGCGCCTGCTGCAGGCGCAGGTCGAGCCGCATTTCCTGTTCAATACGCTCGCCAACGTGCGCGAGCTCGTCGATTCGGGCTCGCCCCAGGCGACGAAGGTGCTCGACAGCCTCATCGCCTACCTGCGTGCGGTGGTGCCGCGCCTGCACGAGCCCACCACCACGATCGAGCAGGAGGTCCAGCTCGTGCGCGCCTACCTGGAGCTCATGCACATGCGCATGCCCGACCGCCTCGAATTCGGGCTCCAGGTCGATGAGGCGGCGCGCGGCCTGCGTTGTCCGCCGACCACGCTGCTCACGCTGGTCGAGAATGCCGTGCGCCACGGGATCGATCCGGGCGAGGAAGGCGGGCGGATCGATGTCCGCGTGCTCGTGCAGGGCGGCCGTTGCCGGGCCGAAGTGCGCGACACCGGCGTGGGCCTGAAGGCTGCCGGCGATGGCCTCGGCACCGGCCTCGCCGCGCTGCGCGAGCGCCTGCAGCTCGCGTTCGCCGGTGACGCGCAGCTGCGTATCTCGTCGCTCGTTCCGCAAGGCGTCTGCGCCGAGCTGGACTTTCCGGCGCAGCCGGGTCCGGCATGACCGGCCCGCGTCCCACGGCGCTGATCGCCGACGACGAGCCGCTGCTGCGCAAGTCGCTCACGCGCCTGCTCGCCGAGGCCTGGCCGGAGCTCGACGTGGTGGCGCAGGTGCGCAACGGTCGCGAGGCGGTCGCGCAGTTCGAGGCGTTGCAGCCGGACATCTGCTTCCTCGATGTGCACATGCCCGGCCTGTCGGGGGTGGAGGCGGCGCGCCGGATCGGCCCGCGCGCGCACCTGGTGTTCGTCACGGCCTACGACCAGTATGCGGTCCAGGCCTTCGAACAGAGGGCGATCGACTACCTCGTGAAGCCGCTCGAGCCGGCGCGCCTTGCCGAGACCGTGGCGCGACTGCAGGCGCGGCTGCGCGCTACGCAGCCGCTGCCCGAGACCGAGGCGCTGCTCGAGCAGCTGGCCGCGCACCTGCAGCAGGAAGGCCGCCCCGGCGCCGCTGCGCTGGATCCACGCGTCCGTCGGGCAAGCGCTGCGCCTGATCCCGGTCGACGAGATCGATTTCCTGCGCTCCGACGAGAAGTACACCCTGATCGCCTGGCGCGGCGACGCAGGCAAGCCGGGCGAGGCGCTGATTCGCACGCCGCTGAAGGAGCTGGTCGACCAGCTCGATCCCGCGCACTTCGTGCAGGTGCATCGCTCGGTGGTGGTGAATCGCCGCGCGATCAGCCACGTCACGCGCGGCGTGCAACGAGACCGCGCACATCCATCTGAAAGGCCGCGCCGAGGTGCTGCCGGTGAGCCGCAGCTACCTGCACCTCTTCCGCCAGATGTGAGCGGCCCGAGGCGGCCAGCTGGGCCCCACTCCAGGACCCCTGCTTCGCAGCACCGTGCGGAAAGATGTCCGCGCTACGAGCGGTAGCGTACCGACCGGCTCACCCATACCGGGTAACTTGCCTCTTGAGGATCGTACCGCGCACACACGATTCCGACGCCAGGAGCAAATTTGCCCAGTGCACAGGATTGCCGTCTACACACAGAGGAACACCATGAATCGCTCGACGCTGTTGGGAAACATCATCAAACGCCCGCTGCTGCTCGCGGTCGCCGCCACGTTCGCCGCCGCCTGCGCGACTTCGGAGCATCACGCCTACACGCCTGAGCCGGTGAGCTGGGCGGGCCCCGCCGGACCTGCCGGCCCCGCCGGCGCCACCGGTGAGCGAGGCGCTACCGGGAATACCGGCGCGCCCGGACTCGCGATGGCAGGCCCCACCGGCGCGGACGGTCCTGCCGGCCCCGCAGGCATACAAGGCGAAACCGGAGCCACCGGTGCGACGGGCAAGATGGTCGTGGGTCGTGCAGGCGAAGCTGGACCCGCCGGTGCCACGGGTGAGCGAGGCGCCACGGGATACACGGGCGCGCAAGGCTCCAGCATTCCCGGTCCGGCCGGCCCGATGGGACGCACCGGTCCCGCGGGCATGCAGGGTGTGACCGGCAGCACGGGTGCCGAAGGCCTGACCACGGTCGGTCCGACCGGTCCCGCTGGACCTGCCGGCGTCGAAGGCGCGCAGGGTGCGACGGGCAGTACGGGCGCCCAGGGCAGCACCGATCTCGCGGGCATCAGCGGCGCGCGCGGCGAGAGGGGCGCATCCGGTCCGCAAGGCGCGACGGGCGCAACGGGCAACCAGGGCCCGATGGCTTCCGGCGGCAGCTGGAGCCTCTACCGGGACTTCACGTTCAGGGGCGACAGCGATAGCTTCGTGAGCTCGGATGGCAACAAGGCGCGCGAGATCGCCGAGTACACGAACGAGAATCCGTCCTACCGGGTCGCGATCGACGGCTCCAACGAGCGCCACGTCGGCAACGTTCGCGACGCGCTGATCAGTGCCGGCGTGCCGGCTTCCAAGATCCAGACCGGTGCCTACGGCGACCCGCAGCTCAGGGGCGATCGTCGCGTCGCGGTGCTGGTGAGCAACTGAACGATCGCCGGCAGTCGTAACAGGACAACGGCGCGATCGCAGGATCGCGCCGTTTGCACGCCGGCCCTCCCGAGGCACGCTCTCGCCGACCGAAGCGGCTAGGCGAAAATGCGCGCGTAGGTACCGAGGTCCGTGCGATAGCAGGAGCAGGATGCGCGCTCCAGGCCCTTGCGATCCAGGATGGTCAGGTGCCCGCGCTTGTAGCTGATCAGCTTGCGGGCCTGCATCGCGCTCGCGGCCTCGGTGATGCCGACACGGCGCACACCCAGCATCTCGGCGAGGAGCTCGTGGGTGATGTGGAACGACGGCGAGTGGGCCCGGTCCGCGGTCATCAGGAGCCAGCGGGCAACGCGCTGCTCGACGACATGGAAGCGGTTGCACCCTGCCGACTGGATGAGCTGCGTCATCAGGACATAGAGGTAGCGGTCGATGCAGTTGCGCAACGAAGGGATGCGCGCGAGCTTGCGGCGGAATTCCGCGGCGCCCAGGCGCCACGCGGGTCCCCGGCCCTGGACTACCGCATGAAAGGGGGAGATTCCCACTCCGAGCGCCACCGCGGCGCCGCAAAGCCCTTCGCTGCCGGCGAGGGCCACCTCGAGGAGGTTCTTCCCTCCCATGGGCGTGAGCAGGGAAATGATGCTTCCCGTCGGGAAATACACGTGCGATATCGCTTCGCCCGGCTCGGCGAGTATTTCGGGAAACAGGAGCTCGATCGGTTCGCATGCGGCCAACACGCGCACGCCATCCTTCGCGGGCAGTCGGTCCAGAAGTCGGTTCGTGATCGGCGAGGCGCGTGCCAAGGCGGCGTTCTTCCCATGTTCCGGGAAGCCAACTTAGCCCGATCCGATCCCCCAGTCTGCGCGCTAGCGCACGAACGGGGCAAAAATTCTCAATGGGGGGCCATGAGCGGCAGCAATCGCGCGGTCTCGCGGCGCACGACCTCGTAGCACTCGCACGACATCGCCTCCAGCTTCGGTCGGTTCAGCACCTTGATGTGTCCGCGCCGGTAGCTGACGACCCCGGCCTTCTGCAGCTTCCCGGCGGCTTCGGTGACGCCCTCGCGCCGAACTCCGAGCATGTTGGCGATCAGCTCCTGCGTCATCGTGATCTCGGGCGAGGCGAGGCGATCGATGCTGAGCAGCAGCCAGCGGCAGAGCTGCTGGTCGACCGAGTGGTGCCGGTTGCACACCGCCGTCTGCGCCATCTGGGTGATGAGCGACTGCGTATAGCGCAGCATCAGGTGCTGCATCGCGCCGCCGCGGGTGAACTCGTCCTTGATCACCTGTCCCGGGAGGCGATAGGCGCTGCCGGCGCTTTGCACGACCGCGCGGCTGGGCGTGGTCTCGCCTCCCATGAAGATCGAGACCCCGACCACGCCTTCATTGCCGACGACGGCGATCTCCGCGGAAGCGCCGTTCTCGAGAACATAGAGCAGCGAAACGATGCAGTCCGTCGGGAAATACACATGGTCGAGGTGCCGGCCCGACTCGTAGACGACTTCGCCCAGGGGCATGTCGACGAGCTCGAGCTTGCCGCGCATGCGCTTGAGCTCGGCCGCGGAGAGTGCCGCGAGGAGGTGGTTCTGCTGGGGTTTCGCCAAGCGCTGGACCCTGACCGTTGGGAGACGAACCCATTATGCGCCTCTGTTCGCTTCCGCACCCAAGGCTTCTGTCGCGGCGGGGCTCGGCGGCCCGCTACTTGAAGCTGTACCTGAGGCGGATGGCGTCGCGGCGCAGGGACACGCTCTCGGCGGTGAGCCCGTCGAACTTCGGCATGTACTGGCGCACGGGCCGATAGACGATGCGCCCGTCGGCCAAGTCGTAGCAGATATCGGACGCGGACCGCTCGCACGCACCGCGCGGGCCGCGACGCCCCGGCTGCGATGCTGGCGCCATGCCGGAAATCCCATCGCGTGAACGCGCGTCGAACGGCGCCTGCACCTGGGCCGGCGATCCCGCGACGCCGCCCGCCAGGGATTTCGCCCGGGAGTCCGTATCGGCGTCGCCGCTCCCGATCCCTTGCGGGGAATCGATCCTGAATCGGGACGCATCCGCCGCGAGCTTCGGGCTCTCCCCGACCGGCAACGGAGCCGGGAGGGACGCCCAGGGCACCAGGAGGAGCGCCGGCAGGAAGATGCGGCTGCAGATCCATCTTGGCGAAGGCGGCATCTCTCGGACCTTCAGTCGTCTCAGGATGCTCTTCGCCCGGTGACGAGGCCGACGACGATCACCACGAGGGCCACGACGAGGAGGATGTGGATCATGCCTCCCAGGGTGTACGAGCTCACCAGACCCAGCAGCCAGAGGATGAGGAGGACTACGGCGATCGTATACAGCATGGCGGTGATCCTTCACATGAGGAATTTGCCTGACCCAAGCATGCAGCCTGGATGCCGGCGTGTCGGTGCGATCTCGAACATAGGCGCGCCTGCGTTCGCTGCCGCACCGACCGGCGCCCCGGGAACGGGCTAGTGTGCGTTTCACAACTGGAGACACGAAATGAACCAGGCGCAAACCATCAAGTCGGCCCGGGCGCAACCCGAAGTCACCAAGGAAAAGCTGTTCGAGGAGTTCAACGCGGTCGTCGCCGAGACCGAACAGCTCCTCACTTCAGTCGCCACCGCCGGCAGCGGCAAGGCGGGTGCGCTCTGGGCGAGCGTGGAGCAAAGCCTGGCGGCCGCCGGCGATCGCATCGTGAAGATCCGCAACGAGGCGCAGCGCCAGGCGATCGGTGCGGCGCGCGCGACCGACGTGTACGTGCAGGAAAGTCCCTGGCGCGCCGTGGGCATCGCTGCGGCGCTGGGAGCGGGCGCCGGGCTCGTCGCAGGCCTGCTGATCGCGCGTCGCTGATCGAGCTGATCGAGATGGTCGGCGTGCGGCGCGACCATGTGCGCTATCGAACAGACAGCCCCGGCGATGCCGCCTAGTCTCGACCTTTCACCAAGGAGCTCCCAATGAAAACCTTCAAACGCGCCACTCCCCTGCTTGCCATCCTCGCCGTCGCCGGCCTGATGGGCTGCGCTTCGACCCCGAAATCCGAGGGCACCGGCCAATACGTCGATGACAGCGTGATCACCACCAAGGTGAAGACCGCCATCTTCGAGCAACCCGACCTCAAGTCCGCGGAGATCAACGTCGAGACGTTCAAGGGCGTCGTACAGCTGAGCGGCTTCGTCAGGTCGGAAAAAGACATCAATATCGCCCTCGATACCGCGAGTCACGTGCCGGGTGTGACCTCCGTCAAGAACGACATGCGCCTCAAGTAATCGGGCGCGCGCGCATCGCTTCCCTCCAGGCAAGGTCATGAGGGCCATGCTCGACGGCCGACCATCCCCTGACCTGGAGCGGATGCCTGCTCGTCGACTACTGTTCGTTCGTCCACCACGCAAGGTCCGCATGGCGCCTGTCTACCTGGCGCTCTTGCTGCTGGTTGCGTTCAGCCTGATCGGATTCGGCCTTGCCCTCTGGCACCAGGATGATCCCGCGCGTTCGACGTATCGGTCAGAAGTCGGCGTGCCTACGCGCGCGGGTCGTCTGTCCGATGAGGACCTGCGCCCTGTGCCAATTCCTGCCGAGCGGCGGGTCCACGGGACCTGGATGTAGTGCCGGTAACCGCGCCGGGCGTCGTCGTCTCGCCACCAGCCTGCCGTCGGAGGCTGCCGAATTCCACCGCGAACTGCCTGGTGAACTCCGCGCCCAGGAAGAAGATCTGCGCCGAGTAATAGACCCAAAGCAGCAATGCGATGAGCGATCCCGCAGCGCCGAAGCTCGAGGCAACGCCGCTGTGGCCCAGGTACAGGCCGATCGTGTATTTTCCCAGGCTGAACAATCCCGCCGTGAAGACCGCGCCGATCCAGACATCGCGCCAGGAAAGCGGCGCATCCGGCAGCACCTTGTAGATCACCGCGAACAGGCTCGCGATGACCCCGAACGCGATCACCGAGGAAAGCACGGCGTAGATGTCGTAGGAACCCTTCCAGATTCCGCCGGCGTAGCGCTCGAGCACGGAGAGCGCCGCGCTCAGCACGAGGGAGACGAGCAGCAGGAAGGCCAGCACCAGCACCAGTCCGAAGGAATATAGCCGGGTGCGCAGGAACACGACGATCGCCATCCCCTTGGGTGGCTCGATTCCCCACAGCTCATCGAGGCTGCCCTTCAGCTCGACGAAGACGCTGGTGGTGCCCACCAGCAGCAAGACGCTCGCCACGATGGTCGCCGCGAGCCCCGTGGCGGGATCGCGCGCGCCCGCCAGCAATGCCTGGATCGCCTTCGCGCCATTGGCTCCCACCAGTCCCTCCACTTGCGCGATGATCTCTTCCTGGGCCGCCTCGGCGCCGAAGAAATGGCCGGCGCCCGCGATGGCGAGGATCAGGATAGGCGTCATGGAGAAGAGCGTATAGAACGCCAGTGCCGCGCCCTTGCTGCTGGCCCGGTGGTCGATCCAGGCGACCAGGGACCGAGCCAGGACCGCATACATGCGTGTCGGCCGGTGACGCGACCGCGCCCGGCACAAAGGGCCGGGCGCGTCGTGTTCCACTGCTTCGGTACCGGCCGAACGCGGCCTACGACTTGCCGAAATGCGCCTTCGCATCGCTCAAGCAAGCCGCTTTCGGGTCGCCGGCGAGGGCATCGCACTTCTCGATTGCCACCGCATAGCCGGCGTCGCGCTTGTCGTCCGTCGCTTCCTTGCGCGCATCGACCTTTTCCTCGCTTGCTTCCTTGCGCGCGTTCGCCACCTTCTTGTCGGCGGCGCGGTTCGCCTCGGCGGATTTCCTCTGCGCCTTGGCGTCCGCCTTGGCTGCGGTGTAGGCAGCTTCGGATTCCTTCACGCAGACGTCTTTCGCGTTGCCGGCTTGATCATCGCACTTTTCCTTCGCCACCGCGTACTCGGCCTGCGCCTTGGCCATGCTTACATCGTAGCGGCTATTCTCGCCCGGCTTGTACGTGGCGCTCAGCTCGGCCCGGGCGACTTTCTCCTTGCCCTTGGCTTGCGCCATGCAGACGTCCTTCGCGTTGGCGGACAGCGCTTCGCAACCGGCCTTCGCCGTCTTGTATTCGGCCCCGATATTCTCCTTCGCGGCCGTGTATTCCGATTTCGACATGCTGCTCGCCATGGCGGCGGCGCTGAACGCGAGGCTCAGTGCGGCGGCGAGCGCGGTGATGGTCATCGTTTTCATGGGTCTTCCTCTGTGTGCTGCGGTTGGAGCGGAAATTGGCGGAGGCAACGGGATGCTCCCTTTTCGACCTACTTCGGGAGGATCGTTTCCTTCTGACGGCTCTGCCACGCGGAGACCTGCTTCTCCGTCTCTTCCTTGGTAATGCCGTACGCCTCCTGGATCTTGCCGGCCAGGTGGTCACGGTGGCCCGCGATCACGTCGAGCTGATCGTCGGTGAGCTTGCCCCATTGCTTCTTGATGTCGCCCTTGAATTGCTTCCAGTTGCCTTCGATGCGATCCCAGTTCATGGTCGTGGTTCCTCGTGTCGGCCGCGTTGAAATTCGTCGTTGCGATCCGAGTAGGTTAGGACAAAGCTTCCCCGCAGTCTGTCTGTCAGCGCACAGAGCTAGCGACCGAGAAGCTCGCCGGCGGGCTTGAGCGTCTCGACGCGGTCGCAGACTACCTTGGCGATCGCCACCAACGGCGCTCCGAGGAGCAAGCCCCAGAAGCCCCAAAGCCAGCCAAAGAAGAGCAATGCGATGAACAGCACCGCCGCGTTCACGCGCGCGATGCGGCTCTGCAGCACGGTCATGATCACGGATCCGACCGCGCCGGCGATCAGCAGGGTCAGCGCCCGCGACCGTGAACGCGCTCACGGCGGTTCCGAATTGCATGAACGCAGCCACGCCGCTTCCGAAGGCGACCAGGATGGGGCCGAGATAGGGAATGAAGTGAAGCACGCCCGCGGCGACGCCCCATGCGCCCGCCTGCTCCATCCCCAGCGCTTCGAGCGCGAGCCAGGTGCCGATGCCGACCAGGACGTTCGACCCCAGCGTGGCGAGCAGGTAGCGCTGGATCTGCGTATCGATCTCCTCGAGGATCCGCACGGCGTCCTTCTTGCGCGTGAGCGAGGGACCCACCAGCTGCACCAGCTTGCGGCGGAAATGCTCGCCCGAGGCCAGGAGAAAGTAGGCGAGCAACAGGACGATCGGCGCCTGGGCGGCCACCGTGAACAGCAGCGCCGACTGGGCGAGCATGTAATCGCGCAGCCAGGGGCTGGGCTCGCCCTGCCTCGCAGTGGCCAGGGGCCTCGCCGATCTTGCCGGCTTCACCCGCTCCGCCGCGTCCGCAGCGGCGCCCTGGATCTCGGTGGCCGCCTCCTGGATGTTCTGCAGCGTCGTGGGGCCGGCCGCGCGCGTCTCGCCGACAAGCCGGCGCATCTGCCGAGCCGCTTCGGGCAGCTTTTCGATCAGCGACGCGGCGCCGTCCTCCATCGAGACCGCGACCCACGACGCGCCCGACACCAGCACGACCAGCACCAGTGCCGCCCCTACCGCGCGCGGAATGCGACGCGCCTTCAGCCAGTCGACGAGCGGGCGCAGCGCGTAACTCGCCAGTATCCCGATCAGCAGGGGAACGAAGAACGCGCGCGCCAGGTAGAGTGCGGCGACGACGGCGATGACGGTGAGAATGCCCACTCCCACCGTCACCGCGATGGGCCGCTGACGCGGCGCAGCGTGCTCTGCCGCCACGGGATCGGCGACCGAGGGCACGGGACCGGTCAGATTCGTCCCATCAAGAACAGAATGACCACGATCAGCAGTACGACACCGACGATTCCGCTGGGCCCGTAGCCCCAGTTGCGGGCGTGGGGCCACGTGGGAAGGGCGCCCACGAGCACCAGAATCACCACGATCAGCAAAATGAGGCCAATGCTCATGACGCTCTCCTTATGCTCGTTCTCGAGAGGCGATCGGACAGACCCGATCGGGCTTACTTGTTGTGTTCGCCATCCGGCTGATCCTGCTTGTCACGGCCCTTCTCCTGACCATGCTCATCCTTCTGCGCGGGCGCCTTGCCTTGCGGCTCCTTGTCATGGATTTGCTGCGGCTTCTGCGCGGGCGCCTTGCCTTGCGGCTCCTTGTCATGGATTTGCTGCGGCTGATGCTGCTGGGCGGTCGGGCCCCGCTGTTGAGCAGGTGACCGGACGGCAGCGGGCTTCTGAGCCGCTTCGCCCGCCCTTTGCGGCGGTTGCGTCCGTGCGACCGGCGCAGAGGACACTCCCGGCCTTGGTTGCGGAGCAGGCGCGGGCGCGCTTTGCGCTCGGTGCGGTGGCGTAGCAGTCATTCCCGGCTTTGTCGCCGGAGAACGCGCGGGCGCACCTTGCGCCTGTTGCGCCTGATAGCGCTGCTGCACTACGGCGTCGCGTGGCTGGTACCGGTAGTTGCGGCTCTGAAGGGCCTGTTGCTGCTGTACCTGCGGATACCTATTTCCCGAGTACTGCCGCTGGTATGAAGGCAGCGGGGCGGGCGCAGGCGCGGAGCCGCGATTCCACTGTTCCCAACCGCGCCGGCTCTGCTCCCACGAGCTGCCCCAGTGCTCGCCCCAGCGCGGCGGCGCATTCGAGGACCACCCGTGAAAGTAGACGGGAGGCCGGCGGTAGTAGCGCACCGGGACGCGAAGGATGAAAAGCGGCACCGCCTCGGGGTCCACGAGCTCCCAGGGCCCGTTGTACCAGGAGCTCGCGTACCAGTTGTCCGCCTGGTAAACCCAGTACATTCCGTCGTAGAAGAAATAGTTCGAATTCACCTGCGGGGCGTAATAGACGGGGTAGCCCGGTACCCGGACGAGGTTCGGATACACGGGGAGGTCGATCCCGATGCGGACGCCGGGAGCCCCGAAGCTGATGCTGACCTGGGCCACGGCAAGCGCGACCGGGCAAAGCAGCATCCAGAAAAGCACGATTGCACGGCGCATCGCTTCTCCCTCAGTTCGTCGTCGATTGCCGCATGATCGCGACATTCCCGCGCGCCGTCTGTTCGACTCCGCACAGAGCGACGTTTGGATCCTCCCCGCCCCCGCGTCGCGTTCGCGGCCGCTCATCCATCCGCCTATGTACGACGCCGCACCGACGCCGCGCGAAGGTTGCGTCATATTCACGGGCAACCTCACAGGAGACTTCCAAATGAATCCAGTACTGAGAAACGCATTGGCGGTGGCCGGATTGGCCTTCGCCACGCAAGCGGCGGCGCAGGTCACGTTCTACGAGAACGAGGGCTTCCAGGGCCGTTCCTTCACCGCGCAAAGGCAGATAACCGACTTCAATCGCAGCGGCTTCAATGACCGGGCATCATCGGTCATCGTGCAGCGAGACCGCTGGGAAGTCTGCGAGGATGCGCGTTTCGGCGGCCGGTGCGTCGTCCTGCGTCCCGGCAGGTATCCGTCGCTCGCCGCGATGGGCATGAACGACCGCATCTCATCGGTGCGAGCCGTGAGCGCGAGCGACCGCATCGAGGGCAATCGCTACTCGCCGAGTCCCGTCGCCGCCCCGGCCGACTATCGCCGGCACGGCAACGAGCGGCTGTACGAAGCGAACGTGACGTCCGTGCATGCGGTAGTCGGGACTCCCGAGCAGCGCTGCTGGGTCGAGCGCGAACAGGTTAGCCAGGATCGGGGCGGTGCCAACGTTCCCGGGGCGATCGCGGGGGCCATCATCGGTGGCATTCTCGGCCACCAGGTCGGCAACGGACGCGGCCAGGACCTCGCCACGGCAGGCGGCGCCGTCGCGGGAGCCGCGGTCGGCGCGAACGTCGGTCGCGACAGCGACCAGGAGGGGTACGGCCATGACGTGAAGCGTTGCGAAAATGTGTCCAGCAACGCCCGGCCGGACTATTGGGACGTCACCTACAACTTCCGGGGCCAGGAGCATCGCGTGCAGATGTCCGCTCCCCCGGGACCCACGGTGACCGTGAACCATCAGGGCGAGCCGCGCGAGGGATGAACATGAACCTGAGCCTCGCTCCGATCATCTCGCTCATCGCGGGGATACTGATCCTCGTCGTCCCGCGCCTGCTCAACTACATCGTCGCGATCTACCTCATCATCGTGGGGCTGATCGGCCTGTTCGGAGCCGGAAACCTGCATCTGAGGTGATGGCCCGCAAACCGCAGCACCCTTGCCGGAAACGATGCGACCAGCCTTCAGTAATGGAGGCTGATCGTCATCTCCAGGTTTTGCCCGTTGTACTGGAAGCCCGCATCGGAGAACGAGGGCGCGCCGAACCAGGCCTTCGCGTCGTTCGAAAATCCATAGCCTTCCGTGGGGAAGCCGAGCGCATTGGTGTCGAGCTTGCCGTTCATGTTTTCATCGTGCACCACGGCGAGCGCGTACCTTCCCGGCGGGATGTCCTCGAAGTCGCAGCGCGCCTGCGAGCTTCGAATCTTGATCACCATGACATTCGTCGCCGAGTGCAGGACCTCCACCGGGAAGCCGTCCGCCGATTCGAAGAGCGCGCAGTCCACGGTCCCGGTGCTGTTCCTGATGTCCAGGATCTTCACGTGAATGCCGGGGCATGGTGGAGCGGCAACGGCGGCAACATGCCCCAGTGCCAGCGCCGCGATCCATGCCATGCATCGGATTCTCACGGGGCTCTCCCAACTCGATCCTGGCCAAGCGGCCCTACGCGCGCGCTTCGGTCCGCCAAAGCCCGGGCAGCAGTCGCTGGTATTCCCGCTTGATCGCCGAATAACATTCACATGCCCGCGCTTCGAGCCGGGGACGATCGCGTACGGCGATCCGGCCCCGGCCGTAATGGATCAGCCCCGCTTCCTGAAGCTTTCCGGCCGCCTCCGTGACGCCTTCGCGGCGCACGCCCAGTACGTCGGCGATCTGCTCCTGCGTCATCGCCAGTTCGCTCGAGGACACCCGGTCAAGGCTCGAGAGGATCCAGCGGCATAGCCGCTGATCCAGCGAATGGTACCGGTTGCAGACGGCGATCTGCCCGGTCTGGGCAATCAGCGCTTGGGTGAATCGAAGCAGCAGCAGCGGCAACTGGCCCGCGTGCCCGAGCTCGCCTTTCAGCAGGTCCGCCGGGAGACGATAGGCATATCCGGCGCTCAACACGACGGCCTGGGTCGACATGCTTTCGCCGCCCAGGAACGACGCGAGGCCGATCACGCCTTCGTTGCCCGTGACGGCGAATTCCGCCGATGCTCCGGTCCGCATCACGCAGATCCGGGTAACGATGCCCTCGGTGATGAAATGCAGGTACTTCTCCCTTTCGCCGACGCCGTGGATGACCCAGCCGGGCATGAGCTCCACGGGCTCGAGGCGGGGCAGCAGACGCCGGTACTCATCGCCGGGCAGTGCGGCCAAAATCCGGTTTAGCCGGGGATCGTGACGCGCGAATTGGGGGCGCCACTCCTGCCCGGGGACAAAGCGAGCGGGCGGATACCGAAGAAACGAAGGCCGCACGGACATTGGGTTCCCCGATGGCACAAGTCGGCTGTTGCACCCACCCTGCACTCTAGCCGGTCGCCCGTCGCGCTCATTGATCCAGATTAACCTTTATGTTCGTTAGCGCACAGATCGTGCGTCGCGGGGCACCCATAATCCGATCTTCGGTGGGCCGAGACGGAAAGGAAGGATGGAAAATGTTGTACTACGCCGTCGTATTCTTCATCGTCGCGCTGGTCGCCGCGCTTCTCGGGTTCACCGGCATCGCGGCCGGCGCCGCCGAGATCGCCAAGATCCTGTTCTTCATCTTCGTCCTGCTGTTTCTCGCCTCGCTTGTCGTGGGACTGATGCGTCGCAAGTAGTAGCGCCGCGACGCCCGGCCCCTCACCGAACTTCAAGAAGCAGGAGGAAGGTCGCGACGCGCGGATCCCGGGGAAGTGGCGCGGCCCCGGTACGCGAAATGTCCCTTCACAAACGTGATGTGGAAGCAGTTGATGATCTCGCCCGCGGCCTCGAAGGTTTCGGCGGCGCCGCCCAGGTAGAACAGCCACGTCCTGCGGAACTTCTCGTCGAAGCGGGCGGGATCGATGGCGCGTATTCGGTCCCAATGCGTCTCGAAGTTCTTCAGCCATTCGTCGACGCTGCGGCGGTAGTGATAGGAGAGGTTCTCGATGGCCCGCACATCCAGGCCATATTTCTCCATCAGGATCAGCGTTTCCGAGAGGCTGGGAATGTAGCCCCCGGGGAAGATGTGCTTGATCGTGCAGTAGTTGGTCGGACGCTTCCTCATGTTGAATGTGGCGGAGATCAGGCCGATGCCTCCGGGCCGCAGGCTGGTGGCGATGCTGCGGATCCACTGCTCGTTGCAATCCCGTCCGGCGTGCTCGTGGACGCCGACCGAGACGAACCGGTCGTAGGCGCAAGGCTCGTCGGCGAGCTCCCGGTGGTCCCTTTCCAGCAGCGCGAGCTTGCCGTGAAAATCGCGTGATTTCATCAGCGCGCGCATCCCGTCGTTCTGGCTCCTGACGAGCCCGTAACCGGTCACGTCGGCGCCGTACTTTTCCGCGGCGAGCATCGAGAGGTATCCCCAGCCGGGGCCGACTTCGACCAGCCTGTCGCCGGGATTCAGCCGGAGCTTGCGGCAGATCCGGTCGAAGTTGTCGTGCTGTGCCTGATCGAGGGTGCGGGTGCCTTCCTCCCAATATCCCTCGCTGTAGCCGTAGGTATCTCCCAGGACGAGATGGAAGAACTCCATCGGCAACCCGTAGTGGAACGTGGCGTTGCGCTTCGCCTGGGCGAAATCCCGGTTGTTCTGCCGCCACTCGAGCAAGCGCCTCTTCACATAGGTGAGCGGGTGCTCGAGGCGTCCGAACGGCTTGCGATAGCCGATATGGACCAGCCTGCGCAGGCCGTGCTCGCCGTGGATGTCGACCTCGCCGTCGAAGTACGACTCGAGGAACTCGAACATCCCCCCGAGCACCATGCGCCATTCGGCCCGGCGGCTGCGGAATACGATCGTCACGTCCGGCTCGCCGGGACGCGTGCTGTGATACGTGCCGCCGTCGGAAAACACGACCTTCAGGTGATACTTCTGGCCCTCGGCGACGCTGTCGACAATGCGCCGGATCAGCGCCCGAACCGGCGCGAACCCGCATGGACGCCCGGCCCGCGACCCGACCTCGATATCCCCGTGCACGCACCCTCCCGAATGCATTCGGTGCCTGCGCTATCTAAGCGCTCATGCGAATGGGGGGTCTTGACTGGAATCAAGGGGGTGCGGGTGCGGCCTCGCGGCTCGGCACGGTTCAAAGGGTGCGTCCGCCGTTCCGGCGTATCGCCGGCGAACCCGGGGCGCCTAGCCGGCTTGCCTGCGTATTGCGAGGGCCGCGATCCCGGTGACCGCGAGAAGCGCCGCCATCACGCTCATTGCCCACCCGGAAAGCGTCGGGATCGCGCTGGACGCCGCGGCGCCCCCGGCGCCGAAGGCGGGGACGATGAAGCCGGGAGAGGAACCCCCCGAGCACGCGGTAACGGCGTTGGTGTCCAGCGTAACGGTGCCGTTTCGCGCCAGGGCCCTGCCCTGCAGGGTGGCGCTTGTCCCGATGGTGATGCTCGTAAGCGCCAGGATGTTTCCCTGGACCGCGCTGAACGTCCCGATCGCCGCGGAGCTTCCGACCTGCCACCAGATATCGCATGCGGTAGCGCCACCTATGAGACTGACGATCGATGCGCCCGGCCCGGAAGCGGTGGTGAGCGAAGTCGCCTGGATCACGTAGAGTCCGGGACCATTGAGGGTGAGCGTTCCCGTGAGGTTGGCCGCGCCCGCGTTGTAGACGCCTGGCGTAAGCACCTGGCCGCCGAGTGCGGGAGCGATGGGCGCGCTTACCAGCCCCGCCAAGGTCAGGTAAGCCGCCGTAGTGTCGGTTTGGGCCTGTAGCGCGACCGCATCGCCGACATGCAGGGTTCCCGTGCCCGGAACAATGATTCCGGGCGGGAAGCCGGTGATCGACGCAGCCGGGGAGACGCCCACGCTTCCCGTGACGAGGCTCGCGCCGGTGTTGGCCACGTTCGGCGTGGCCCCCAGGACCGCGAAATTGGCTGCCGTGCCGAGCAGCTGCGCCGGGGCTGGTGCGGAAGCCAGGAGGAACACGACGAATCCCAGGCTCGCCAGAACGACCGGTGCATTTCGAAGCAGGAACCCGGCGGCTTTGGAAGCGCACGAGCCAAAGAATGGAAGGCGGGTACACATGGCCCGAGTAATCATGGCGGCGGCTCCAATGGCCAGATGAAAAGCGTTCAGCCCTCCATTTTCCCGCGGCATGGCACCCGCTTCCGTGCGGTAACGCACATAGTGCGGGGGGCTGGGATCGACTGCCGCAATGCAGTCCAGGCCCCGTACGGTCCGAGCGCGCGCCTCGCATCGAGAGACATATCGCTTAGAATGACCATCGGCTTCGCGCAACAGCCGAAGGAAGCCGAAACCGAATCGGGTGGGCCCGCCTGGATTCGAACCAGGGACCAAGGGATTATGAGTCCCCTGCTCTAACCACCTGAGCTACAGGCCCTTCGTGGTAAACATCGCATTCTAGCAATCGCGGAGCACCCGTCCCTGCCATGGACGACATGGATTTCACCAAGCCGCAGCCGCAGGTCGCGGAGGCCTCGGCGCCCTTCAAGGCCGCCAACAGCCGCTTCTACCAGCCCGAGGTTGCCGCGGCGCTGTTTCGCGAGACTGGCAAGGAAGAACGCTTCGACTTGGGCCAGGCGGTCTTCGCCGAAGACGAAAAGACCTCGAAGGGCGGGATCTTCCGTGCGGCAAGCCGCATGTACTACCTCGCCGAGGGCGAGGTGGCGCTCACGATCGGGGGGCGAGCGCTCGATGTCGTGAAGGCCGGCGAGGTCTTCGGCGAGATGGCGGTGATCACCGGGCGTCCGCGCAGCGCGACGGCGACCGCGAACGTTCCTTGCCTCGCCTACTCCCTCGACGCGAAGGAGCTTCAGGCCGCCCTCGCCCGCAGCCCCGAATTCGCGCTGATGCTGGCGAGCGTGATGTACGATCGCCTGCGCTTCGTCGCCGCGCGGCTGGCCTCGCGTCCCCGCGCCCCGGGCGGCGCCGCCCTCGAGGCCGCGGTCTTCGCCCCGGAGCTCGTGGCGCAGATCGAGGCCGCGCTGCCGCGTTCGGCCACCGCGCGCTACCGGCAGGAGACGATCATCTTCAAGGAGGGGCAGGCCGGAACCTTCATGTACCTCGTGAAGACCGGTCGGGTAGCGATTGCCGTGGGCAGCAACGTGGTCGAGGTCGTGGGGCCGGGCGGCACCTTCGGCGAGATGGCGGTGGTCGACCAGTCGCCCCGCACCGCGCGCGCCGGCGCCCTCGAGGAGTGCGAGCTGCTCGCCATCGACCGCGCGGCCCTGATCGAGGTCGTGAAGCGCCAGCCCGCCTTCGCGATGGCGCTGCTGCGTGCCGTGGCCGAGCGGCTGCGGCACATGAACGCCCAGCTGGGACCCTCGCCCTAGCTGCCCCCGGGCCCGCGCCGCGCGCGCGTGCGGCTCAGCTTTCCCCTTCGAGGAAACTGCGCAGCTTCTCGGAGCGCGAGGGGTGGCGCAGCTTGCGCAGCGCCTTGGCCTCTATCTGCCGGATGCGCTCGCGCGTGACGTCGAACTGCTTGCCGACCTCTTCGAGCGTGTGGTCGGTGTTCATCTCGATGCCGAAGCGCATGCGCAGCACCTTGGCCTCGCGCGGCGTGAGCGAATCCAGCACGTCCTTGGTCGCCTCGCGCAGGCTCGCGTAGAGCGCGGAGTCCGAAGGCGCGAGCCCGGCCTGGTCCTCGATGAAGTCCCCGAGGTGCGAGTCGTCGTCGTCGCCGATCGGCGTCTCCATGGAGATGGGCTCCTTGGAGATCTTGAGGATCTTGCGGATCTTCTCCTCGGGCATCTCCATCTTCACGGCGAGCGTCGCGGGATCCGGCTCCTGCCCCGTCTCCTGCAGGATCTGCCGCGAGATGCGGTTCATCTTGTTGATGGTCTCGATCATGTGCACCGGGATGCGGATGGTGCGCGCCTGGTCGGCAATCGAGCGCGTGATGGCCTGGCGGATCCACCACGTGGCATAGGTCGAGAACTTGTAGCCGCGGCGGTACTCGAACTTGTCCACTGCCTTCATCAGGCCGATGTTGCCCTCCTGGATGAGATCCAGGAACTGCAGGCCGCGGTTGGTGTACTTCTTCGCGATCGAGATCACCAGGCGCAGGTTGGCTTCGATCATCTCGCGCTTGGCGCGGCGCGCCTTCGCCTCGCCCGTGGACATCTGGCGCGCGATCTCCTTCAGGTCCTTGATCGGGATCCCGACTTCCTTCTGCAGGTGGATGAGCGCTTCCTGCTGCTCCATCACCGCCGGCTTGAAGCGGTCGAGCGCCTTGGCGTAGACCTTGCCCGAGGCGATCTCCTCGTTGGCCCACTTGAGGTTGGTCTCGTTGCCGGGGAACACCTTGATGAAGTGCGCGCGCGGCATGTTGGCGTTGCGCGTGCAAAGCTCCATGATCTCGCGCTCGTGGCTGCGCACGCGCTCGACCAGCCCGCGCAGCCCGTTGCACAGGTGCTCGACCTGCTTGGCGGTGAAGCGGATGGCGAGCAGCTCGCTCGAGATCTCCTCCTGCAGGTCCTTGTAGGCGCGCGAGCGGTAGCCCTTCTCCGAGAGCACCTTCTTCATCTTCTTGTACTGCCGGCGGATCTTGTTGAAGTGCGTGAGCGAGTCGTTCTTGAGCTGCTCCAGATCGGCGCTGGCGACTGCTTCGTCCTCCGCCTCCTGCTCTTCCGCGTCCAGCTCCTCGAGCTCTTCCTCCTCGGTCATTTCCTCCTCGACGACATCCTCGCCGTCCTCGTCCACGAGGCCGTCGACCAGCTCGTCGATGCGCATCTCGTCGCGCTCGATGAGGTCGGCCATGCGCAGGATCTCCTCGATCGTCGTCGGGCACGACGAGATCGCGTGGATCATGTGCTTCAGGCCGTCCTCGATGCGCTTGGCGATCTCGATCTCGCCTTCGCGCGTGAGCAGCTCCACCGAGCCCATCTCGCGCATGTACATGCGCACGGGGTCGGTGGTGCGCCCGAACTCGGCGTCGATGGTGGTCGACAGCGCCTCCTCCGCCTCCTCGATCACGTCTTCCTCGGCGATCGGCGTCGGCGCCTCGTTCATGAGCAGCTGCTCGGCGTCGGGAGCCTCGTCGTAGACCGCGATGCCCATGTCGGCGAGCATCGTGACCACGCCCTCGATCTGCTCGGCGTCGGTCATGTCGTCGGGGAGGTGATCGTTGATCTCGGCGTACGTGAGGTAGCCACGCTCCTTGCCGAGCACGATCAGGTTCTTCAGCCGCTTCTTCTGCGCCTCGACCTCGGCGATCTTGAGTTCGGCCTTGTGCTCTTCCTTGCTGGATTTCTTCACGTGGATTCGCTCCCGCGCGGGATTCCGGGGAAAACCGCTAATTCTATCAAAGTTTTGACCGCCCTTCCGGTACCGGATTCCCGGACTTTGCAGCGGCCAGCCGGGCATGGTGGGCCTGGAACTCCGCGCGCTGCTCGGCAGTGGCCTCGCCCGCCTCGACCAGCCGCAGCAACTCACTCGCCCGGCGCGCGCGATGCTCTTCGCCCATCCGGTCGATCAGGCCGCCAGCTTCCGCCGCATAGTCGAAATCGGGGCTCTCTGCCTGTTTTAAAAGGGGTTCGCCCAGCGCCCCCACAATGGCGGCATGATGCTCCGAGCCTTCGAAGTAAGCGCTCGCTTGACCAAGGGTCCGGTTCGGTTGCTGCCGAAAGAACTCCACTACGGCACGCAGGGCGCGGGTATCGGGGCCCGGGCTGCCGAGCACCTCGTCGCCCACGTTCGCCACCAGTCCCGGGTGAGCGAGGAGCAGCGCGAGGAGCTGGCGCTCGAGCGGGCTGATCGCGTGGCGCGCAACGCGCGCGCTCGGCCGGGAGGTAGGCTGCTCCCGTCGCGGCGAGGGAACCAGCCGATCGATTTCCTCGGGCGCAAGCTTGGCGAGCTCCGCGAGGCGCCGGCGCAGCATGGCGCCCAACGCGGGCGCCTCGATGCGCGCGATCAGCGGCTTGGCCTCCGCGAGGAAGCGTGCGCGCCCCTCCTCCGAGGCCATGTCGACGCGGCCGCTCAGCTCGGCGAGCAGGAACTGCGACAGCGGCTTGGCGGCGGCCACCGCCGACCGGAAAGCGGCCGCGCCCTCGCGACGCACGTACGTGTCCGGATCGTCCTCCGGCGGCAGGAACAGGAAGCTCACCACCTTGCCGTCGGCCAGCACCGGCAGCGCGACTTCGAGTGCGCGCCAGGCTGCCTTGCGTCCCGCCGCGTCGCCGTCGAAGCAGAACACCACGTTGTCGGCGAGCTTGAGGAGCTTGGCGACATGCACCGGCGTGGTTGCCGTGCCAAGCGTGGCGACCGCATTGTCGATGCCGTGCTGGGCGAGCGCGACCACGTCCATGTAGCCCTCGACCACCAGCACCTGGTTGGCGTCGCGGATCGCCCGGCGCGCCTGGTAGAGGCCATAGAGCTCGCGCCCCTTCTCGAAGAGCGGCGTCTCGGGTGAATTGAGGTACTTGGGCTCGCCCGCACCGATGACCCGCCCGCCGAAGCCGATCACGTTGCCGCGCGCGTCGAGGATCGGGAACATCACGCGGTCGCGAAAGCGATCGTAGCGGCGCGCCTTGCGCTCCGGATGGGCCGGGTCGGGCTCCGAATCGATCACCAGGCCGGTGTCCCTGAGGACGGCGGTTCCATAGTCCGTGAACACCGCCTCGAGGTTCTGCCATCCATCGGGCGCGTAACCCAGCCCGTAGCGCGCCGCGATCTCGCCCGAGAGCCCTCGCCCCTTCAGATAGTCGATGGCGGGCTTCGATTTCTTGAGCTCGGCGCGATAGTACGAAAGCGCATCCATCATGCGCGCGGCGAGTCCCGGTGCCGGCTGCGGCCCGCCCTGCCCTGCGCGCGAGCTGGTCTCGGGCACGCTCAAGCCGACGCTCTCGGCAAGGCTGCGGATCGCCTCCGGGTAGGCGAGGCCGGAGTACTCCATCAGGAAGCCGATGGCGTTGCCGTGGGCGCCGCATCCGAAGCAGTGATAGAACTGCTTGGAGGGGCTCACCGTGAACGACGGGGTCTTTTCGTTGTGGAACGGGCAGCAGGCGGTGAAGTTCGCGCCCGCCTTCTTGAGCTTCACGTAGCGGTCCACCACGTCGACGATGTCGACGCGCCCGAGCAGCGACTGGATGAACTCCTGCGGGATCATGCGGGATTATCGTCCCGTGAGCCTCGCCTTGACGAGCGCCGAGACCCGGCCCATGTCGGCGCGGCCCGCGAGCTTCGGCTTTACCGCGCCCATCACCTTGCCCATGTCGGCGGCCGATTGCGCGCCCGTTGCCGCCACCGCTTCGGCCACGATCGCCTCGACTTCCGAATCCGAGAGCTGCTGCGGCAGATAGGCCTCGAGGATCGCGACCTCGAATTTCTCCTTGTCGGCGAGGTCCTGGCGCGCGGCTTTCTCGAACTGGGCGATCGAGTCGCGGCGCTGCTTGATCATCTTCTCGACTACCGCGACCACCCCCGCGTCGTCGAGCGTGATGCGCTCATCCACCTCGCGCTGCTTGACGGCGGCCAGCAGCAAGCGCAGCGCGCCGAGCCGTTCGGCCTCGCGCGCCTTCATCGCGGCCTTCATCTCTTCGTTCAATCGTTCGCGCAACGCCATGTGGCCTCCCGGGGCGGGCTCAAAAAGCACGGCGGCGAGCGGGGCTCAGGGGCCCGGCTCGCCGCGGGAATTCGGTTGCCGCCCTACCCGCAAGGGCGGCGCCGGTCGCTCAGTACAACTTTGGCGGAAGCATCTGCGCCCGCATGCGCTTGTAGCGGCGCTTGACCGCGGCGGCGTGCTTGCGCTTGCGTTCTGCGGTTGGCTTCTCGTAGAACTCGCGCGCGCGCAGCTCCGTGAGGAGGCCGGTCTTCTCGACCGCGCGCTTGAAGCGGCGCAAGGCCACGTCGAACGGCTCGTTTTCCTTGACTCGGACAATGGGCATGGGTCAGTTGCTTTGGAATGTGCTGCCGGAAAACCACGCATAATATCAGGATTTTGCCCCCCGGGGAAGGCGCTCGCCGGCCCCGTCCCCTGCCCGTGCTGATCCTCGGCATCGAAACGTCCTGCGACGAGACCGGCGTCGCCCTGTACGACACCGGCGAAGGGCTGCTGGCCGACGTGCTGCACTCCCAGGTCGAATTGCATGCGCTCTACGGCGGCGTGGTTCCGGAGCTGGCCTCCCGGGACCACGTCCGCCGCATCCTGCCGCTGGTGCGCGCCGCGCTCGCGCAAGCGCGCCGCCAGGTCGGCGACGTGGACCTGATCGCCTACACGCGGGGGCCCGGGCTGGGCGGAGCGCTCCTGGTCGGAGCCGCGGTGGCCACGGGCATCGGCCTCGCGCTCGACCGGCCCGTCGTGGGCATCCATCATCTCGAAGGCCACCTGCTCTCGCCGTTGCTCGCCGATCCGCGCCCCACCTTCCCGTTCATCGCGCTGCTCGTTTCCGGGGGTCACACGCAGCTCATGCGGGTCGAAGGCGTAGGGCGCTACCGCCTCCTGGGCCAGACGCTGGACGATGCCGCCGGCGAGGCGTTCGACAAGACCGCCACGCTGCTGGGGCTCGACTACCCGGGCGGCCCCGCGCTCGCCCGCCTCGCCCAGGCTGGACGCGCCGACCGTTTCGATTTTCCGCGGCCGATGCTCGCGAGCGGCGATCTGGACTTCAGCTTCAGCGGCCTCAAGACCGCGGTGCTCACCCGCGTGCGCGCATTGGGGCCGCTCGACGAGAGCACGCGCGCGGACCTCGCCGCGTCCTTCCAGGCCGCCATCGTCGAGGTGCTGGTCGAGAAGTGCACGCGGGCGCTCGAGCGCGAGGGCTGTGATCACCTGGTCGTGGCGGGCGGCGTGGGCGCGAACTTGGAGCTGCGCACGCAGCTCATCGCACGCGCGCGCAGCTCGGGAGGGGAAGTGCACTTCCCGCCGCAGCACCTCTGCACCGACAACGGGGCGATGATCGCTTTCGCGGCGGCGCTGCGCCACGCGGAGGGAATCGAGGCGCAAACCGCGTCCTTTTCCGTTTTCCCGCGCTGGCACCTAGAGGATGCGGTGGCGGACCCTCAGTCCACGCCGCGACGATAGGCGCGCTCGGCATCGGCGACTTCCTGCTCGGCTTTCCGCACCGCCTCTTCGAGCGCCGCGATGCGCTCGCGGTACTGGTCGTTGGGGACCATCGTGGGACAGATAATCACTTTCTTCCCGTCCTTGCCGACCGCCTCGCGGCAATTCGAGCGCGGCGCCATGCCGAGCATGCCGCCGGTCCCGAGGCCACCCCCGGAGTTCTCCGAATCCGGCGAATCCGGGCGGCCCGAGGTGCCCACCTCGTGACGCTGCTGGACGATGTCGCGCTCGTCGTCCCCGGGCGAGCCGGCGTTGGCGAGCGCCGCGCGGGCGAGATCGAGCTTCTCCCGGGCGCTCTGCAGGCGCGCATCGAGCGCTTCGCGCGTGGCGCGGCGCTGCTCCGCGAGACCCGGCGCCGGCCTGCCCTCGCGCGGCTCGGCCGCGGGGACGGCGGCGGACGAAGGAGGCGGAGCCTGCGGGTCTGGAGCCGCATCGACCTCGATCCGCCTGAGCTCGAGGGCGTTCTTCGGCGGATGGTCGCCGTAATGGACGTTGCCGTCCGGATCGACCCAGCGGAAGAACGACGACGCCATGGCACCGCCGGCGACGGCGCACAGCAGGATTGCCACGAGGCTGCGCCCGATCCGCGAGGCGCCGGGCAAATGCAGCCTAGCGCCCCCTTTCGACGCTGCGAAGCTCATCTTCGGCCTCCTTGACGGCCTTCTCGAGATCCGCGAGCCGCTGGTCGTACGCTTCGGTGTGCACCTGGCGCGTGCCGCCGCCTGCGTTGCCCATCCACCGAAGGTCGTCCTCCCCGGGATGCTCACGCGCGTCCGCAAGGGCCTCCTTCGCCCGCTCGAGCTTTTCTTGCGCCGCTTGCAGAAGGTCTTCCTTCTTCGGCTGTTCCTTGCCCTGCCGCTTCGCCCCGGGCGGGACCGGCTCGCCGCTGCTCGAGGCCTCCGGCTTCTGGAGGGTCGCCGTGTTTGCGTTGGGGTCGATATCGATCCGGATCACCTTGCCGTCGTAGTACTTGGGCGGCTCCTGCACGTAGGTCACCTTGCCGTTCTTGTCGATCAGCTTGTAGACCGTTTGCGCGACCGCCGTGGTCGCACACAACGCTCCAAGCGCCGCCAGGGCGGCGCAGGTCGTGATCCTCGCGAGTCTCATCGGAGCATTCCTCATTCCCGTGGGTAGGTCGCCGGATATCCTAGGCCGCAGCGCGCTGCGAGCCGCAGACGCGGCAGCCCGGATCTCGCGCGAGCCGCACCTCGTGCCAGTGGCTTGCGAGCGCATCGAACAGCATGAGGCGTCCGGCCAGCGATTCGCCTACGCCGGCGACCAGCTTGATCGCCTCGAGCGCCTGGAACGTTCCAATCATGCCGACCAGGGGCGCGAAAACGCCCATCGTCGCGCAGCGCTCCTCCGCAGGCTCGCCGCCCTCGGCGAACAGGCAGTTGTAGCAGGGCGCGCCCTCGCGGCGCAGGTCGAATACCGCGACCTGGCCATCGAAGCGGATTCCCGCGCCCGAAACCAGCGGCTTGCGCGCAATCACGCATTCCCTGTTCAACGCATGGCGCGTGGCGAAATTGTCGGAGCAGTCGAGCACTACGTCCGCGGCGCGAACCAGGGACGCGAGCCGCTCGGGCCCGGCACGCTCTTCGAGCGCCTCGACGCGAATGTCCGGATTGATCGCGGCCAGAGTCGCGGCGGCCGACGCCGCCTTGGGCTGGCCGATCGAGGCGGTGCGATGCACGATCTGGCGTTGCAGGTTGGTAAGCTCGACGCGGTCGCCGTCGCAGACAGTGATCCGCCCCAACCCGCTGGCGGCCAGGTAGAGCAGCGCGGGCGAACCCAGGCCTCCCGCCCCGACGACCAGCGCGTGGGAAGCGAGGAGGCGCTCCTGCGCGTCCTCGCCGAACTCGTTCAGCAGGAGATGCCGGCTGTATCGCAGGCGCTGGCGATCGTCCACGGGACATCACTCCAAGCCGGCGCACCGGCCGGCGCTACTTGGCGACGGCGGCGGTGGTGGTCATCGCGTTCACCGGCAGACCCTTGAGGAATCTCAGCGCCGCATCGAGCTGGAGGTCTTCCTTCTTCGCGTTCGGGTCGGGCTTGGCGGACTTTTCGGCGACATTCGCCTCAGGCTTCGTCGCTGCCTTCACCGGCTTCACCGCCACGCTCGCCGACGTACCCGCGCCGGGACCAGCGACCACCTTGTCCGCCGCCTTGGCGCCCTTGGAATCCGCATCGGGCGCGCCCTCGTTGGCCGCGACCGTGAGATGGTGCTGGAGGTCCGCTTCGCGCAGCAGCACCTTCGCGTCGCCGGCGTCCTCGACCACGATGTCCGGCGTGATGCCCTTGGCCTGGATCGAGCGTCCGCTCGGCGTGTAGTAGCGCGCCGTGGTGAGCTTCACCGCCTGGTTGTTGGGCAGCGGCAGGATCGTCTGGACCGAGCCCTTGCCGAAGGTCTGGGTGCCGAGGATCGTGGCGCGATGGTGGTCCTGCAGCGCGCCGGCCACGATTTCCGATGCCGACGCCGAGGCGCCGTTCACCAGCACCACCATCGGCACTGTCTTGATCGCCGCGGGCAGCTTCGCGATGTAGTCCTCCTTGAACGCGCCGCGCACGTAGTTTTCCTTGTTCGCGGTAAGGCGCATCTTGGCATCCTCGGTGCGCCCGTCGGTGTACACCACCAGCGAATCCTTGGGCAGGAACGCCGAGGACACGGCCACGGCGGAATTGAGCAGGCCGCCGGGATTCATGCGCAGGTCGAGCACGAGCCCCTTGAGGTTGCCGTTGGCCTGCTTGTACAGGCCGTCGATCGCCTGCACCATGTTTTCGCCGGTGTGCTCCTGGAACTGCGTGACGCGCACGAAGCCGTAGCCGGGCTCGAGCATGTGCGACTTCACGCTCTTCACGTGGATCACGTCGCGCCGGACCACGAACTCGAGGGGCTTGCGCTTCGCCCTTGCGCAGTATCGTGAGCTTCACCTCGGTGTTCGGCTTGCCGCGCATCTTCTTGACCGCGTCGGTGAGCGAAATTCCCTTGAGCGACATGTCGTCGAGCTTGATGATCAGGTCGCCGGCCTTGACGCCGGCGCGGTACGCCGGGGTGTCCTCGATCGGCGCGACCACCTTCACGAACCCGTCCTCGGTGCCGACCTCGATGCCCAGGCCGCCGAATTCGCCCTGCGTGCCGACCTGGAGGTCGCGATATTCGTCCTGGTCGAGGAAGGCCGAATGCGGGTCAAGCCCGGTCAGCATGCCGTTGATGGCTTCCTTGAGAAGCTTGCGGTCGTCGACCGGCTCCACGTAGTCGGTCTTGATGCGGCCGAACACCTCGCTGAACAGCCGCAGGTCGTCGATCGGGAGAGACAGCGTCGTGGCCTCGCGATCGGCCAGCGCGGAAAAGTGCAGGCTGGCCGCAATGCCGAGCGCGGCGCCAAGCGCCACCAGACCCAATTGCTGAAGCTTCTTGCCCATTGCCTCGTTCCTTGCCCCGCGACGGGAGCGTTGTATGCCAATGACGATACGACCGTGCCGTTACGGTGCCGTCCACTTCAACGGATCGAAGGGTTTTCCATTGCGGCGCAGCTCAAAGTATAGCCCCGAATCCGCGCTCTGACCCGAGGCCCCCACATTGGCGATCGGGTCACCGGCGCGCACCGTCTCCCCCACGCGGCGCAGCAGGCCTTCGTTGTCCGCATACAGGCTCATGAACCCCGCCCCGTGGTCCAGGATGAGCAGGTTTCCGAAGCCCCTCAGCCAATCGGCGTAGACCACCCTGCCGTCGGCCACGGCGTGCACGATCTCGCCCGTCGCGGCACGAATGAACAGGCCCTTCCACGTGCTCCCGGATTCCTCCCGCGCGGCCCCATAGCGGTTCATCAGCTCGCCGCGCACCGGCAATTTGAGGCGCCCCTTGAGGCTGGCAAAGGGCTTGGCGGACACCGAGGCGTCGGCGACCCGGTCGACCGGAGTGCCGCCGCCCTTCGACGCCGGCGGCTTGGCCGCGAGCGCCCGGGCGATCTCCTGGACCAGGCGTGAAAGCCGGGCTTCGTCGCGCTTGAGCCGCCCGATCTCGCGCCGGCCCTTGGCGATCTCTCCCGCGAGCCGGGCTACGACCGCTGCCCGGGCCGCGCGTTCGCGCTCGAGCCGGCGCGTCTCGCGTGCCTGCGCCGCCTCGTTCTGCGCGAGCTCGTTGCGGCGCGACTGCGCGTCGGCCTCGAGCGCGGCGAGCTGCTGCCCCTTGCGGCGCAGCTCGGCGATGAGGTCTGCGCGGCCGCGCTGGATGTAGCCGTAGTACTGGATGTGCCGGGCCACCGTGGCGGCGTCGCGGCCCTCGAGCGCGAGCCGCAGGCGGTCGGTAGCGCCTTGCCGGTACTGCAGCCGCAGCAGCTTGCCGGCAAGCGCTTCCTGCTCGGCGAGGCTCGCGCGCGTATCGCGTTCGCGCGCGGCAATGTCCGCGAGCTCGGCCTCGAGGGCGCGGCGGCGCTCACCCAGCTCGAAGAGCGCGCGGTGCGCCTCGCTCATCGCCTTGCCGCTCTGGCGCAGCAGGTCGGCCGCCTCGCCCTTGGATTCCTCGGCGGCGGTGAGGTTGGCCTGCAAACGGTCGATCCGCGCGCGCAATTCACGCAGCTGCTCCTCGCTCGCCCCGGCCCTGCCGTCGCCCGATTTGGCCCCGAAGGCGCCCGGCGCGGCCAGGGCGCACAGCGCCGCCCCGAGCGCCACCAGCACGCGCGCGCGGCGCGCGGACCCCATCGCGGCTACCGCGCCTTGCCCTGGCTCGCCACCGAGCTCATCGCCCGTTCGACGGCCTGCGCGTCGCCCAGGTAATAGCGGCGCTGGGCGTGCAGCGCGTCGTCCAGCTCGTAGACCAGCGGGATCCCGGTGGGCACGTTCTCGTTCACGATCGCCGCGTCGGACATCGCGTCGAAATACTTGATGAGCGCGCGCAGGCTGTTGCCGTGTGCGACGATGAGCACGCGCTCGCCAGCGGCCACGAGCGGAGCGATGCGCTCGCTCCAGCACGGCACGACACGGGCAACGGTGTCCTTCAGGCACTCCGTGCGCGGCACCTGGCTGCGTTCCAGGCGGCGATAGCGCGGATCGCGCGCCGCGTCGCGCTCGTCGCCGGGCTCGAGCGCCGGCGGGGGCACGTCGTAGCTGCGCCGCCACGCGAGCACCTGCGCTTCGCCGAACTTGGCCGCGGTCTCGGACTTGTTGAGACCCTGCAGCGCCCCGTAATGACGCTCGTTGAGCCGCCAGTCCTTGGTCGCCGGGATCCAGAGCCGGTCCATTTCCTCGAGCGCGAAGTTGAGGGTACGGATGGCGCGCTTGAGCACCGAGGTGAATGCAACGTCGAACGTGTAGCCCTCGGAGGCGAGCAGGCGCCCGGCCGCGCGCGCCTCCTCGACGCCCGTGGCCGTGAGGTCCACATCGGTCCACCCGGTAAAGCGGTTTTCCCGGTTCCACGCGCTCTCGCCGTGGCGCAGCAAGACGATCTTCTTCATGGCATGAATGTTAGCAAACGATCGCGCCGGCCTCCGCGTTCTCTTACACTCACGATTTTGCCCGCGCCTTGGATTCTCCCTCCCCACGCGCCGAATTCCTCGCCGGATGCCGCCGGATGGCCCCGGTGCTGCTCGGCTCCGTCCCGTTCGGCTTCGTGGCCGGCGTGGCCGCGGTGGCGGCCGGCATGACGCCGGCGCAGGGCATCGCCCTGTCGGTGTTTGCCTTCTCCGGCATCGCGCAGCTCGTGGCGAGCCAGCTCATCGCGGTGCATTCGCCGGTGATCGTGACGGTCGCGGCCGCGTTCGTGGTGGGACTGCGCTTCCTCATGTACAGCGCGGCGATCGCGCCGCACCTCGCGCACCTCGACCGGCGCTGGCGCTCGCTGCTCGCCTTCCTCATGACCGACCAGGCCTTCGCCGCATCGATCGCGCGTTATCGCGAGCCGGGTCCGTACACCGCGGGACACTGGCACTTCCTGGGAGCGGCGCTCACGCTGTACGCGTCCTGGCAGACCGCGGTGGTGCTGGGCATCGTGGCGGGCGCCAGCGTGCCGGCGGGCTGGTCCCTCGACTTCGCCGTCGTGCTCACGTTCCTCGCGTTGCTGGTACCGGCGGTGCGCACGCGCGCCGACCTCGCGGCCGCGATCGTGGCCAGCGCGGCGGTCCTCGCCACCGCCGGCCTGCCGTACCGGCTTTCGCTGGTAGTCGCATCGATCGGCGGCATCGCCGCGGGCATGGCGATCGAGGCGCGCAGGCGGCGATGAGCACCTGGCTCGCCATCGCCGGCGTGGCGCTATCGACCTTCGTGCTGCGCGCCTCGTTCATCGTGTTCGTCGATCCGCACCGCTTTCCCCACTGGTTCCGGCAGGCGCTCAAGTTCGTGCCGCCGTCGGTGCTCGCGGCGATCGTCGCGCCGGGGCTGTTCATGCATGGCGGCATCCTCGACCTGTCGCCGTCGAATCCGCGCCTGCTCGCGGGACTCGTGGCGATCGTGGCCGCGTACCACGTGCGCAATGCGACCACGGCCATCGCCGCCGGCATGGGCACGCTCTGGCTGTTGCAGTGGTTGCTCCCGCGCCTCGCCTGAGAGGGCCGGGCGCGCCGCGTCTGGTAAAATTGTCCCTTTTTTCGGGGCCGATGCGCCCTCGAGGATCGCCGTGGGCGAATTCGTCGTGAATCACCTCGCGCTGGTCGCGCTGTTCGTCGGCAGCGGCGTGATGCTGGTGTGGCCCGAGCTGTCGCAGTTGCTGGGCGCCGGCAACGAGATCGGCACGCTCGAGGCGACGCGCCTCATGAACCAGGGCTCCACCCTAGTGCTGGACGTGCGCGAGGACAAGGAGTTCGCCGCCGGCCACCTGCCGCGCGCGCGCAACATCCCGCTGAAGGAGCTTGCCCAGCGGGTCGACGAGATCGCGAAGTTCAAGGAACGGGCCGTGGTCCTCACCTGCCGCTCCGGCCCGCGCTCGAGCGCCGCGGGACGCGTGCTGAAACGGGCGGGATTCACCACGGTCTACCAGCTCAAGGGAGGCGTCAGCGCCTGGGAACAGGCGAGCCTCCCCCTGGAGAGATGATGCGATGGCCAGGGTGCTGATGTATTCCACGGGCGCCTGCCCGTATTGCCAGATGGCCGAACGCCTGCTGGCGGCGAAGGGTGTGACGGCGATCGAAAAGGTGCGCGTGGACCTCGAGCCCGGGCGCCGGCGGGAGATGATGGACCGTACGGGGCGCCGCACCGTCCCGCAGATCTACGTGGGGGAGCGCCACGTGGGAGGCTACGATGAGCTCGCGGCACTCGATCGCGCGGGCGACCTCGATCCGCTGCTCGCCGTGCCGTGAGCGCCGGCCACCGCAACCCGACGAATACCACCCGGAAGGAAGCTTCATGAGCGAAACCCAGAACCAGCCCGTGTTCTCCATCGAGAAGGTCTACGTGAAGGACCTCTCGCTGGAAATTCCCAACGCCCCCCAGGCTTTCCTGGAACGCGAGGCGCCGACGGTCGACATCCAGCTGCACCACAACACCACCAGCGTCGAGGACGGCGTGTTCCAGACCGTCCTCACCGTGACGGTCACGGCGAAGATCAAGGAGCGCACGCTGTTCCTCGTGGAGGCCGCGCAGGCGGGCATCTTCGTGGTGCGCAACGTCCCCGCGCAGGAGCTCGATGCGGTGCTGGCGATCGCGTGCCCGAACATCCTGTTCCCGTACGTGCGCGAGGTGGTCTCGGACATCGTCACGCGCGCCGGCTTCCCGCCGGTGGTCCTGAGCCCGGTGAACTTCGAAGCCGTCTATCAGTCGCAGCGCGAAGCGAAGCCCGCCGCGGAGCCGGCGGTGCAGATCATCACGCCGACCGTCTCGCACTGATCGTGAAAGCGGCTGCCGCGTGCCTCGCCCTGCTCACCCTCGCGGCCACCGGCGCGCGCGCCGCCGAATATCGCTCGATCGGCGACCAGCCCGCGATCCTCTACGACGCGCCGTCGGGAAAGGCCGATCGGCTCTTCGTCGCCGCGCGCTACTATCCGTTCGAGATCCTGGTGAAGCTCGACCAATGGACCAAGGTGCGCGACGCGAACGGCGAGGTGGCATGGGTGGAGAACGCCGCCCTGGGCGATCGCAGGACGGTCGTCGTGACCGTCCCCCTGGCCGACGTGCACGCAGCGCCGAGCACGGAGTCCCCGCTGGTATTCGAGGCGTACAAGCAGGTCCTGCTCGACGTGCTGGAGGCGCCCGCCGACGGATGGGTCAAGGTGCGTCACCGCGACGGGCAGGAAGGCTACATCCGTCTTGCGCAGGTCTGGGGCGCGTGACCCCGTGAGGATCGCGGTCCTCGGCGCGGGAGCGTGGGGATCGGCACTCGCAATCTCGCTGTGCGCCACCCACGAGGTGCGCCTCTGGTCGCGCGATCCGGCCCGCTGCGAGGCGCTCGCGCGAAACCGCTCGAGCGGGTATCTGGCGCAGGCGCTGCCCCCGCAAGTCAGCGTCGAGCCGGACCTGCGCGCAACGCTCGCGGCGGCCGAGCTGGTCATCGTGGCCACTTCGACCTCGGGATTGCGCCCGACGCTCGCATCGGTGGCCGTGGTGACGTCCCAGCCGGCGCTGCTCTGGGCGTGCAAGGGCTTCGAGTCCGCCTCGCGGCGCATGCCGCACCAGATCGTGTCCGAGGCGCTGCCGCAAGCCGCGCGCGTAGGCGTGATGTCGGGGCCGAGTTTCGCGCTCGAGGTCGCGGCCGGGCTGCCCACCGCCCTCGTGATCGCCTCCCGGGAGCCTGGTTTCGCGGCGGCGATGGTCTCCGCGCTCAACACGCCGCGGCTGCGCCTGTACTCGAGCACCGACGTCGTGGGCGTCGTGCTGGGCGGCGCGGTGAAGAACGTGATCGCCATCGCCGCGGGCATCGCCGACGGCCTCGAGCTCGGGCGCAACGCCCGCGCTGCGCTGGTCACGCGCGGCCTCGCCGAGATCGTGCGCCTCGGCGTGGCACTCGGCGGCCAGGCGGAGACTTTCATGGGGCTCGCGGGCGTGGGCGACCTGGTCCTCACCACCACCGGAGACCTGTCGCGCAATCGCGAAGTCGGCATCGGGCTCGCGCGCGGCCGCGCCCTTGGCGAGATCCTGGCGCAGCTCGGGCACGTGGCCGAAGGCGTGCATTCAGCCCTCGCCGCCCGCGACCTCGCACGCGAGCGCCGGGTCGAGATGCCGATCACCGAGGCGGTGTGCGCGGTGCTCTTCGAAGGTGTCGCCCCCGCCGGAGCGGTCCATCGGCTGCTCACGCGCGATCCGCGCTCGGAATGAGCGCACCGGGGTGGTTATAATCCGATCAGCCCAACCACTCCGGCGAGGATCTGCGCGAGCCATCATGCCGCGACTAGGCGCCTCGATCGCCTGGATTGTCCTGGCAGTGCTCACGGCGGCCCCCACGTTCGCGGCGGCGCGCGAAGCTTCTCCATCCCCACAAACCCGGACCGAGGCCCGCGCACGCAAGGTGCTCGAGGCGCGGGCCAGCGGCTACTGGATCGTCGAGCGCGGCGAGCACTTGCGCCTCATCGCGCGCCAGTTCTTTCCCGGCGATCGTGTGCGGGAACGCAAGCTCAGCCGCGCCCTGTTCGAGACCAACCCACGTGCGTTCATCGCGGGGGACCCGGATCGCCTGATCGTCGGATCCCGCCTCGCCCTGCCGCGCACATTGCTCGCGAACGCGGCGACGAAGCAGGCCGCGGCGCCCGCGCAAGGTGCGACGCCCCCCGCCGCGAAGGCGCCGCCGCTGGCGCAGATTCCGATGCCCGAATTCGATGTCGGCCCGCACGCGCCTGCCGCGCCCAAGGCCGCCGAGGCGAAGCCATACGTGGACCAGCTCATCGAAGGTGCGGGAGCGGAGCCGGAAAGCAGCGGCATCATCGGCGAGCAGGCGGCGCTTCCCGGCCGGCGCTACGTTTCGGCGGAGTATCGGACCGAAGGACTCTATCCTCCGACCGGGGGGCACAGCCTCGAGCAGGGGCTGGACCTGCACTTGCGGCGCGAGACCCTCAATTTCGGCGACTTCTATCTCGACGCCGGCGTGCGCAACACGAGCTCCGCGCCGGGAGATGTTTCGGTCGACCATCGCGACGGCGCCCGCTTCACGCTCTACCAGGAGCATTTCCCGGTGGCCGAAGGCTGGTCCGCCGATTCGAGCCTGGGAGTGGCACGCACGCCGGCCAGCAATCTCATCAATTCGTCGTATCGCATCTTCCTGCCCACCTCGCTGTTTTCCGGGGCGACCACGGTGATATCGGACATCGCCCAGTCCGTCACCGCGTATGCGGGCCACCTCGGGCGTCTCGAGGGCTCGGCGATCCAGACCTTCGATTCCACGGCCGGCGATGTCGCCGGCCTGGGTTACGCGCGGCGCTTCGGGCCGTGGAGCGTGGGCGGGCAGGCGATCAGCTTGCGCCGCGATCCACTGATGCGCGACCACGAGGCGGCCAGCGTCGCGGTCGAGTACGGATCGCTCGGCGACCTGGTGCACCACAAGGCGCAGCTCGTCAGGGACAGCGACTCGAACTTCGGCGCCTGGTTCGATGGCGACGTGACCAGCGGCTGGCTGCGCCAGCGCTTCGGGCTGTTCCACCTCGATCCGCAGCTCGCGTGGGGCGACGGCCTGCTCGCCAACGACCAGCGCGGCGCCTACTGGCGCGCCGACTACCGGCTGCTGCGCTACACCATGTCCGGGGGCCTCGACCTCAACCAGACCAATGTGCGCGACGATCCCTCGAAGGCTGCGACCCGCTCCGGCACGGCCTACGGCACGTTTTCGCTGCGCCTGGATCGCAACCTCACCGTGGGCGGGGGCCTGTCCTACGAGCAGGCGCACAATCGGTTCACCGACTCGCCGCGTGCTTCCACGCTGAACGGGAACGCCTACGCGTCCTGGACGACCCCCTGGGGCCTCAGCCGCTTCGACCTTTCCACCTTCCGCGCAACCTCGAGCGGGCAGCCGGGCGACGACATCGACACCTTCTCCTGGAGCCAGGAATGGCCGGCGCTCGAGCAGGTGCGCTTCACCTCGACGATGACCTACTCGCGCGAGTCCGCGCAGGACGCGCGCACGCGCCGTTCCAGCGTCGGCCTTTCCGCCCACGGCGCGCCGCTGAGCGACCTCTCGTGGGACGCCAGCGTGGTGTACGGGCGGGTCGAGAACTCGCTCGGCGCCGAAAACGATTTCAACGTGAGCGCCACCGCGACGTGGCAGGTCGCCGCCAACTGGTCGGCGCTCGCGCAGCTGAGCGTGAACACATTCGATCCGGTCCCGCCGCTTCCGGGCAGTGCGGTGCTGCCGGTCCAGCGCGACAAGCGCTTCCTCCTGGGCGTGCGCTACGAGGCCGCTTCCGGAACGCCGTACCGGGCGCTCGGCCTGCAGAACGGCGGCGGGAGCGGCCGGCTCGCCGGCGTGGTCTTCTTCGACGATAACGGCGACGGCCTGCGTCAGCCCACGGAGCGTGGAGCAGCGAACATCACCGTCTATCTCGATGGGCGCTTCCCGGTGACCACCGACAGCCAGGGGCGGTTCAGCTTCCCCGCGGTGGCCCCCGGCAGCCACGGCCTGCGGATCCTGAACGAGTCGCTTCCCCTGCCCTGGTCGGTGAGCGACGAGCGTCCGCTCACGGCGGACGTGCCGCTGCGCGGCGAAGCGAATGTCGAGATCCCGCTTACGAAGATCCGGCCTTGATGGCGAGCGAGGGAGCGAGCGTCGCGTCGATCGCCTGCTGTCCCCCGTCCCACTCGATGGTGCCGCGCAGACGCAGCGGATAGGTGATCTTCGGGGCCTTCTTGTCGGGCCCTTCCTGGGCCCATATCGCGACGGAGCGCGTTTCCCCGGGCATGATCGGGAAGGGCGAGACGACGAACTCGAACGAATTTCCCGCCGCGTCCCGGCCCTCGAGCACGCCTTCCGGCCGGCCATGGGAATTGCCGCTGTTGAAGAACGTCGCTGCAGGGGTGAGGCGCCCGTTGAATTCCTTCAGGGCCACGGAACGCAGCTCGAGCTTCGGAGCGACATCGCCCACCTCCGCATAGACGATCACGCCGATGCGGCCCTGCAGCGGGATCTGGATCCCGCCTGAAGAGACCTGCGGCACGTTTTCCCGGGCCCGCTCGATGATGATCGCGAAGCGGCATTCCTGCGGCTTGGCGTCCGGGGGCACGTGCAGCTCGAACCGGAACTTGCGCACGCTCTTCGGCTGCATGTTGATCGTGCGCCGCTCGATGCGTACCCACGGACGGCAGCTGCCCGGCTCCAGGGGGTCGTGGAACTCGACCCCGCCCTGCGCGTTGAGCTGCCAGTCGGCGGTGGATACGTCGAAGTCGTCCGCCACCACCGCGTCGTTGCCGATCTCGAGGACTTCGCGCAGCACGTCGCCGGGCTTCGCCTTGAGCTCGAAGCGCGGCGGGCTCACCAGGCCCGCGAACGCGTGGGCCTCGGCAGAGGCCAGTATGAAGGCGAACGCGGAGGCGGCGGCGAACCCGCTAGGAACCCACGATTTCGATTTCGAAAACCGGGTCGAACTCAACGCCGCCCTCCGAGTTGCGTGCATCGAAGAAGATCCTGAAATCGAAGTAATCCGACATCACGGACTGGGTAATCTTACCGCGATATACCAGCGCCCGATCACCCGGAACTACGGAACCGGGAGTAAAGACTCCGCGTGTCTTCCATTCGACGCGCATCGCCGAGGGGACCTTCAACCCCCTCACGTTACGCGCGATGGTGAGATAGATCGCCACGTTCTTGCCGACGTAGGGCGCGGTATTGAGGCGAAATTCCATCGCCTGCACGTCGGCCACCAGCGCGTTGATCTGCTCCACGTTCCAGTTTCCTACCCCGTCGTAGAGCCAGTGCGTGGTGGTCTCGACGCGCTGCCGGGGCGAGAGGGAATCGTCCAGGCGCGTCGCGGCGGCAGCCGTGGCGCAGCCGGCGCACGTGAGCACGACGAGCAGCAGCCGGCGCATCACGGCATGGCGAGGGTGTAAGTCACCCGCCCCGTGTACGTCCCGGCCGATACGACGTTCTGGTTCCGGTAGCTGAACTGCGCGCACACGCACGCCCGGCTCGAGGTGTCCATCGTGATCAACGCCTGGCCTGCGGCGCCGCTGAAGGTGCCGGAGGGAATCGTGACCGGCGCGTTGAGGCAGCCGCTGCCGCCCCCTCCGGGAGTCGACGACAACCACGTGAACTGGGTGAACGAAAGGGGGGTAAGCCCCCCGAGGTGAGCGGGGCGGAGGAATCGGCAGTCAATGTCGCGACGCGGGGGCTGTTGTTCTGGGAACGCGCCTGCGCATCGATCAGTACGGTGTTCGCGGGACACGTAGGGCTCGCAGGGGTCACGCTCGAGCTCAATACCGCGACGCCGTTGCCCACGCTCGCCCCGGGAACGCTGAAGTTGACCTGGTTCACGGTTCCGCCGGTGCTGCCGACCTGCAGGATCAACCTGCCGCCGCCGTTGCCGATTACCACGGTGGCCGCGCGCGCATCGCCCATCCCGGTCGCGGCGGTGGTCGCCAGCATGAGGAGGAAAAGTGTCTTCATGATCGTTTATGAAAAAGCCGGGGCGCTTTCGCTACCCCGGCTCTTCCTTGCGCTACGCCGATCAGCGATTACGGCATCGAGGCAGTATACGTGACGCGCCCGCCCTTGGTGCTCGTCCCGTACGTGCCGGCCGAGTGGATCACCGTGTTCGCGTATCCGTAGGTCCAGGTCGCCGAACGGTTGGTCACGTTACCCGAGTTGAGCACCGGCAGGCTGGTGTTGCCGCCCGCGTTCGAGAGCACGGGGCGCTGCAGGTTGGCCGCGTCGCTCGAGGTGGTCGTGATCTCCGTGTACGGGATGTACTCCGTCAGCGTCGAGTGCTGCAGGCCGAGGCCGCCGCTGTTGTTGCTCTCCGTGATGGTGACCTGGCCGCCGTTGGCGAGGACCGAGACGTTCTCGGCAGAGCCGGCACCCGCGTCGCCGCCCGTGCCCGCGATCGGCGTGGAATCGCCGACGTTGGCCGCCGGGACGGTAAACGTGATCAGGTCGATCGTCGCGCCCACGGTGCCTACGCGGAAGGTCAGGAAGCGCGGGATCACGATCGAGAAGTCGACGTGGGCCGTCGTGCTCAGGGCGCCGCCGCCGGTGACCGTGGTCTTCTCGGCATGCGCCGGGATGGCCGCCGCCAGACTGGCCCCTACGGCAAGCGCGAGGGCGGTTTTCAGGATTTTGGAATTCGTTTTCATGATGTCACTCCATTTCAGGGTTGGTCGGAATCTTGTCGGCCGAAGTGGCCGTGTTCATGGGTCCCATTAGGCGCCCAGGGCGGGTGTCGCGCTGTGATATCCAGCACAAAACTCCCTGTTTTGACTGGGATTTCGCCCATTTTCCGGTTGCAGCGGTAACCCCGATGTAACATTGGGGGCCGCAGCGGAATGAAGGCGGAGGGTCCTTTCCGCGGGGTCGCCGGGCCGTCATTCGGCCCCTGCGAAGCCGTTCTGGCGCCACGCCTCGTACACGACGACGGCCACGGCATTCGACAGGTTGAGGCTGCGGTTTCCAGGGCGCATCGGCAGCCGCAGCCGGCGGTCTTCGGGGAATTGCGCGAGAAGCTCCTCGGGCAGCCCCGCGGTCTCGGGGCCGAAAACGAATGCATCGCCCGGCCGGTATGCAGGTTCGGTGTGGGGCACCCGGGCGCGCGTGGATACCGCGAACATTCGCCGGCCCTCGACTGCCGCGAGGCAGTGCACCCAATCGGGATGTACGCGGACGGTGGCCAGCTCGTGGTAGTCGAGCCCCGCGCGGCGCAGCTGCCGGTCGTCCATCGAAAAGCCCAGCGGCTCGACCAGGTGCAGCCGCGCGCCCGCGTTCGCGCACAGGCGAATCACGTTGCCGGAGTTGGGCGGGATCTCGGGGCGGAAAAGGACCACGTCGAACAAGGTCAGCTTCCCGGCTCGGGGGCGCGGGCGAGCGCCCACACGCTCACGCGCTTCGCTCCCGCCCGCTTGAGCTCCCGGGCGATCGCGTGGGCAGTGGCGCCCGTCGTGAGCACGTCGTCCACAAGCGCCACATGCGTTCCCTCCAGCGCGCGACGGCAGTGGAAGGCGCGCCGCAGATTGGCGAACCGCGCGCGTCGCGACAGGCGCGCCTGCGGAGCCGTCTCCCTGACCCGGGCCAAGGCAAAGAGATCGCATCGCACCGTCAGCCGGGCCCCGACGGCCTTGGCGAGCTCGAGCCCCTGGTTGAAACCCCGCTCGCGCAGCCTGGCAGCCCCCAGCGGCGGCGCGACCAGCAGATCGGGGTGCGGTTCACCTGCGACGCGACGCGCCAGCTCGTCCGCCAGCCATCGCCCAACGGCCAGGTCGCCCGAGTACTTGAAGCGCTGTACCAGGCGATCCAGGGGGAATCGGTATTCGAAGCAGGCAATTGCCGCGTCGAACGCAAAGCGGTGGTTGCGGCATGGGCCGCACTGCGCAACGCCGGCCAGCGGGGCCGCACAGCGCTCGCAACACGCTCCGAGGCGCGGCATGGCCTCGGCGCACGGTCTGCACACGGGACCCGCCGTGCATCCCGTTCCGCACAGGACGCAATCCTCGTCCAGCCCGTGGAATCGCCGCCAGGGAGCGTCCGCGCAAATATTGGGCAGTTGCAAGGCTAAGGCCCGGGCCAAATTTGACATCCCCCCGAAAAACATGAATTATCAAACTCTTACGAGAGAGCACGATGGATACGACGATCACGATCCGCGCACCGGCAGCTACTCAACAACATGAGGCACTGCGCCGCCAGGCCCTCGATCTCTACGCGCTTCCCCTCAACGATCTGCTGCTGCGGGCGCATACCGCGCACCGTGAGCATTTCGATGCCAATCGCGTGCAGCGCTCGACGCTGCTGTCGATCAAGACGGGTGGCTGCCCCGAGGATTGCGGGTATTGTCCGCAGGCGGCACGCTATCACACGGGCGTGGAAAGCCGGAAGCTGCTGGCGATCGACGAAGTGCTCGCGGCAGCGCGGCTCGCGAAGGACCATGGCGCCACGCGCTTCTGCATGGGCGCGGCATGGCGCGGCCCGAAGGCGCGTGACCTGGCGCCCGTCCTTGACATGGTACGTGCCGTCAAGTCCCTCGGCCTCGAGACCTGCTGCACCCTTGGAATGCTCCAGCAGGGCCAGGCCGAACAGCTCCGGGACGCCGGCCTGGACTATTACAACCACAACCTCGACACGGCGCCCGAGCACTACGGCAGCATCGTCTCGACGCGCGACTATGGCGATCGCCTTGCCACGCTCGAAAGGGTGCGCGAGGCGGGGCTCAAGGTCTGCTGCGGCGGCATCGTGGGCCTGGGGGAATCGCGCGAAGCGCGCGCTGGATTGATCGCACAGTTGGCGAGCCTCGATCCGCAACCGGAGTCCGTGCCCATCAACGATCTTGTGCGGGTCGAGGGAACGCCGCTCGCCGGAAGCGAAAAGCTGCCCTGGATCGAATTCGTGCGCACCATCGCGGTCGCGCGCATCCTGCTGCCGCGCAGCGTGGTGCGGCTGTCCGCGGGACGCGCTGCGATGAGCGAAGCAGTGCAGGCGCTGTGCTTCTTCGCGGGTGCCAACTCGATCTTCTACGGCGAGAAGCTGCTCACCACCGGCAATCCCGACGTCGAGCGTGACGACGCGCTGTTCGCCGCGCTCGGTATCACCGCGGCCTGAGGCGCGTGGGCGTCGCTGATCGGCTGGTCGCGGGCCTGGACGCGCTCGAGCGCCAGGACCTGCGCCGCACGCGCCGCGTGCTCGACTCGCCGCAGGGCAGGCACGTGCAGCTCGGCGGGCGCACGTTGCTCAATTTCGCGAGCAACGACTATCTGGGGCTCGCCAACCATCCGCGCCTGCGCGAGGCGATGCGCGCGAGCCTCGATGCGCACGGGGCCGGCTCCGGGGCCTCGCCGCTGGTCACCGGGCACATGCGCATCCACGAGGAGGCCGAAGCGCGTTTCGCCGCCTTCTGCGGGCTGCCGCGCGCGTTGCTCTTCGGCAGCGGTTATGCGGCCAACATCGGCATCCTTTGCGCGCTCGCGGGTCCCGACGCGGAAGTTTTCGGGGACCGCCTGAACCACGCCTGCCTGCACGACGGAGCCCGGCTGTCGCGCGCCGTGTACACGCGCTATCCGCACCTCGATCTCGACCAGCTCGGGCGGGACCTGGCCCGCTCGAAGGCGGCCGTGCGCGTGGTCGCCACCGACGTGGTGTTCAGCATGGACGGCGACGTGGCCCCGCTGCCGGAGCTGCTCGCGCTGTGCGAGCGCCACGATGCATGGCTCGTTCTGGACGATGCCCACGGCATCGGCGTGCTCGGTCCGCAAGGACGCGGGGCGCTCAGTCATTTCAACGTTTCCTCTGCGCGCATCGTGTACATGGCCACGCTCGGCAAGGCGCTCGGGGGCTATGGCGCATTCGCCTGCGGATCCGAAGAGGCGATCGAATGGCTGGTGCAGAAGTCGCGCACCTACATCTATTCGACCGCGTTGCCGCCGATGATGGCCGCCGCGGTCCTCGCCGCGCTCGATATCCTCGCAGGCGACGCGTCCCCCGTGGCGCGCCTGCACGCGCGCATCGCGCAGTTCCGCGCCGCCTGCACCGCGGCCGGCGTGCCGGTGGTGGAGTCCGCGACCGCCATCCAGCCGGTCATCGTGGGAGGCGCCGCACGCGCGCTCGAGGTGTCCACGCGCCTGCTCGATCATGGCCTGCTCATTCCCGCGATCCGACCGCCGACGGTTCCCGCAGCGACTTCGCGCCTGCGAGTATCGCTCAGCGCGGCCCACGAGCGCTCCGACGTCGAGCAAGCGACCATCGCCATGGCGCAGTGCCTGGCCCCGTGAGCGCGGAGCGGCGCGTTGGCTGAGCCGGTCTTTCCCGACAAGCACACGGCGCGCAGGTCGTTCGACCGGGCCGCTGCGGGCTACAGCCACCATGCCGTCCTGCAATCGGAGGTGGGAACGCGCCTCCTCGCGCATCTCGAGCCGATCCGGATCGAGCCGGCGCGCTTGCTCGACCTGGGCTGCGGCACCGGGCACTTCCTGGCCGAGCTGCACAAGCGATATCCCGGGGCGGAAGTGGTCGGAGTCGATTTCGCGTACTCGATGCTGCGCGAGGCGCGCGCGGGCGGACCCTGGTGGCGCAGGGCCCTCGCACGCCCGGCGCCGCTGCTCGCGTGCGCCGATGCCGAATGCCTGCCGCTCGCCACGGCATGTGCGCAGCTCGCTTTCTCCAACCTCCTCTTGCAATGGTGCCGGCCCCAGGCCGTGTTCGCCGAAGCCGCGCGCGTGCTCGCCACCGACGGGCTGCTGCTCTTCTCCACCTACGGCCCCGACACCCTGAAGGAGCTGCGCGCTGCATTCGCGACCGTGGATTCCGGGGCGCACGTGCACACGTTCATCGACATGCACGATCTGGGCGACGCCCTGGTCCACGCCGGCTTCGCCGACCCCGTGATGGAGATGGAAACGATCACGCTGGAGTACGCAAGCGTCGAGTCGCTGGCGCGCGACCTGAAGGCCGGCGGCGGACAGAACGCGCTCGCCGCGCGCGGCCACGGCCTGGTCGGTCGCGGGCGATGGCAACGCGTGGTGGAGCGCTACGAGCGCGAGCGGCGCGGCGGGGCGCTTCCCGCAACCTACGAGGTGATCTACGGCCACGCCTGGAAGGTCGCTGCGAGGGTCACGGCCGACGGGCGCCAAGTGATCGACTTCCGGCCGCGGGCGCACTCGTGAACCGCGGCGTGTTCGTCACCGGCACCGACACGGGCGTGGGCAAGACCCTTGCGGCGTGCGCGCTGATTCACGCGCTCGCGGCGCGCGGCATTCGGGCCTTCCCGATGAAGCCCGTGGCGGCAGGTGCGGCCGGCCAGGGCGCGCACGCGGCCAACTCGGACAGCCTGGCGCTGATCGAGGCCGCCGGACTGGGCAAAGGCCAACTAGGGCGGGTGACGCCCGTGCTGTTGCGCGAGCCGATCGCGCCGCACATCGCGGCGCGGCGCGAGGCGGTGCACATCAGCCTGGCCCCCATCGTCGCGATGCTGGACCGCCTGCGCCACGATGCCGGCTTCCTGGTCGTCGAAGGAGTCGGCGGATTCTGCGTTCCGCTCGGCGACGGGCTCGATACGGTGGATCTCGCGCGGGCCATCGCGCTGCCCGTGGTGCTCGTGGTGGGCCTGCGGCTGGGTTGCCTCAATCACGCACTGCTTACCGCGCAGGCCGTCACGGCGGCCGGATTGCCCCTCGCGGGATGGATCGCCAACGCAATCGATCCCGCGATGGCGGCGGTCGACGAGAACGTCGATGCGCTGCGCGAGCGCCTGCGCGCCCCGCTGCTGGGCCGCCTCCCCCACGTACCGGGCGCCAGCGCGCGCGAGTTCGCCGCGCACCTCGACGTGCAGCCCCTGCTGCGCGCGACGCCGGTGACTTCGCCTTCCTAGCGGAAGGCCGCGCTCAGCAGCGCCACACCATGCGCGCCGTGGATGCGCGCCATCTCCAGATCGCCGCGCGCCAGCCCGCCGATCGCATAGACCGGCATCGGCCGTCCCGCGGCGAGCGCCGCGAATCGTTCCCATCCCATCGGTGCCGCCCCCGGATGCGTGGGTGTGGGCTGCACCGGGCCCAGCACGGCGTAGTCGAGCCCGAGCTGCGCGGCGCGGCCGAGCTCCCGGTCGTCGTGGCAAGAAGCGCCGACCAGCCGGCCGGCCGGCCGTTCCTGCGCCTGCATCAGAGCGCGCGCGGTGAGGTGCACGCCGTCGCACTGCGCGAACCTGCCGCAGTCGCTGTTGACCACGACGCGCGATCCGAACGGCTCCACGCGGGCGAGCACGCGCGACAGCAGGTGCTGCAGTCGCTGGCGCTCCAGCGCCTTCTCGCGCAGCTGCACCAGCAGGCGGCCCTCCAGGGCGCGCGTGCCCAGCGCTTCGATCCACGCGTCGATGCCCACCGCGGCGGCGTTCGAGACCACCATGACCTCGGGCAGCGCGAGCGCGGCGAGCACCGGCGCGTTCGCCGGCAGCATCGGCGCCACGTCCGGCGCCTCGACGCGCTGCCACTCGATGGCCTGGTCCTCGAGGGCGCGCGCCTCGCCGTCCCAGCGCTCGACGCGGAAGAAATGCAGGCGCACCGTGGCGTGGGTATATGCGTAGACCCGCGTGATCCACGGCGTGGCATGGCGCACCTCGATGCCCAGCTCCTCGCGCAGCTCGCGCACGAGGGCCGCGCGCGCGTCCTCGCCGGCCTCGATCTTGCCCCCGGGAAACTCCCAGTAGCCGGGATACGGCTTGCCCGGGGGCCGCTTCGCGAGCAGGAACTGCCCGGGCCGCACGATCACTGCGGCGGCGACCTCGGTGATCGCGGGCATGGCGCTACTTCTTCTTCCGGCCGACGTAGTCGCGTGCAAATTGCCACGCGACACGCCCGGTGCGGAATCCCCGCTCGAGCGCCCACAGCAGCGCGGCCTTGCGCGATTCCTCGCTCGCCTTGCCCCCGAGCGCCGTCACCCAGTGCTGCGCGATGTCGAGGTATTGCTCCTGGTCGAAGGGATAGAACGAAAGCCACACGCCGAAACGCTCCGAAAGCGAGATCTTCTCCTCGGTCGTCTCGCCCGGATGGATCTGGCCGCCCAGGTGCTTCGCCTCGAGGTTCTCGTCCATGAACTCCGGCATGAGATGGCGGCGGTTGGACGTGGCGTAGATCAGCACGTTGTCGGCCGACCCGGCAATGGAGCCGTCGAGCGCGACCTTGAGCGACTTGTATCCCGCGTCGGAGGCCTCGAACGACAGGTCGTCGCAGAAGATCACGAAGCGCTCGCGACGCTCCGCGATGAGGTCCACGATGTCGGGCAAGTCGACCAGGTCGCGCTTGTCGACCTCGATGAGGCGCAGCCCACGGGGCGCGAACTCCGCCAGCGCCGCCTTCACCAGCGAGCTCTTGCCGGTGCCGCGCGCTCCGGTGAGCAGCACGTTGTTGGCCGGGCGGCCGGCCACGAACTGCGCGGTGTTCTCGCGCAGCCGCCGCTTCTGCTCGTCGATGTCCTTCAGGTCCGCGAAGCGGATCGAATGCGGATGGCGCACCACCTCGAGATAGCTGCCGCGCGCCTGCTTGCGCCAGCGAAACGCCGTCCCCGCCTTCCAGTCGGGCGCGCCCTGCGCCGGGGGCAGTACGCGGTCCAGGCGCGCGATGAGGGCGTCCAGGCGCGCGAGGACCGGCTTCCAGTCGTCGGTCATTTCAGGGTGAACACCATCAGCCAGTAGTAGGTGAGGGTCTCGAGGCGCGCTTCGCGGGCCACCGGCCGCACCGCCTGGGCGAGCTCCTCGGCGGTGGGGAAGTTCTTCAGCACCTCGAACTGCTCGCCGTTGGCGAGGCTGCGCATCTGGTAGGTGTTGCCCTCGGCGTCGCGCCGCGAGAGCGGCGTCGAGCTCCACCCGGCGAACTGGTTGTCCAGGATCGCGACCACCGCGCCGGGCTCGAGGCGCGCGGCGAGGTTGGCCACGAACTGCGCGATGCCGCTCTTCTTCACGTGCGACCACCAGAAGCCGGCGAAGGCCGCATTGCAGCCGGACGGGACGTTCTCGAGGCTTACCGCATCGGCCTTGAAGAACGTGGCCCGGCCGGTCGGGATCGGCTTCTCGCGCGCGATCTCGAGCACCGCCTCGTTGATGTCGCCGGCGTAGACGCGCTTGGCCGTCGCCGCGATGTACTGCGTCCAGTACCCGGTCCCGCAGGCCACCTCGAGCACGGTGCGCCCGCGCAGGATCTCCGGGACGCGGTGGCGCAGCCACGCGAGCTCGCGCTGGCGCTCGGGCTTCTGGTAGACCTGCTCGTACTCCGCGGCGCGCTTCGAGTAGTACTTCTCGAGGTGCGGGGTGGTGCTGCGCGGATCGGCCATGGCTCTCCCCCTAGCTGCGGTAGTCCGCGTTGATCCTCACGTAGTCGTAGGAAAGGTCGCAGGTCCACACGGTCGCGCTCTCCTCGCCGCGGCCCAGCGTGACGCGCACCGCGATTTCCGCCGGGCGCATCACGCTGCGTCCCTGCTCCTCGGTGTAGCTGCGAGCGCGTGCGCCATTCTCGACCACGGTCACGTCCCCCAGCTGCAGGCCCACGCGAGTGGTGTCCAGGTTGTCGACGCCGGCGTTTCCCACGGCGGCAAGGATGCGGCCCAGGTTCGGGTCGCAGGCGAAGAACGCCGTCTTCACCAGCGGCGAATGGGCGATCGACTTGGCCACGCGCAGGCATTCCGCGCGCGTTTGGCCTTCGTCCACGGTGATGGTGATGAACTTCGTGGCGCCTTCGCCGTCGCGCACGATGGCCTGCGCGAGGATCTGCGCCACGTCCAGGACCGCTTCGGACAGCTTGCCGAACTCCGCCGTACCCTCGCCCACTATGGCCGGATTGGCCGCGCGGCCGGAGGCGACCAGCAGCAGCGCATCGTTGGTCGACGTGTCGCCGTCGACGGTGATCGCGTTGAAGGAGCGGTCGGCCACGTGGCGCGCGAGGTGGCGCAGGGTGTCCTCGCCCACCGTCGCGTCCGTCGCGATGATGGCGAGCATGGTCGCCATGTTGGGCTGGATCATCCCGGCGCCCTTGGCGATGCCGGTCACGGTAACGGTGCGCCCGTCGATCACCACCTGGCGCGACGCGGCCTTGGGTACGGTATCGGTGGTCATGATCGCCTCGGCCGCACTCGCCCAGTTCCCGGCAGCCAGATCGGCCACGCATTGCGGCAATCCGGCCTCGATGCGTTCAACGGGAAGCGCCTCCATGATGACGCCGGTGGAAAGCGGCAGCACCTGGGTCGGCTGGATGTCGAGCAGGTGTGCGGCCGCGGCGCATGTGGCGCGCGCATCGTCGAGGCCCTGCTCGCCGGTTCCCGCGTTGGCCACGCCGGTGTTCACCACGATGGCGCGAATCGGGCGCTCGCCTTCGAGGTGCTCGCGGCAGATGATCACCGGGGCGGCGCAGAAGCAATTGCGCGTGAACACTCCCGCTACGCCGGCCGCTTCGTCGAGCGCAACGAGCAGGAGGTCCTTGCGATTGGGCTTGCGGATGGCCGCGCGCGCGATCCCGAGGCGTACCCCGGAGATCGTGAGCAGGTCCTCCGCCCGCGGCGGATCGAGGTTGACGGCCATCAGCGCAGGGTCACCATGCGGGAGGACCGGCGCGGCGGTGCGTCCGGTCGATCGCGCATTTTACACGCGCAGCCGCCAGCCCCCCCTGCGGCGGCGCGTGCCTGTGGCGCCGCGCGCGCCGGCGCGGCATCAGGCCGCGAGCGGGCTCCTCGCCTTCTCGGCCGCCATGGACGGGCGCGCCGTGCGCCGCCAGTGTGTCTGTGCCGCCGCCACGCCGCTGCCCGGCTCGATCGCCACGCCGTGATCGGCCATGGCCATCTCGGTCCCGGCAAGCGCGCCGAGCAGCATCAGCTCGTTCAGGTCGCCGAGGTGTCCGATGCGGAAGACCTTTCCGGCCAACCGCGCAAGCCCGGCGCCGAGGGAGAGGTTGTAGCGCCGGAACGCGGTGTCGATGATGCGCGCGGCATCGATCCCCGCAGGCACCACGATAGCGGTGACGGTGTTCGATTGCCAGCGCGCCTCGCGGCAGCACGGCTCGAGGCCCCACGCGGCCACCGCCTCGCGCACCCCCGTGGCGAGGCGGGCGTGGCGGGCAAACACGTTCGCAAGGCCCTCCTCGAACAACATGTCGAGAGATTCGCGCAATCCATACAGCAGCGGCAGGCAGGGGGTGTACGGGAAGTAGCCGTCGCCATTGCTGCGGCGCATGTCGGCGAAGCTGAAGAAGACGCGCGGCAGCCTTGCGCTGCGCTCGGCCTCCAGCGCGCGCGGCCCGGCGCACACGATGCCCAGGCCGGCGGGCATCATGAGCCCCTTCTGCGAGCCGGTGACCGCGAGATCGACGCGCCATTCGCTGAAGCGCAGGTCGATGCTCGCGAGCGAGCTCACCGCGTCCACGTAGAGCATCGCCGGGTGGCGCGCGGCGTCCATCGCGCGGCGCACCGCCGCGACGTCGCTCGTGACTCCGGTGGCCGTCTCGTTGTGCACCACCATCACGCCCTTGATGCGATGCTCGCGATCGGCCTCGAGCGCCGCCGCGATGCGATCCTCCGGCGCCCCCATGCCCCACTCCACGTCCAGCACCTCCACGTCGAGCCCGAGGCGCTGCATCATGTCGATCCACAGGTGGCTGAACTGGCCGAAGCGCGGCGCGAGCACGCGGTCCCCCGGCGAAAGCGTGTTGGCGAGCGAGGCTTCCCACGCCCCGGTTCCGGTGGCCGGGAAGATGAATGCCTCCCCCTCGTGGCATTGGAACAGGCGCTTCAGGCCGGGGAACAGCGCGCGCGCGAGCTCCGGAAAGCGCGGCGAGCGATGGTCTTCCATCGCCACCATCATCGAGCGCAGGATGCGGTCGGGAACGTTGGTGGGACCGGGCACGAACAGGAAATTGCGGCCAGCCATCGGAGTCTCCTTGTCGTCGATTCTGGAGGTCATGCGGGCGCGTCGCCGTGCACCGGGAGCGCGGCGCGCGGTGACCGGAGTCGCGCTCACGCGGCCTTTTCCACCCGGTACGGCGCCGGCGGGCCGCTCGCCTGCGAGCGAGCTGCGCCGCACACGGTGTGCTCGAGCATCCAGGTGCAGGCGTAGACCGCTTCGAGCGCGGGAACCGGCACGCCGACGAGACGCGCGAGCTCGATCACGGAGCCCAGCAGCGCATCGAGCTCCGTGGCACGGCCCGCCTCGACGTCCTGCAGCATCGACGTGCGATGGTTGCCCACCCGCGCCGCGCCTTCGATGCGCCGTTCGATGGTGACGCGGAAGGAAACGCCGAGCGCCTCCGCCACCGCCTGCGCCTCGGCCATCATGCCGGCCACCAGGGCGCGCGAGCGCGGCTGGGTGCAGATCTGCCCGAGCGTCGCGCGGGTGAGCGCGCTCACCGGGTTGAAGCTGAGGTTGCCCCAGAGCTTGAGCCAGATCTCCGAGCGCACATCCGACAGGATCGGGGAGCGCAGTCCCGCGGATTCGAACAGCAGCGAAACGCGCTGCGCGCGCGGGGACAGGGAGCCGTCGAGCTCGCCCACGGGGAAGCGGTCGCCTTCCACGTGGCGCACGACGCCGGGCTGGGGCAGCTCGCACGCGGGATAGACCACGCAGCCCAGCACGCGGTCGGCCGGGATGCGCGCTGCGACATACCCCCCCGGGTCGACCGACTCGACCGTGCGACCCTGGAACGGGCCCGGACGGCCGAGGAAATACCACCAGGGAATGCCGTTCTGCATGGTGACGATCACCGCGTCCCCGTCGAGCAGCCCCGCGATCCCGTCGGCCAGCGCCGCCACCTGGTGCGCCTTGGTCGACAGCACGACGAGGTCGTGCCGGCCCGCCTCCGCCAGCGAGCCGACCGCATGCAAGCGGTGCACCGCCGCACTGCCGTCGCTTTCGACCAGCGTGAGGCCCTGCGCTTGCAGCACTCTCAGATTTTGGCCCCGCGCGACAAGCGTGACCTCGACGCCGGCGCGCGCGAGCCGCGCACCCACGAGGCACCCCACCGACCCGGCGCCCACGATGCACGCCCGCATGAATCCCTCCCCCTCACGAATCCGGCGCGCTTCGTCGACGCGCACGTTGCCCAAGGTTAGGCTTGGACGCGCCCCAACAAAAATTTATTCTGTTGTCGATCTATATTAATATTATTTATACTTTTCCCAATGAAGCACGTCAGCCGGCGCCAGTTGCGCATCTTCTCCGCGGTGGTCTCCGGGCAGAGCTTCTCGGGCGCCGCGAAGGCGCTGCACCTCACGCAGCCCGCCGTGTCGCTGCAGGTAAAGGAGCTCGAGCGCTCCTGCGGGCTTCCCCTGCTCGAGCGATCCGGGCGGCGCATCCGGCCCACCGAGGCCGGGCGCGAGATCCTGCGCGCGGCCCACGCGGTGGAGCGCGAGCTGAAGATCGCCGAGGACGCGGTCTCGGCGCTCAAGGGGTTGCGGGGCGGCATGCTTACCGTGGCGGTGATCACCACCTCGCAATATTTCGCGCCGCGGCTGCTGGCCGAGTTCTGCCGCCAGCATGCCGACGTGAGGCTGCACCTCGACGTATGCAACCGCGAGGCTATGGTGCGCCACCTCGAGGAAGACGACGTCGACATCGCGATCATGGGCCGTCCACCGACGGAGATCGAGACCACCGCCGAGCCCTTCGCGCCGAATCCGCACGTCGCCGTGGCCGCGCCGGGGCATCACCTCGTAGGACGGCGGCGCATCCCCGTGCGCGAGCTGCTCGCCGAGCCGCTCATCGCGCGCGAACCCGGCTCCGGCACGCGCATCCTGTCCGAGGCGCTGTTCGCCAGGCACCACCTCCCGTTCGCGCCCACGCTGGTGATGAGCAGCAACGAGACGATCAAGCAGGCCGTGATGGCCGGCATGGCCGTCGGGCTGCTCTCGCTGCACACGATGGGCCTCGAGGTGACCGCGGGCGCCCTGCGGGTGCTCGATGTCGAGGACCTTCCCATCGTGCGCCGCTGGTACCTCGTGCATCGCGGCGACAAGCGCCTGTCGCCTGCGGCCCTGGCATTCCGCGCGTTCATGCTAGAGGAGGCGGGGGCGTTCGTCGAAGCGATGATGGCCCCCGCGATGGCGGCGGCCGGGCTCAAGCTCAGGCGCCCGGCGCGCGACTAGTGCGGCGGGCTCGCCCTCAGGCGAGCTTGCCGTGGCACTGCTTGTATTTCTTGCCCGAGCCGCAGGGGCAGGGGTCGTTGCGGCCCACCTTCTGGGTGGAGCGCACCATGGGCTGCGCCGTGGCAATCGCGGCGCCGGCCACCGCGACATCCGCCGCGCCGCTTTCCGCGAGCGCCTGGTCATAGTCGGAATGGTGGTACTGCACGTTCTTGAGCGCGCGCGCCGCCTCCTCCGCCTTGCGCTCGGCCTCCTCGACCTGCTCCTTCGAGCGGATCTGGACCGCCATCAGGTGGCGCGTCACCTCGCGCTTGATCGAGTCGAGCATGGCGCCGAACAGCTCGAAGGCCTCGCGCTTGTATTCCTGCTTCGGCTGCTTCTGCGCGTAGCCGCGCAGGTGGATGCCCTGGCGCAGGTAGTCGAGTGCCGCCAGGTGCTCGCGCCAGTGGGAATCGATCGACTGCAGCATCACCGCGCGCTCGTAGTGGTGCAGGTCCTCCGGGTCGATCGGGGCGAACTTCGCATGGTAGTCGCCCGCGGCCTGGTCGATCACGCGCAGGGCGATCTTGTCCGAATCGAGCGTCGCGTCGGCCTGCGCCCACTGCGACACCGGGGACTTGGTGAAGAAATCCGCGTCGAGCTTGCGTTCGAGCCCCGCGAGGTCCCATTGCTCCTCGACGCTTTCGGGCGGCACGAACTCGCGTACCGTGCCCGCGAGCACGTCGGCGCGGATCGAGGCGATGGTCTCCGAGATCTCGCGCGATTCGAGCAGCTCGTTCCTCTGCTGGTAGATCACCTTGCGCTGGTCGCTCGCGACGTCGTCGTACTCGAGCAGCTGCTTGCGGATGTCGAAGTTGCGCGCCTCGACCTTGCGCTGCGCGTTCTCGATGGAGCGCGACACCATGCGCGCCTCGATCGCCTCGCCCTCGGGCATCTTGAGCGAGCGCATGATCGCCTGCAGGCGCTCGCCGGCGAAGATCTGCAGCAGCGGATCCTCGAACGACAGGTAGAAGCGCGAGCTGCCGGGGTCGCCCTGGCGCCCGGAGCGTCCGCGCAGCTGGTTGTCGATGCGGCGCGACTCGTGGCGCTCGGTGCCGATGATGTGCAGCCCGCCGGCGGCCACCACCGCGTCGTGCAGCTTCTGCCAGCCTTCCTTGACCTCGGCGATCCTGCGCTCCCGCTCCGATTCCGGGAGCGCCTCGTCGGCCTTGATGCGCTGGATCTCCGGGTCGGGATTGCCGCCGAGGACGATGTCGGTGCCGCGGCCCGCCATGTTGGTGGCGATGGTCACCATCTTCGGGCGCCCCGCCTGGATCACGATCTCGGCCTCGCGCGCGTGCTGCTTGGCATTGAGCACCTGGTGGGGCATCTTCTCCTTGTCGAGCATCGCCGAGATCAGCTCGGAATTCTCGATCGACGTGGTGCCCAGGAGCACCGGCTGCCCACGCTCGTGGCAGTCCTTCACGTCGTTGATGATGGCCTGGTACTTTTCCTTCGCGGTGATGAAGACCTGGTCGTTACGGTCCTTGCGCACCATCGGGCGGTGGGTGGGGATGAGCACCGTCTCGAGGTTGTAGATGGTCGAGAACTCGAACGCCTCGGTGTCGGCGGTGCCGGTCATGCCGGCAAGCTTCTTGTAGAGGCGGAAGTAGTTCTGGAACGTGATCGAGGCGAGCGTCTGGCTCTCGTTCTTGATCGACACGTTCTCCTTGGCCTCGACCGCCTGGTGCAGCCCGTCGGACCAGCGCCGGCCCTGCATCATGCGGCCGGTGAACTCGTCGACGATGATCACCTCGTCGTTCTGCACCACATAGTGCTGGTCGCGGTGGTAGAGGGCGTGGGCGCGGATGCCCGCGTACAGGTGGTGCATCAGCACGATGTTCGCGGGATCGTAGAGGCTGGCACCGGGCGCGAGCAGCCCGGCCCGGGTCATGATCTCCTCGGCGTGCTCGTGGCCTTCCTCCGACAGCGTCACCGTGTGCATCTTGAGGTCGACGAAGTAGTCGCCCGGACCCTTCTCGTCCTCCTGCTTGCCGAGCTGGGGCACCAGCTGGTTGATGCGCCGGTAGAGCTCCGTGGAGTCCTCGGCCTGCCCGGAAATGATGAGCGGTGTGCGCGCCTCGTCGATCAGGATCGAGTCCACCTCGTCGACGATCGCGTAGTGCAGCCCGCGCTGGAACCGGTCCACCACCTGGGTGGCCATGTTGTCGCGCAGGTAGTCGAAGCCGTACTCGTTGTTGGTCCCGTAGGTGATGTCCGCGCGGTAGGACGCTTGCTTCTCGGCCGGGTCCATCTGCGGTACCACGACGCCGACGCTGAGGCCGAGGAAGCGATGGATGCGGCCCATCCATTCCGCGTCGCGCCTGGCGAGGTAGTCGTTCACCGTGACCACGTGCACGCCCTTGCCCTCGAGCGCATTGAGGTACGCCGGCAGCGTGGCCACCAGCGTCTTGCCTTCGCCGGTGCGCATCTCGGCGATCTTGCCCTGGTGCAGCGCGATGCCGCCCACCAGCTGGACGTCGAAGTGGCGCATGCCGAGCACGCGCCGGCTGGTCTCGCGCACCACGGCGAACGCCTCGGGCAGCACCATGTCGAGCGCCGCGCCGTTGGAGATCTTCTGCCGCAGCTCCGGCGTCTTGGCGGCGAGCTCGGCGTCGGAAAGCTTCTGCACTGCCGGCTCGAGGGCGTTGACGGACTCGACGATCTTCCGGTACTGCTTGAGGAGTCGGTCGTTGCGGCTGCCGAAGATGGCCTTGAGAGCGGTGTCGAGCACGGGGAACGGGGAGTGGGAAAAGCCGAAGCCGGCCCGAGATCCAGGCCGGCGCGTGCCTAATTATAAGGGAGATGGGGCCGGTCGGCGCGATCGCAAGCCGGGGCCGGCACCGCGGTCAATGCGGCAGCGCGGCGGCGGCCTTGAGGATGTCGCTCTTGCCCAGGCCGAGGAACCGGTTGGGGTTCAGCGGGATGCCGTTCTCGCGGACCTCGAAGTGCAGGTGCGGTCCGGTGGTGCGTCCGGTGTTGCCCACCAACGCGATCACCTGGCCCTTCATCACCACGTCGCCCACCTTCACCAGGCTCTTGGACAGGTGCGCGTAGCGCGTGGTGAGCCCGTTGTCGTGGTCCACATCCACCATGTTGCCGTACTCGGAATTGTAGGTATTGGCCGAGACCACTCCGCCGGCGGCCGCCATGACCGGGGTGCCCGGCGCGGCGATGATGTCCACGCCGGTGTGGAAGCCCGGATGCCCGGTGATTGGATCGATGCGCGGGCCGTAGTTGGAGGAGTAGTAGCCCCCCTTCACCGGCATCGTCGTGGGGATCGTCTTGCTCAGGAGGCGGTCGTTCATCAGGAAGGAATCGAGCACCCCGAGCTTGTCGCTGCGGTCGTCGAGCACGCGCGACATGTCGTCGAGCATCTGCTGGACCTCGGGCACCGTGAAGTCGCGCCCGGAAGTGACCAGCGGGCCGCCCTGGCCGGGAGTCTCGTCGAAGCGGAATTCATCGCGCTTGACGCCGGCCGCCTTCGCCAGCCGCGCGCCGAAGGCGTCGAGGCGCAGGATGCGCGCCTGCAGCTCGCCCACCTTGGCCGCCAGCGCGCCCAGGTTCTCCTTCATCTGCGTTTCGGAGCGCTTCATGTCGTCTTCGTGCAGCGAGGCGAGCAGGGAGCGCAGGTAGGGATTGCGCAGGTCCACCGCGAACTTCATCGTGACCACGTAGGTGGCGGTGGCGAGCAGGAAGCCGGACAGCAGGATCGCCAGCGCGATCAGGATGACCTGCGTCTGCGAGAGCGCGACGGCGCGGCTCTTCGCGAGACTGTCCGAAACGAGAATAATGTTCACTCGAACCTCTCTTTCCTGCCATGGCTACCGAAACGATCGCAAAGCTGCTCGGCGAAAACACCGAGCTCAGGCCGCTGGCCGAGCAGCTCGAACACATCAAGCGCCTCCAGCGGCGCTATCGGACTCTGGTACCCGAGCAACTTGCCGGTGCAAGCCGGGTGTGCGCCATCGACGGGAAGACTATTGTTATATGCGCTGCCAGCGGCCCCGTGGCGGCGGTCCTGCGGCAACTCGCACCCCGCTTGCTCGAGGGCCTGCGCGGAAGTGCCCGGAAATCCCCGAAACACTCAGTGGATCAGGAGCTTAATTCAATCCGCCTCGAAGTTCAAGTCGCGCCCCGGGCGGCGCGCCGAGCCGTGGTGCCGCGTCCGGAACTGCCGCGCGACAAGCTCGGTGCCGTGGCCCGCGGCCTGGGCGAATCGGCTCTCAAGCAGACCCTCGAGCGGATCTCGAAATCCAAGTCCCGGTGACGGCACGGGCGGGTTGCGGGATCGCCGCCGGAAGGGCCCGGCTACTGCGGCTGGAACTGGAGATTGGCGAAGGCGCGCGGCACGGCCTCGATGCGATCGAAGGTGACCTCTTC
>CAVWUN010000024.1:0-184822 GCA_963758215.1 uncultured beta proteobacterium | reverse complement strand
GATGCTTCTCGGTGAGCTCGCCGTCGGCTTCGACGATGCCCAGCAGGATCTTGATGTTGACCTCGTGGTCCGAGCAGTCGACGCCGGCCGAATTGTCGATCGCGTCGGTGTAGATGCGCGCCGCCGCGCGCGCGCGTACTCGATGCGCCCGAGCTGGGTGAAGCCCAGGTTGCCGCCTTCGCCCACCACCTTGCAGCGCAGCTCGCGCGCCGTTCACGCGGATGGCGTCGTTGGCGCGGTCGCCGACCTCGGCGCTGCGTCTCGCGCGTCGCCTTCACGTAGGTGCCGATGCCGCCGTTGTAGAGCAGGTCGACCGGCGCCGTGAGGATGGCGCTGCATCAGCTCCTCCGGCGTCAGCGCGGCCGCGTCGATGCCGAGCGACCGTGCGCGCCTCGGGCGACAGGGCGATCGACTTGGCGCTGCGCGGGAAGACGCCGCCGCCCTGCGAGATCAGCTTGGCGTCGTAGTCCTCCCAGGAGGAGCGCGGCAGGCCGAACAGGCGCTCGCGCTCGCGGAAGCTCGCCTCGCAATCGGGATCCGGGTCGAGGAAGACGTGGCGGTGGTCGAAGGCGGCCACCAGCTTGATGTGGCGCGAGAGCAGCATGCCGTTGCCGAACACGTCGCCCGACATGTCGCCGATGCCGACCACCGTGAAGTCCTGCGACTGCGTGTCCATGCCCATCTCGCGGAAGTGGCGCTTCACCGCTCTCCCAGGCGCCCTTGGCGGTGATGCCCATCTTCTTGTGGTCGTAGCCGGCGCTGCCGCCCGAGGCGAACGCGTCGCCCAGCCAGAAGCCGTATTCGCGCGAGATCGCGTTGGCGATGTCGGAGAAGGTCGCGGTGCCCTTGTCGGCGGCGACCACCAGGTAGGGATCGTCGCCGATCGTGGCGCACCACGTCGCGCGGCGGCGCCGACCTTGCCCCCGACGAGGTTGTCGGTGACGTCGAGCAGGCCGCGCAGGAAGATCCTGGTAGCAGGCCACGCCCTCCTTCAGGTAGCGCCTCGCGCTCGGCAGCGGGGGCGCGCTCTTCAGGACGAAGCCGCCCTTGGAGCCCACCGGCACGATCACCGCGTTCTTCACCATCTGCGCCTTCATCAGGCCCAGCACCTCGGTGCGGAAATCTTCCGGGCGGTCGGACCAGCGCAGCCCCCCGCGAGCAACCTTGCCACCGCGCAGGTGGATCGCCTCGAAGCGCGTGGAGTACACCCACACCTCGAAGAGCGGGCGCGGATCGGGCAGCTCGGGAACCTGCGCCGACAGCAGCTTGAACGAGACGAAGGGCTTGCGGGCGCCCGCGGGATCGCGCACCCAGTGATTGGTGCGCACGGTCGCCCGCACGAGCTGCAGGAAGCGGCGCAGGATGCGATCCTCGTCCGCGTTCTCCACGGCGTTGAGCGCCGCAGTGATCGCCTCGCCGAGCTCCTGCTCGGCCGCCGCGCGGTCGGCGCCGCGCGCCGGGTCGAAACGGGCGTGGAAGAGCGCCACGAGCTGGGCGGCGATGCGCGGATGGGCGGCGAGCGTGTGCTCGATGTAGGCCTGGCTGAACGTGAACCCCGCCTGCTTCAGGTACTTCGCGTACGCCCGCAGCACGAGGACCTCGTCGGGCCCCAGCGCGGCGCCCGGGGTGAGGCGGTTGAAGCCGTCGTTCTCGATCTCGCGCCGCGCCACGCGCACCAGCGCCTCCTCGGTGATGCGCTTGATCGGCTCCACGTCGGGGATGGGGCGCGCGCTGCGCATCCCGAAATCGTGCACGTGCACCGGCTCCATCCCCGCGCGCTCGATCTCGTAGGAGACCTCGTCGAGCACCTCGAGGCCCATGTTCTCCAGCACCGGCAGGCTCGCCGACAGCGGCACCGGACCGCCGAGCCGGAACACGCGCAGGCGCAGCGCCCGCTCGTCGCTTTCCACCGGCCGGTAGAGGCTCACCGCGAACGGCCGCCGCGCGTCCAGGGTCTCCATGAACGCGAGATCGCGCACCGCGGCGCGCGGCGACACGGTGTCGCGATAGGCGACCGGGAACGCGCCCGCGTAGGTGCGCAGCGCCGCGGTGGCGCGCTCCTCGCCCATCGCCTCGACCAGCGCGCTCTTGAGGTCCTCGTCCCAGCGCCGTATCGCCTGCGCGATGTCGGCCTCGATGGCGCGCAGGTCGAAGTCCGGTGCCTCGCGCGGGGAGCTGCGCACCAGCATGTGGATGCGTGCGAGCACCGCGTCCGACAGGTGCACGGTGAATTCGGTGCTCGCCCCGTCGAGATGCCGCATGAGGATCCCCTGGATCTTCACGCGCACGTCGGTGTTGTAGTTCTCGCGCGGGATGTAGACGAGGCACGAGTAGAAGCGCCCGAAGACGTCGCGGCGCACGAACACGCGCGTCTTGCGCCGGTCGCCCATGCGCAGCACGCCCATCGCGGTCTCGAGCAGCGTGTCCTCGTCGATCTGGAACAGCTCGTCGCGCGGATAGTCCTGCAGCACCGTGAGCAGGTTCTTGTACATGTGGCTGAACGGGCGGAAGCCCGCGCGCTCGATCACGTGGGCCACCTTGCGGCGCAGCAGCGGGATGTGGCGCGCATCGGCGTGATACGCCGACGAGGTATACAGGCCCACGAAGCGCCGCTCGCCGACGACCCGGCCCGAGGAATCGAAGCGCTTCACGCCGATGTAGTCGAGGTATCCGGGCCGGTGCACCGTGGCGCGCGCATTGGCCTTGGTGAGCACCAGCAGCCGCGGCTCGCGGGCCATGGCACGCAGCGACGCGGGCAGCTCGGCGAAGCTGCGCGACAGTCCGCCCGCGCGCGGCTCGCGCAGCACGCCCAGGCCCGAGTTCGCGACGATGCTCAGCTGGTCCTCGCCGTCGACCGTCGTGAGCTCGTACTCGCGCGATCCGATGAACGTGAAATGGTGGTCCGAGGCCCACGCCAGGAATGCGCGCACCTCGGCCGTCTCCTCGCCGGCGAGGAAATGGGGCGGCACGTCGAGCTCGGCGACGATCGCGTCCATGCGCGCGCGCATCGCCTGCCAGTCCTCGAACGAGGCGCGCACGTCCGCGAGCACCGCGAGGATGCCGGCGGCCAGCTCCTTCAGCCGGCTGGCGTCGATCTCGCGGTCGATCTCCACGTGGATCAGCGATTCCTGGTGTCCCTCCGAGGAGGAGGGTCCGTAGGACTGCAGCGTCCCGTCCTTGGCGCGCCGCGCGGCGAACAGCGGATGGTTGAACAGGTGCAGCGTGTGCCCCTGGCGGTTGAGCTCCATCGTCACCGAGTCCACCAGGAACGGCATGTCGTCGTTCACGATCTCGATCACCGTGTGGGGGCTCGACCAGCCGTGGTCCTCGGCGCGCGGGTTGTAGGCGCGCAGCTTCGGAGTGCCGCTGGAAAAATGGCGCGCAAACCCGAGATGCGCCATCGCCGCGCCGTAGAGGTCCTCGGCGTCGCGCTGGGCAAGGTCCTCGGCATCGACGAGGTCGTAGTAGTGCGCGATGAAGGCGCGCGCGTCCTGCGCGGCGGCGCCCGCGAGGCGCTGGTCGGCGATGCGCAACACCGGCTCGAGGAGCGCCTGCTTTTGCTCGTGGGAAGGGAAGTGCATGGCTCGGGCCGCGCGCAACGGAAAGCGGCATTGTCCTCCAATCCGTCCGCGCGCATCCTGTGCTCCGGCGCACCACCCGAACGGCCCGCGGCCGGCGCCCGGCCGGATACCGGAAATCATTGACGAAATGGCATTTTTTCTGGAAACTCCCCTCTCATGAATCGCCTAACGGCCATCGGCCTGGCTTCGCTCGTCGCCTACGGGCTGCTGATCGCGAGCAAGTACACGGGCGTCGTCTCGGCGGCGCGCGAGGAGGCGATGTCCCATTCGGCCTCGGGTGAGCGGTCGGGCGGCGCCGTGGTGGCCGAGGTCGACCCCGCCCCGCGTGGCGCCCCTGCGCCCATGCCGGCGCCGGTCTTGCGGCCCGAGCCCGCCCACGCCTCGGCCGTGGCGCTCGAATTCCGCTCCGCGCGCGACCTGAAGGCATTCGCCGATGCGCTGGCCGCCCGCCGGGACCAGCTCACCGCCGACGAGCGCTATCACCTCGCCAAGGCCCTCGAGGAGTGCCAGTTCGCCACGTCCATCAACGAGGACCTCGCGGCCTATGGCGCGAAGCAGCGCCGCCAGTTCCTCGCCAGCCTGCCGATCGGCGACCCGCTCAACGCGAAGCGCATTGCGGCCTACGAAGCGGTGGACAACACCCAGCGCTGCGCCCGCTTCCAAGGCACCAAGATCTCGCCGAAGGACATCGACGACCTGTTCCGCGAGGCGGCGCAGCAGGGCGATCCGCGCGCGCAGGCGCGCATCCTGGTCGCGGAGCTCAACAAGTCGCTGAGCGGCCAGCCCAGCGAGAACGGCCAGAGCGCACAGCAGCCGCGCGTCACCGTGGACGACATGTCGCGCATCATCGGGCTGCTCGAGACGCGCGACCCGGAGGCGATGATCATCGTCGGCCAGTTCCTCGCGCAGTCCTCGATCGCGAGCCAGTTGCGCATCGGTCCCAACGGCGAGGTGCCGGAGCCCTCCGCCTTCCTGGGCGCGTTCTCGCTGGTCGCCTGCGACCTGGGGCCCGACTGCACCTCGCTCAGCCGCGAGCCGCAGCTGGCGTGCGCCTACGGCGGGTACTGCAACTCCTCCAGCTTCGAGGAGCTCTACCAGAACTTCCTCGCCTCACCCTGGGCGTACTCGCAGGCGGTGCGCTACCGCGGCATGATCCTCACCGCCATCAACACGCAGAACTGGTCGCTGATCGGCCTGCAGCCGCCGACCACCGACAAGCAGCGCGCCTCGCAGTAACCTCCCCGATGCCCGCCTGGTACCGCCGCTCGGCCGACGGTACGCTCTCCATCTTCGTGCATGCGCAGCCCGGCGCGAAGCGCACGCAGGTGGCCGGCCGGCACGCCGACGCGCTCAAGATCCGCGTGGCTGCACCCGCCCTCGAGGACCGCGCCAATGTCGCGCTCATCGCGTTCATCGCCGCGCAGCTCGGCGTGGCGCGCGGCAGCGTGCGGCTCGCCAGCGGGGAGCGTTCGCGCGCGAAGCGCTTCGAGATCCGGGGTGGGTGCGCAGATCCGGAGCGGCTGCTGCAAGCGCCGACGCGCTGAGCGCCTACGCGGCGAGCGTGCGCACGTGCTCCACGACGCAGCGGCCGAGCGCGGCGGTGTCGTAGCCGCCTTCGAGCGTCGACACCACCCGGCCCCCGGCGTGGCGAACGGCGAGCTCCACGAGCTGCTCGGTGACCCAGCGGTAATCCGCGTCGTCGAGCTCGAGGTGGGCGAGCGGGTCGTCGCGATGCGCATCGAACCCCGCGGACACGAAGACCAGCTGGGGGCGATACGAGTCGAGCGCCGGCATCCAGTGGCGTTCGACCGCGGCGCGGAAGCCGCGCCCGTCGGTCATCGCCGGCAACGGCACGTTCACGATGTGGTCGTTGCCCGAATCCGCACCCGAGTACGGATAGTAGGGATGCTGAAAAGTCGAGCAGAGCATCACGCGCGGATCGTCGTGGAACGCGTCCTCCGTTCCGTTGCCGTGATGCACGTCGAAGTCGAGCACCGCGACGCGCTCGAGCCCGTGGACGGCGAGCGCATGGGCCGCGCCGACGGCCACGTTGTTGAAGATGCAGAATCCCATCGGCCGGGCGCGCGTGGCGTGGTGGCCGGGCGGGCGCACGGCGCAGAACGCGCGCTGCGCATCGCCCGCCATCACCAGGTCGGTGGCGGCGACCACCGCGCCGGCCGCGCGCAGCGCCGCGGAGAGCGATTTCGCGTTCATCGAAGTGTCGGGATCGAGGTAGGCATAGCCGCGCGACGGCGCCGCCCCGGTGACGAACTCCACGTGCTCACGCGCGTGCACCCGCTCGAGCTGCTCGCGCGTCGCCTCGGGAGCCTCGCGCGCCGCGAGCTTCGCCGCGAGACCCGAGGCCTCGAGCGCGGCAAGCACCGACTTCAGGCGCTGCGGAGATTCGGGATGGCCCGCGCCCATCTCGTGCAGCACGCAGTCCGGGTGGGTCAGCAAGGCGGTGACCATGGCGCGATTCTAGAGCTTTCCCGCTCCTTCCACCTCCGCTCCGGTCGCCGCGGGCGTGCCGGCGCGCCCCCACGGGGCGCGATCCGGAGCCGGGAATCGCGTGCTATCCTCGTCGGAGATGCCGGATCCGGCCGTAAATCGCTGACAAGGTTCCACTTTTACATGCTGATCGACGCACGCAGCCGCATCTCCGCAGGTCCTACCGAGAACGTCGTCGCCGGGGCCGGAAAGGTGATCCTGGGCAAGGAGCACCAGATCCGCCTCGCGATGGCCTGCATCCTGGCCGGGGGCCACCTGCTGATCGAAGACGTCCCGGGCGTCGGCAAGACCACCCTGGCGCACGCCCTCGCGCGTCTGCTGGGACTCAACTTCCAGCGCATCCAGTTCACCTCCGACCTGATGCCCGCGGACATCATCGGCGTGTCGATCTTCGATCGCGAGAGCTCGTCGTTCCGCTTTCACCCCGGCCCGATCTTCGCCCAGATGATCCTCGCCGACGAGATCAACCGCGCCAGCCCGAAGACGCAGAGCGCGCTGCTGGAGGCGATGGAGGAGCACCAGGTCACCGTCGAGGGCGAGACGCGCCCGCTGCCCGATCCGTTCTTCGTGATCGCGACCCAGAACCCGCTGCACCAGCTGGGCACCTACCCGCTGCCCGAATCGCAGCTCGACCGCTTCCTGATGTGCATCAAGCTCGGCTATCCGGACGCGAAGGCCGAGCGCGAGCTGCTGCGCGGCGCGGACCGGCGCGACCTCATCTCGCAGCTCGAGCCGGCGATGACGGCGGCTCAGCTCATCGAGCTGCAGCACACGGTGCCGACAATGCAGGCGTCCGATGCGCTGCTCGACTACGTCCAGGCGCTGATCAGCCATACGCGCCACTCGCCGCGCTTCGCGCAGGGGCTTTCGCCGCGCGCCGGCGTGGCGATCCTGCGCGCCGCCCAGTCGTGGGCCATGATGGAAGGCCGACGCCAGGTGCTGCCCGAGGACGTGCAGGCGATCCTGCCGGCCGTCGTGGGACACCGCCTGCACGGCAGCGCCGAAACGGCGAAGGGCGGCTTCGACGCACCCAAGGAGCTGATCGCGGGCGTGCCGATCCCCTGAGCGCGCCCTCGCGCCGAGCGCGTCCTTCCCGACTCCCGTGCTGGCCGACCTGAGGCAGTCCATCTCCGACTGGATCTTCCGGGCGAGCGTTCCGGAAGCTCCGCCCGTGACGCTGGTGCAGCGGCGCATCTTCATCCTGCCCACGCGCCAGGGCTACGTGTTCGCCGTCACGATGCTGCTGCTGCTGCTCGCATCGATCAACTACACGCTGTCCCTCGGGTTCGTGCTCGCCTTCCTGCTCGCGAGCATGGCAGGCGTGGCGATGCTGCACACGTGGCGCAATCTCGCGCACTTGCGGCTGCGTCCCGGACGCTGCGATCCGGTCTTCGCCGGCCAGACCGCGCACTTCGGCGTGACCCTGGAGACGCCCTCGCTCACGCGCTTCTCGATTGCGGTGCGCCGCGGCGGCGGGGACGGGGTCTACACGGACATCGTCCTGGGCGAGCCGGCCGCACTCGCGCTGCCCTGCGCGACCACCCGGCGCGGCCGCACGCGCTGCGGGCGCATCGAGGTCTACACGCGCTATCCGCTGGGCCTCTTCCACGCGTGGTCGTACGTGGACTTCGGACTGTCCGTGATCGTCTATCCGCGTCCCGACCCGCTCGCCGGCAGTCCGCCCAGCCTCTCGCGCGGCGCCACCGAGGAGGGCATCCCGGTCCCCGGCGACGAGGAGTTCAACATGCTGCGCCCCTACCGGCCCGGGGACGCGCCCAGGCTCATCGCGTGGAAGGCGCTCGCGCGCGAGCAGGGCCTGCTCACCAAGGAGTTCAGCGCGAGCGCCTCGAGCGAGCTGTGGCTCGACTGGGACGATGCGCCCGGCGGCAACGTCGAGGCGCGCCTCGCCGCGCTCGCCCACTGGGTGCTGCAGGCCGGGGAATACGGCCAGGGCTACGGCCTGCGCATCCCGGGGCGCGTGATCCCGCCCGACCGCGGCGAGGCCCATCGCGCGCGCTGCCTGGAGGCGCTCGCCCTCTTCGAGGCGCCGGCGTGAGCACGATGCCGTATTCGGCCCACCTGGACGTGCGCAACGTCCTGTGGCTGCTCGCGGCGATGCTGTTCGTGGTCGCTCCGCACATGGAGCGCCTTCCGTACTGGGTCGGCATCTTCTTCGTGGCGATCGTGGGGTGGCGCGCCTGGATCTCGTGGGCCGCGATCCATTTCCCGTCGCGCACGCTCGTCGTGGCGGTCACGCTGGCCGCGAGCGCCGCGACATTCCTGCAATACGGCAGGATCACCGGCCGCGAGGCCGGGGTCACGCTGCTCATCGTGATGGCGGCGCTCAAGCTGCTCGAGATGCGCACGCCCCGCGAGGTGGTGCTGAGCATCTACCTGGGATTCTTCCTGGTGCTCACGAACTTCCTCTTCTCGCAGTCGATCCCCCTTGGCGTCTACATGCTCGCGTGCGTCTGGATCTTCGTCGGCACGCTGGTGGGGTTCAACCGCGTGGGGCGCGCGCCCACGCTGAAGGAGCGCATGCGCCCGGCCGGGGCGCTGCTGCTGCAGGCCCTGCCGCTCATGGCGGCCTTCTTCCTGCTGTTCCCGCGCGTGCACGGACCGCTGTGGGCGCTGCCGCAGGACGCGCACAGCGGCATCTCGGGCCTCTCGGAGGCCATGACGCCGGGCAACATCGCCGAGCTCATCAAGTCGGACGCGATCGCGTTCCGCGTGCATTTCCTCGGCGAGCGCCCGCCCTACCTGCTGCTCTACTGGCGCGGGCCGGTGCTCACGAACTTCGACGGCGCGACCTGGCGCATGGCGACGGTGATCCCGAGCGCGCCGCTGCGCTACGCCGTGGCCCGCGACCCAACGCGCTACGCGGTGACGATGGAGCCGAGCACCAGGAACTGGCTGTTCGCGCTCGATGCGCCGGCGGCGGTGCCGGACAACGCGTACTCCCTGGTCGACCTGCAGCTGCGCTCGCGCCGCCCCGGCGACGAGCGGCGCCGCTACGAGATGACCTCCTGGCTGCAGTACCGCTACGGCGAGAACGCGGGTCCGCTGTCGCTCAAGTGGGCGACGCAATTCGACGCAACCCGCAATCCGCGCACCATCGCCCTGGGACGGCAGTGGGCGCGCGAAAACCCCGATCCGCACGCCATCCTCGATCGCGCGATCCGGCTCTACAACCGCGAGTTCACCTACACGCTCGATCCCCCGCTGCTCGATCCGCACGATCCCTACGACGACTTCCTGTTCCGCTCCAAGCGCGGATTCTGCGAGCACTACGCGGGAAGCTTCGCGCTGCTCATGCGCGCCGCCGGGATTCCCGCGCGCGTCGTGACCGGCTACCAGGGCGGGGAAGTGAACCCCTTCAATCAGGAGCTCATCGTGCGCCAGGCCGACGCCCACGCGTGGACCGAGGTCTGGATCCGCGGCGAGGGATGGGTGCGCGTCGACCCCACCGCCGCCGTCTCTCCGCTGCGCGTCGAGGAAGGCGTGAACGCCGCGCTGGGACCGATCGGCATGATGTCGTCGATCATCGCCGCCGACCGGTTCGGCCTGCTCGCGGACCTGAGCTACGGATGGCAGATGCTCAACAGCCAGTGGGAGCAGTGGGTGGTCGGCTACAACGTCGATCGCCAGCGGCAGTTCTTCGCCGACATGGGGTTCCCCTCGGTCGACTGGCGCACCCTGGGGATGTGGCTGGTCGTGGCCACCTTCCTCGTGGGAGGCGTGGTCTCCGCCGGCCTGCTGCTGCGCGAGCGGCCCGCGCGGCGCGAGGCCGCGCTCGTGGCGTGGGACCGCTATTGCCGCAAGCTCGCCGCCACGGGGCTCGCGCGCGCCCCGCACGAGGGCCCCCTCGACTACCTCGAGCGCGTGAGGGTCTCGCGGCCGGACTGCTCCTCGGCCGCCGAGGAGATCACGCTGCGCTACGTGCGCGCGCGCTACGGCGACGGGGCCACGCGCCGGGAGCTGCGCGAGCTGGCCAGCCGCGTGCGCGATTTCCGGCCCGCCTGAGACGCTACAATCGCGCCAGGCTCCCTGCCTCCGGAACCGGCTTGCAAGCTCCCCCCCGACGCAACGATCCGTGCCCTTGCGGCAGCGCAAAGCGCTACAAGGAGTGCCACGGCCGCCTCGCCGCCGCGCCTGCGTCGATCGACGCCCTCCTGCGCGACGCGCTCGCGCTGCACCAGCGCGGACGCATCGACGAGGCCGAGCGCGGCTACCGGGAGGTGCTGGAACGCGCGCCGGGCAACACGGTCGCCACCCACTATCTCGGCATGGTCGCGTGGCAGCACGGCGACCTCGCCCGGGCGGAGCGCATGATGGACGAGGCGCTCGCCGCCGATGCGTCGGTGCCGGACTTCCACAACAATCGCGGTTTGCTGCTGCGCGACACCGGACGGCTGGACGCGGCGATCGCCAGCTTCGAGCACGCGCTGCGCATCGATCCGGCGTGGAACGCGGCCCGCAACAACCTCGCACTCGCACTCGAATCGGCCGGGCGCCGCGGCGATGCGATCGCCCGCTACCGGGACGCGATCGCACGCGAGCCGGCATTCGCCGCCGCGCACCAGAATCTCGGGCGTGCGCTCGTGGCGGCCGGAGACTACGCGCACGGTTGGGAGCACTACCGCTGGCGGCTGCTCGCACAGGGGCTCGCGCATTCCGCGCCCGACCCCGCCGCGCGCCCGCTGCCCGCTTCGCTCGCCGGGCGGCGCCTCGCGTTGCACTCCGAGCAGGGCATCGGCGATGTCCTCTTCTTCCTGCGCTTCGCTCCGGAGCTCGTGCGGCGCGGCGCGCAGCTCGCCTTCCGTGGGGACACCCGCCTGCACGCGATGCTCGAGCGCACCGGGCTGTTCGCCCTCGGGGTGGCCGCGCCCGCCGCGCCCGCGCCCGGCCTCGAGGCCCGGTTCGTGGGCGACCTGCCGTGGCTGCTCGAGATGCACGACGCGGCGCACTTCCCGCCCCCGCTGCCGCTCGCGGCGCGCCCGGCGCTGGTCGAGCGCGCGCGCACGGCCCTCGAAGCGCACGGACCGCGTCCCTGGATCGGCATCACCTGGCGCGGCGGGGTCGCCTCGGCGGGCCCGGCGCGCACCCAGCTCAAGGAGATCGACCTCGGCTCGCTCGGCGCCGCGCTGCGCGGCCATGACGCGCGCTGGATAGGCCTGCAGAGGCTGCCGCGCGCGGGCGAGTATTCGCGCCTGTCGGCGTCGCTCGGCGCGCCGATCGGCGACCACAGCGCGGCGAACGACGATCTCGAGGAGATGCTCGCGCTGCTCTCACTGCTCGACGCCTACGTCACCGTAAGCAATGCCAACGTGCACCTGCGGGCGGGCGCGGGCGGCGCGCTGCACGTGCTGGTTCCGCATCCGCCCGAGTGGCGCTGGGCCTTCGAGGGAACGCGGTCGCCGTGGTTCGCCGCCGCGCGCGCCTACCGGCAGCACGCGCAGGGCGGCTGGGCCGCCGCGCTCGCGCAGCTGCGCGGCGCGCTCTAGCGCGGCATCGGCGGAAGCACCTTCTCCGGGTCGACGGGCTTGCCCCGCCGGCGGATCTCGAAGTGCAGCTTCACCCGGTCCGCGTCGGTGGAACCCATCTCCGCGATCTTCTCGCCCTTGCGCACCTCCTGCTGCTCCTTCACGAGGATCGCGTCGTTGTGCGCGTAGGCCGAGAGCCACGTGCTGTTGTGGCGAATGATCACCAGCTTGCCGTATCCGCGCAGCCCCGCGTCCGCGTAGATCACGCGCCCGCCGGCCGCCGCGAGCACGGGCGTGCCCTTCTTGCCGGCGATGTCCATGCCCTTGGTCGCCTCCGTGAAGGGCGCGATCACCTTGCCTTTCACCGGCCACATCCAGTCGATGTCTTCCTGTTCGGTGCCGGCCTTCGGGGGCGGCACCGCGGCCGGCGCGGGCGGCGCGACGGACGCCACGGGGGGAACCGCCGTGGCGGGCGCGGGGGGGACGCCCGCAGCGCCCGTCTCCGGCGCCGAGAGCTGCGCGAGCGCCTTGTCCGAGTACGGGACCTTCTGCGCGCGCGGCTCGACCTTGAGCTTGTCGGTGTTGGCGAGCGGCAGCGCCTCGATCGGCGGACCCGCGCCGGCGAGCGGCCTGGCCCCGAGCGCGGCCGGCGAAGGCGTGCTCGGCGCGCTCGCGCCCGGCGGCGCGGAAAGGACCAGCACCTGGCCCACGCTGATGCGCGCCGGGTTGGTGATGCCGTTCCATGCCGCAAGCTCGCGGTAGTCAAGGCCGTACTGCAGGGCGATGCTCACCAGCGTCTCGCCGCGCTTGACGGTGTGCGTGCCGGCCGGGGCTTCCACGCTCGGCGCCGGCGGGGGGAGCACCGGCGCACTTGCTGGTGGCGGGGCCTGCGGAACGCTCTCGCGCTCCATCACGGGCGCCGGACGACGCGCGGCGCACGCCGCGAGCAGGAGCGCCAGCGCGACGGTGGCGAGCCGCATCCTCATGCGAGCCCCGGCAGCAGCGGAACGAAGTGCACCGCCGCGCGCTTCTGCTCGACGAAACCGTTCTCCTTGCGGTCGACCACGTAGAGCCATTGGTCGTCCGTTCCCACGGGCAGCACCATGCGTCCTCCGACGGCGAGCTGTTGCTTCAGCGCTTCCGGCACGTGGGTGGCCGACGCCGCCATGAGAATGCCGTCGTAGGGCGCCCCCTCGGGATATCCCGCGTGGCCGTCCGCGTGCTTGTAGCGGATGTTGTAGAAGCGCAGGTCCCGCAAGTGCCTGCGCGCCTTGTCCATGAGCGGGGCGACGCGCTCCAGGGTATACACCTCCTTCACCAGGCGCCCGAGGACCGCGGTCTGGTAGCCGCATCCGGTGCCCACTTCGAGCACCCGGCCCATCGGCTGCTTCTCGAGCAGCAGGCCGGTCATCAGCGCGACGATCGAGGGGCTCGAGATGGTCTGGCCGCGGCCGATCGGCAGCGCCACGTCCTCGTAGGCGCGCGATGCGATGCCTTCCTCGACGAAGAGGTGGCGCGGAATTTCGGCCATCGCGCCCAGCACGCGCTCGTCGGCGATGCCTTCGCGGCGCAGCGCCTCGACCATCCTCAGGCGCGTGCGCTCGGAGGTCATGCCGACGCCCTCGCGCGCGCTCATTTGCGCATCCAGCCTGCCACCAGCGGAATCTGGTTGGCGTACGTGAGGTCAACCTGCAGCGGGGTCACCGACACGGCGCCGCGCTCCAGCGAGTGGAAATCGGTGCCGGGCCCGGCCTCGCGCGCCTCGCCGGCCGCGCCGACCCAGTACACGGTCTCCCCGCGCGGATTCTTGCCCTCGACCACCGGCTGCGCCTTGTGGCGCCGCCCGAGGCGCGTCACGTCCACGCCGGCGAGCGCCTCGTAGGGCAGGTCGGGCACGTTCACGTTGAGCAGCACGGGAGCGCCGAACGGCGCGCGCGCCAGGCGCTCGACCAGGTCGCGCGCCACGCGCGCGGCCGTCGGGTAGTGCAGGAATTCACGGCCCACGAGCGAGACGGCGATCGAAGGAATTCCGAGCAGGTAGCCCTCCGTGGCCGCCGCGACCGTACCCGAGTAGAGCGTGTCGTCTCCCATGTTGGAGCCCGAATTGATGCCTGAGACGATCACGTCGGGCTCGAAGTCGAGCAATCCCGTCACCGCCATGTGCACGCAATCGGTCGGGGTGCCGTTCACGTAGTGGAATCCGTTGGGCGCATGGGAGAGCATCAATGGGCGGTCGAGGGTGAGCGAATTGGAGGCGCCGCTGCGATCGCGTTCGGGCGCAACCACGGTGATTTCGCCCAGCGGGGCGAGGCCCTCGGCGAGCGCGGCCAGTCCGGGGGCGAAGTAGCCGTCGTCGTTCGAAAGGAGGATACGCATTCGGATGAAAAGTATACGTGACCCATCGTGGCGCCGCCCGCGCCCGGCTCGGCATAGAATGGGCGCCCGATCGCGGCCCGGCCGCACGACGACATGACGAGCTTCTCCTGACCATGGATTTCGCGCTGAGCGCAGAGGCCAAGCGCCATCGCGATCGCTGCCGCGCATTCGTGCGCGAGCACGTGCTGCCCTACGACACCACTCCCGATTCCTTCGACGAGCACGACAACATCCGCGCGGAGCTGCTCGAGTCGTTGCGTGCCCGGGCGAAGGAGTCGGGCGTGTGGGCGCTGCAGATGCCGGTGGCGCGCGGCGGCCAGGGCCTTGCCGTGGCGGCGATGGCGGCGTGCTACGAGGAGCTCAACTACTCCCTGTTCGGGCCGGTGGTGTGCAACTGCGCCGCGCCCGACGACGGCAACATGATGCTGCTCGAGAAAGTCGCCACCGAAGCGCAGAAGGAGCGCTGGCTGCAGCCGATCGTGGACGGGCGCGTGCGCTCCGCGTTCGCGATGACCGAGCCGCATCCCGGCGCCGGCTCCGATCCCGCGATGATGCTCACCACCGCGACGCCGCGGGGCGATCGCTGGGTGATCGAGGGGCGCAAATGGTTCATCACCGGAGCGGGCATCGCGAAGCATTTCATCCTGGTGGCGAAGACCTCGGGCGATCCGCGCAAGGGCCTTACCGCCTTCCTCTTCGACCGGGACCAGCCGGGATGGCGCGTCGTGCGGCGCATCCCGATCATGGGGCCCGAGGAGCACGGCGGGCACTGCGAGCTCGAGTTCGAGGGCCTCGAGATCCCGGACGAGGACCGCCTGATGGCGGTGGGCGACGGACTGAAGGCCACGCAGATCCGCCTGGGAACCGCGCGCCTCACGCACTGCATGCGCTGGCTCGGCCTCGCGCGCCGCTGCCTCGACATCGCCGCCGACTACGTGGGCGAGCGCGAGTCCCAGGGCCGGCGCCTCGGCGAGCGCGAATCGGTGCAGGGCAAGCTCGGCCACTGCGCCATGCAGGTGGAGATCGGCCGGCTGCTCACGATGAAGGCGGCCACGCTGCTCGACAAGGGCGACTTCGCGCGCAAGGAGGTCTCGATGGCCAAGGTGCAGGTGGCCGACACGCTGCAGCTATGCGCCGATACCGCGATCCAGCTGTGCGGCGCGCGCGGCTACTCGAAGGACACGCCGCTGGAATGGATCTACCGCTACGCGCGCCAGGCGCGCCTGGTCGACGGCGCCACCGAGGTCCACCAGCAGGTGCTCGCGCGCCACTTCCTGGAGGAGCGCGCACGCTTCTGGCGCTGGGGCTGATGGGCGCGGGCGTCTACTCGTAATCCACCGGCGGCGGGCACGAGCAGACCAGGTTGCGGTCGCCGTAGACGTTGTCGGCGCGCCCGACCGGGGACCAGTATTTGGCGGCGTGCAGCGACTTCACGGGATAGGCGGCGAGCTCGCGCGAATAAGCGTGGCTCCAGGTGTCGGAGCACGCCACGGCGGCAGTGTGCGGCGCGTGGCGCAGCGGGTTGTCGTCGCGATCCATGCGGCCCTCCTCCACGGCGCGGATCTCCGCGCGGATCGCGATCATGGCGTCGCAGAAGCGGTCGAGCTCGGCCTTCGACTCGCTCTCGGTCGGCTCGATCATCAGCGTGCCCGCCACCGGAAACGACATCGTGGGCGCGTGGAAGCCGTAGTCGATGAGGCGCTTGGCGACGTCCTCGACGCCGATGCCCGAGCTTTCCTTGAGCGCGCGCAGGTCGACGATGCACTCGTGGGCGACGCGCCCGCCCGGGCCCGAGTAAAGCACCGGGTAGTGCGGCGCGAGGCGCCACGCCACGTAGTTCGCGTTGAGGATGGCGACCTCGCTCGCCGCGGTGAGGCCCGCTTCGCCCATCATCTCCAGGTACATCCAGGAAATGGGCAGGATCGACGCGCTGCCGTACGGCGCCGCGGCGACCGCGCCGATCGCGTCGCCCGAGGGGCCGAGGTGGCGGTGCCCGGGGAGGAACTTCGCGAGGTGCGCCGCGACCGCCACCGGCCCGACGCCGGGGCCGCCACCGCCGTGGGGAATGCAGAACGTCTTGTGCAGATTGAGGTGCGACACGTCGCCCCCGAACTCGCCGGGCGCGCACAGCCCGACCATCGCGTTCATGTTGGCGCCGTCGACGTATACCTGGCCGCCGTGGCGATGCACGATCTCGCAGATGCGCGTGATCCCCGCCTCGAACACCCCGTGGGTCGACGGATAGGTCACCATGATCGCGGCGAGCCCGGCGGCGTGCTCGGCGGCCTTCCGCTCCAGGTCCGCGAGGTCCACGTTGCCCTCCGCGTCGCACGCCACGACCACCACCCGCATGCCGGCCATCTGCGCCGAGGCCGGGTTGGTGCCGTGCGCCGAGCTGGGAATGAGGCACACGTCGCGATGGGCCTCGCCGCGGCTCGCGTGCCACTTGCGGATGATGAGCAGCCCGGCGTATTCACCCTGGGAGCCCGCATTGGGCTGGATCGAGACCGCGGCATAGCCCGTCGCCTGCGCGAGGCGCCGCTCGAGGCCGTCGATCAGCTCCCGGTAGCCGGCGCACTGCTCGCGCGGCGCGAACGGATGGATGTGCGCGAATTCCCGCCACGAGACCGGGATCATCTCGCTCGTCGCGTTGAGCTTCATGGTGCACGAGCCGAGCGGGATCATCGAGCGGTCGAGCGCCAGGTCCTTGTCGGCGAGGCCGCGCAGATAGCGCAGCATCTCCGTCTCGGAGTGATAGCGGTTGAACACCGGATGCTCGAGATACGGCGTGGTGCGCGCAAGCGCCGCGGGAATCGCGTCGAGCGCGCCGCGGTCCAGGTCGGCCGCCCCGAACGCGGCCGGACGGCCGGCGAACAGGCGCCAGATCGACTCGACCTCCCCGCGGGTGGTCGTCGCATTGAGCGAGATGCCGAGGCGCGAGCCGTCGACGCGCCGGAAGTTCACGCGCGCGGCGCGGGCGCGTTCCACGATCTCGTCGGTGCGCTCGCCCGTCGCCACCGTGATCGTGTCGAAGAAATCGCGCGTCTCGACCGCGAATCCGGCCCGCACGAGCCCGGCCTTGAGGATCGCCGTGAGGCGCTGCACGCGCCGCGCAATGCGCTCGATGCCGCGCGGCCCGTAGTAGACCGCGTACATCGACGCCATCACCGCCAGCAGCACCTGCGCGGTGCAGATATTGGATGTCGCCTTCTCGCGGCGGATGTGCTGCTCGCGGGTCTGCAGGGCGAGCCGGTAGGCCGGATGCCCCTGGGCGTCTACCGTGACGCCCACCAGCCGCCCCGGCAGGCTGCGCTTCAACTCGTCGCGCGTGGCCATGTACGCCGCGTGCGGCCCGCCGAATCCCACCGGCACGCCGAAGCGCTGCGTGCTGCCGACCGCGACATCGGCACCCCACTCGCCGGGCGGCGTCAGGATCGCCAGCGCGAGCGGATCGGCGGCGGCGACCAGCAGCCCGCCGCGCGCATGCACGGCCTGCGCGAGGGCGCCGTAATCGCGCACCTCTCCGTCGGCGCCCGGGTATTGCACCAGCACGCCGAACGCGTCCTCGGCCGCGAGCGCGGCGGGTGCCACCACGCGCACCTCGATCCCCAGCGGCTCGGCGCGCGTGCGCACCACGTCGATCGTCTGCGGCAGCGCGTCGTCCGCGACCGCGAACACGCGCGAGGCGCTCTGCGTCGCGCGCAGGCAAAGCGCCATCGCCTCGGCCGCGGCGCTCGCCTCGTCGAGCATCGACGCGTTGGCGATCGCGAGGCCGGTGAGGTCCGCGACCATGGTCTGGAAGTTGAGCAGCGCCTCCAGCCGGCCCTGCGAGATCTCCGGCTGATAGGGCGTGTAGGCGGTGTACCACGCCGGATTCTGGAAGACGTTGCGCAGGATCACGCCCGGCGTGAGCGTGTCGTAGTAGCCCTGCCCGATGTAGGACTTGAACAGCTGGTTCTTCTCCGCGATCCGGCGCAGCGCGGCGAGGGCGTTGCCTTCGGTGCGCGCCGCGCCGAGCCCCATGGGCGACTTGCGGCGGATCGAGGCCGGGATCACGGCGTCGACGAGCGCAGCGCGCGAGGCGAAGCCCAGCGCGGCGAGCATCGCGGCCTGCTCGTCCGCGTCGGGACCGATGTGGCGCCGTGCAAAGGCGATGTGGTCCTCGAGCTCGTCGAGCGTGGGACGCGGCGACGTGGCCAGGGGCGTATCGGGCATGGGATCCTCGGGGGGCGTCAGGAAGCCGCGGCCTTCTCGTACGCGGCCGCGTCGAGGAGCGTCTCGAAATCGGCCGGATGGTCCGGCTTGATGCGGTACATCCACGCGGCGTATGCATCCTCGTTCACCTGCTCGGGAGCATCGCCGAGCGCGCCGTTCGCCGCGACGATCTGCCCGGCGAGCGGGGCGTAGATGTCGGAGGCGGCCTTCACGGACTCGACCACGCCCACGGCCTCGCCCCGGGCGACCTTCCGGCCGGCCTGCGGGGGCTCGACGAACACGATGTCGCCCAGCTGCTCCTGCGCGTGATCGGTGATGCCGACGGCGAGCGTGCCGTCGGGCTCGCGGCGCACCCATTCGTGCGAGGCGGTGTAGCGAAGCTCCTGCGGAAGTTTCATGTCGCTTCCCTGGGGATCATTGGACGAGGATGCTGCCGTTGCGCACGAAGGGCACCTTCACGACGCGCGCGGCGAGGCGCTTGTCGCGAACGCGCACGTGCACCGTGTCGCCGATCGCCGTTGCGCGCGGCAGCCGCGCGAGCGCGATCGATTTCGCAAGCGTTGGGGAGAACGTGCCGCTCGTGACCTCGCCCGCGCCGCGCGCGCCCTCGATCTCCTGGTGCGCGCGCAGCACGCCGCCCGGCTCGAGCAGCACGAGCCCGAGGAACTCGTGGCGCTGGCCCCGCGCCTCGAGCGCCCCGCGCCCGACGAAGTCGCGCCCGGCCGTGAGCGCCACGGTCCACGCGAGGCCCGCGTCCAGCGGCGAGACTTCCTCGTCCATGTCCTGGCCGTAGAGGTTCATGCCCGCCTCCAGGCGCAGCGTGTCGCGCGCCCCCAGGCCGCAGGGCCGCGCGCCAGCGCCCACGAGTCCCTGCCATGCCACGGCCGCCTGCGAGGCGGGCAGCACGAGCTCGAAGCCGTCCTCGCCGGTGTAGCCGGTGCGGGCGATCATGTGCTCGCCCATCAGCGCGGCATGAAAGGGCGCGAGGGATGCGCTGGCCGCGTGCATTTCCGGAAATGCCTGCCAGAAGCGCTCGCGCGCGCGCGGGCCCTGGATCGCGAGGATCGCGCGGTCGCGCCGCGGCTGGATCGCGATCCCGGACTTCCAGCGCTCCCGCAGCTCCTCGAGCCAGGCGAGGTCCTTCTGCGCGGTGGCGGCGTTCACCACGATGCGGAAATGATCCTCGAGGAAGAAATAGACGATGAGGTCGTCCACCACGCCGCCGGCCTCGGTGAGCATGCAGGTATAGAGCGCCCGGCCCGGGATCGTGAGCTTCGCCACGTCGTTGGCGAGCGCGCGGCGCAGGAACGCGCGGGCGCCAGCGCCGCGCACGTCGACCACCAGCATGTGCGACACGTCGAACAGGCCCGCATCGCGGCGCACCGCGTGATGCTCCTCGAGCTGCGAGCCATAGTGCACCGGCAGGTCCCAGCCGCCGAAATCGACCATGCGCGCACCCGCGGCGCGGTGCAGGGCGTTCAAGGGCGTGGTCTTCGGCAAGCGCGCGGTCTCCGGAATGGAAAAGGGGCCAGGCAAGCGCGGGCGCTTTCCTGACCCCTCTGTCCTTGGTACCTGAGAGATTACGCCCGCCACGCGGACGATGCCCCTTCGGTGTGCGGTCCGCAAGGTCTTGCCGTTCGGCCGCCGCTCTCCAGAGTCCGGAATCGCTTCCGGATCCGATCGGTCCTGGTGCCTGAGAGTTTGCGGGTGCTACCCCTTCGGCGGCGTCTCGTGGACGCGCTCTCCCGGTCGGATGGCGCGCATTCTCGTCCATCCCCGCAACCTTGTCCAGTGCGACGGGCGCCCCGCTTCCCGGGCGATTTGATCTATTCTCAATCCGATGCGCCCGTAGAAAGAGCAAGGCAACCATGCGCAAGGCCGAAAGCGACATCTCGACGCTCCTCGCCGCATTGGGCCGGCACGGGCCCGGGCTGTCGGAAAAGCTCGAGATCGCGCAGCAACTCATCGAAGTGCTCCCGGTCCCCGTCTTCTTCAAGGCGCGGGACGGCATGTATCTCGGCGTCAACAGCGCCTGGGAGAAATTCTTCGGCGTTGCCCGGGAAACGATGATCGGCCGCCATGCCCGGGAGCTCTACGCCCATGCGCCCGAGCTTGCCGCCAAGCATCGGCTCATGGACGAGGCGCTGTGGGCCGAGCCCGGAAGCCAATCCTACGAAATTGCGCTGACCCTGCCGGACGGCCGGGTCCGCCATACGCTCTACAACAAGGCAACTTTCCAGGATGCGTCCGGCGACGTGAGCGGGCTCATCGGCACGATCATCGACATCACGGATCGAAAGCGGGCCGAGCAGCGTGAAGCGATCGAGCATGCCGTGGCTCGCTTCCTCGGCGGCGACGAAACCGTGCACGACGCCATTCGCGGAATCCTGAGCGTCATCTGCGAGCGGCTGGACTGGGCATGCGGTGCCCGGTGGAGTCTCGACGAGCGCGACAACCGGCTGCACATGGTCGAGACGTGGAGCGTGCCGGACCAGGGGATCCAGGCATTTCTCGAGGCGTGCGCACGCGAATCGTTCGCTCCGGATCGCAGCGGCCTCATTCGACAGGTGCTGGCAACCGGCAATTCCAACTGGATTCCGGACGTCTTGATGAGGCCCGATTTCCTGCGCGCCGGGCTGGCGACGCGGGCGGGCCTGCGCAGCGCGTTCGCCTTCCCGGTGATGCTCGGCGATCGCGTGGTGGGTGCAATCGAGTTCTTCAGCCGCGAGCGGCGCGAGTCCGATACCTGGCTGCTCCAGACCGCCGTGAGCGTCGGGCGCCTGATCGGGCAGCTGATGGCGCGAAGGCAAGCCGAAGCCGCAACCCGCGAAAGCGAAGCCCGGTTCCGCAGCCTCACGGAGCTGTCCTCGGATTGGTACTGGGAGCAGGACTCCGAGCTGCGCTTCACCCTCGTATCCGGCGGCGTGCTGGACTCGCTCAACGTGCGACCCGAGACCTTCCTCGGCAATCGCCTCCGGGAGATGGACATCCTGGGAGTCCCGCCGGCAGCGCTCGACGCGCACCAGGCGGTCCTCGCCGCCCGTAAGCCGTTCCAGGATTTCGAGTACGCGCAGCGCGACCAGAACGGCGAGCTGCGCCACGTCGCATACAGCGGGCACGCGACATTCGATGCGCTGGGGGCATTCACGGGATATCGCGGCGTCGGCAAGGACATCACCCGGCGCAAGAAGGACGAAGCGGCCCTTCACGCGACCCACGCCGAGCTCGAGCGCCAGGCGAACTTCGACGCCCTCACCGGGCTGCCGAACCGCCACCTTCTGAATGATCGCCTGCAGCACGCGGTCTATGTCCAGCGCAAGACGAGGTCCGTCGCCGTCGTCTTCGTCGACCTCGATCATTTCAAGGTCATCAACGACAGCCTCGGGCACGACGTGGGCGACGAGGTCTTGCGGCAGGTCGGGGAGCGGTTGCTCGCCATGGTCCGCAAGGGCGACACCGTCGCGCGCGTCGGGGGCGACGAGTTCGTGCTGCTGCTGAACGACCAGGGCCGCGAGAACGCGATATTCCGCAGCATGCGCCGGATCATCGCCAAGGTAGGCGAGCCCATCGTGGCGGCCGGACGGGAGCTCAAGATCACCTGCAGCGCGGGCATCAGCCTCTACCCGCAGGACGGACCAGACGTGCAAACGCTGCTGAAATATGCGGACGCAGCCATGTATCGTGCGAAGGCGCACGGACGCAATACGTTCGAGTTCTTCACGGCCGAGATGAACGAGCTCGCCAACGAGCGCCTGTCGATGGAGCAAAGCCTGCATCGGGCCATCGAGCGCCAGGAGCTGCTGCTCCACTACCAGCCGCGGGTGAACGCCCGCACCGGCAAACTCGTCGCGGTGGAGGCGCTGGTGCGCTGGCAGCATCCGGAACGCGGGGTGGTCTTTCCCGACCGCTTCATTCCCCTCGCCGAGGAAACCGGACTCATCGTGCCGATCGGGGAGTGGGTTCTGCGAACGGCCTGCGGCCAGGCCGCCAAATGGCTACGCGCCGGGCTGCCGCCGGTGGTCATGTCCGTGAACCTGTCGGCCCGCCAGCTTTGGGGCTTCGGGCTGGTGCGCACGGTCGGCGAGGTCATTGCCCAGACCGGGATGTCCAATCGCCTCGAGCTTGAGCTCACCGAGAGCACCCTCATGCAGGACGTGGATAGCGCGATCTCCAAGCTCGAGGCATTGAGGGCCATCGGCGTGCACACGGCGATCGACGACTTCGGCACCGGGTTTTCCAGCCTGTCATATCTGCGCAGGCTCCCGATCAGCACGCTGAAGATCGACGGATCCTTCATCCGGGACATCCACGCCACCGGCGGCCCGGACGACGGAATCCTCGCGAAGGCCATCATTTCGCTGGGACACAGCCTGCGCTTCAACGTCGTCGCCGAGGGGGTCGAGACGCGCGAGCAGAGGGACTTCCTCGCGGGCAACGGCTGCGACGAGATCCAGGGCTATTTCTATTCCCGCCCATTGCCCCCGGACCAGTTGCAGATTGCATGACCGGCCCGCTGCAACCGGGCTGACGACCCTTCCCGAGGTTCCTTGATCGTCGACAAGTCGGAAACCCGCCTTGTCGCGCACCATTTACGCTGGGTAACTGGGGGAAGCCCGTGAACCAGCCGCTACGGGTGCTGATTGTCGACGATTCGCAAGACGATGCCGCGCTCCTGCTGCGCGCCCTTAGCGACGGCGGCTATGACGTCACCCACGCGGTCGTCGACACTCCGGACGCGATGCGCGCGGCGTTGGGGCGCCAGGACTGGGACGTCATCACCTCCGACCACTCCATGCCGCGCTTCAGCGCGCCGGCCGCCCTGGCGATGGCCAAGGAATTGCGCCCGGACGTGCCCTTCATCATCGCTTCCGGGGAAATCGACCTGAACCTGGCGGTCTCGCTGATGCGCTCGGGGGCGGATGACTACGTCCAGAAGCGCGATATGTCGCGCGTGATTCCGGCGATCGAGCGCGCGCTGCGCGAGGCAAAGATGCGCCGTGCGGGCGAGGAGATGAAGGGCGCGCTGGAAGTCTCTGAGCGCCGCTATCGCCGGCTCTTCGAGACCGCGCAGGACGGGATCCTGATTCTCGATCCCGTCACTGGCCAGGTACTCGACGTGAATCCGTTCCTGCTGAAGTTGCTCGACTATTCCCGGGAAGAGGTCGTCGGCAAGACGTTGTGGGAACTGGGCGCGTTCAAGGACACCGACCTGTCCAAGGCCGCTTTCAGGGAATTGCAGGGCAAGGGGTACGTGCGATACGAGAACCTGCCGCTCGAGAGCAAGGCCGGAATGCTCCACTTCGTCGAGTTCGTGAGCAACGTCTACGATGTCGGCAACGCGAAGGTCGCCCAATGCAACATCCGGGACATTACCTCGCGCAAGCAGGCCGAGGATGACGTGAGGAAGCTCGCCGCCGACTTCGAGCAGCGGGTCCACGCGCTCCTGAACCGCAAGGCCGACTGAGGCGTTGCGGCGCGGCTACAATGCGCGAATGCCGCACTCCACCTACCTGCCCGGGCGCATGGGCACGGCTACCGTCTCCCCCACCGGCGAGTTCGAGGCCGGCAGCTTCGGCGAATTCACGCTGACCTACACCGCCGGCTACTTCGGCATCGACGACACCGGCTCGATCAAGATCGTGCATCGCTTCGCGAGCGACATGGGGCGCCCGCAGTTCACCGATCCCAAGGGCTGGAATTACACGACGGTCGAGGCGTCCAACGGCGCGGTGCTGCAGGTCGAGTACGACGGCAAGCGCAACATCCGGCCCTGGGACAAGACGCTCTTCATCCGCGTGATGCGCGGCTTCCTGCGCGAAGGCGACCGGATCATCGTGCGCTTCGGGGACCGCCGCCAGGGCTCGCCGGGGATCCGCGTGCAGACCTTCCACGAGCCGACGTTCGAGTTTCGCGTGCTGGTCGACGCGATCGCGACGTACAACTACGTCGAGCTGCCCGTGCAGCCGTTCATCTCCGTGGTGGCCGGGCCGCCGGTGCTCTACAAGGCGATCGCCCCGACGCTGCGGCGCGTGGGCGAGCCGTTCCGGCTGGGTTTCAAGGGCGAGGACAGGTGGGGCAATCCGAGCCATCGCGTCGCGGGACGCTTTCGCCTGCGCGCGTCCGCACCGCTCGCGGGGCTGCCCGCGGACTTCGCGGTGCACCGCGGGACTTACGCGACCAGCATCGGTCCCCTTTCGGCCGCGGCGCCCGGCGACATCACCATCGACGTCCTCGACGGGTCGGGTGCGATCGTTTGCCGCTCGAACCCGCTGCGCATCGTCGCGCAAGCCGAATGCGTGCACTACTGGGCCGACCTGCACGGGCAATCCGAGGAAACCATCGGCACCAACTCGGCGCGCGAGCTGATCGAGTTCGCACGCGATCGCGCCTTCCTCGATGCGATGAGCCACCAGGGCAACGACTTCCAGATCACCACGCCGTTCTGGCAGGAGCTCAATCGCCTGACGGCGGAGTTCGACCGCGACGGTGAATTCGTCATCTTCCCGGGCTACGAATGGTCGGGCAACACCGGCCTCGGCGGCGATCGCAACGTCCTGTTTCGCCATGAAGGGCGCACCATCCACCGCTCGTCGCATGCGCTCGTCGACGACCTCTCGGACGTCGCGAGCGATGCCACGAGCGCCGCCGGCCTCTTCGAGGCGCTGAAAGACGAGGACTGCGTGGTGTTCGCGCACATCGGCGGCCGCTACGCGGACATCCGCATCGCGCACGACGCGCGGATCGAGCGCAGCGTCGAGGTGCATTCCGACTGGGGAACGTTCGAGTGGCTGCTCGAGGACGCCTTCGCGCAGGGCTATCGCGTCGGCATCGTCGCCAATTCCGACGGGCACAAGGGCCGGCACGGCGCAAGCCATCCCGGCGCGTCGCTCTTCGGGGCTTATGGGGGCCTCACCTGCCTGCTCGCCCCGCGCCTCGACCGCGATGCGCTGCTCGACGCCATGCGCCGGCGCCGCCACTACGCCACCACGGGCAGCCGGATGCTGCTCGATGCGTTCGTGGATCTCCCCGCGCCGGGCCAGCGCTTCGAGACCGATCCTAATGTAGACCCGCGCGCAATTGCCCGCCCCGCGACGCGCGCCCTGATGGGCGACATCGTGCGCACCGACTCGGACGAGGTCACCTACAACCTCGAGGTCGTCGCGGCCGCGCCGATCGAGCGCATCGAGCTGCGCAACGGCGCTCGCGTGCTCGAGACGATCCGTCCGTTCGCGCAGCCGGATCTCGGGCGCCGCATCCGGATCGTCTGGGAGGGCTCGGAATACCGCGGGCGGGGCCGGCAGACCGTCTGGGACGGCACCGCCACGCTCGAAGGCAATGCGTTCTCGCGCGCCACACCGATCAACTTCTGGAACCTCGACAAGCGCCTCGTGCCCCTGGGCGACAATGGGCTGCAGTGGCAGGCGCTCACCACGGGCGGCTTCGGTGGCATCGATGCCGGGCTGCGCGAGCGCGATGCCGGCGTGCTCACGATCGACACGCCGCTCGTCAAGGAGCGCATCGAGGTGGAGCGCATCGGCCTGGACGACCTGGTGTTCGCGAACGGCGGCATACGGCGGCGGATCCGCGTCTTTCGCTTGCCGGAGGGCAACGCGCACCTGCGCATGAAACTGTCGCGCCGGATCAAGCTCGATCGCGGGCGCGACAACCCGCTATACGTCTGCGTGACGACCGAGGACGGCAACCTCGCCTGGTCGAGCCCGGTCTACCTGATCGCCTAGGGCGAGGGCCAGGCAACCAGGCCGACACCGGCGGCGATCAACGCGATCGCAATTACATTGCGCTTGCCGAGCCTTTCCCCGAGGAACGCGCGGCACGCCAGCGCCACGCCACAGTAGCTGAGGCTCATCATCGGGAACGCCCAGCTGAGCGGCGCCAGGCTGAGCGCCGCGACCCAGAAGAGGAGCTCGACGGAATAGGCCGCCAGACCGAGCTGGATCCACCCGTTGCCCAGGGTGCCGATCCAATAGCCCCAAACACCGCGTCCCCGCTGCTGCCGGACGACGACGCCCGTACCTTGCTTGAAGGCCATCTGCGCGAGCACTTCGAGCATGACTGCACCGATAATGACGAGAAAGGGGGTCAGGGTCATGCAGGTCAGGGAAGTGATGTCTTGCGTCGCGCGTGATTCGCAGGTCCCGTGCCGCTAGAGCCGCCCGGCGACCGCCCGCCCTCGCGCCTTGAATCCGCCGCGCTGTGGGCCGGGCTGATCGCGCTTGACAGCCTGGCGCAGCTTCTGTTCAAGTCCGCAGCCATCCACTTGCCGCCGCCGCAATTCTCGGCGCAATGGCTGTCTATGGTCGCACAGTCGGTGCGCTTCTGGGCGGCAACGCTCAGCCTCCTGCTCACGTTCGGCATCTGGATGCTCGTCCTGCGCCGTTCCCGGTTGAGCATCGCATTTCCCGTGACCGCGCTCACCTTCATCGGCGTGATCGGGGGCTCCCGGCTGCTGTTCGGAGAGCTCATCGAGCCGATCCAATATGCCGGCATGGCGCTGATAGTCGGCGGAGTAGCCCTGCTGCGCGCGGTCGAGAGTTAGCGGGGCCACGTTGGGCGGGCAACTGCAGCTGACCTGGCATTCGCACTGCGCCGACATACCGGAATCCCTGTGGGCGTCCTGCTGCCCGCCGCCGCACGAGGGCCTCTTCTGGTTCCGCGCACTGGAATCCGGGAACCTGGGCGACCAATTCAGGTTCCTGTTCGGACTGCTCGAGTGCGAGGGCGCGGCGATAGGCATAGTTCCCGCCTTCGTGTTCGACGTACCGCTGAAGCTCGTGATTCCGCCCCGGATCGCCGCGTGCATCGCGCCGCTGGCTCGCGGGCCATTGCGGGGCCTGGCCCATCAACGTACGTTCTTCATCGGCAACGTCGCCGGCGAGGAAGGACGCGTCGGGCTCGTTCCCGGCTACCGCCTGCACGACGTCGCCGCCTTCGTGCACGCCGGGGCGCGGGCCAAGGCCGACGAATGCGGTGCGCCGATGCTGGTCTGGAAGGACTTCCCGGACCCGGATCGAAAGGCGCTGGACCTCCTGCTCGATTCGACGCGCACGTTCAGGATGGTGTCCTATCCCGGTACGGCCATCGAGTTGGTCCGCGGCGGCTACGCAGCCTTCCTGCGTGGCATGCGTTCGGACAAGCGCCGCGGGATCGGCATCAAGCTGCGTCGGGGCGAAGCGGCCATCCCGGTAACGACATCGATAGTTTCCCGGCCCGACGCGCGCCAGGTCGAGGAGATCTTCAGGCTTTTCTGGCTGACCTACCTGCGCGGCACGACCAAATTCGAGCGATTGACCCCCGAATTCTTCCGGGCGATCGCGTGCTGCGAGGAGGTCTCGTTCATCATCCAGCGCGAGCCGGCTAGCGGGAAGACGCTCGCGTTCATGATGATGCTGGCACTGGGCGAGCGAGCCATCAACCAGTTCATCGGCATCGACTATGCCGCCTCGAAGGGCGGGTATCTCACGTTTCGCCTGTTCGCGGCCGCCTATGACTGGGCATGCGCCACGGGGGCGACCGTGCTCCAATCGGGACAGACCGGGTACAAGGCGAAGCTGGACATGGGGCATCGCCTGGTGCCGCTGTGGAACTACGCCGAGCACCGAAACCCGCTCGTCAACTGGGTCTTTCGCCGCGCAGCCGCGGGCATCGGATGGGAAACGCTCGATGGGCAGCTCGCGGAGTATCTTTCGGCCCACCCGGCGCTGCGGCCAAACTGAGGGACCGGCGCTTCCCCGACAGGATATCGCAAGCTTCGGCCCGCAACATCGCACTCCCGGCGCCCGGCCGCGGAAGGTGCAATATTGCATTGTTTGCCAAGGGCCCTGAGGGCGGCCGCCAGGGACGTTTGCAGCGATTCGTGAGGAAGGAAGACATCCAGTGAAGGATGAAAGCGTTCAAATCCAGGGGCTGACAGAGTCCAGCGCAGGTGCGGAGATTCCCGCGCCCGCAACCCTGGCGACGATGCGTCGAATACTGGCCAAGCGCTTCGGAATCGACGATCCGGCGCTCGGCGAGGATCGCGAGCTGGCCTCGCTCGGCCTGGACTCGCTCGCGTTCATCGAATATGCGTTCGAGCTCGAGAACGAGTTCCACATCGTTCTGCCCGACCTGCCCCGCGACATGGTGACGGTCGGCGACCTCGCGCGATTCGTCGAGGGCGAGCTCAGGCGGCAGGCAAAGGTCGCGGCCGGCGAGTGATGCGCGCATCCCGGCGGGTGGCCGTCGCGGGCCTGGGAGTCGTTTCGGCGCTGGGCAACTGCGTGCCCGAGTTCTTCGCAAGCCTCGCGGCCGGCCGCTCGGGCGTCCGCCGCCTGTCATATCGCCCGGAGGCGGTGGCCGCGACTGTCGAATTCGCGCCCGAGGCCCACTTCAGCAAGATGCAGCTCACTTCCCTCGACCGGTTCGCGCAGTTCGCGCTGGTGGCCGCGGAGCAGGCGGTACAGGACGCACGGCTCGAGCCGGACAGCTTCGCAGGCTTGCGGGTAGGCGTGTACTTCGGATCCGGTATCGGCGGCGCCAACACGATCGAGAGCTCGTATCGATCCTATCTGGACCCGCACAATGGCCGCGTCGCGCCGATGGGCGTGGTCCTGACGATGGCGAACGCGGCCGCCGCGCACATCTCGCTGCGCTATGGAATCCGCGGCCCGTCGCAGACCTACTCGGTGGCGTGCGCTTCGTCGGCGGTGGCGATCGGCGATGCCTTCCGCGCGATCCGGGACGGCTACCTCGACCTCGCGCTGGTCGGCGGTGCCGAGGCCCTGCTCACGCCGGGCATGATCGCGGGCTGGCACGCGATGCGCGTCCTGGCAGCCGCGGAAGCGGACCATCCCGAGCAATCGTGCCGGCCGTTCTCGTCGAATCGTGCCGGGATCGTCCTCGGGGAAGGCGCCGGGGTCCTGGTGCTCGAGGCCGCCGAGCACGCGCAGCGTCGCGGCCGGGACGTAGGCGAGGAAATCGTGGGTTACGGGACGACGTCCGACGCCACGCACCTCACCAAGCCCTCGGTCGACGGCCAGGCGGCCGCGATGCAGTCCGCGCTCGCCGACGCGGGGCTCGCGCCGTCCGCCATCGGCTACATCAACGCGCACGGTACCGCGACCCAGGTGGGCGACGTCGTCGAAACCCAGTCCATCCACAAGGCGTTCGGGGCGGACGCGCAGCGCGTGCCGATATCCTCGACCAAGGCGCTGCACGGCCACCTGCTTGGCGCCTCGGGGGCGGTGGAATTCATCGCCGCGATCATGGCGATACGCACCGGCACGATCCCGCCGACCTGCCACTACACACACCCGGACCCGCAATGCGACCTCGACTACGTGCCGAACGTCGCCCGCAGCGGCGTCGCGCTCGGCGCGGCGATGTCCAATTCATTCGCCTTCGGCGGCACCAACGCCGTGCTGATCGCGAAGCGGTTCGCGCCCGGCTGAGGAATCGCCGTAACGACCATGCAGATATCGCGCGACCTCGACGAGCGAAACATAGGGCAGGAACGGCAGCCCGCGCCGGGTCAGCTCCTGCGCGAGCGCGTCCTTGGCGAATACGACGTCGGCCACGGAAGCGGGACAGAGATCGGACAATCCGTCGCCCACGAAGATGCGGGTACGGCCTTCGGCCGTGCGCAGGTGCTGCGCCTTGCAGTGGGCGCAACGCTGGCAGGCGGGATCGCGGAAGGGGAACCGCGGCTCGGCGCGATCCGCCCGGAACACCAGGTCATTGGCAAGCACGGGCACCCCGGAAAGGCCGTTGCGCTCGAGGATCCCGTAGATCAGCGGGGAGAAATTGTCGCTGACGATCCGCAACTCGACTGCGTTGCGCGCGGCCCACGCGACGATCTCGGCAAACGCGGGGTCGATGGGCGTGGCGGACACGAACCCGTGCAGCTCCCGGGATGAGACACGCAGGCCGCCCATCTGGAGCCGCAGGCACTCGAGGGTCGACATGCGACCTTCCTTCCACGCCCGCTCCCACTCGCGCCACTGCTGCGTATCCGAGAACCGCTCGATCACCGCATCCAGGACGTCGCCCAGCGTGATCGTGTTGTCGAAATCGAAGAAGAGCATCGGCCGCCCGGCGAGGCTAGGCATGTCCGTCGGCCTGCCTTGCGCCCACGCGTTCGGGCTGCGCCGTGCCCAGCGAAAGGCAGAAGCGCGCCATCGCGGCGGCCACCGCCACGCGATCGAGATCGGCGGTGATGACGTGGTACGAGTTCCCGAGAAGCACCAGCTCCTTGCGCCGCGAGGCCACCCGTTCGTAGATGAACTGCGCATTGCGCGGACTGGTGGCATCGTCGTCCTGCGCCTGCAGCAGCAGCAGGGGCGCACGGACGGCCGGCAACGCGGCGATGCAGCGCGCGATCAGGTGCCGCATCTCGCAGAAGAGGCGCAGCGGAAAATGCGAGTAGCCCAGCTCCGCGGCCTGGCTGTCATCCCCCAGGACGGAGCTCTCGTAGACGGCGGCGACGCGCCGGCGCAGGATCTCGTCCTTGATTCCGTACGGCGCGGTCTCGCGCAAGTACAGGAAATACTTGAACGGCGTGTAGTCGGCGAGCCCGATCAGCCGCTGGGTCCACGGCACGTTCCAGCCGTCGAAGAAGAGCGTCGGCGACAGGCACATCACGCCTGCGACATCGTCCGGGAACTCGGCCGCAAGCAGCAGGGACAGCACGGCGCCCAGCGAGAGACCGCCGACCACGAGCGGCGCGCCCTGCCGCGCCGCCGCCGCGCGCGCCGCCAGGAAATGCGCGCGCGCGCTGGCCAGGAGCTCCTGCCAGCGCGTGCGGGCGAGCACGGCAATCGGCTGGCCATGATTCACGAGCTGGCGGCACTCGACGCTCAACCCGCTTCGCTGGCGCAGGAAATGCGCTATGTAGCCGAACTCCGTCGGCGTTCCGGTGAGCCCGTGCAAGAGGAGGATCCGGCAAGGCGCCGGGCCTTCGAGGACAATCTCATTGTCGGGTGCGGGTCCGGGGCGCCGGTCCGGGAGCCATGCCCATTCGAGTTTCATGCGTTCTCGGGATTGCGGCGGCGCCTGTCGCGCGACTCGCAGGAAGGGGACCATGATTGTAGCGTCCGCCGCTTCCCACACCAACCTTGAACCATTCCCGGCCAACCCCATGAACCTGACCGACCTTCATCCGAACGCCGACGAACGCGCAGCCGAGGAGGCGCGGCTCCTCGCCATCGAGGACCGCGTCTGCTCGCACGGGGACACCGTGCACTACGCGCAGGTGCCGAAGATCTTCGATCGATGCGAAGGCAGCTACCTCTACGACCTGCACGGCCGCCCATACCTCGACCTGCAGATGTGGTATTCGGCCGTGAACCTCGGATATGCGAACCCCGAGGTCACGGCCGCGCTTTCCGCCCAGGTGAGCCGGCTACCGCAGCTGGCCTGCCAGTACCTGCATCGCGAGAAGATCGAGCTGTCCGAGATGATCTGCGCGAGCATCGAACGGGCGTTCGGGATGAAGGGCCGCGTGCACTTCAACGTGGGCGGCTCGCAGGCCATCGAGGACGCCCTGAAGCTGGTGCGCAAGAATACGGGGCGCCAGCACATGCTCGCCTTCCAGGGCGGCTACCACGGCCGCACCCTCGCGGCATCCGCGATCACTTCGTCCTACCGTTACCGCGAGGCGTTCGGCGAATTCGCGGACCGCGCCGAGTTCCTGCCCTATCCCTACACGTTTCGCTCGCCATTCCCGGGAGATGCGCAGAAGACCGAGGACTTCTGCGTACGCGAATTCGAGCGCCTGTTCGAGCACGAGTACACGGGCGCCTGGAACCCGAAGACCGGCCGTTCGGAGTTCGGCGCGTTCTTCGTCGAGGCGGTCCAGGGCACCGGGCGGCTACGTGATCCCGCCGCGCAATTTCTTCAAGCGCCTGGCCGCCACCTGCAAGGAGCGCGGCATCCTGATCGTCGACGACGAGATCCAGATGGGCTTTTATCGCACCGGCAAGATGTGGGCGATGGAGCACTTCGGGATCCAGCCGGACATCATCGTGTTCGGCAAGGCGCTCACCAACGGCATGAATCCCATCTCCGGCCTGTGGGCCCGGGAGGAGCTGATCTCGCCGCAGGTCTTCGGCCCCGGATCGACGCATTCCACGTTTTCCTCCAACACCCTGGGGACCGCCACCGGGCTGGCCGTCATGAAGATATTCGCCCGCGAGGATTTCGAGGGGAAGGTGGCGCGCAAGGGCGCCCGCTTCCTCGCCGGGCTGCGCGAGTTGCAGCAACGCCACCCCGAAATCGGCGAGGTCGACGGCCTGGGGCTCGCCTTGCGCATGGAAATGTGCGAGGCCGACGGGCGCACGCCCAGCCGCAGGCTTGCCGATCGGATGTTCCAGCTGGGGCTGGGCGGCGACTTGCAGGTGGGGTCGCGCACCATCGGCCTCGTGCTCGATATCGGCGGCTACTACAAGAACGTCATCACGCTCGCGCCGTCGCTGGAGATCTCGGCGGAGGAGATCGAGCAGGGCCTCCAGGCCCTGGATGCGGTCCTGCGCAAGGCGAAGGAAAGCCTGGGCGCATAGCTGCCGGCCGAGGCTGCGGATCCTCCGACTGCGATGGGTGCCGCGCGCGCGATGCGACCCTTGGCCCTGGGGATCGCCGCGTTCTTGATGTCGTCCGCCGTGCGCGCCGAGATTCCGCCCTTCTATTCGCTCGGCACGCGCCCCGAAAAGGACATCCGCGCGGCCGGCGTGCTCTTCTTCAGCGCCCCACGCTATGCCGGCGCGGATGCCCGGACAAACGTGGCAGTTCCCTCGGCCACGGTCATCATGGCCAATGGCTTCTTCGCCGACGTGATCAACGGCGTAGGCGTGAACCTCAGCGCGGATCCCCGATTCGAATACGGGCTGCGCGCAACCGTCGGGCTGGGCCGGGACGAGGCCGCCGGCCTGCAGGGCCTGGGCAGGATCCGGGACGCCGTCAACGTGGGCGGCTTCGCGAACTACAACGCGACCGAGCGCTGGCAGGTGCAGTCATCCGCGCGCTACGGCTCGGGCTACGATCGCAACGGCCTGCTGATCGACATCGGAACGTCGTACGACATCTTCCAGCAGGGCCCGGCCTCCGTGAGCCTCGACCTGTCGGCGAGCTATGCCAACCGCAGCTACATGCAGTCGTTCTATGGCGTCAGCGCCGACCAGGCGGCCAGGTCGGGACTTGCGCGGTACGCCCCGCGTGCCGGCCAGCAATGGACAAGCGCGGGCCTTTCGGTCACCGCTCCCGTGCGCCGGAATGCGCTTGCATACGTCTCGCTGGACTACACGCATCTCACCGGGTATGCCGCATCCAGTCCCTATGCCCGCCGCGGCGATTCGCTGACGGTCGAAGCGAGCGTCGAGTTTGCCTTCTGAGGCTCGCTGCACCTCGGGTGACTACGGGGGCGGGGAAGCTCGCGCGGAAGTTCAGCGGACAGCCTTGGGGGCCGTCACGGCGGGCTGTGTTCGCGATCGCTTGGTGTCGGACACGTGCAGTTTCCGCAGCCGCGATGTCTTCTTGTGCTGGTGCTCCTCCATGCGCCCGAGCACGTCGATCAGGAATCGCAGCGTCTCCCGGATGTAGGGTCCCTTGTTCAGCATCACGCACTCGGCACGGCTGCCCATGGCCGCGTCCGTGACCTCGGCGCGCGAGGGTATGCCACCCTTGGCGAGCGATTCCAGCACCTGGGTCGCCCAGATCACCGGTACATGCGCCGCCTCGCAAAGCCACAGGATTTCCTCCTGCACCTCCGCGAGCCGCTCGAAGCCCACTTCGACGCCGAGGTCGCCGCGCGCCACCATCACGGCCACCGGCGGGTGACGCATTGCAGCGAGCAGCAGCACCGGAAGGCGGTTGAACGCGGCTTGCGTCTCGATCTTGAGCACGATGCCCATGCGCGGCGCGGCCAGACGCGCGAGCTCGGCGAGCAGAGCGCCGATGTCCTCGGGCCGTTGCACGAACGAAAGCGCGACCATGTCCGCGTGCTTGACCACGAACGCCAGGTCTTCCACGTCTTTCGCGGTCAGCGCCGGCAGGTTGAGGTCGGTCTCGGGCAGGTTGATGCCCTTCTCCGCCTTGAGCTTCGCGGCGCCCCCCGCGACCGCCGTGATCTGGACCCGAAAGCGCCCCTCGGCGACGCCGCGGATTGCGCCGCGGATCTTCCCATCGTCGAAGAGAATCGGCTCGCCGACACGCACGCCCGCGAACACCTCCGGAAGCGCGCAGGACACGAAGGCCGGCTGCTGCACGCGGCCATCGTCATCGTGAACGGCGTCCCGGCCGGGCATTTCGCCGCGCACGACGTCAAGCGTGTCACCCGGCCGCAGCGAGATCCACTGCTCGACCATGGGCAGGGCGCCGACGGCACCCTTGGCCACAACTCGCTGCTTGCGCCGCAGCGACAGCCGTGTCCCGGGCACGACGTACGCCGTCGCGTCCGTCTCGCAAAGGCACTCGCCGGCGCGGGCTTCGACGACGTGCAGCACGCGCTTGCGGTGGCGGGTGTCGGCGAGCTCGACGGTGTCGCCCGGCTTCGCCTTTGCGAGCAGATCGCCTTCGACGGGAATGGTTGCGTCGTCCACATCGGTGTCGTGCATACGCGCGACGAGCCGCACGCGCGCGTTGTGCGTCACGCGACCGATTGCATCGCGCACCGGCCGCCACTTCACGACCGCAGGTCCGGGCTCGATGGGTCCGGTGCGCAGCTTGGGCCCGGCAAGGTCGAAGGACAATGCGCAGCGCTTGCCGGTCTCGCGTTGCGCTCGGCGCAAGTGCTTGACCATCCGCTCCCAGACCTTGGGGCTGTCGTGGGCGCAGTTGACGCGCATCACTTCCATGCCGTCCTCGACCAGGTCGCGGATCAACGCCGGCTGATCGGCGGCCTCGCCGGGCATCGTCACCATGATCCGCGTCACGCGGCCGCGACGCGCGGGTCCGAGGATCGCGTTGGCATGCTCGGCCAGAAGGGCGTCGCCGGTATTGAACGTGACCGGCGGCGCTCCGGCGATCTCGGGCGGAACCGGTTGCCCGCGCAGGGCGCACAGGACCTCGAGTACCGCCTGCAGCGAGGCCATCACGTGGGCTTCCATGCGGCCGAGCGAGCTCAGGCCCAGCCGAGTGAGCTCGTCCTGCAGTTCCCGCACGTCGTGCCTGCGCACGGCGAGGTAGTGGACGAGGTTGTAGGCGCTCTCCCGCATCGAGGGTGCCGTGGCGTCGAGTTCGCTCGCGAACTCCTGCTCGGCCGCCAAGGCCATGCGGCGCAACTCATCCAGGCTGCGGGCCGCACGCTCGAGGCGCAGGGATCGGGAGACTTCGCGCTCAGTGCGTCGCTGGGTGGTCATCGCGGACGGGTATCGGGTACACACCAGGCTTCCCTTCGACCGTCGATCCTTGATCAACGGAGATTCGGAGCGAACGCAAGTGGTAGGTCTGGGAGATTGCCGCCAGAGGATAGGCCACTTGCAAGACGTCCCTTAACATACGGCATTCAGCCAACATGCCCTTCCACCGCCCCATTTTTTCCGTTTTTCGCGCTTGCGTTACATGTGCCCACCGAACGACCGCGATAGAAAGCTTGCCGGCGATGATTCGCTTATTTGTAAATACCTCAATGCCGAAACGCGGCAGGGCGCTCATCTCGATCAGCGTTTCGCTCAATAGCTCTCTCCGAAGGACACGTTCGCCGGAAACGAAATCGATCCCGATCGCCCGGTAGATAGGAAGGCTGTTATGCCGCAAACTCATGCTGACATCCGCTCTTCCCGACAATACCGGCTCAGCCAACGCGGTGACGTCGTCTGCGCTCAAACCCTTGAGGTCCGCATCGAGGAGCATCAGGATATTATTGGTGGCCGCCGCAATTCCAGCCGCCATCGCGCAACTCTTCCCACGATTCCGGGGGTACGAGATCAATCGTACCGACGGGAACGATCTCACGATCTCCGACGTACCGTCAGTGGACCCATCGTCAACGACAATCACTTCGTCCAGGAGCGGGTGCACGGAGGCGACCGCCAGTACCGCGCCAATCCGTGGCGCTTCATTGAAGGCGCAAATGACGCACGATAGCCTCCGATCAGGCTGAGGCATGTATGCGCGAGTCGAAGGCGAGCTTCAGTTCCATCGGGGCTCTCCAGCGCGACTCGCGCGCTATCCCATCTGCGTGCGAGGATGCGTGGCGAGCAGTCTGGGCAGCCCGCATTACAGCGCGGTTACAAGGGGGCGTCGAACGCATCTCCGTCCCAGCCGCCCAAGGCACGCGAACAACGACTTTCGACGGGGAAGGGTCACGTACTCGCCACAGGGACACGCGCCCAAGGGGAGGCGGACGGCGCGATCAATTGGATATGGTCGGGGCGAAAGGATTCGAACCTTCGACCCCCTGCACCCCATGCAGGTGCGCTACCAGGCTGCGCTACGCCCCGACCGAGCCGTAGATTATAGCCTAGCGCTCGAGCATCTTGAGGATGCTCTTGAGCTCCTTGCGTATGCTCGACGGGGAGATGGGTTGCGGCACCGTCATCGTCTTCTGGCCGTCGCCGCGCACCGACGAGCCCGGGAGGGAATCCTCGAGCCGGTTGCGCGCGCCGTTGATGGTGAAACCGTGCTCGTAGAGCAACTCGCGGATGCGCCGGATAAGCAGCACTTCATGGTGCTGGTAATAGCGGCGGTTGCCGCGGCGCTTCAAGGGCTTCAGCTGCGTGAACTCCTGCTCCCAGTAACGCAGCACATGCGGCTTCACCCCGCACAAATCGCTCACTTCGCCGATGGTGAAATAGCGCTTGGCAGGGATGGCCGGAAGTTCAGTCGTCGCCAGGTTCTCCGTGGCCATTGAAAGACTTCTCCACGAGGCTCTTCAGCTTCTGACTCGCATGGAACGTGACCACGCGTCGGGCCGTGATGGGAATCTCCTCACCGGTCTTCGGATTGCGCCCGGGGCGCTGGGGCTTCTTCCGCAGCTGGAAATTGCCGAATCCCGACAGCTTGACCATCTCGCCGCGCTCCAGGGCGATCCGGATCTCCTCGAAGAAGGATTCGACCATGTCCTTGGCCTCGCGCTTGTTCAGGCCGACCTTCTCGAACATGAGGTCGGCCAGCTCGGCCTTGGTGAGGGTGACTTTGTCTTTCACGTGCGCGGCTGGGCTTGGAATTTTTCGTTGAGCTGCTCGCGAACGGAGGCAACCACTGCCTCCACTTCGGAATCTGTCAAAGTCCTGTCAGTATCCTGCATAACTATACGTAACGCAAGGCTTTTTTTGCCAGCTTCGACCCCCTTGCCGCGGTAGACGTCGAACACTTCGACCTCCCGGACGAAGGGCGGGACCCGGGAGCGGACGGCCTCCAGAATCGCCCGCGCCGGAACCTCTTCGGCCACGATGAAGGCGTAGTCCCGGCGCACCACCGGCATGCGCGACAGGCCCCCGAAACGGGGAAAACCGCCCGCTAGGAGCGGGGCAGTGAGCAGCTCGAAGACGACCGGCGCCGTGGGCAGCTCGTACTTCTGCAGCAGGCGCGGATGAAGCTCCCCCACCAAGCCGATGGCGTGCCCCTTCCGGTATACCGCGGCGCACCGCCCCGGATGGCAGGCGGGATGCACGAAACGCTCGAATTCGAGCCCCAAGGTCCCGGCCAGGGACTGGACGTCGCCCTTGGCGTCGAAGAAATCGACGCGCGGGGAGGCGATCGACCACTGTTCCGGCTCGCGCGTGCCGAACGCGAGGCCTGCGATGCGCTCCGGCTGCACGGCAAGCTCGGCCGCGTCGGCCTCGAAGCAGCGCCCGATCTCGAACAGGCGGGCACGCGTCTCGCCGCGATTCAGGTTCGATCGCAGCGCGTGCACGAGGCCCCCCAGGAGGGTGGTGCGCATCACCGCCATGTTGCTCGCGATGGGATTGGCGAGCCGAACCGGCGCCGCGTTGCCCGCGAAGTCGCGCTCCCACTCGTCGGCCACGAAGCTGTAGCTCACGATCTCCTGGTAGCCCAGCGCCGCGGCGGCGTGGCGCAGCTCGAAGCGGCTGCGATCGCCCTCGCGCAGCGCGATCATCGGCACGCTCGAGCGCGGCGGGCGGGCGGGAACATGCTCGTAGCCGTGGATGCGCGCGATCTCCTCGACGATGTCCTCCTCGATCGCCAGGTCGAAGCGCCAACTCGGCGGCGTGACGCGGATCGCATGGCCCTGCGACTCGGGAACGCATGACAGCCGCCGCAGGATGTCGTGCATCTCCTCGTCCGCGATGTCGTAGCCGAGCAGTGCGCGCACGCGGTCGGGCCGCGCCACGATCCCCGCGTGCCGCGGCAACTCGCCTACCGCGCGCACGATGGGACCCGCCGTTCCGCCGCAGATCTCCAGGACCAGCGCAGTGGCGCGCTCGAGGGCCGCACCGCTCCCGCCGGGATCGACGCCGCGCTCGAAGCGGTAGGCGGCGTCGCTCGCGAGCGCCAGTTCGCGGGCCTTTCCCTGCACCGCCTCGGGGTGGAAGAACGCCGACTCGAGGAAGAGCTCGGTGGTCCCCGGCCCCACCATCGTGTCGTAGCCGCCCATCACGCCCGCGAGCGCCACCGGCCCGGACAGGTCGGTGATCGCGAGCAGCCCCGGACGGTAGTCGACCTCCTGATCGTTCAGGAGGCGGATGCGCTCGCCGGGGCGCATGTAGCGCACTTCGATCGCGCCACGCAGCCGCGCGTCGTCGAACGCGTGCATCGGCTGGCCCCGCTCGAGCATCACGTAGTTGGTGATGTCCACCAGGGCGCTGATCGCGCGCAGCCCCGCGCGCTCCAGGCGCCGCACCATCCATGCGGGCGTGCGCGCACCCGGATCGATGCCGCGCACCGTCCGGCCGAAATATTGACCGCACCCCCTGGGCTCGGAGATCGAGACGGAGCGCGTCTCCACCGGAGCCTCGGGAACCGGGGGCGCGTTCGCTAGGCGCAGCCGCGCGGCGGTGATCGCGGCTGCGTCGCGGGCCACCCCGAACATCGACAGGCAATCGCCGCGGTTGGGCGTGAGCTTGAGCGTGAGGTAGACGTCGTCGAGGCCGAGCACCTCGCGCACGTCGCGTCCCACGGCGGCATCTTCGTCGAGGACCAGCAGGCCCGCATGGTCGTCCGACATGCCCAGCTCACGCGCCGAGCACAGCATGCCGCTTGATTCCACGCCGCGCAGCTTGGCGCGCTTGATCTCCAGGCCCGGCAGCCGCGCTCCCACCAGCGCACACGGGACTTTCTGCCCGGCCGCGACATTGGGCGCGCCGCAGACGATCTGCAGCAATTCGCCGGTGCCCGCGTCGACCTGCGTCACCTGCAGCTTGTCGGCATTCGGATGCGGCGCGACGTTGCGCACCCATCCCACCACGACGCCCGAGAAGGGCGGCGCGACCGGCGTCACCTCCTCCACCTCGAGCCCACCCATGGTGAGCGCATGGGCGAGGCGCTCGAGCGGCAGGTCGATGTCGACCAGCTCCTTGAGCCAGGCGAGCGAGACCTTCATCGGAATTGGGCCAGGAACTTGAGGTCGTTGTCGAAGAACAGGCGCAGGTCGTTCACGCCGTACTTGAGCATCGCGAGCCGGTCGAGTCCCATGCCGAACGCAAAGCCCGAGTATTTCGCCGGATCGATGCCGCCGTTGCGCAGCACTTCCGGGTGCACCACACCGGCGCCCGCGATCTCGAGGTAGGTGATCTCGTCGCCCTTGCGCGACCACTCGATGTCGATCTCCACGCCCGGCTCGACGAACGGGAAGTACGAGGGCCGGAAGCGCACCGCGATGTCCTCCCGCTCGAAGAATGCGCGGCAGAACTGGGTCACGGTGCCCTTCAGGTCCGCCAGGCTGATGCCCTCGTCGACCCACAGGCCTTCGATCTGGTGGAACATCGGCGAGTGCGTGGCATCGTGGTCGCAGCGGTAGACCCGCCCCGGGCAGATGATGCGGATCGGGGGCTGGTGCGACTCCATGTAGCGGATCTGGACCGGCGAGGTCTGCGTGCGCAGCACCCGCTCCGAGCCGGCGATGTAGAACGTGTCCTGCATGCTGCGCGAGGGATGGTTGGGGAACATCCGCAGCGCGGTGAAGTTGTAGTAGTCGTTCTCGATCTCGGGGCCGTCGGCGACCGAGAAGCCCATCGTCGCGAACAGCCGCTCCACGTGCTCCTGGGCCCGCGCGATGGGATGCAGTCCGCCGGCCGATTGGCGGCGCCCCGGCAAAGTGACGTCGACCGACTCGCCGGCGAGCTGCGCGTCGAGCTCGCTCGCCAGGATCGCCTCACGCCGCGCCTGCAGGACTTCCTCCACCCGCGCCTTGGCCCGGTTGATCTCGGCACCCGCCTGCGGGCGCTCGTCGGCCGGCAGCTTGCCCAGGCCCTTGAGCAGCTCCGTGAGCGCGCCGGCCTTGCCGAGGTAGCGCGCCTTCGCCTGCTCCAGCTCGGCGATGGAGCGCGCGCCCGCGATCGCGTGCGCGGCTTCGGTGACGAGGGATTCGAGTCGTGGCATAAAAAGAAAGGGGGCTCTCGCGAGCCCCCCGTTTGCTTTACGTCGTCTCAGGCACCGAGGCTCGCCTTGGCCTGCTCGACGATCTTTCCGAAGGCAGGCTTGTCCATCACCGCCAGGTCCGCGAGGACTTTTCGATCCACCTCGATACCCGCCTTCTTCAGGCCCGCCATGAACTGGCTGTAGGTGACGCCCGCTTCGCGCGCGCCGGCGTTGATGCGGGTGATCCACAGGGCGCGGAAGTCGCGCTTGCGGTTGCGGCGGTCGCGGTAGGCATATTGCCCCGCCTTCATCACCGCTTCCTTGGCGATGCGGTAGACGCTCTTGCGACGGCCGCGAAAACCCTTGGCCTGGTCGAGGACCTTCTTGTGGCGCGCGCGCGCCGTGACTCCACGTTTTACGCGAGGCATGGTGGGCGCTCCTTAAGCGTAGGGCAGCATCGCCTTCACGTGCCCCAGGTTGGTCGCATCGACCCCCGTGGCGCCGCGCAGGTGGCGCTTGTTCTTGGTGGTGCGCTTGGTGAGGATGTGGCGCTTGCCCGCCTGGTAGCGCTTGATCGAGCCGCTGCCGCGGACCCGAAAGCGCTTGGCGGCGCCACTCTTGGTCTTCATCTTGGGCATGGTGCCCTCCTTGCATTGGTGCAGCAGGTGGCGGAACCCTTCCGCGCTTCTCGACCTGCAGTCACCTTGTAGCTACCGCTTCAATGCCCTGCTTTCTGTTTCGCGTCGTTGAGCGGCAGCTTGCTGCCTGCTCCAACGACCGCCCCGCTGCCCCATCTTCTCTCTATGACCTCAATGCTTCTTCTTCGGGGCAAGGATCATAATCATCTGGCGCCCTTCCAGCTTCGGCCACTGTTCCACGGTTCCCACGGGCGCGAGGTCCGCTTCGACGCGCTTCAACAGCGCCACACCCAGCTCCTGGTGCGCCATCTCCCGGCCCCGGAACCGCAACGTCACCTTGGTCTTGTCGCCTTCCGTGAGGAAGCGGGTGAGGTTGCGGACCTTGATCTTGTAGTCGCCTTCGTCGGTGCCGGGCCGGAACTTCACTTCCTTGACCTGGATCTGCTTCTGCTTGAGCTTGGCTTCGTGGGCTTTCTTGCTCTCGCGATACTTGAACTTGCCGTAATCCATCAACCGGCACACCGGCGGCTTCGCCGTCGGCGCGATTTCGACGAGGTCGATCTCGTTCTCTTCCGCGAGGCGCATCGCTTCCTCGACCCGCACGATGCCGAGCGCTTCACCCTCGATTCCAACGAGGCGCACTTCGGGAGAATTGATCTCGCCGTTGATGCGTACTGCCTTGTCTTGAGCTATGCGAAAATTCCTCTAAATATCAATTAATTGGCGCGTGCATTTCATGTTGCTTCTAGGTCGATGCCGCGCCCCCGGGATCCTACTTCCGCGCCTCCAATTCGGCTCTCAAGCGCGAAATAAAGGCCTCGAGCGGGACCGGTGCCAGGTTCTCCCCGGCGCGCGTTCTCGCTGAGACCGTCCTTGCCGCCACTTCCTTGTCTCCGAGACCAGCATGATAGGGAAGTTTTTGAATGCTATGTTCTCGAATTTTATACGTTATTTTCTCGTTCCGCAAATCGCTCGCGACCCGGAAGCCGGCCTCTTGCAGCACTTGCGCCACCTCGCGCACGTAGTCCGCCTGCCGATCCGTGATGTTCAGCACCACCACCTGCACCGGCGCCAGCCACAGCGGCAGCGCGCCGGCGTGGTGCTCGATCAGGATGCCGATGAAGCGCTCCATCGATGCCGACGATGGCGCGGTGCAGCATGACCGGCATGCTTGCGCGTGTTGTCGACGTCGCCACGTATTCGGCGCCCAGGCGCTCCGGCATGTTGAAGTCGACCTGCATGGTGCCGCACTGCCACGACGCGGCCGATCGCGTCCTTGAGGGAGTACTCGATCTTGGGGCCGTAGAACGCGCCCTCGCCCGGCGTCACTCGAAGGCGCACGCCGGACGGCCTGCAGGACTCCGATCGAGCGCGTGCTCGGCCTTGTCCCAGACCGCGTCGGAGCCGATGCGCTTGTCGGGCCGCGTGGCGACCTTGTAGATGATGTCGCGTGAAGCCGAAGTCCGCGTAGACCTTCTGCAGCAGCGCCGTGAAGGCCAGCGCACTCGGGCTGGATCTGCTCCTCGGTGCAGAAGATGTGGCCGTCGTCCTGGGTGAAGCCGCGCACGCGCATGATGCCGTGCAGCGCCGCCGGAGGGCTCGTTGCGGTGGCAGGCGCCGAACTCGCCGTAGCGCAGCGGCAGGTCGCGGTAGCTCGCGCAGGCCCGTGTTGAAGATCTGCATGTGGCCCGGGCAGTTCATCGGCTTGAGCGCGTAGTCGCGCTTCTCCGACTCCGTGGTGAACATGTTCGTCCTTGTAGTTGTCCCAGTGGCCCGATCTGCTCCCACAGCGAGCGGTCGAGGATCTGCGGGCCGCGCACCTCCTGGTAGCCGTTGTCGCTGGTAGACCGTGCGCATGTACTGCTCGACGCTGCTGCCAGATCGCCCAGCCCTTCGGGTGCCAGAACACCATGCCCGGCGCCTCGTCCTGCGATGTGGAACAGGTCGAGCTCGCGTGCCGAGCGTGCGGTGGTCGCGCTTCTCGGCCTCCTCGAGCATCGTCGAGGTAGGCGTCCAGCTCCTCCTTCGTCGCCCAGGCCGTGCCGTAGATGCGCTGCAGCATCTCGTTGCGTTGAGTCGCCGCGCCAGTAGGCGCCGGCCACCTTCATCAGCTTGAAGACCTTGAGCTTGCCGGTCGACGGCACGTGCGGGCCGCGGCACAGGTCGATCGAAATCGCCCTCGCGGTACAGCGCGATGCCTGTCCTCGGACGGGATGCGCCGATGATCTCGGCCTTGTACTTCTCGCCGATGGACTTGAAGAACTGCACCGCGTCGTCGCGCGGCCACTCTCGCGGCGCACCGGCTGGTCCTGCTTCGCGAGCTCGGCCATGCGCTTCTCGATCGCGGCGAGGTCCTCGGGCGTGAAGGGGCGCTTGTAGGCGAAGTCGTAGTAGAAGCCGTTCTCGATCACCGGGCCGATCGTCACCTGCGCCTCGGGGAAGAGTTCCTTCACCGCGTAGGCCAGCAGGTGCGCGGTCGAGTGGCGGATGAGCTCGAGGCCGTCGGGATCCTTGGTCGGTGACGATCGCGAGCCTCGCGTCGCTGCTCGATCGTGTGGCTCAGTGTCGACGAGCTCTGCCGTCGACCTTGCCGCCGAGCGCAGCCTTCGCGAGCCCCGGCCCGATGGAAGCGGCGACCTCGCCCACCGTGACCGGCTTTTCGAAACCCCGGACCGAGCCGTCCGGAAGCGTGATGGAAACCATGTGCATGCCCTCGAAACGAAAAAAAGCGCGGACGGGCCGCGCTTTTTCGACGCTGGAAACGCCAACGGCGGGCCCGTGTTACGGATGTCCTCCGGGGAAGCACGTAGTCGGCGGTCTCATAACCGGGGCCCTTTCGCTCGCCATGCGTCGATTCGCATTGCCATCATAGCATTGCGCCCGGCGGGGCCGAAGAGCGCGCCCGAGGGGCGTTGGCCGTATTCTTACGGCGATGATCATCGACGTCCACGGCCACTACACGACCGAGCCGCCGGCGCTGCACGCCTTTCGCGAACACCAGCTCGCCGGGATCTCCGACCCGGCGCGCCGGCCCGCGGCGCTCGACCCGGGCATCGGCGACGCGGCGCTCATCGAAAGCGTCCAGCCGCAGCTGCGGCTCCAGAAGGAGCGCGGCTCGGACCTCACGATCTTCTCGCCGCGCGCCGCAGGAATGGCGCACCACGTGGGAACGGAAGCGGTCGGAATGCAATGGGCGCGGGTGAGCAACGACCTCATCCACCGCATCTGCACGCTGCTGCCGGAGCGCTTCGTGGGCGTGGGCCAGCTGCCGCAGTTTCCCGGCGCGCCGCCGGCAGCGCTGCATTCCCGAGCTCGAGCGCATCGTGAACGAATGCGGCTTCGTCGGCGTGAACCTCAATCCGGACCCGTCGGGCGGCTATTGGCAATCGCCGCCGCTCACCGACCGCTCGTGGTACCCGCTCTACGAGAAGCTGTGCGAGCTCGAAGTCCCGGCGATGATCCACGTGTCTTCGTCGTGCAACCCGGCCGTGCACCACACGGGCGCCCATTACCTGAACGGCGACACGACCGCGTTCATGCAGCTGCTGCAGGGCGACCTCTTTCGCGACTTCCCCACATTGAAGCTCGTGATCCCGCACGGCGGCGGCGCGGTACCGTTCCACTGGGGCCGCTACCGCGGGCTCGCCCAGGACATGGGCAAGCCGCCGCTCGCCGAGCACCTGCTGAACAACGTGTTCTTCGACACCTGCGTGTACCACCTGCCCGGCATCGAGCTGATGGCGAGGGTCGTCCCGGTCGACAACATCCTGTTCGCCTCCGAGATGCTGGGCGCGGTGCGCGGGATCGATCCGCAGACGGGGTGCCACTACGACGACACCCGGCGCTACATCGACCAGGTCGCGGGCCTGAAAGAGACGGATCGCCACAAGATCTTCGAGGGCAACGCCCGGCGCGTCTACCCGCGACTGGACGCCCTGCTCGCCGCGCGCGGGTTTGCGCGCACCGGATCCCGATGAGGAGATAGCATGAACGACAAGGCAACCGCGCCGCTTCCCGACGTCCGCCGCGAATTCGAGCGCGTCTCTCCCGAGGTCGTGCGCCGCGCCGCAACCTTCGCCGCCTCGATCCTGGCCGACGTCGCGGGGCGGCGCGGCACGCTCGACGGGCGCGTCGCCCCGCTCGCGTCCACGATGCGCCTCGCCGGCCCGGCGTTCACCGTCGAGGTGCGTGCCGGCGACAACCTGATGATCCACGCCGCGATCATGATGGCGCGCCCGGGCGACGTCCTCGTGGTGGACGGCAAGGGCGATCGCAGCTGCGCATTGATGGGCTCCCTCATGATCAATGCATGCTCCAGGCTGCGCCTGGGCGGCGTGGTGATCGACGGCGCGGTGCGCGACACCGACGAGCTGCGCGCGCTCGGCTTCCCGGTGTACGCCGTCGCGGCCAACCCGAACGGCCCGACGAAATCCGTTGCCGGCCGCATCAACTGGCCGATCTCGTGCGCCGGCGTGGCCGTGCAGCCCGGCGACCTCGTGGTGGGCGACGCGGACGGAGTGGTGGTCGTCGAGCGCGAGAAGGCCGCATCGCTGCTCGATCTGGCGCAGAAGAAGGTCGAGGAAGAGCGCACGCGCATCGCCGATATCACCGCGGGACGCAACCTCGCCCCGGCGTGGCTCGACGGCGCGCTGCGCGCCGCGGGCGTGCTGAAGCCCGGGCAGACGCTATGAGCCGTGGGGCCTACAAGCAGGGCCTTGCGACCCGGCGCAAGGTGCTGGGCGACGAATGGGTGGACCGCGCGATCCGCGAAACCGACGCCTTCAACGCCGAGTTCCAGGAGCTCGTCACGCGCTACGCGTGGAACGAGATATGGAACCGCAAGCGGCTTGCGCACCGGGTTCGCCGCATGCTGGTGATCGCGACCACGCTCGCGCTGGGACGCTGGGAGGAGTTCGCGCTGCACGTTCGCGCCGGGCTGCAATCGGGCGACCTGGATGCCGAGGACCTGAAGGAGGTGCTGCTGCAGTCGACGATCTACTGCGGCGTGCCCGCCGGCAACGCCGCCTTCCGGGAAGCGCGGGAGGTGATGGCGCAGCTCGCCGCCGAGGCCGCGGCGCGCAAGCGCGCCTCCGCCCGCTCCCGCCAGCGCAAGCGCAAGGCGGGCGGGAGCGCCTCCTAGTAGAAGCTGTCGAAGTGGACCTGCGGGTACGGCACGCGCTTGTCCAGCAGCATCCGCTGCACGGCCTCGGCCATGGGCGGGGGACCCGCGAAGTAGTACTCGAATTCGGCCCAGCGTTCGCCGATGAAGCTGCGCGCCTCCTCGTGCACGAAGCCGACCGGCCCCTTCCAGCCCTCCGCGCCGAGCGGCTCGGAGAGCACCGGATGGAAGAACAGCCGCTCGCCGAATCCGGGCAGGGCTGCGAGCTCGGCCGCGCCGCACAGGTCGCGGATGCCACGCGCACCGTAGAACACGTGGATCGCGCGCCCGGCGAGCTTCGGCTCGCGCACTGCGCCACGGGCGATGGAGAGCACCGGAGCCAGGCCCGAGCCGCCGCCGATGAGGATCATGTCGCGGGTGTGATCGGCGCGCAGGTACGCCAGGCCGTAGGGACCGTCGAGCACGATCCGCGAGCCTGCGGGCATCCGGTCGAAGAGGGTCACCGTGCCGGTACCGCCGGGAACGCGCCGCACGATGAATTCCCAGTCGCCGCTGCCGTCCTCGACGTTGGACATCGAGTAGGTGCGCGGCGCCGCGAGCCCCGGGAGATAGAACAGCGCGTACTGCCCCGGCAGGAACCCGGGCGCCCCGGCCGCCGCCCGGAAGCGGAACTCGCGCATGTCGTGCGTGAGGTCGCGATGGCCGGTGAGCGTGAGCTGGAAGCGCGCCGGTCGATGGACCGGGATATTTTCCGGGCGCAGCCGAACCTTGATCGCGCAATCGGCCAGCGGCCGCGCCTGGCAGGCGAGCACGCGGTTCCTGGCGCGCTCCGCATCGGCGAGCCCTGGCGCGTCCGGGCGCAGCGAGGCGATGCGCCCCTCGACCAGCTCCACCTTGCACGTTCCGCACGAGCCGGCGTTGCACTCGTAGGGGAAACCGAGCCCCGCGCGCAGCCCCGCGCGCAGCAGCGTGTCGTCCTCGGCGCACTCGTATTGCGGGCCTGCGGCAATGCGCACTACGTGTTGCATATCCCTGGTCGGCGGCGATGAATGGAAAGGCGCGCCAGTATACTCATCGAATGCATCGGACCGGCACAATCGTGATCGTGGCGCTCGCCCTGCCTGCGGCGGCCGTGGACCTCCCGGAGGGCCCGGGCCGCGACACCGTGCAGCGCTACTGCGTGCAATGCCACAGCCTCGCCACGGTGATGCGCGGCGGCTACTCGAGAGAGGCATGGCGCAACAATGTGCGGATGATGGTGAACGTGGGCGCCAAGGTGCCCGCGGACCAGATTGACGGCCTGGTCGACTACCTGGCGCGCAGCCTTCCCGAGCGTGCGCGCCCCGGGCCGGCGCTCGTCGCCGGCACGGCGAAGGCCGTCTTCCACGAGTGGGAGGTGCCCACGCCCGGCACGCGGCCCCACGATCCCCTCGCCGCACCCGACGGATCGCTCTGGTACTCCGGCCAGTACGCCAACGTGCTGGGACGGCGCGACCCGCAGACCGGCGTGATCCGCGAGTTCGCGCTGAAGACGCCCGAGTCGGGGCCCCACGGGCTCGCGATGGATCGCGACGGCAACGTCTGGTTCACCGCGAACTTCAAGGGATACATCGGCAAGCTCGACCCGCGCACCGGCAACATCACCGAGTACCCGATGCCCGATCCGGCGGCACGCGACCCGCACACGCTGGTCTTCGATGCCGATGGAATCCTGTGGTTCACCGTGCAGTCGGGCAACTTCGTCGGCCGGCTCGATCCCGCCACCGGCGCCGTGAAGCTCGTGCGTCCTCCCACGCGGCGCGCCCTGCCCTACGGCATCGCGGTGAATTCGAAGGGCGTGCCGTTCTTCGTGGAGTTCGGCGCCAACAAGGTGGGGCGCATCGATCCGCGCACCATGGCGATCGTCGAGTACCCGCTGCCCGACCCGCGCTCGCGCCCGCGGCGCATCGCCATCACGAGCGACGATGCGGTGTGGTTCTCCGATTACGCGCTCGGGCGCATCGGCCGGCTCGATCCCGCGAGCGGCGAAGTCCACGAGTGGCCTTCCCCGGGCGGCTCCGACTCGGAGCCCTACGCCATCGCCGCGTCCGGCGACGTGATCTGGTATTGCGAGACCGGCGTGCGGCCCAACACGCTGGTGCGCTTCGATCCCCGTGCGCAGTCCTTCCAGACCTGGGCCATACCGTCGGGCGGCGGCGTGGTGCGCAACATGATGTTCGGCGCGGGCGGCCGGCTCGCGCTGGCCGAAAGCGGCGTGAATCGCATCGCCTGGGTCGACACGCAGTAGCCGCGATGGCCGAGGCCTTCGTCTGCGACGCGATCCGCACGCCATTCGGCCGCTACGGCGGCGCGCTTGCCGCCGTGCGCACCGATGACCTCGCCGCGATCCCGATCGCCGAGCTCATGCGGCGCAACCCGGGAGCCGATTGGGCGGCGCTCGACGACCTGATCTACGGCTGCGCCAACCAGGCGGGCGAGGACAACCGCAACGTGGCACGCATGGCGTTGCTGCTCGCGGGACTTCCCGTCGACGTCCCGGCGGCCACGGTGAACCGCCTGTGCGGCTCGGGCATGGAAGCCGTGGGCCAGCTCGCGCGCGCCATCCGCACGGGCGAAGCGGACTTCGGCATCGCCGGCGGCGTGGAGAGCATGTCGCGCTCGCCCTTCGTGATGCCCAAGGCCGAAGGCGCCTACTCGCGCGCCAACGCGGTCTACGACACGACGCTGGGGTGGCGCTTCGTGAATCCGAAGATGAGGGCGAAATACGGCGTGGACCAGATGCCGGAGACCGCCGAGAACGTCGCCGCCGAGTTCGGCATCGCACGCGCCGACCAGGACGCGTTCGCGCTGCGCTCGCAGCAGCGCGCGCTCGCTGCGCAGTCCGGCGGCCTGCTCGCCCAGGAGATCGTCGCCGTGACGCTGCCCGCGAAGAAGGGCGACATCGTTGTCGTCTCGCAGGACGAGCATCCGCGCGCGACTTCGCTCGAGGCCCTCGCGAAATTGAAGCCGATCGTGAAGGAAGGCGGCAGCGTCACCGCCGGCAACGCTTCGGGCGTGAACGACGGCAGCTGCGCGCTCCTGGTCGCCTCGGAAGCCGCGGCCAGGCGGCACGGCCTCACGCCGCGCGCGCGCATCCTCGGCATGGCGGCGGCAGGTGTTGCGCCCCGCATCATGGGCATCGGCCCTGCGCCGGCGTCGAAGAAGCTGCTTGCCCGCCTGGGCCTCGCCGCGACGAAGATGGACGTGATCGAGCTGAACGAGGCCTTCGCCGCGCAGGCGCTCGCGGCGCTACGCGAGCTCGGCGTTGCCGACGACGCGCCGCACGTGAATCCCAACGGCGGGGCCATCGCGCTGGGGCATCCGCTGGGCGCCTCCGGGGCGCGCCTCGTCGCCACCGCGACGTACCAGCTCGGGCGCACCGGCGGGCGCTACGCCTTGTGCACCATGTGCATCGGGGTCGGGCAGGGAATCGCCCTCGCGCTCGAGCGGGTCTGAGGGCACGAAGGCGCTATCGCCGCCGCGCACGCGCTCGAGCTCCACCTCGGAAAGCTCGGGAAACGGCGTCTCGTCGTTGGTGACCATGATGGCGCAACGCTAGCGCGGCCGCGCCTTGCCGGCACGCGAAAATCCCGCGCGAGATTTGCGGAATTTCCCGATTCGCACGCGGCCGGGACGTGCGCGACGTCCCCGCGACGCGCATCGGCCACCGGGCTATCGCGAACCCGTCGATCGATCCGGTAGAGTAACGGGCAGTGAAGACGGAGTGGGGCATGAGCACTGTGCTGCGGCGGATCGGGCCGATCCTGCTGGTGACCGTACTGGGTCTGGGGCTGCCGATCCTGGCGGCATTCGCGGCCCTCCTGTCGAGCCGGATCCTGCACACGCCGGCGCCGCCCCCGAAGGCGCCGCTGCTGCCCTGGCTCTACAGCCATCACGCGTTCCAGCTCGCCTTCGCGCTCGCCGCGATCGGGATCCTGCGGCGCTTCCGGCCGTTCGATGCGGGATTGCGCCGGCCTCCGGGCAAGTCGTACATCGGCTCCGCGATCCTGTGGGGGGCGATCTTCGGCGTCATCATGACGCTGGCGGACCACGCGCCCGAGCTGCTGGCGCACCGCGCGCCGGACCTGGGCTACCCGTTCACGACCTCGAACGTCGTCGGCTGGGCGCTCTTCGAGGGGATCTATGTCGGGCCGACGGAGGAGATTCCGTTCCGCTCCCTGCTGGTGGGATATCTCATGAGCGCGATGCCGGCGCGGCTGCGCGTCGGCCGCTACGAAATGAGCTGGGCCGGCATCGTGGTGGCGGCCCTGTTCGCGCTCGCCCACGGCGCGAACCTTGTGTCGCACCCGTCATGGAGCGCAGCCGCGCAGCAGGTCTACGCCTTCGCGCTCGGCGTGCTCTACGCCTACTGGTTCGAGAAATCGCGCAGCGTCGCCGCACCCATCGTCGGGCACAACGTGAGCGACGTCACGGAGTACGGCTTGGTCGTGGCGCTGGTCGCCGCGTGGGGCTGAGCCCCGCCACTCGCAGGGACGTTCATGCGATGACACAAAAAAAGCCGCCCATCGGAGCGGCTTTTTTCATCCATGGAGCGGGGAACTGGTAGGCGCGATTGGACTCGAACCAACGACCCCCACCATGTCAAGGTGGTGCTCTAACCAGCTGAGCTACGCGCCTGAAGGATTCGAGCGCGAATTTTAACATAGGGACCTGCCATGAAGACCTCCGCAGCACTCACCTCGCGCCTGCGCGAGGCCGACCGCGCCGCGCTCGAGGCCCACTTCCTGGCCCTCGAAAGCGACGATCGCCGGCTGCGCTTCGGCACGCCCATCTCGGACGAGGCGGTGCGCGCCTATGTCGCACGCATCGATTTCGTGCGCGACGGGGCGTTTGCCGTGCAGGACGACGGCGCGCGCGTCGTGGCGGCGGTGCACGTGGCTTTCGGCGGAGGCGGCGCCGAGCTGGGGCTTTCCGTGCTGCCCGACTTTCGCGGCCAGGGGCTCGGCAACGCGCTCTTCGCCCGCGCCGTCACCCACCTGCGCAACCGCGGCGCGCGCGAGGTCTTCGTGCACTGCCTCACCGAGAACGGCGCGATGATGCACCTCGCGCGCAAGCATCGCATGCGCATCGTCCAGTCGGGCAGCGAGACGGACGCGCGCCTCGCGGTCGATCCGCCCGACGCCTTCACGTTCTACGACGAATGGCTGCGCGACTACCAGGCGAGCGCGGTGCAGGCGTTCGCACGCTACGCAGCGGCCTGGAGCCACAGGCCCTTGAGGTATTCCCCCTCGGGGAAGTGAATCGAGACCGGGTGGTCCGCCGAGGCGCCCAGGTGGCGCCGGATCTGCAGGTCCACGCGCGCATCGGCCGCCGCGCCCGCGACGATCTTCTGGAAAAGGTCCGGCGCTCACCGCGCCCGAGCACGAGAACGTGAGCAGGTGGCCGCCCGGCGCCAGCAGCTTCATCGCCCAGAGGTTGATGTCCTTGTAGGCACGCGCCGCGTTCGCGACGTGCTTCTCGGTGGGCGCGAACTTCGGCGGATCGAGGACGATGAGCCCGAACTTGCGGTCCTGGTCGCGGAACTTCCTCAGCTGCGCGAAGACGTCGGCGGCGACCCATTCGGCGCGCGTCGCGTCGAGCGCGTTGAACGCGACGTTGCGCCGCGCCCCCGCGAGCGCGTCGTCCGAGGTGTCGATCGACATCACGTGCTGCGCGCCGCCCTTCGAGCGCGGCGAGAGCGTGAAGCCGCCCGTGTAGCAGAAGGCGTTGAGCACGTCGCCGCCCGCGGCGAGCGACCGCGCGAGCGCGCGATTGTCCCGCTGGTCGAGGTAGAAGCCGGTCTTCTGGCCCAGCACCACGTCGACCTCGTAGGCGATGCCGTCCTCGACGATGCGCACGCGCCCCGGCGCCTCGCCCAGCAACGGGCCGGTGCGGGAAGGCAGGCCTTCGAGCGCGCGCACCTCGACATCGGAGCGCTCGTAGACCGCGCGCGCGCCGGTCAGCTGCGCGAGGGCCTGCGGCCACAGCGCACGCCAGCGCTCCGCACCCGCGGACAGGATCTGCAGCACGAGCGCAGTCGCCGTAGCGATCGACGATGAGCCCCGGCAGCCCGTCGGACTCGCCGTGCACCAGGCGCATCGCATCGGTGCCGGCGCGCACGATCGAGCGGCGGTCGATCGACGCCTGCAGGCGCGCGCGCAGGAATGCCTCGTCGATGGGCTGCGCCGCGTCGAACGACCACGCGCGCGCGCGGATCTGCGACTGCGGGTTGTACGCCGCGCGTGCGAGGAACGCACCGTCGCGCGCGATCACCGATACCGTATCGCCCGCCTGCGCCTCGCCCTCGACACGCTCGACCGCGCCGGAGAAGATCCACGGATGTCGATGGCGCAGCGACTTCTCGCGTCCGGGCTTGAGCACCAGGCGGGCTTCTTGGTCCACGCCCCCATTATTCCATGAGCGAGGCGCGCTCCTGCGGGCGAATCTATGCGGGAGCGAGCACCAACGGCTGGATCTGGTTGCGGCCGTGGTGCTTGGCCTCGTAGAGCCAATGGTCGGCGGCGTCGAGCACGCCCTGCGGATGGTCGAAGGAGGCACTGGTGGCGAGCCCCATCGAAAGCGTCACGCGCAGCTGTGGATGGATCGACGGCCAGTCCCATCCCTCTACCCCGCGGCGCACGCGCTCGCATGCCTCGGCGGCGGCGCGCATGTCGAGCCCGCGGAACACGAGCACGAATTCCTCCCCGCCGTAGCGCCCAGCGAGGTCGCCCACGCGGCAATGGGCGCGCAGGATCTCGCCCACGCAGCGCAGCACCTCGTCGCCCACCGCGTGGGAGAAGCGGTCGTTGATGCCCTTGAAGTGATCGACGTCCGCGAGCGCCACCGTGACCACTTCGCCACGCGCCTCCGCCTCGCGCATCATCGTCTCGAGCTGCTCGTCGAGCTGCCTGCGGTTGGGCAGCCCGGTGAGCGAGTCCTCCATGGCGAGGCGCCGGTAGCGCTCCGCCTCCAGGTTGGCCTGTTCGACGCGCCGGCGCGCGGAAAGCGCGCGCGCGCGCCGCTCCGTCTCCTCGTTCTTCATGCGCTGGTCGATGGCGCCGGCGCGCCGCAGGCACGCGAGCGCCGCGGGCAGGTCGCCGAGCGCCTCGTGGCCGTGCGAGAGCAGGCGCAGCACGCGCGCCACCTCGTCGTGCGAGCCGAGCGACTCGAACGCCGCCAGCGCGTCGGCGAGCAGCGCCATGCCCTGCTCGTGCTGGCCCAGCTGCTGGCGGATCTCGCCCACGCACGCAAGCCCGTAGGCCTCGACCCACTTGTCATCGGATTCGCGCGCGAGCGCCAGGAACTGGCCGGACATCGCGAGCGCCACCTCGGGGCGCGCCATGGCCTGGTAGGCCTCGCCCATCGTCTCCAGGCACACCGCCTCCAGGCGCTTGTAGCCGTACTGGCGCGCGATGGCGAGCGCGCGATCGAGCATGCGCAAGGCCGCCTCCGCCTCGACCTGGCAGGCCGCCGCGTCGCCGGCGTGGCGCAGCTTGAGCGCCTGCTGGATGCGCCCGAACGCGCTGTTGTTGAGATCGAAGCCGGCGCCCTCGTTGTCGCCGGTCTCGCGGCGCAGCTCGAGCGCCTGCTCGAAGAGCTCGAGCGCCGCGGAGTGGTTGCCGAGCTGGATCTCGATGTTGCCGATGTTGGAGAGCACGCGCGCCTGCCACTTGAGGTCCCCGGTCTCGCGGAAGCCCTGGAGCGCCGCCTCGTAGAGCTCGAGCGCGCGCCCGTACTCCGAGAGCTGGCGATGGGTGATGCCGAGCAGGTTGCAGCAGCGCGCCTCGCCGTCGATGTCGCTAAGGGAGCGGAACAGGGCGAGCGCGATGCCCTGCGTCTCGAACACCTGCGGATAGTCGGATTGCGAATACAGGTTGCGGCCCAGGCAATAGAGCGCCTGCGCCTCGCCGGGCGCGTCGCCGGTGGCGCGCGCCAGCTGCACGGCCTCGCGGGCGAGCTGCGTCCCGCGCGCGGCGTCGCGCTCGTAGAGCTGCTCGCAGATCTGGTTGAGCAGGCGCACGCGCTCGTGCACCGGCAGCGGCTCGTTCAGCCGCGCCTCGAGCTGCCGCAGCGTGGCGATCTTCACAGCCGGCGCGCGGTGTCCACGCCCGGCACGTCGCTCACCTGGCGCAGCACCCGCAGGATGCCGTCGGCGGAACCCACCTGCAGCGTGAAGCGCATGTAGGCGTGCGCGCCGCGCGAGAGCGTGTTCACCGCGGTCACGTTGATGCGCTCGCGCGAGATGGCCTCGCTCACGTCGCGCAGCAGCCCCTGGCGGTCGAGCGCCACCACCTCGAGGTCCGCGGAGAACGGCGCCTCGTCGCCGGTCTTGCCCCAGTCGGCCGGCATCAGGCGCTCCCGCTGGTCGGGAGCAAGGCCGATCACGTTCGGGCAGTCCTGGCGATGCACGGTCACGCCGCGCGTGCGCGTGACGAAACCCACGATCGGATCCGGCGGCACCGGCTTGCAGCACTTGGCCACCAGCGTCGCGATGTTGTTCACGCCCAGCACGAGCACGCCCGACGAGGTCCTCGACGGGGCCGGCGGCGCAACGGCACCGCCCGGCGCGGGCGGCGGCGCGGCGGGCTTCGCCACGCACCGCGATCTCGACCTGGCGCGTTGGTCACCTCGCCGCGGCCGAGCGCCGCGTAGAAATCCTCCAGCTTCGGGAACTGGCCCGCGGCGTGCGCGATCTTCTCGTGGGACTCGCCCGTGGCGCCCAGGCGCTGCAGCTCCTTGTCGAGCGCGGCGCGGCCGCTCGCCACGTCCTTCGCGTAATCCTCGTGGCGGAACCACTGGCGCACCTTCGCCTGGCGCGCGAGCTCGCGAGATAACCCTGGTCTGCGGCGCGATCCAGTCGCGCGAGGGCCCGCCCTGCTTGGCCGCCATGATCTCCACGCGCTGCGCGTTCTGCAGCCGGTAGTTGAGCGGCACCATCTGGCCATCGACCTTGGCGCCGCGGCAGCGGTGGCCGAGGTCCGTGTGCACGTGATAGGCGAAGTCGAGCGGCGTCGAGCCGGCGGGCAGGTCGATCACGCGGCCCTGCGGCGTGAGCACGTAGATCGTGTCGTCGAAGAGCGCGCGGCGCGAGGCATCGCCGGCCGATTCGCCCAGCACTTCGTTCTTCCACGCGAGCACCTGGCGCAGCCACGCGATCTTCGCGTCGAAGGCCTTGTCGCGCGCGCCGCCTTCCTTGTAGCGCCAGTGCGCCGCCACGCCGTGCTCGGAATGCTGGTGCATCTCCTCGGTGCGGATCTGCACCTCGAGCGTCTTGCCCTCGGGGCCCACCACGGCGGTGTGCAGCGACTTGTAGTCGTTGGCCTTGGGGCTGCGCGATGTAGTCGTCGAACTCGCCCTCCACCGGCGTCCAGAGGTCGTGCACCACGCCCAGCACCGTGTAGCACTCGCGCACGTTGCCCACGATCACGCGCACGGCGCGGATGTCGTAGAGGCGCTCGAAGGACACGTTCTTGCCGCGCATCTTCCGCCAGATGGAGTAGATGTGCTTCGGGCGGCCCTGGATCGCGCCGCGATGCCCATGGCGCCGCGAGCTCGCCGTGCAGCTTGCGCGATCACGCGCTGGATGTAGGCCTCGCGCTCGCTGCGCTTCTCGTCGAGCAGCTGCGCGATCTTCTTGTAGAGCTCGGGCTCGGTGAAGCGGAAGGAGAAGTCCTCCAGCTCCCACTTCACGTCCGACACGCCGAGGCGGTTGGCGAGCGGCGCGAAAAGCTCGAGCGTCTGGCAGCCCCGCCGCGCGGCGCACGCGCGTCGTCGGCCCTGGTGAGCGAGCGCAGGTACACGACGCGCTCGGCCAGCTTGATGAGCACGACGCGCACGTCCTCGGCGATGGCGAGCAGCATCTTGCGCAGCTGCTCCAGGTCGGTGCCCGTGGCATCGAGCGACTCGATGCGCCCGGCGCGCGCCACGCCCTTCAGCAGCGCCGTGAGCTCCGCCCCGAAGGCCGCCTGCACCGCCTCCAGGTCGAGCTCGCGCTCGGGGATCGACTGGCTGATGAGCGCCGCGGCGATGGTCTCGGGATCGGCGCCCTGGTGCAGGAGCAGGCGCGCCACGGCAGGCGCGTGCTCGAAGGCCTCCTCGCGGCCGCCGACCCGGGTGGCGCTGCGGGCGAACTGCAGCGCGCGCACCGGCAGCTCGGCGTGCGGTGCACCGAAAGTGGAGCGAAGCTCGCCCTCGAAAGGGGCGAAGTCGGTGGCGGCGGAGGGGCTGAGCACGGGCGGGCCGGGTGGAAGCGTACTCGCCGATTCTATCCCCCTTGCCGAATATTCCGCACCCGTACGGTGGAATCTTCCGCCGCGTCGCCGCGCACCCGGACGCCATCATGGCCCTACCGCGTCAATGGCGGTCCGGGGCGGCGCGGCTCCGGGCAGCTCGTCGCGGAGCTTGCCGGTTCCCGGATCCTCCTCCGGGGGCCGGTTTCTTTCTGCGCCCGCAGCCACCACCGGGCGCCCTTCGCGCATTGCTTGGCCGGCGACGGGCCAACCGCAGCCGCGCTCGCTCCAGTAGCGGCAGGCGGCCTGCTGCCCGGTGATCGACGCCCGCGCGGGCCGGTGCGCCGGCAGCACGACATGCAGCGCCCCCTGCTCATCGGTGCGCTGCAGCGCCACGGCGCGCGCCGCATAGCGCGCCACGACTATCCCGTGGGGATGATGGAAGCGGTTGCGATAGCCGACCGACAGAATCGCCGCCTGCGGCGCCACCGCGTCGACGAACGGCACCGTGGAGGAGGTCTTCGAGCCGTGGTGCGGGACGAGCAGGACGTCGGCGGCGAGCAGGGCGGAATCGCGCGCGAGCATCTCGCCTTCCGCACGCGCCTCGACGTCCGCGGCAAGCAGCATCGAGGCCGCCGCAGTGGACACCTTCAGCACGCAGCCCCGGTCGTTCTCCTTCCTGACCGGCGCCGGGCGTCCGTGGCGGACCGAATCCGCGCTTTCCGCGTAGATCCCCGCGCCGGGATGCAGGACGCGGAATCGCACGCCGTCCCATTCCCAGTGATTTCCCGCTTCGCAGCGCGGCGCGGCATCCACCAGGGCATGCAGCGGATGGCCGGCGGGCAGCGGCGAGAGGAGCCACGCGGGCTTGCGCGCGGCGATGAGCGATCGCGCGCCTCCCGAGTGGTCGTCGTCGGCATGGCTCACCACCAGGCCGTCGAGGCGCATCACGCCCTCGCCGCGCAGGAACGGAACCACGATGCGCCCGCCGCTGTCCGCCTCCGCGTTCCACGTGGGGCCCGCGTCATAGGCGAGTACGTGCGACGCGGTGCGTACCACGACCGCGAGCCCGTTGCCCACGTCGAGCACGTCGACCCACGCCTCGCCGGGTGCGGGCGCGGCCGGGAGCACGGCGAACATCGGCGCGATCCACGCGATGCCGAAGCCGCGCATCGGCAAGCCGCGCGGTGCGAGCAGCCACAGGCACCCCGCGACCGCCGCCACGACGGTCCACGCCGCCGGCTGATGCGTCTCGAGATTTGCGATGGGAAGTGCCGCGAGCGCCTCGAGCGGCGCCATGACCCCGAGCATGAGCGCGTGCGCGGCATCGAGCAGCAAGGGCAGGTGCAGGAACGCGCCGGCCAGGGTGAGCGGCACGACCGCGAGGCTCACCAGCGGGATGGCGAAGGCGTTGGCGAGCGGCGACACGACGGACACCTGCTGGAACAGGGCGAGCAGCATCGGCAGCATGGCCACCGTCACGGCGAGCTGCTCGAGCCAGGCGCCGCGCAGCCTGCCGGGGCGCCCGGTGCGCAGCGCCATCACGTAGAAGATCGAGGCCACCGCGCCGAACGACAGCCAGAAGCCGGGCGCCAGCACCGCCCAGGGATCCAGCGCGACGACCGCGAGCGCGGCGACGGCGAGCACCCGCGAGGCGCTGCCGCGGCGATCGGCGAGCACGCACGCGGCCACGACCGCGAGCATCACGAGTGTGCGCTGCGCGGGCACCGCGTAGCCCGTCATGAGCGTGTAGGCGAGCGCGGCGAGCGCCCCGGCCACCGCGGCGGCCTTGCGCGCGGGCCAGCGCAGCGCCAGCGCCGGAACGCGCACCCAGGCGAAGCGCGCGGCGGCGAAGGCGAGCGCTGCGAGCATCGTGATGTGCAGGCCGGAGATGCTCATCAGATGGCCCACGCCGGTGCGCCAGAAAACTTCCCAGTCGCGCTGCGCGATCGCGTCCTGGTCGCCGATGGCGAGCGCCACGAGCACGCCGCGCAAACGCGCCTCGCCCAGATGGCGCAGCATCGCCTCGCGCACCGCGGCGCGCCATCGATGGAGCGTCTGCGGCCAGCCGTCCACGCGTCCGTCCAGGCGCAGCGCTCCCGGGAGCGCGCGCACATAGCCGGTGGCGCGCACGCCGCGCTCGAGGGCCCAGGCCTCCAGGTCGAAGCCGTGCGGATTGGCGAGGCCGCGCGGACGCCGCAGCCGCGCCGTGAGGCGCCAGCGCTCGCCGGGCACAATCGCCGGCGGAGGCGCTTCGGTCCCGCGGCCCCGCTCGGCATACCACGCGAGCGATATCCTCGACGGCAGTGTTGCCGGCCCCGGCGCCGGCGAGCCCGCTGGGGCGACCAGGCGCTCGATGTCGAAGTCGAAGCGCGTACCCTTCGCGTTCGATTGCGGCAACCCGGCCACGATGCCGGTCAGCTCGAGCTCGCGGCCTTCCCATGCGCGCGGCAACGCCTCGGCCAGGCGCAGCTCGGCGCGCCACGCCGCGTAGCCCAGTCCCGCGCAGGCGCCGCAGGCGGCGAGGAGCAACGTGCGCGCGACGCGGCGCTGCCGCGGCACAAGCAGCAGCGCGAACGCCGCGGCGACCGCGGCGAGCGTGAAATGCATTCCGGGCAGGGCACTCAGGTTCTGCAGCACGAGCACGCCGAGGACGCAGGCGAGGGCGAAGATGCGCATTCACGCCTAACGCCTCCGGCCGGCCCGCCGCCGACGAAAATGTCACGGCCGCTTCGCTAGAATGCGGCCATGACCCCCGATTACTGGCAGGCAGCGAAGGCGCTCCTCGCCCGGCGCGACAAGGTGCTGCGCAAGCTGGTGCGCGTGCACCCTGATCCCGTGCTGGGCGGGCGCGGCGACGAGTTCCAGACCCTCGCGCGCTCGATCGTGGGGCAGCAGATCTCGGTGAAGGCTGCGCAATCGGTCTGGCGCAAGTTCGAGGAAGCGTTGCGCGGCGTGACGCCGGGGGGCGTGGCGGCGCTTCCCGTCGAGGCGATGCGGGGCTGCGGGCTGTCGGGGCCGAAGGCGCTCTACCTCAAGGATCTCGCGACCCATTTCGACACGGGGATGGTGAAGCCGCGCCGCTGGAAGCGCATGGACGACGAGGCGATCATCGAGGACCTGGTGCGCGTGAAGGGCATCGGCCGCTGGAGCGTCGAGATGTTCCTCATCTTCCACATGATGCGGCCCAACGTGCTGCCGGTCGACGACCTGGGACTGCGCCGCGCGATGGAGCGCCTGTACAACGCCGGCGAGCCCCTGAGCAAGTCCGAGATGCGCACGATCGGCGCGCGCTGGTCGCCGTGGTGCACCGTGGCCACCTGGTACCTGTGGCGCTCCCTCGATTCCGCGGAAGGCTGATGGAGGCGCCGCCCGAAGCGCTGCTGTTCGACCTGGGTGGCGTGCTGATCGAGCTCGACTGGGATGCCGTGTTCGGACATTGGGCGGCGTGCGCAGGGTGCGATCCCGCGCGGATCCGCGCGCGCTTCGCCTTCGACGCGCACTACGAGCGCCACGAGCGTGGCGCGATCGGTGCCGCGGAGTACTTCGAGTCGCTGCGCGCCACGCTGGGCATCGCCATCCCCGACACCGAGTTCGAGCGCGGATGGGCGCGCATCTTCGTGCGCGAGATCCCGCGCACCGTCGGGCTGCTGCGCGAGATGCAGCACCGCATGCCGCTCTACGGCCTGTCCAACACCAACGCCGCGCACCAGGCGGTGTGGTCGCGCGATTTCGCCGCGGCGCTCGCGCCGCTGCGCCGGGTGTTCGCGTCCTCGCAGATGGGGCTGCGCAAGCCCGAGCGCGCCGCCTTCGCGCATGTCGCCCGGGCCATCGGCGTGGCGCCGCAGGCGATCCTCTTCTTCGACGACACCCTCGAGAACGTCGCCGGGGCCCGCGCTGCGGGACTGCGTGCCGTGCACGTGCGCTCGCCCGCGGACGTGGAGCGCGCCACGGGCGCGTGGCGCGCCGCCCGCTGAGGCGTTCAGGGGCCGGCCAGGCGGCCGTCGACGATGCGCAGCCGCCGGTCCATGCGCGCCGCGAGATCCGGATCGTGCGTCACCATCACGAACGCCGCGTCGTGCTCGCCGGTTCAGCTCGACGATGAGGTCGAAGACCTTCGCCGCGTTCTCGCGATCGAGGTTGCCGGTGGGCTCGTCGGCGAGCACGCACGCCGGATTCGGTGACGAGCGCGCGCGCGACGGCCACGCGCTGGCGCTCGCCGCCCGGAGAGCTCGCCGGGCCGATGCGCGAGGCGATGCGCCGAGGCCCACTTCCTCCAGCATCGCCGCGGCGCGCTCGGTCGCCTCGCGCTCGCGGCACGCGGCGGATCGTGAGCGGCATCGCCACGTTCTCGAGCGCCGAGAACTCCGGCAGCAGGTGGTGGAACTGGTAGACGAAGCCGAGCGCGCGATTGCGCAAGCTCGCCCTGCGCGCGCCGCGCCGAGCGCGTGGAGATCCTGGCCCAGCAGCGCGACGCGATCCCGACGTCGGACGATCGAGCCCGCCCAGCAGGTGCAGCAGCGTGCTCTTGCCGGAGCCCGAGGCGCCGACGACGGCGAGCGATTCGCCGCGCCGCACCGTCGAGGTCGACGCCGCGAAGCACCGGGACGGCCGTGGTGCCCGAGGCCGTAGGTCTTGGCGAGGCCGTGCAGGACGACGACGCCGTTGCCGGCCTCGGCTGGATCCCCGCCTTCGCGGGGATGACGTCACTCATAGCGCAGCGCCTCGGCGGGATTCACGCGCGCGGCGCGCCAGCTCGGGATAGAGCGTGGCGACGAACGACGAGCACGAGCGACACGCGCCGCGATCGACGACGACGTCGACGCGCGTGCAGGTCCGAGGGCAGCTCGCTGATGTAGTACACCTCGCGCGACAGGATCTGGAAGTTGAACGCGTGCTCGATGAACGGGCACGATGCCGCGATGTTGAGCGCGATGCAGCACGCCGAACACCACGCCCAGCACGCGTGCCGACGACGCCGATCACCGCGCCCTGCACCATGAAGATCTTCATGATGCTGGCGGGCGAGGCGCCCAGCGTGCGCAGGATCGCGATGTCGGGATGCTTGTCGGTGACCACCATCACCAGCGTGGACACCAGGTTGAACGCGGCCACCGCGATGATCAGCGTGAGGATGATGAACATCATGCGCTTCTCGATCTGGATCGCGCGGAAGTAGTTGCGCGTTCTGCTGCGTCCAGTCGGAGACCGCACGCCTCGGCCGGCACGACGCTTCTCGAGCTCGCGGGCCACCAGCGGCGCGCGATCGATGTCGCGCACCTTGAGGCGCACGCCGCTCCCGCGCCGTCCATGCGGTAGAGCGCCTGCGGCGTCGCGCATGTGCACGAGCGCGAGCGCCGAGTCGATCTCGTCGTGGTCGATGGCGAAGATGCCGACGACCGTGAACTGCTTCGAGCCGCGGCAGCAGGCCCGCGGGCGTGACCTGCCCCTGCGGGCGAGATGAGCGTCACGCGGTCGCCCACGTCCACGCTGCAAGCGCCCGCGCGACGCCGATGCCGAGCACGATGCCGAACTCGCCGGGCCGCAGCGTCGTCGAGGCGTTCCGCGCTGCATGTGGGTGCCGAAGTCGGCGACCTGTGTCCTCGAACTCGGGCAGATGCCGCGCACGAAGACGCCGCGCACCGCGCTGCCCCGTGGAAAGCAGGCCCTGCGCGTTGCACGAACGGCGCGGCCGCCGATCACTTCGGGATTGCGCCTGCGCTGCCGCGGCGATGCCTTCCCAGTCGCGCGAAGCCCTCGTCGCGGCCCGAGGATCTGGATGTGGGCCGCCGCGCCGAGGATGCGCGCGCGGATCTCCTTCTCGAAGCCGTTCATCACCGACATCACGGTGATGAGCGCCGCGATGCCCAGCGCGATGCCCAGCATCGAGATGAGCGAGATGAAGGAGATGAAATGCGTGCGGCGCTTGGCGCGGGTGTAGCGCAGGCCGACGAAAAGCTCGAAAGGTCGCAAGGGGGCAGGTCGCTTCGCGGATAATCGGCAGGTCCGACTTCGCATTGTAATGGCGGCGCGATTTCCCCGGCGCCGGCCCGTCCCGATCCTGCACATGCCGCTCGACATCGTCGTTCCCGACCTGCTGCCCGCGCCCGACGCGCCCGGCGGAGATGCGCGCCGCTGCGCCTGCCGCACCTCGAGCGATGGCTCGCGCGCGCCGACTGTTCGGCCGCGCCGACGGCCGCGCGTGGCACGCTGACTGGCTGGATCGCGGCCGGAGCACGGGCTCGCGGATCCGCGCTCGCCCTTCGCAGCGATATCGCTCGCCGGCGAAGGGCATCGACACGCGCCGGCGAAGTGGATGCGCGCCGACCCCGTGCACCTGCGCGTCGAGCGCGACGACCTGGTGCTGCACGACACGGCGGTCCTCGAGCTCGACCACCGACGAGACCGCCGCGCTCGTCGCCGCGCCTGCAGGCGCACTTCGCCCCCGACGGCCTCGAATTCCAGGCGCGTGTCGCCCGGACCGCTGGTACGTGCGCGTGCCCGAAGGCGAATCGCCCGCGACGAGTGCCGCTCGACGAGGCGCTCGGCCGCAACGTCTTCGGCATGCTGCCGCGCGGGCGTGGGACGCATCAATTGGCCCTCGGCGCTCACCGAAGCGCAGATGACTGCTCTCGGCCCACGCGGTGAACGCGGCGCGCGCAGGCGCAGCGGACGCCCGCAGCTGAACAGCGTCTGGTTCTGGGGCGAGGGCGCGCGGCCCGCGACGCTCGCGCGGCGCTATGGCGCGATGCATGCCGACGATGCTATTCGCGCTGCGGCCTCGCGCGCTCTCGAGCGGCGCGACGGTGCACGCGCTTCCCGCAGGCATCGACGGATCGTCGCGGCGAGCGCGCGCAGGACGATCGGTCGCCGTGGCGCTCGACGCCCTCACGCCGCTGCTGCGCCGCGGCGACCTCGCCGCATGGCTCGAGCGCGCCGCATCGCTCGACCGGCGCTGGTTCGACGACCTCGGCCGCGCAGCGCGCGCCACGGTACCGTGCGCATCGTGCTTCCGGCCCCGGAAGCGCACGCGCATCGCAACGCTCACCACCGCCTCGCGCTGGCGCTGGTTGCGGCCGCGCACGCCCGCTCGCCTCCCATGCCTGAGATCGTCCGGCGCGCCGCGACCCGCGGCGCGCGCCCGCCTCGTGGCCGCCGGGTGCGATCCGCGCCTGGCGCGCCTCTTGCCGCGCGCGGCCTTTCTCGCGCCGACGAGCTGGCGAGCGTCGCTCGCACTCGCTGGCCGCTCCCGACGCCTGTGAGCCACGTGGACGGACGCCGCGCGCCTGCTCGCCGAAGCGATCGAGCGCGGCGAGCGGCTGCTCATCGTCGCCGACTACGACGCGGACGGCGCGACGGCCTGCGCGGTGGGCGTGCGGGCGCTGCGTGCCTTCGGGCGCCACGTGCGACTACCTCGTGCCCAATCGCTTCGAGCACGGCTATGGCCTCACGCCCGAGATCGTGCGCGAGGCGGCAAGCGCGCGCCCGACCTTCTGATCACCGTGGACAACGGCATCGCCGCGGTCGAGGGCATCGAGCGAGGCCAACGCGCCTGGGCATGCGCGTGCTCGTCACCGACCACCACCTTCCCGGCGCCGCGCCTGCCGGAGGCCGCGTGCATCGTGAATCCGAACCAGGACGGTTGCGGCTTTCCGAGCAAGAACCTCGCGGGCGTGGGCGTGATCTTCTACGTGATGCTCGCGCTGCGCGCGCGAGCTGCGCACGCGCGGCGCTTTCGCCGCGCGCGCGGAGCCCAACCTCGCCGGCCTGCTCGACCTCGTCGCGCTCGGCACGGTGGCCGACGTGGTGAAGCTCGACGCGAACAACCGCATCCTCGTATCCCAGGGGCTGGCGCGCATCCGCGCCGGCCATGCCTGCGCCGGGATCGCGGCGCTGCTGCGAGGTCGCCGGGCGCGACGCGCACGAGGCCTCGGCCCACGACCTGGCATTCGCCCTCGGGCCGCGCCTGAACGCGGCCGGGCGCCTGGAGGACATGTCGCTCGGCATCGAGTGCCTGCTCGCCGACGACGCCGCAGCGCGCGCTCGAGCTCGCGACGAGGCTCGATCGGACTGAATCGCGAGCGGCGCGACGATCGAGGTGGAGATGCAGGAATCCGCGCTCGCGCTGCTCGCCTCGCGTCGAGGCCGGCGACGCGTTCACGCTCTCGATCCATCGCCCGGAGTGGCACGCGGGCGTGGTGGGCCTGCTCGCCTCGCGCCTCAAGGACCGCTTCCACCGCCCGGTGTTCGCGTTCGCTGCCGACGGTGCGGCGGGCGCCTGCAGGGGTCGGGGCGCTCGATCGCGGGACTGCACCTGCGCGATGCGCTCGACCTCGTGGACAAGCGCCATCCGGGCCTGATCGAGCGCTTCGGCGGGCACGCAGCGGCGGCGGGCGCGACGATCGACGCACGCGCGCCTCGAGGACTTCCGCGCGGCCTTCGAAGCGGTGGCGCGCGAGCGGCTCACGCCCTCGGACCTGCGAGCAGCGCATCGACGACCGACGGCGAGCTCGAGCCGCGCGACATGACGATCGACTTCGCACGGCGCATCCGCGACCAGGTCTGGGGACAGGGATTCCCCGAGCCGCGCTTCTCCGGGCGCTTCGACGTCGAGTCGCCCAGCGCGTCGTGGGCGAGAAGCACCTGAAGCTCACGCTCGTGCTCGGACGGCAGCGCTTCTCCGCGATCCGCTTCGGCTGCCGCCGATCGCCTGCCCGCGTACGATCGATGCCGTCTATCGGCTCGACGTCAACGAATACCAGGGCACGTCGAGCGTGCAGCTGGTGGTCGAGCACGCGATGAGCCGGCGCGGTTTCGTTCGCATGATTGCCTTATAATGCGCGCGCCATGGAAGCCGACCGCCTCAACATCATCCAGAACTCCCTCCAGGACCTCGCCGCGCGTTCCGCGGAGCTCCGGAGGTATCTTTGACTACGACGCGAAGAAGTCGCGGCTCGTAGAAGTCGTTCGCACCCTCGAAGACCCGAAGATCTGGGACGACGCCAAGCGCGCCCAGGACCTCGGCGCGCGAGCGCCGCACGCTCGAAGCCACCGTCGACACGGTCGAGAAGATCGAGTCGGGCCTGAAGGATTCGGGCGAGCTCTTCGCGCTCGCGAAGGGCGAAGGCGACGACGAGACGCTCGAGTCCGTCGAAAGCGACGTCGCAGGGCGTGGCGAAGCTCGTCGAGGACCTCGAGTTCCGCCGCATGTTCAACGATCCGATGGATCCGAACAACTGCTTCGTGGACCTGAACGCGGGCCAGGGCGGCACCGAGGCGCAGGACTGGGTCTCGATGCTGCTTCGCATGTACCTCAAGTACTGCGACAAGAAGGGCTTCAAGACGGAGCTCCTCGACGAAAGCGCGGGCGAAGTCGCGGGACTGAAGAGCGCCTCGCTCAAGGTGAGCGGGCCCTACGCCTTCGGCCACCTGCGCACCGAGAACGGCATCCACCGGCTCGTGCGCAAGATCGCCGTTCGATTCCAACGCGCGGCGCCACACGTCGTTCGCGAGCGTCTTCGTCTATCCGGAGGTCGACGAGACCATCGAGATCGAGATCAATCCGGCGGACCTGCGCATCGACACCTATCGCGCCTCGGGCGCCGGCGGCCAGCACGTGAACAAGACCGACTCGGCCGTGCGCATCACGCACCTGCCGACGAACATCGTCGTCGTCGTCGCAGAACGACCGCTCGCAGCACCGCAACCGCGCCGAGGCGATGGCGATGCTGAAGTCCAAGCTCTACGAGCTGGAGCTTCGCAAGCAGAACGAGCAGAAGCAGAAGATGGAAGACGCCAAGACCGACATCGGCTGGGGCCACCAGATCCGCTCCTACGTGCTCGACCAGTCGCGCATCAAGGACCTGCGCACCAACGTCGAGAGCGGCAACACGCAGGCGGTGCTCGACGGCGACCTCGACCCGTTCATCACCGCGAGCCTCAAGCAGGGCGTCTGAGCAACATGAGCCGATGACAAGAACGACGAGCCACCCGAGCCGCCCAGGACGAAAACCAGATCATCGCGGAGCGGCGCGCGAAGCTCGCGAGCTGCGCGAGCAGGCCCGGCTATCCCAACGATTTCCGCCGCAAGGACCTCGCCGCGGACCTGCACCGCTCCACGGCGGCAAAAACAAGCGAGCAGCTCGAAGCCGAGAAGCCCGCAGCGGTCGTCGCCGGCCGCATGCTGCTGAAGCGCGTCATGGGCAAGGCCTCCTTCGCCACGCTGCAGGACATGAGCGGGCAGCATCCAGGTCTACGTCAACAACGACGTGACCGGAGCCGAGGCGCACGAGGCGTTCAAGCACTGGGACCTGGGCGACATCCTCGGCGTCGAGGGCACCGTGTTCAAGACGAAGACGGGCGAGCTCTCGGTCCACGCCGTCGAAGCTGCGCCTGCTGGCCAAGTCGCTGCGGCCGCTGCCGGAGAAGTTCCACGGCCTCACCGACACGCGAGCAGCGCTACCGCCAGCGCTACGTGGACCTCATCGTGAACCCGAGAGTCGCGCGCGCGTGTTCGAGATCCGCTCGAAGCTGCGTCCAGGCGATCCGCGAGTTCTTCGTGCGAGCGCGGCTACCTCGAGGTCGAGACGCCGATGATGCAGCCGATTCCCGGGCGGCGCGGCGGCGCGCCCGTTCACGACGCACCACAACGCGCTCGACATGGACCTGTACCTGCGCATCGCGCCGGAGCTGTACCTCAAGCGCCTGATCGTGGGCGGCCTCGAGAAGGTCTTCGAGATCAACCGCAACTTCCGGAACGAAGGCATCTCGACGCGGCACAATCCCGAGTTCACGATGCTCGAGTTCTACGAGGCCTACCAGGACTACCACTACCTGATGGACCTCACCGAGGCGCTGCTTCGCGAGGTGCGCGCGCAAGGTGCTCGGCACCACCACGCTCACCTACCAGGGCGCGACCGATCGACCTCGGCGCAGCCGTTCGACCGCCTGACCATGGCCGAGGCGATCGCGCAAGTACAACCCGCAGCTACCGCGCGCGCGAGCTCGCGGACGCGCGACTACCTGCGCGGCGGCGCTCGCGCGCTTCGACGGCGAGGTGTTCCCGACCGACGGCGTGGGCGCTGCTGCAGCTGAAGCTCTTCGAGGCGACCACCGAGGAGAAGCTCGTCGCAGCCGACCTTCATCGTCGCGCACCCGGTGGACGTCTCGCCGCTCGCGCGCGCCAGCGACGCCGATCCCGCGGTCACCGACCGCTTCGAGCTCTTCATCACCGGGCGCGAGATCGCCAACGGCTTCTCGGAGCTGAACGATCCCGGAGGACCAGGCGGCGCGCTTCCCGCGCAGGCGAAGGCGAAGGAAGCGGGCGACGAGGAAGCGATGTACTACGACGCCGACTACATCCGCGCGCTCGAGTACGGCCTGCCGCCCACCGCGGGCGAAGGCATCGGCATCGACCGGCTGGTCGATGCTCTTCACCGACAGCGCCGTCGATCCGCGACGTGATCCTCTTTCCGCAGCTCAAGGCCGCCGAGCCGTGATGCATGAATGCGTGCTAGGCTTTTTGCGTGTCGCCGACGTTGATCCATCCCGGGAGGATTCCATGAGCAACCGTACATTGCGCGCCGCGGCGGGCGGAGCCTGCGCCACCAGCTGCCCGGCAGGCGACGCGGTGAAGATCGTCGACCGCAAGCTCGTCCGCCGGTAGCGGACCAACGCACCCGGCTGCGGGGCATTGGCGCCCATGCTCGACCGCGAACTGCTCGTCGAAGCGCTCGAAGGATCTATGCTCGCGGTGTTCGACTGGGATGTCGCCGCCGACGAGGTGCGCCTGAGCGCGACGTGGTCCGCGATGCTCGGCGGCGCGTCGGGGGAGACGCGCTCCACGCGCGACGAGCTGCTCGCGCTGGTCCATCCCGACGATGTCGGCCTGGTGACGAGCGCGGCAATCGATGCCCTCACCGGCCGCAGCGCGCGCTACGACGTCGAGCATCGGGTCCGCCGGCTCGACGGCTCCCATATCTGGATCCACAGCCGCGGCAAGGTCACGGCGCGCGATCCGCGGGGAATGGCGCTGCGCTTCTCGGGCACCAACTCCGATGTCACGGCGCGCGTCTTGGCCGAGCAGCGCCTGCACGAGCGCGAGCTGCAGCTGCGCCAGCTGATCGACACGATGCCCGCCGCGATCGTGGTTTTCGGATCCGACGAGCGCATGCTCTTCAACAACCGCACCTACACGCGCCTCATGGGCCTTCCCGACGCGGACCTCAGCGGGCGCCTGGTGCGCGACGTGATCGGCGAGGAGCGCTACACCACGGTGGCCCCGTACATGCGCGAGGTGCTCGCGGGACGCACCCAGCGCTTCGAGCAACGCATCCGGGACGAGGGCGGGCGCGCGATCGACTTCGACGTGGTGTACACGCCGTTGCGCGACGCGGAGGGCCGGGTGACGGCTGCGCTCGCCGTGCGCTTCGACATCACGCACCTGAAGGACCTGGACCGCATGAAGGACCGTTTCATCGCCATCGCGAGCCACGAGCTGCGCACTCCGCTCACCGCCATGCGCGGCTCGCTGGGGCTGTTGCAGGGCGGCGTCGCGGGCAAGCTTCCCGAAGAGGCGAGCTCGCTGGTGGACATCGCGGTGCAGAACTGCGGGCGCCTCGTGCGCATGGCCGACGACCTGCTCGACCTGGAGAAGATGGCCGCCGGCCACATGGCGTATCGCATCGAGTCCCTCGACTGGAATCGCGTGCTCGCCGTGGCGCTCGAGTCCAGCCGCGGCTTCGTCGCCTCCCATGGAGTGCGCTTCGAGCTGAAGCCCCACGAAAGCCTGCGCGTGCGCGGCGACGAGGACCGCCTGATCCAGGTGCTGGCCAACCTGCTCTTCAATGCCGCCAAGTTCTCCCCGCGAGGCTCGGTCGTCACCGTGAGCGCGGGACGCCACGCGCCGGGATGGATCCGCACCTCGGTGCGCGACCGCGGGCCGGGCATCCCGGAGGCGTTCCGCGCGCGGGTCTTCCAGCGCTTTGCGCAGGCCGATGCCGAGGATTCGCGGGCCACCGAAGGCACCGGGCTGGGGCTCGCCATCAGCCGCGAGATCGTCGAGCAGCTCGGCGGGCGCATCGGATTTGACACGGGACAAGGCGGTGGCACGGTTTTCTGGTTTGATCTTCCGGAGGCGACGCACGCACCAATCCAATGAGTCCACCCGCGCTCAAGAAAGTCCTCCTCGTCGACGACCAGCGCGACATCCGGTCGATTGCGAGCCTCTCGCTGGGCAAGATCGGCGGCTTCACGCTGCGCGCCTGCGCCTCGGGCCAGGAGGCGCTGGACTGCGCCCTGGAATTCGCGCCCGACTTGCTGCTGCTCGACGTGAGCATGCCGGGAATGGACGGCATGGCGACGCTCGACCGAATGCGCACGCTGGGCGTCAGCGCGCCCGCCATCTTCTTTACCGCGCGCATCGGTCCCGAGGAGCTCGCTCGCCAGCTCTCCCACGGGGCCATCGGAATGATTCCCAAGCCCTTCGATCCGCTCAAGCTCGCGCACCAGATCCAGGAAATGTGGGCGCGCCACCACGCGGCCGCGCAAGGCCCCCCGTGAGCTAGCGGCGCGCCAGCACGCGGCCGGCGAGGTCGTGCTCGCCTGCGGCCGTGATCCGCACCCTGGCGAAGTCCCCGGGGCGCAATCCCTTCGCCCCGGCCACCTGCACGACCCCGTCGATCTCGGGCGCTTCGGCGGCGCTGCGTCCCACGGCATGGGTGCCCTTCACCTCGTCCACGATCACCTCGACCACGCGGCCCACCTTGCGCGCGAGCCGCGCGCGGCTCACCTGCGCCTGGGCCTGCATGAAGCGCGCACGCCGCTCCTGCTTCACCGCCTCCGGGACCGCGTGCGGGAGCGCGTTGGCCCTCGCGCCCTCCACGGGGGAGTACGCGAAGCAGCCCACGCGGTCGAGCTGGGCCTCGCCCAGGAACGCGAGCAGCTCCTCGAATTCCGCCTCGGTCTCGCCGGGGAAGCCGACGATGAACGTCGAGCGCAGCGTGATCTCGGGGCACTCCGCGCGCCAGGCCCGGATGCGCTCCAGGTTCTTCTCGCGCCCGCCGGCCGCTTCATGAGCTTCAGGATGCGCGGGCTCGCGTGCTGGAACGGCACATCGAGGTACGGAAGGATCCTGCCCGCGCTCATCAGCGGGATCACTTCGTCCACGTGCGGATAGGGATAGACGTAGTGCAGGCGGACCCAGACGCCCAGCTCGCCCAGCGCGCGGCAAAGCTCCGTCATGCGGGTCTTCAAGCGGACGCCCGCCCCAGAAGCCGGTGCGGTACTTCACGTCCACGCCGTAGGCGCTGGTGTCCTGCGAGATGACGAGCAGCTCCTTCACGCCGGCGCGCACCAGGCTCTCGCGCCTCCTGCATCACCTCGCCCACCGGCCGGCTCACCAGGTCGCCGCGCATGGAGGGGATGATGCAGAAGGTGCAGCGGTGGTTGCAGCCCTCGGAAATCTTCAGGTAAGCGTAGTGCCCCGGCGTGAGGCGGATGCCCTGCGGCAGGCACCAGGTCGGTGTAGGGATCGTGCGGCTTCGGGCAGCTGCGCGTGCACGTGCGCCATCACCTCGTCCGTCGCGTGCGGCCCGGTGACGGCGAGCACCCCGGGATGCGCCTTGCGCACCACGTCGCCCTTGGCGCCGAGGCACCCGGTCACGATCACCCGCCCGTTTTCCGCCAGCGCTTCGCCGATCGCGTCGAGCGATTCCTGCACCGCCGCATCGATGAAGCCGCAGGTGTTCACCACCACGAGGTCGGCTCCCTCGTAGCTGGGCGCGATGTCGTAGCCCTCGGCGCGCAGCTGCGTGAGGATCGCCTCGGAGTCGACCAGCGCCTTGGGACAGCCCAGAGAGACGAAGCCCACGCGGGGCGGTGGCGCGGGCCGCGCACGGCCGGCGCGGGACGAAGCTGCCACGCGCAACTTCCCTACTTGCGCGAGCGCGGCTTGCGCGCCGCGCCCTTGCCCGCCGAACGCGCGCGCGGCTTGGCTTCGCCCTCCGGTGCGGCGCTGCTCGCGTTCGCCGCGTTGGCGTAGGGGAACCCGGAGAAGAGCTTCAGCGCCTGGTTGCGCAGCTCCTCCTGCATGTCGATCACCGCCTTGGCACCCTTCTCGAGGTAGCCGCCCATCACGTTGGGGATCTGCTCGCCTGGGGAGTGATGAGCTGCGTCCACGCCTCGGTGGGCACCTTGGGCAGCTCGCCGTAGAGCGTCTGCGCCTGCTCCTGGAAGCGCTTCTGCGCCTCGTGGAACGCGAAGATCGAGCGCTCGAGATAGGAGCCCATGAGGCCCTGCATCGCGTGCCCGTAGTAGCGGATGATGTTCGCCAGCATGTCGGTGGAGAACATCGGCACGCCTCCGGATTCCTCCTCGAGGATGATCTGCAGCAGGATCGCGCGCGTGAGGTCCTCGCCCGACTTCGCGTCCTGCACCTGGAAGTCCTTGTACTCCAGCACCAGCTCCTTCACCTCCGCGAGCGTGATGTAGCTGGAGGTCTCGGTGTCGTAGAGCCGTCGGTTGGGGTATTTCTTGATGATGCGTGGCGAGGCCATGAAGGAGTCCCTGTGCGTTTGCTGCGCTACATCAATTCGTCCATGTGCGGGGCGCGTGGGGCCCGCGGCTGGCGATATTCAAGTACTTCATTTTATTACAAATTGGGGCATTGCGGCAGCGCGGACATTCTGGCGTGGTGCATCGCACCAAAATCCGCTTGACAGCGGGGTTTCGCCTTCCTAGAATGAATTTGTTGCGGCGCACAACGCGCCGCGCCGGATTGACCGGGAATGCACCGAGGAGCAAGGCAATGACCACCGTCACCAATCCACTTGCCGAGTTGAGCAGCGTGACCGTCGACACGGCCGCGCGGTTCACGCGGATCTCCATGGACAGCACCGAGCGCGCGTTCGCGCTGCAGCTCGAGTTCGCGAAGGGAGCCCTCGACCAGGCCGCCACCAGCGCGAAGGTGCTGGCCGGGGCCAAGGACGTGCAGGAGCTGCTCGCCCTGCGCACCACGCTGGCCGAGAGCGCCCTCGAGAAGCTGATGGGCTATTCGCGCAACCTCTACGAAGTCGCCTCGGAAGCGCAAACCGAGCTCTCGCGCCTCGCCGAGGAGCGCATGAGCACCTTCCAGCAGGCCGTCTCCGAGACCGTCGACCAGGCCGCCAAGGCGTCCCCGGCGGGCGGCGACGTGGCCGTCGCGGCGATCAAGTCGTCGCTCGCCGCCACCACCGCCGCGTTCGACAGCTTCACCAAGGCGGCCAAGCACGTCGCGAGCTTCGCCGACGCCGGTGTGCGCGCCACGGCGACGCCCGCCAAATCGCGAAGAAGTAACGCCGCGCGCGCCAACGAATTCAAGGCTCCTCCTCCTTTATCGCAAGATAAAGGTTCGAACCCCAGGGCAACCTGGGGTTTTTTTTGGCGCCGGCCGTCCGGCGGAGATCACGGCAAATGGACAAGAAGGTAGCGCTCGTCACGGGCGGGGTCGGAGGCATCGGCACGGCGATGTGCAAGCGGCTCGCCGCCGACGGCCTGTTCGTGGTGGCGAACTACGCCATCCCGGGCAGCGAGGACAAGTGGCATCGCGAGATGGCTGCCGCGAAGCTCAATGGCACGAGCAGCGCGCTCGCCTTCGGCGACGTGACCGACTTCGATGCGATGGGGAAGATGATCCGGGGAATCGAGGCCGAGCACGGGCCGGTCGAGGTGCTCGTGAATTGCGCCGGCATCACGCGCGATTCCACCTTCCGCAAGATGACGCCCGAGCAATGGCGCTCCGTGCTCTCGACCAACCTGGACAGCGTCTTCAACGTCACGCGCCACGTGATCGACGGCATGGTCGAGCGCGGATGGGGACGCATCGTCAACATCTCGTCGGTGAACGCCGTGCGCGGCCAGTTCGGCCAGACCAACTACGCCGCCGCCAAGGCGGGGATCCTGGGCTTCACCAAGTCCCTCGCCCAGGAAGTGGTGAGGAAAGGCGTCACCGTGAACGCCATCTCGCCCGGCTACGTGCAGACCGACATGGTGATGGCCATCCGCGAGGACGTGCGCCGCAAGATCGTCTCCGAGATCCCCGCCGGTCGCCTGGCGATGCCCGAGGAAGTGGCCGATGCGGTGGCCTTCCTCGCTTCCGACAAGGCCGCCTACATCACCGGCACCAACCTTGGGGTGAACGGCGGCCTGCACATGTACGCGTAGGCCGGTGCCTCACGCGCCCGCAGCAAAGGCGAGCGCCACCGGCCAGCGGTAGGTGCCCGGTTGGGCGTGCGCGGCAAGGTAGAGCCGGTAGCCCACGCGCACCGGAACCGCCACCTGCATCGGCGCGTCGACGTGCAGCCAGCTTCCCTGGGATGTAGCCTCGAGGCTGCTGCCCTGGATGCGCACCGTGATGCGTGCGACCAGGCTCGGATCATAGGCCACCGAGACCGCGTAGCCCGCGGCGCTGTTCGAGGTGAGCACCAGCGAGGTCGCCGCGTCCAGATCGACGTAGCCGCGCGCGATATCGCGTTCGCTGATCGGCAGCTCGAGCGGCTCGGTGAGAGCCCTGGCCCTCACCATCGCCGGGATCGCGATGGCGAAATCGACGCTCGCCCGGGCGTGGGGGCTGCCGGTCGCGCTTGCGGCGCGTGTCGCGGCCGAGAAAGCCACCAGGGCGGCGCACAGGGCAAGGCATACCGCGCCCTTGCGCATCGCACTTCGATTGGCTTGCCCGCGATCCATGGCCCTGCGCCTCCCGGCTCACACTGACATGAGCCATCGTGGCGCTTGCCCCGCTGCCGGGCCATCGGGTGAAACCCCTGCGCTACCCCTCCAAATGCCCCATCGCCGACGGGCTCATTCGGGGTCCCCGGAGGGCTCGACGTGCACCAGGCGATTGCGCACCGCGTAGATCACCAGGCCGGCGACGTCGTGGATGTTCAGCCGCTCCATGAGCGCGGCGCGATGCGTCTCCACGGTCTTCACGCTCACCTCGAGCGTGAACGCGATCTCCTTGGTGCTGCGGCCCTCCGCGATCATCTGCAGGATCTCGCGCTGCCGGGGCGTGAGCGTGTCGATCGACGCCGGCCGATCGGCGCCCGCCTGCACGAATCCGGCCACCAGGTGGCGGGACACACGCGGGCTCAGGTAGCTCTCGCCGCGCATCACGGCCTCGATCGCCAGGCCCAGCTCCAGCGGCGCGGAATCCTTCACGATGTAGCCGTCCGCCCCGGCCTTGAGGGCGCGGCGCACGAAATCCTCGGTGGTGTGCATCGACAGCATCAGCACGCGCGTGGCCGGAAGCTGCGCCTTCACCTGGGCGGCGGCCTCGATGCCGTTCAACTCCTTCATGGAGATGTCCAGGATGGCGAGATCGGGCCGGTGGGCGAGCGCAAGCGCCACCGCCTCGCGCCCGTTCTCGGCCTCGGCGACGATGGTGACGCCCTCGATCGACCCGAGGAGCGCGCGTATGCCCGCCCGGACCAGGTTGTGGTCGTCGGCGAGCAGGATACGGACCGGGTTCACGCCGCGGATAATGCCCGCACCTGCCCGGCGCGCCCGGGCTCGGACTGGTCCAGGGGAAAGATGGCGCTGAGCGTCGTCCCGGCCCCGGCGATGCTGCGCAGCTTGAGCCGCCCGCCGGCGAGGCGCGCGCGCTCCTCCATGCTGATCAGCCCGAGGCTCCCGGACTTGACCGCCTCTTCGCGCGCCGCCGTCGCATCGAACCCGACGCCGTCGTCGCGCACGGTGAGCTTGAGCAGGCGGCCATCGGATTCCACCTTCATGCTGATGCCCGTCGCCCTGGCGTGGCGCGTCGCGTTGTTGAGCGCTTCCTGGGCGATCCGGTAGCAGGCGTTTTCCAGCGCGGCCGAAGGGCGGTGCTCCAGCCCGGAGAACTCGCACTTGACGTCGATGCCCGCGACGTTGCGCTGGCGTTCCGCGAGCCAGCCCAGCGCGTCCTCGAGGCCCAGCTGGTCGAGCTGCGGCGGGCGCAGCTCGAGCGCCAGCTGGCGCAGCCGCTCGAGCGTGGCTTCCGCCACCTGCACGCATTCGGCGAGCACTTCGGGCGCCGCGCCGCTCTTCTGCTCGAGGCGGTGCAATCCGATCGTGAGCGCCGTGAGCGACTGCCCGATGTCGTCGTGCAGCTCCGCCGCGATGGCCCGGCGCTCCTCCTCCTGGATCATCAGCATGCGCTTGGACAGGGCCTGCAGCCCCTGGTGGGCCCGCTCCAGCGCGACGTGCGCCATCATCTGGTCGGTGATCTCGCTGTTGCAGATGACCACCCCGTGCTCGCTGCCTTCCAGGGGCGTCACGCGCCCCAGGTACCAGCGGCTCGCGTTGCCGTCGGGCAGCGGGTATTCGATCGAGAAGAAGTTGCGCTCCCGGGCCACTACGGACCGCATGCCCTGTACCGCGTCCCGCGCGAGAGCGCTCCCCTGGGCGGCCGCCTGGTCGAGGATCCCGAAATAGTTGGCGCCCTCGCAGACCTCGCCCACCCCGAGCTTGACGCGCTCGTGCGTGAATTGCCTCCATTGCCGGTTGATCGCCAGGATCACGCCGTCGCCGTCCAATACCGCGATGCGCATCGGCAGCGAATCCAGGATGCCGCGCTTGAGCGCTTCGCTTTGTCGCACGGCCTGCTCGGCGAGCACCCGTTCGCGGCGCGCGCTGCTGCGATCGAGCGCGCCCTCGATCGCCTTGGGGAGGCGGCGCAGGTCGTTCTTCGCGAGGTAGTCGCTGGCACCCTGCTGCATCGCGACCACCGCGGAGCTCTCGCCGATGTGGCTCGATACGACGATGAAGGGGGTGTCCGGGCAAAGCTGGCCGGCGATCTGCAGGGCCTTTTCGGCACTGAAGCCGGGAAGGTTGTAGTCGCAGAGGATCACGTCCGGCGGGCGCTCGCCAAGCTCGAGCACGAAGCCAGCCTCGCTCACCACCCGCGTCACGGTTACGGCAAAGGGGGCATCGCGCAAGGCGAGGCGCACGAGCTCCGCGTCGTCCGGGGAATCCTCGACATGCAGCACTCGGTAAGTCCTGGCATTCATTCTGGCTTTCGTGGTCGCGCAATGCGGGCTTTCCGGCACGGAGTCCCGCTTGGGTTGCGAGGCAAGTATGGCACCGGCGCGACGCGGCGACAGGGGGATTTTCCCCAGTCCGATCCTCCAAAAACCCGGGATCCGGAGGATCCCCGCAAGCCCGGCGAAAGGTCCGCCCCCTTCCCCTCTGAAGATATGCCGTAACATGCGTTAAGGCTTGCGCCGAATCAAAGCAGGCGCGGCCGCCAGAAATGGAATACCGCATGGCCGCGAAGCGCGATGACGCTCGCACCACATCCGACCCGAAACGCCCGACGAGGGTACGGTTGGCCGTCGCCGGCCCGCGGCGCGCGGCGCCCAAGGCGCGTGCCCCTGGCAAGAAGAGGCGCTCGAGAAGATCGCACGGAGCCCACTCCAAGCCGCAGCGATTGGCCAGGCCTCTGGGAAATCCGCAAGGCTACCGGCAGTTGTTCGACGGCAGCCCCCTGCCGATGTGGATCTTCGACATCGATACCTGGCGCTTTCTGGAGGTGAACGAGGCCGCCTGCGATGTCTACGGGTACTCCCGCGAGGAGTTCCTCGCCATGACGCTGCACGACATCCGCCCGAGCGAGGACGTGCCAGCGATGGAGTGGTGGCTGCGTACCTCGAATCCGCGGGTGGTGAGCTCGGCCGTCTGGCGCCACCGCAAGAAGGACGGGACCATCTTCAGGGCCGAAGTCGCCTCCCACGAGGCCCGCTACGAGGGACGCGTGGCGCGCTATGCGTGCGCCGTCGACGTTACGCAGCGCCTGAAAGACCAGGAACGGATCCGGAAACTCTCCCAGGCCGTCGAGCAGAGTCCCGCCGCGACAGCGATCACCGACACCGAGGGCTGCATCGAATACGTCAACGCGAAATTCATCGAGGTGAGCGGCTACCCCGCAGAGGAGCTGATCGGGAACAATCCGCGCGTTATCCAATCGGGCCTCACGCCACCGGCGGTCTACGAGGACATGTGGACGACGATCAAGTCCGGCGCGGACTGGCACGGCATCGTGCGGAACCGCCGGAAGAATGGCGAGCTCTACTGGGAGAGCGAGGTCATCTCGCCGGTGAAGAACGAGCGCGGCGAGGTCGTAAAGTTCATCGCCGTGAAGGAAGACATCACGGCGCGCGTGGAAGCCGAGGAGCGGCTGCGCGAGAGCGAACGGCGTTTCCGCCAGCTGACGGAAGCCATCCAGGAGGTCTTCTTTCTCGTGGATCCGTCGGGCGCGCCGTGCTACTACGTGAGCCCCGCCTACGAGCAGATCTGGGGGCGCAGCTGCCGGAGCATGTACGACGATCCGTATTCCTGGGCCCATGCCATCGTCGCGGAGGACCGCGAGCGCACCCTGCAAGCCATGGCTCCGGGCGGCGAGTTCGTCCATTTCGACGTGGAATACCGCATCGCACTACCCGACGGGAGCCTGCGCTGGATCCACGCGAAGGGATTTCCGATCCTCGACGATACGGGCAAGCCCTTCCGCGTCGCCGCCATCGCGGAGGATGTCACCGCGCGCCGGAGTGCCGAGCAAGCCGTCATCGACCTCAACGCCGACCTCGAAAGGCGCGTCGCCGAGCGCACCGCCGAGCTGGAGGCGGCCAACAAGGAGCTCGAAGCGTTCGACTATTCCATCGCCCACGACCTGCGCTCGCCCCTCGCCCGGATCCGGGGCTTCGGCGCCGCGGTGCTCAAGGACAACATCGACAAGCTCGACTCCGAGAGCGTCGATTACCTGCGGCGCATGGTCCGCTCCGCCGAGTCGATGGAGGAGCTCGTGGGCGCCCTGCTGCGCCTTTCGATGACTTCGCGCCAGGAGCTCGCCCGCAAGGACATCGACGTATCCGCGCAGGCCCACTTGGCATTCGAGGCCCTGCGCAGGGTGCAGCCCGAGCGCAAGGCGGAGCTCGTCCTGGCGCCGGGATTGCGCGCGCGGGCCGATCCGGGGCTCTTCGGCGTCGTCCTCGAAAACCTCATCGGCAACGCGTGGAAGTTCACCTCCCGGCGTGAGAGCGCCCGCATCGAGGTGGGTGCAACTCTCCACGATGGCAGGCAAGCGTTCTTCGTGCGCGACAACGGGGCCGGATTCGATCCCGCCTATGCGGACAAGCTGTTCGCGCCGCTCCAGCGGCTGCACACGAAGGACGAGTTCCCGGGCTCCGGCATCGGCCTTGCGACGGTGCATCGAATCGTCCTGCGCCACGGCGGGCAGATATGGGCCGAGGGCGCCGTCGGCCAGGGCGCGACCTTCTACTTCACGCTTTCGCCCTGAGGGCCCGGCCCGCGCCCGGGGGTCCGTCAGGCAATGGCACCCCGCGCCTAGGGCATTCCCCGATGCCGCCGGCGGCGCGCGCAGCGCAGGATGCGCCCATGAAGATCAATTCGCGCGTCATGGCCGCAGTCAAGCCCTTCCTGGCCCCGGGAGCGACCGCATGCCTGGCGGCTCTCCTGATCGCCACGATCACCCTCACCACGTTCGACCTGCGGTGGGTCATCTTCCTGTCCGGCGTGCTTGCCGCGGCCGTGCTGGCCGGCGTGAGCCGCACCGCGAACGCCCGCTGGATCATCGCGCGGCGCACCGCCCAGCTCGTGGGGGCGCGCGAGAAGCTCGCGAAGGTGACACGGCTGCACGCCCATGCCGAGGAGTCGCTCGCGCGCTTGCGCACCAGCGTCGAGCTGATCGACGAGAAGATGCCCGCGATGCTCGCCTTCATAGACATCGAGGGGCGGGTGCGCTATCACAACCATGCCTACAGGCGCTGGAGCGGCCTGGAAGGCAAGTCCATCGACGGCCGGCTCGTCGTGGACCTCGTCGGCAGTATCGTGTACGGCGAGATCGAAAAGCCGCTGCGCGAGGCCATGCAGGGGCGCGACGTACGCTACGAGCGCGTCCAGCTCATGCGCAACGGCGATACCTGCCGGCTCAACGTGCAATACCTCCCGAGCTACGGCGCGGACGGCAAGGTGGCCGGGGTCTTCGCGATCCTCACCGACATCACGCTCCCCGAGGATGTCGGCGACGCGGACGAGCAGGAAGCCGTCGATGCGTCGCACGCGGCGGGAACGCGCCTCGTGGCGGCGCTCGAGCGCAACGAATTCACCCTCTACTGGCAGGCGATCGACCGCCTGGGGCACGCGGCGCACGGCCCTGCGATGCACGAGGTGCTGCTGCGCATGAACGAGGAGGAGGCATACCACCTTCCGCCGGGAACCTTCCTTCCGGTGGCAGAGGAACTGGGCCTGCTGCCCGATATCGACCGTTGGGTAGTGCGTCACGTGGTGGACTTTGCCGCGGGCATCGGGGCGCCGGCCGACTCGATCTACATGGTCAACCTCTCCGCCCCGACGATCGTCGATCCGGGATTCGGCGAATTCGTGCGCGGACGCCTTGCGTCCTGCGCGGTCCCGGGCAAGGTCCTGTGCTTCGAGCTGCCCGAGGCCGACGTGCTCGCCAATCCCGCGGCCTACCGCGAATTCGTCGGCTCGCTCGACGGCTCGGGATGCCGCTTCGCGGTGAGCGGATTCGGCCGCAATCCGCTCTCCCTGCGCCTGCTCAAGCAGCTGCGGGTGGACTTCCTCAAGCTCGACGGGAGCATCGTGCTCGATATCCTGCGCAGCCCCGCACAGCTCGCCCAGGTGAAATCGATCAACCGCGCGGCCCACGCCGCGGGCATGTCCGTCGTCGCCGAATGCGTGGAGAGCGACTGCACGCGCGAGGCGCTCGACCGCATCGGGACCGACTTCGCGCAGGGCTTCGGTGTCGCACCTCCCCATCCCATGAGCGCCCTCGACGTGCCGCATCGCGCCTGCGAAGCCCCGCGAGAATTCCGGGACCAGCTGGTCGCTGCCTGAAGGCGCGCCTCCTGTGCCGGGCGGCCCCCGTGGCAGGCCAATGTTCGTTCGCGCACAGACGATCTCCCCGTAACGACCGATGATGCGATGCAGTGCGGGTCCCGGGCCTGTCGCCAGGGCCCTCCCACCTTCGTTCTGTGGGTTTCCCCGATGACGCGGGTGACGCGCGGCATGCATCCATGTCGCATGGGGAGCAATCCAAGGGAGACGGGAGCGGACATGAGGGAAGGCGAAAGCCGGGTAGCCCACGAGAAAGCGAACCGGGCCTCGCGGCCGCGGGATTGCGCAGCGCTCCCATGCGCCTGATGCGCATCCAGAAGGCGGCGAACCACTACACGGCGCTCGCCGGGACGGTCCTCCTGGGGGCGACGCTGCTCGCCGCGATCTCGCTCACCTCCTCCGATCACCGATGGATCGTCTTCCTTGCCGGAGTGCTCGCCGCGGCGGTCCTCGCGTACGTGAGCCGCACGGTGAACTCGCGCTGGATCATGGCGCGGCGCACCGCGCAGCTGGTCGCGACCCGTGCGAAGCTCGCGACCGAGGTGCGCCGCCGCATCCAGGCGGAGGATTCCCTCGCGCGCATGCGGACCAACGCGGGACTCATCGAGGAGACACTGCCGGCGATGCTCGCCTACATCGATACCCAGGGGCGCATTCGCTACCACAACCGCGCCTATACGCACTGGATCGGCCGCGAAGGCGAATCGATCGACGGGCGCCACGTGGAGGAAGTCCTCGGCGACGCGGTCTACCGCGAGATCGAGGTCCAGCTGAAACAAGCCTTCGCGGGACAGGACGTGCGCTACGAGCGCTTCCAGACCATGCCCGACGGCGATGTCTGCCGGCTTCACGTGCAATACCTTCCAGACCGCTCCGAGGACGGCAGCGTGCGCGGGGTATTCACGATCCTCACCGACATCACGCACTCGGAGAATTCCGAGGACACGCATCAGAAAAGCCGCACGAGCGCGACGCCCGACATGCATGCGCGCCTGCTCTCCGCGCTCGCCAACGACGACTTCACGTTGTATTGGCAGGAAATCGTTCCCCTCGGAGCCGGCGCGGCGCGCACCCCGTTCCACGAAGTGCTGCTGCGGATGAAGGAGGAGGAGGACAACCACCTTCCGCCGGGGACATTCCTGCCCTGGGCCGAGGAGTTCGGCCTGCTGCACGAGATCGACCGCTGGGTCGTGCGCCACGTCGTGGACTTCGCAGCCGATACGGCAGGCGGCAAGGACGGCGCATACATGGTGAACCTTTCCGCCCAGACGCTGCTCGACCCGAGCTTCGTGCCCATCGTGCGCGCGCGCCTTGAGGCGCGCGGGGTCGCCGGCCGGGCGTTGTGCTTCGAGTTCACCGAGACCCAGGTGCTGTCCAATCCCGCGGCCTACCGCGCATTCGTCGGATCCCTCGAAGGCACCGGTTGCCGGTTCGCCGTCAGCGGGTTCGGGCGCAACCCCCTCACCCTTCGGCTGCTCAGCCAGCTGGGCGCCAACTTCCTCAAGCTCGACGGCGGGATCGTCCTTTCCGTGGCGCAAAACCCGCCGGAGCTCGCCCGGGTGAAGGCGATGAACAACGCCTCCCGGGCGACCGGCATGCACATCATCGCCGAGTGCGTCGAAAGCGAGGCCACGCGTGCGGCGCTCCAGCGCATCGGCATCGACTTCGCCCAGGGGTTCGGCATCGCCCAACCCTCCCCCATGGGCTCGCCCGATGCGCTCGACGCCGAGGGCCGGGATGTGGCCGATTTCACAAAGCGGGCAGTGGCCGCTTGAGCCGCGGGGAACTCCTATGGAAACCGTCCGAAAGGCACCGATGAACGCCGACGACCGCCCGAAAGCGCCAGGCGCCCCGCCGAAGGCCGCGGCGCGCCGGATCCGCGTCCTGGTCGCCGACGACGAATTCCACGTCCGGCGCGTTATCTCCGCGATCGTGCGGTCCCTCGGCGCCGACGTGGTCGCCGAAGCCGCCGACGGCGAGCAGGCCGTGGAGCTCTTCGAGCGACTGCGCCCCGAGGTCGTGATCCTCGACATCAACATGCCGAAGATGCGCGGCGACGAGGCGCTCACCCGCATCCTCGCCCTCGACCCGAACGCGATCGCCATCATGATGACCGCGCAGGACACCATCGACATGGTGCATGACTGCCTCGACCGCGGAGCGCAGCACTACATCCTCAAGAACAACCGCGCGGAGGAGATCTACCGGCTGCTCGCCGAGGTCTGGCCCGATTTCGAGGCGCGCGTGCGCAAGGAGGCGTCATGAGCGAGATTCTCAAGCAGGTGGGCCTGTGCCCCCAATGCGGCGCCCCGCTGAAGGGCGGCGCACCGCTCAAGGCCGGCGCTCCCATGGACCCGGCGCTCGCGCTCGAGCTGGACAGCGACCCTCTACGACCTCGAAGCGCTTGCGGTCGAGGCATCGGAAGACAAGGCCTACGACGAGAGCGCCAAGGTGCGCGTGACGCAGCAGGACATCCGCAACCTGCTCGAGAAGCGCAGGAAGACCCACAAATGATCGCCATCAGCCCCGACATCCGCAAGAAAGCCGCCGATAGTTGCCAGACCTTCGCCCCGCAGCTCGAAGGCCTCGCGATCCATTCGACCGACGCCGTCGAATTCCTGCAACAGGCGGTCCACTACGGCTACCTCGACCGCGACACCGCCGGGGAGATCATCGCCGAAGCGATCGGCCGCACTCACGTGAACCTCGGCAAGACGCTCTTCCAGCAGGACCTCATCGACAAGGTGCCCCTGGAGCTGGCGACCGCGAACAAGGCGATCCCGCTCTACCAGCTGGCCAACGTGGTCACCGTGGCCATGGTGGACCCGCTCGACACCAAGGTGATCAAGGCCCTCGAGCTCTTCCTCTCCGCCAAGGTGAGCCCCGTCTTCAGCTTCCCCGACGAGGTGGAATCGGCGATCGTCGTGAAGTACCACTCGACGGGCGAGCTGGACAAGCTCATCACGGACTTCGACTTCTCGCCCTTCCTGCACGCCGACCTCACTGACGCGCGCCTCGCGGAGCTGGTCCAGTCCAGCGAGCTGGTCGGCATGACCGACTCCCTCATCCTCATGGCATTGAAGGAGCGCGCCTCCGACATCCACATCGAGCCCAAGAAGCACGACCTGGTGCTCCGGTTCCGTGTCGACGGCGAGCTCGCCGAGCGCATGGTGCTGCCGAAGAACCTCGCGCTGGCGCTGGTCTCGCGCTTCAAGGTGATCTCGGGCATGGACATCACCAATCGCAGGCTCGCCCCAGGACGGCCGCATCAACTTTCCGCTGCCCATCAAGAACATCGACATCCGCCTGTCCAGCCTGCCGACGATCTACGGCGAGAAGCTCGTGCTGCGCCTGCTGGGCCTGCCCTTCACCGGCCTGGGGCTCAACCTCGAGACCCTCGACATCGTGCCCTCCATCCTCACGCGCCTGAAGCAGGTGATCCGCCAGCCCAACGGGATCCTCTTCGTGACCGGCCCCACGGGCAGCGGCAAGACCACCACGCTCTACGCGGCGCTCAACTTCATCAACCGCCCGGGGCTCAACGTGGTCACGCTCGAGGATCCGGTCGAATACGAATGGCCCACCATCAACCAGGTCCAGATCGACGAGAAGATCGGCCGCAACTTCCACGACGTGCTGCGCTCGGTGATGCGCCAGGACCCGGACGTGATCCTCGTGGGCGAGATCCGCGACACGGAGACGGCGCGCACCGCGACGCAGGCGGCGATGACCGGGCACCTCGTGCTCACCACGCTGCACACCAACGACGCGATCCAGGCCTCCACGCGCCTCATGGACATGGGCGTGGAGCGCTTCATGGTGGCGCCTTCGCTCATCGGCGTGCTGAACCAGCGCCTCATCCGCCGCATCTGCCCGTTCTGCCGGGTCGAGCACCACCCGAGCGAGAAATACCTGTCCCGGCTCTTCCGCTGGCGCGAGGGCGCGAAGCTGCCGACTTTCTTCCGCGGCGAGGGCTGCGAGCACTGCAATCGCACCGGCTACCTGGGACGCGTGGCGATCCACGAGTTCCTCTACATCACGCACCGGATCCGGGATGCCCTCCTCGCGCAGGCCAACTACATCGAGCTGCTGGAGATCGCCGCCTCGGAAGGCTTCCGCGAGATGCGCTACGACGGCTACAAGAAGGCGCTGCGCGGCGTGACCAGCCTCGAGGAAGTCGTCGAGGCAACCATGCCGGAGTCCGAATGATGGCCGAGATGCCCGCGGGGTTCCTGGAGGTGCTCGCCGAGCAGCGCCGGCATTACACCGATTCGCTGCCGGCCAAGATGGCGGAGATGGATCGCCTCTGCGGCGCCATGCGCCCCGATGCCGCCGGCGCCGAGGCCGAGCGTCTCGCGGCCATCGCCCACGGCATTGCCGGCTCCGCCGCGGTGTTCGGATTCGAATCCCTGAGCATCCAGGCCCGCGCGCTCGTGCTCGAGCTGAGGGCCCGGGACGTTTCCGGCCATACGCCGCCCGGGGAGCGCGCGGCGACGATCGCCGCCGCCCTCGGGCGCGTGCGAGGCTGCGCGGCCGCGGCAAAGTGAGCCCCGTGGCCGCCCGCCCGCGAACGCCGGCCCAGGCCAAGGAGGCCTGACTCATGGCAGCGCAACTCAAGCGGATCCTCTTCGTCGAGGACGAGGACGAGATCCGCACCGTGGCGAAGATGGCGCTCGAGGCGGTGGGCGGATTCGAGGTCGTCGCCTGCGGATCGGGGCCGGAAGCGATCGCGGCGGCCCCCCAGGCCAGTGCCGATCTGCTGCTGCTCGACGTGATGATGCCCGGTATGGACGGCCCGGCCACGCTCGAGGCGTTGCGGCGCGTTCCGGCCACGGCGAGGACTCCCGTCATCTTCATGACCGCGAAGGTGCAGCCGGGGGAGGTCGCGCAATACATGGCCCTGGGAGCGCTGGGAGTAGTGCCCAAGCCGTTCTCACCGATGGAAGTCTCCAGCGAGATCCGCCGCCTCTGGGAACGCATCCCATGAACCGATTCTCATTGCTCGCGCTCTGCCTCTGGTCCCTCCTGGGTTCCCCGGCCGCGCTCGCCGACGTCCTCGACCCGCAAAGCCGGTTCTCGCTGGGCGGCTTCGGCACCGTCGGGCTCGCGCACAACAGCACGGACGGCGCCGAATACATCCGCGACATCCTTCAGCCGCACGGCGTCTCCCACGGCTGGAGCGGCAACGTGGATTCGCGCCTGGGCTTGCAGGCAGGCTTCCGGGCGAACGCGCAGATCGACGGCGCGGTGCAGGCGGTGAGCCTGTACGACCACGCAGGCAGCTACCGGCCCGAAGTCGTGTGGGCGTTCGTGGGCTATTCGCCCGATCCGGGACTGAAGGCGCGGGCCGGGCGCCTGGGTTTCGACGCCTACATGCTCGCCGACACCCGCAACGTGGGCTATTCCTATCTGTGGGTGCGGCCCCCGGTGGAGTACTTCGGCCCGCTGCAGATCACGCACATCGACGGCGCGGACGCGACCTTCAAGCGCGACCTGGGTGGCTGGCTGGCTTCCGCGAAGCTGTACGCAGGCCGGGCGCAACAGGAGATCCCCGGCGCGAACGGCGCCGAGTTCGACGTTTCCGGAAGCAGCGTGGCCGGCGCGAACATCGACTTCCGGAGAGGCGACTGGTACCTCAGAATGGGCTATACCCAGATCCACCTCGCCCGCGAGTATGCAGCCCTGACTCCGCTGCTCGCGGCGCTGCGCGGCATCGGCAGCCCGCAAGCCGCCGCCCTCGCGGGCGACCTCGCCTTCGACGGCAAGATCGTCCGCAGCGCATCCGCCGGCGGCGCCTGGGAACACGGACCGTGGCAAGCGCAGCTCGTGTACAACAGGACGACCTCCGACGCCTTGCCGGTCAGCCCGACGGACTCGGCCTACTTCCTGCTGGGCCGACGGATCGGATCGTGGACCGCCTTCGCGACGCTGGCCGCCAACCGGGGCCCGCTGTCCGATCGCTCGAGCGGCCTTCCGACACCCAATCCGCTCGACGATGCGGTGAAGGCGGTTCTCGTCGGAGGCCGCACCGACCAGCGTTCGCTCTCGATCGGCGCACGCTACGACTTCGCGCCCAATTTCGACTTGAAGATGCAATTGGATCAGGTGCGCGCGTCCGACAATGCGCGGCTCACGTGGCGCAATCCGAGGGCCGATTGGAACGGCCGCGCCACGGTGTTGAGCATCACCCTGGACTTCGTGTTCTAGGCCCCGCGCATGAAGAGCCGCATCGCCCTGCTCCTGGCCCTCGTGTTCGCAGGCTTTCCGGCCGCCGCGAAAGACCTCGTCGTGATCGCCAACGTCGCGAGCGGCGTCGAGAAGCTGACTCGCGACGAGGCCGTGAACATCTTCATGGGGCGCTACGGCAAGACTGCCTTCGGGCATCACCGCGCTGCCGCTGGACGAAATCGGGAACAAGGCCGCGTTCTACCGGGCGCTGGTGGGCAAGGAACTGCCGGACGTGAATTCGTACCGCGCGCGGCTCATGTTCTCCGGCCTGGGCTCGCCGCCACGCCAGACGGACAACGACGAAGAGGTGATCCAGACCGTCGCCGACAACAAGGGGGCCATCGGCTACATCGACAAGGCGAAGGCCGACCGGCGGGTGAAGGTCATCCTGGACCTGTCGCAATAGCCCACGGGCGCGACGACGCCATGCACCGAAGCGCGCTGACCCTCCTGCGCACCAGCATCGCCGCAAAAAGCACCGCGATCATCGTGGCGATCGTGGGCTCGGTAGGGCTGGCGCTGCTCGCGCTCGCGGTCCTGTTCGCCGCGCAGCAGGAAGAAGCCTCGCAGCAGGCGCGGCTCGCCGAGCTGCTCGACATCGTGCAGCCCACGGTAGCCATTGCCTGCTTCATGTCGGACCAGAACCTCGCGGACGAGGTCGCGCGCGGCCTGCTCAAGTACCGGTCGATAAGCAGGGTCAGCGTGCACGCCGGGACCGCGCTCCTTGCCGATCGAGGCACGAAGGAGTCCGCCGGCGGCGACGGGTTGGCGCGCCCCGCCGCGCTTCCGGCCGGGACGCTGGTGCGAAGGATCGCCTCGCCGTTCAAGACGAACGAGATCGTCGGGGAGATCGCGCTGGTGCCCGACCCGGTGGAAATGAGCGGCAACGTGCTGCACGCGGCACTGTTGGCGGCGGTTCCGATCGCGGTGCAGATCGTGTTCACCGGGCTTGGGGTCGTGCTCGTCGTGATTCGCCTCATCACGCTGCCCATCTCGCGCATCTCCGCCCGGCTGCACGAGATGCACGCCGAGCTGGGGGAGAAGCTCCAGGTGCCGGTGGGCAACGAAAGGGACGAAGTCGGGCGCCTGGTGCATGACGTGAACACGATGGCCGACGACCTGGTCGCCATCCTGAACACGGCTCGCCGCAGCGAGCGCCTCCTGTCCGAGGCGCAACGCCTGGGCCATGTCGGCAGCTGGTACTCCAACATGAAAGGCCGGCTTTCCTGGTCGGCGGAGCTCTACCGCCTGTACGGGGTCGTCGAATCGTTCTTGCCGACGGACGAATCGGTGCTCGACCTGGTGCATCCCGACGACCGTGCGGCGATGAAGGCATGGCTCGCCGACGTGGCGCTGGGGAAGGAGTCCCGCGAGCTGGAGTATCGGGTGAATCGCCCCGACGGCGCGCTGCGCTATTTCCGGTGTCAGGGCGCGGCCGCGTTCGACTCGGATACCGGGCGCGCCCATATGGCCGGCACGGTCCAGGACGTCACGGAGGAGAAGCGCATCGAGCGCATGAAGGCCGAATTCGTCTCCACCGTGAGCCACGAGCTGCGATCCCCGCTCACGTCGATCCGCGGCTCGCTGGGCCTGCTCACGGGGGGCGTGGCCGGGGCGCTGCCGCCGCAGGCGCGCGAGCTGGTGCTGATTGCCGAGCGCAATTCCGAGCGCCTCATCCGGCTCGTGAACGACATCCTCGATACCGAGAAGATCGAGTCGGGCAAGATGGTCTTCGACCTGAAGGTGATGGAGCTGCAGACGCTCGTGGAGCACGCCGTGGAATCGATGGAAGGCTACGCGCGCGAGCATCGCGTGGTCCTTCGCGTCGCCGCGCCGGAAGAGCCGATCCGCGCCAGCGTGGACGCCGACCGCTTCACCCAGGTGATGACCAACCTCATCTCCAACGCGGTGAAATTCTCCCCGGCGGAGGCGATCGTGGAGATCGAGCTCGGGCGCGCGGCCGACGGCGGGGCGAGCATCGAGGTTCGCGACCGCGGGCCCGGCATCCCCAGCGAATTCCAGCCGCGCATCTTCCAGCGCTTCTCCCAGGCCGACTCCTCGAGTTCGCGGCAGAAAGGCGGCACCGGCCTGGGCCTGAGCATCGCCAAGGCCATCGTCGAGCACCTGGGCGGCACGATCGGATACCGCACGAGCCTGGGCGAGGGAAGCACCTTCTTCGTGCAGCTCCCGGCGGCGCCGGGGGCCGCGCCCGCGACGACGGCGGCCCTCGCGAAAGAAGCCTGACGGCCTTCAGTACATGTGCTGGCCGCCGTTGATGGCGATGTTCGCGCCCGTCACGAACGCCGCCTCGTCGGAGGCGAGATAGATGACAGGCCGGCGACTTCCTCGGGCTTGCCGAGGCGGCCGACCGGGATCTGCGGCAGGATCTTCGTGTCGAGCACCTCCTTCGGGATCGCCGTGCACCATCTTGGTGCCGATGTAGCCCGGCGAGATGGTGTTGACGGTGACGCCCTTGCTGCGCGACCTCGAGCGCGAGCGCCTTGGTGAAGCCGTGCACGCCGGCCTTGGCCGCCGAGTAGTTGGTCTGGCCGAAGGCGCCCTTCTGCCGTTGACCGACGAGACGTTGATGACGCGGCCCCAGCCGCGCTCGACCATGCCGTCGACGACCTGCTTGGTCATGTTGAAGAGGCTGTCGAGGTTGGTGCGCATCACCGCGTCCCAGTTGACCTTGGTCCATCTTCTTGAAGGTCATGTCGCGCGTGATGCCGGCGTTGTTGACGAGGATGTCGATGGGGCCGACCTCCTTCGCCACCTGCTCGACCATCTTCTGGCAGGAATCGAAGTCGGACACGTCGCCGGATAGGCCGCGAAATGGTAGTCGCGACCCTCCATCTCCTTGATCCATTCCTTGTGCTTGGTGTTGCCGGGCGAATACGTCACGACCACCTTGATGCCCATGCGCGCGATCTTCATGCAGATCGTCTCGCCGAGCCCACCCATGCCGCCCGTCACCAGGGCGATTCTTTGCGTCATAGCGTCCTCCTCCTTCTTATCTTGGAAAGCCCCGCCCGACACCGCTTCAGGCGCGCTCCTTCACGTAGCGACCCGGGGCCGGCTCGATCGGCTTCGCCTTGCCGTCGCCCAGCCGGCGCCGGGCGGGGACGAGCGCGCCCGCGAAGGGCTTCAGCCAGCGCGACCATTCGGGCCACCAGCTCCCGGGCATCTCCTGCGCCCCGTCGAGCCAGCGGTCGGGATCGGCGGGCAGCTTGTCGTTCAGCCAGTAGCTGCGCTTGTTCTTCGAAGCCGGGTTGATGGTGCCGGCGATGTGCCCGCTCGCGCCCAGCACGAAGGTCACCTTCCCTCCCAGCGTGCGCGCGCTCTTGTAGCCGCCCCTCCAGGGCACGATGTGGTCCTCGCGCGCCGAGAACACGAACGTCGGCATCTTCAGGCGCTTCAGGCTCACCGGCACGCCGCACATCGTGAGGGCGTCCGGCTTGGCGAGCTTGTTGTCCTCGTAGGTATTGCGCAGGTAGTACGCGTACATCGGACCGGGCAGGTTGGTCGCGTCGGAGTTCCAGTAGAGCAGGTCGAAGGCCGGCGGCTGCTTGCCCTTGAGGTAGTTGTTCACCACGTACGACCACACCAGGTCGTTGGCGCGCAGGCTGGAGAAGGCGCTTGCCAATTCCCCGCCGGGCACGAGGCCGCCCCGCTTGAGATCCTTCTCGCGCTTCTCGACGAAGTTCTTGTCGATGTACACGCGGATCTCGCCCGCGTCGGTGAAATCGAGCAGCGTGGTGAGCAGCGTGAGGCTCACCACCGGATTGCGGCGCTTCTTCTCCAGCACCGCGAGCCCGGCCGCGAGCAGCGTGCCGCCGACGCAGAAGCCGAGCGCGTTGATCCGCGGCTGCTTCGTAATGCGCTTCACCTGCGCGACGGCCTCGAGCACGCCGCGCGCGATGTAGTCGTCCCAGGTGAGCTTGTCGAGCGGCGGCTTCACGTTGCGCCACGACACCATGAACGTCGTGTGGCCCTGCTCGACCGCGTAGCGCACGAGCGAGTTCTCCGGCTGCAGGTCCATGATGTAGAACTTGTTGATGCACGGCGGCACCATGAGCAGGGGCAGCTCGTGCACCTTGTCGCGTGAGCGGCGCGTACTGGATCAGCTGGAAGAGCTCGTTCTGCCACACCACCGCGCCCTTGGACACGGCGATGTTGCGGCCCACCTCGAAGGCGCCCTCGTCGGTCATCGAGATGCGGCCCTTCTCGATGTCGGCCAGCAGGTTCTTCATCCCCTCCTGCAGCGTCTCGCCTCCGCTTTCCATCGCCGCCTTGATCGCCTCGGGATTGGTGAGCAGGTAGTTCGACGGCGCGGCCGCATCGAGGTACTGGCGCATGAAGAAGCGCATGCGCTGCTTGGTGGGCGCGTCGAGGCTCGAATCGTCGACCGACTGCAGCATCGTCTTGGCGGTGAGGAGGTAGGAATCCCGCAGGTAGCGGAATACCGGCAGCTCGTCCCACTCGGGGGCGGCGAAGCGTTTGTCGGAGCTCGGCTGCGCGCCGTTGCCCGGCGCGGGCTGCATCGCGTCCATCCAGAGGCGCAGCTGCTCCTGCATGTAGCGGCCCTGCAAGTCCAGCAGCGTTTCGGGATTGGCCGAGATCGCTTCCAGCCAAGCGCGATAGGCGTCGGCGAACCCCGACATCACCTGCTGCGCGGCCCCTTCGCCGGAAAGGGATGCGGCAATCTTGTCGTGGCTCTTGCGCAGGCGCGCCGCAAGCGCGTCGGCACGCGGCGGGGGAGCAGTCTTGGGCATATGGCAGGCGCGCAGGGTCAGGGGCAACTCTAAGCTTTCGGACCGGGGGAAACAATAGCGCAGGCGATCGGCCGGCTCACTCGAGCCAGATGAAGGCGCCCATGCGCCCGCTCATTGGCTCCCTGCGGTAGGAAAAGAAGCGCGCGCCATCGCGATGCGTGCAGTAGCCGCCGCCGTGCACGTCGAGCACTCCCGCGCGGGCGAGTCGCTGGCGGGCAAGCGCATAGAGGTCGGCGAGGAACTTGCCGCCGCCCTTCTGCGTGAAGGCCGATGTGGCGGCCGGGTCAACCTGCGTGAACGCCGCACGCACCTCGGGGCCAACCTCGAACGACTGCGGCCCGATGGCCGGCCCCATCCACGCGATCACCTCGCGCGGCGCAGTGTCGAGCGCCGCCACGGCGTGCTCGATCGCTCCGGCGGCCATCCCGCGCCACCCCGCATGCACCGCTCCCACGCGGCGTCCTAGGCGGTCGCACAGCAGCAGCGGCATGCAATCGGCGGCCAGGATCACGCAAACGGTGCCCGGCACCCCGGTCACTGCGCCATCGGCATGCGGCACCTGTCCCTCGGCACGGCGGTCGAGCCGTGCCACGTCGGTGCCGTGCACCTGCGCCAGCCAGCGCGGCTCCGCGGGCAGGTGCGCGCGCACGATGTCGCGGTTACGCTGCACGCGCGCGGGATCGTCGCCGCTGCGCAGTCCCAGGTTCAGGGAGGCGTATGCGCCCTCGCTCACGCCTCCCGAGCGCGTGGTGACGAACGCGCGCACCCGCGCAGGAGCCGGCCATTCGGGCCGCAGCCACTCGGCGGGAATCGTCATGGGGAGCGCAGCCGCGCGAGGAGCTGCTCCATGTCCGCGGGCAGTGGCGACTCGAAGCGCACGATCCGCCCGCTCGCCGGATGGCGCAGCGCCAGCCGGCTGGCGTGCAGCGCCTGGCGGCCGAGCAGGCGCGCGCCGCGTCCCGCGTAGAGCGCGTCTCCCTCGAGGGGGTGCCCGATCGAGGCGAGGTGCACGCGGATCTGGTGCGTGCGCCCGGTCTCCAGCTCGCACTCGAGCAGGGTGTGGGCGGGCAGGCGCTCGCGCACGCGGTAGTGCGTGACGGCGGGCTTGCCGCCCGCCACCACCGCCATGCGGGTGCGGTGCACCGGGTGGCGGCCGATCGGCGCCTCGACACGGCCGGGGCCCGCCACGCGCCCGCGCGCGAGGGCGAGGTAGGTGCGCTTCATCGTGCGCTCCTGCAGCTGGCGCACCAGGTCGAGCTGAGCGGACTCGCGCTTGGCCACCACCAGCAGGCCGCTCGTGTCCTTGTCGAGCCGATGCACGATTCCCGCCCTGGGCAGGCCGCCGGTCGCGGGCGCGTGGTGCAGCAGCGCGTTGAGCATCGTGCCCGCCCAGTTGCCGCTGCCCGGATGCACCACCAGGCCCGCGGGCTTGTCGATCACCAGGATGTCGTCGTCCTCGTGCACCACCGCGAGGGCGATCGCCTCCGGCCGGAACGCCGCGTCGACTGGGCGCGCCGCGAGCGCCACCTCGACCGCCTCTCCGCTCTTCACCTTGAGCCGCGGGGCGGCCGCCGCGCCGTCGACGCGGACCTGGCCCTCCGCGATCAGGCGGGCGAGCCGGCTGCGCGATTCGCCGGGCAGCAGGCGGGCGAGCGCCTGGTCGAGCCGCAGCCCCGCCATCTCGAGCGGAATCGTGAGGCGCAGCGACCGGTCGGCGGGGCGCGGCACGGTATAATTGCCGCTTCGCGACACGGAATTCGTCATGACCCGAAGTGTAACGGCATTGGCCTGCGCGCTCATCGCGCTTGTGCCGGCGGGATGCGGCCTGTTCACCTCCAAGCTCGAGGACAAGAAGGACTGGAGCGCCGAGCAGTACTACAAGGCGGCGAAGGAGCAATTCGACGGGCAGAACTGGGAGCAGGCCACCAAGCTCTACGAGGAGCTCGAGTCGAAATTCCCCTATGGCCGCTATGCGCAGCAGGCCGAGATCGAGATCGCGTACTCGTACTTCAAGCAGGACGACGCGGCGCAGGCCATCGCGGCGGCGGACAAGTTCATCAAGCTGCATCCGAACCATCCGAACGTCGACTACGCGCTCTACCTCAAGGGGCTCGCGAACTTCAAGGAGGACCTCGGGCCGCTCACGCGCATCGCGCCGCAGGACCTCGCGGATCGCGATGCCAAGGCCGCCCGCGAATCGTTCGCGAGCTTCAAGGAGCTCGTGACCCGCTTCCCGGACAGCCGCTACGTGCCCGATTCGCGCGAACGGATGGCCTACCTGGTCGACGCGCTCGGGCGCCACGAGGTGAACGTGGCGAAGTACTACCTCGCGCGTGGCGCCTACCTCGCGGCGGCCAATCGCGCCCAGGGCTCGATTGTGCAGTTCCCCGATTCGCCCACCCGGCGCCAGGCCCTCGACATCATGGTGGAGGCCTACGACCGCATGGGCATGACCCGGTTGCGCGACGACACCAAGCGAATCCTCGCCCTGAACTACCCCGCGGACCCGCTCACCCGGGAGGGCAAGAACCGCGGCAGCCCGTGGTGGAAGTTCTGGTAGCGCGCGTCCTCGCGCACGCGGCCCCCGCCCGGATCACTTCGCCAGCGCCTTGAGCAGCTCCAGCTGGGCGCAGCGCGCCTTGGAGCGCCCGCGCTTGGCGCGCTTGAAGGCGCCGTCCGGCTGCATGTCCCACGCCTGCACGTTGTCCTCGAGGTAGGGCTTGAGGCCCTCGCGGATCGCGCGGCGCTTGAGCTTCGTGTCGAGCAGCGGGAAGCACAGCTCGATGCGGCGGAAGAAGTTGCGGTCCATCCAGTCGGCGCTGGACAGGTAGACCAGCGACTCGCCCCCGTGGCGGAAGTGGAAGATGCGCGTGTGCTCCAGGAAGCGCCCGACGATGGAGCGCACGCGGATGTTGTCCGACAGCCCCGGAACGCCCGGGCGCAGCGCGCACACGCCGCGAATGAGCAGGTCCACCCTCGCGCCCGCCTGCGAGGCCCTGTAGAGCGCCTCGATCACCTGGGGCTCGAGCAGCGCGTTCATCTTCGCCACGATGCGCGCGGGCTTGCCGGACTTCGCGATGCGCGTCTCGTGGTCGATCGCCTCGAGGATCTTCGGGTGCAGCGTGAACGGCGCGCTCCAGACGTGCTTCAGCTTGCTCGCCTTGCCCAGGCCGGTGAGCTGCTGGAAGACCTCGTTCACGTCGGCGCCGATCGCGTCGCGCGCGGTGAGCAGGTCGAAGTCGGTGTAGAAGCGCGCCGTGCGCGGATGGTAGTTGCCCGTGCCAAGGTGGCAGTAGCGCACCAGCTTGCCGTGCTCGCGGCGCACCACCATCGCCATCTTGGCGTGGGTCTTGTGGCCCACCACGCCGTACACCACGTGCGCGCCCACTTCCTCCAGGCGGGCGGCCCAGTTGATGTTGGCCTCTTCGTCGAAGCGCGCCATGAGCTCCACCACGACCGTGACCTCCTTGCCGGCGGAGGCCGCGTCGATGAGCGTCTGCATGATCACCGAGTCGGTGCCGGTGCGGTACACCGTGAGCTTGATCGCCACCACGTCGGGATCCCTCGCGGCCTGGCGCAGGAACTCGATCACCGGCGCGAACGACTGGAACGGGCGGTGCAGCAGGATGTCGCCCTTGCGGATCACTTCGAAGAGGTCGCGGCCCTTGAGCAGGGCCTTGGGCGTGCCGGCGGTGAACGGGGCGTACTCGAGGTCGGGGCGGTTGACCTGCTCCGGGATGTTCATGAGCCGCACGAGGTTCACCGGCCCCGCGACCGCGTACAGGTCGTCGCCCTGGAGCCCGAACTGCGCGAGCAGGAAGCGCGTCATCGCCTCGGACATGTTGTCGGCGACCTCCAGGCGCACCGCGTCGCCGAAGTGGCGCTGCGGCAATTCGCCCTGCAGCGCCTGGCGCAGGTCCTTCACCTCCTCCTCCTCGACGAACAGGTCGGAGTTGCGCGTGACGCGGAACTGGTAGCAGCCGAGCACGTTCATCCCGGCGAACAGCTCCCCCACGTGCGCATGCAGCACCGAGGTGAGGAAGATGAAGTCGTTGGGGCCCTGGGCGACCTCCGCGGGCAGCCGGATCACCCTCGGCAGCACGCGCGGGGCCTGCACGATGGCCGCGCGCGAATCGCGCCCGAAGGCATCGCGGCCTTCCAGCTCGACTGCGAAGTTGAGGCTCTTGTTGAACACGCGCGGGAAGGGGTGCGCGGGATCCAGGCCGATGGGGGTGAGCACCGGCATCATCTCGCGGAAGAAGTAATCGCGGATCCATGCCAGCTGCGCGGGCGACCACTCCGAGCGGCGCAGGAAGCGTATGCCCTCGGCGGCGAGCGCCGGCAGCACCTCCTCGTTGAGCAGCCGGTACTGGCGCTCGACGATGCCCTGCGCGCGGGCCGACACCTGGCGGAACACCTCGAGCGGCGTGAGCCCGTCGGGGCCCGCGGTGGCGGCGGCGCCCATCTTGATCTGCTCCTTCACGCCGGAGAGCCGGATCTCGAAGAACTCGTCGAGGTTGGACGAGACGATGCACAGGAACTTCAGCCGCTCGAGCAGCGGTACCGCGCGATCCTCGGCCTGCGCCAGCACGCGGCGATTGAATTCGAGCGCCTGCAGCTCGCGGTTGAGAAAGTGCTCGGCGGTGTGGCGCTGCAAGCGCTGGGGGTGGGCCTTGAGCTTCCTAGCCATGACCTTAGCGAGCGTTCGTGACTATCGTGTGACGCCTCTTGCGCGGGGAAGCCCGGGAAACTGTGCGATACTGCGACGCCGCTATGCTCACCGGCGCCCAAGCTTCAAGTTCATGGAATATACCACCCTCGGCGCGGTCGACCTCGGTTCCAACAGCTTCCACCTCGCCATCGCGCGCGTCGAGCACGACCAGCTCTACCCGCTCGACTCGCTGAAGGAGACCGTGCGCCTGGGCAGCGGCATCACGCCCGACAAGCAGCTCGACAGCCTGGCCCAGGAGCGCGCGCTGGCCGCGCTCAAGCGCTTCTCCGAGCGCCTGGAAGGCATGCCGCGCGAGGCGGTGCGCGTCGTCGGCACGAACGCGCTGCGCGTGGCGCGCAACGCGGGCGCCTTCCTGCCGCGCGCGCAGGACGCGCTGGGATTCCCGATCGAGGTCATTTCCGGGCGCGAGGAAGCGCGGCTCATCTACCTGGGCGTGGTCCACTCGCTTCCCATGTCGCCCCACAACCGGCTGGTGGTCGACATCGGCGGGGGCTCCACCGAATGCATCATCGGCAACAAGCTCAAGCCCAAGGCGATGGAGAGCCTGTACATGGGCTGCGTGAGCTACACCGCGCGCTTCTTCCCCGACGGGCGGCTCGAGAAGAAGGCGTTCAAGCAGGCGGAATTCGCCGCGCGCGAGCAGGTGCAGACCATCGCGGCGCGCTTCGAGAAGGCCGGATGGAAGGAGGCGATCGGCTCGTCGGGCACCGCACGCTCGATCGCCGACGTGCTCGCGAAGAACGGGATCGCCGCCGCCGGCATCACGGCTGCGGGGCTCGACTGGCTGCGCGAGCAGCTGCTCGCCGCGGGCGAGTTGCGCAAGCTCGCGCTGGCGGGGCTGCGCGAGGACCGCGTGCCGGTGGTCGCGGGAGGCGTGGCGATCATGTCCGGCGTGTTCGACGAATTGGGCCTCGACCGGATGACGGTGGCCGAAGGCGCGCTGCGCGACGGGGTGCTGTGGGACCTGCTCGGGCGCGTGCACCATCGCGACATCCGCGAGGTGACCGTCGAGCAATTCGTGCGCCGCTACCACGTGGACCTGGTGCAGTCCCAGCGCGTGGCGGCGCTCGCGCACGACCTGCTGGTGAAGCTCGACGCCGGCACCGGCGAGCTCGCGGCGCTGGCCGATTTCCTCGGCTGGGCGGCGAAGATGCACGAGATCGGAATCTCGATCGCGCAGGGCGCCTACCACAAGCACTCGGCCTACATCCTGGCCAACGCGGACATGCCGGGCTTTTCGCGCCAGGAGCAGGCGTGGCTGTCCAACCTGGTGCTCGCGCAGCGCGGCAAGCTCTCAAAAATGCGCGCCGCCTTCGACGACGATCCGCGCCTCGCCGCGCTCGCGTTCTGCCTGCGCATGGCCGTGATCCTCCACCGCAGCCGCCGCACGCTCAAGCTGCCGCGCCTGGGGGCGGCGCGCAAGGCGCGCGGCTTCCGGCTCGAGGTCGATGCGCGCTGGCTCGCCGAGCACACGCTGGTCGCCCTGGCCCTCGACGCCGAGCGCACGCAGTGGGAGTCCGTCGGAATGCCGCTGGAGGTGGTGGAAACCTGAAGCCGCCGGATCCGTTCCGCGCTCAGGCATGCTCCGAGACGCGATCCTTCCACGGCAGCGGCACCTCGTAGTCGCGCACCAGGCAGTCGTCCGGCAGGCAGGCGATCGGCGTGAAGTCGCGATGGGCGATGTGCTCGGGGCGCTGGAAGCGGCGGATGTGGTTCGAGACCGCGCACAGGCTCAGGTACACGCTCACGCGGTTCCACGGCGAGAGGTTCGAGGTCGACGCGTGCACCAGGCACGAGTGGAACAGGATCATCGAGCCCGCGGGCCCCTTGGGGGCCACGATCCCGCCGCGCGCCACGAGTTGCGCGATCGTGCCGCGATCGATGGTCCACAGCGGATAGCTCGTGGTGCTGGTGTCGTGGGAGGCGTCGAGGGCCCCCAGCCGGTGGCTCCCGGGAATGAACATGAGCGGGCCGTTGAACTCGTTCACCTCGTCGAGGAAGATCGCGACATTCATCGCGCGCGCCTCGGGCATCAGGTCGTCGGCCTTCCAGGTTCCGTAGTCCTGGTGCCACTGCCAGACGTCGCCCTCGAAAGCCATCTTGCCGTTGATCTTGAACTGGTGCATGTAGACCGGCTCGCCGAAGATCTGCGTCACGGGCTCGATCATGCGCGGATGGCGCGCCAGGCGGGCAAAGGGGTGGCTGTAGAGGTGGGCGGCGAAGTTGGTGCGCACCGCGTCGCTGCCTTTCTCGCGCACGTTCTCGACGCGCCTCAGGGCGTAGAGCCGCGGGACCTCCTCCACCAGCGCCCGCATCTCCACGGGCGAGAACAACCCGGGGAAAAACAGGTAGCCGTCGCGCTCGAAGCGGGCGAGCTGCTCTGCGTCCAGTCTCATGCCTGGCCTCCCTCGGCGTCCCAGGGGGGCATTCTGACGCCTTTCTCCCTGGCGCGGTCGCACGCGGCCCGCGCGCGCCAGGCGCCGGCCGCGGCCCGCTTCTGCGCCCGCTCGCGCGCGCGGAAGCGCTTCGCGTCGACCTTCTGAGCGGACAGGGCGAGCAGGAAGCGCGCATAGCGCGCAAGGCGCAATCCGCCGCCCGCACGCCAGCGCTCGAAGCCCGGCAGCACCTCGTTCACGAAAAGATCCATCCAGCGCTCGCGCACGGCCTCGACGCGGAACTCCGCGCCGCGCTGCAGGCCATTGTCCACCATGGCGCGATACAGATCCGGCGAGCGGGCGAGCGCCGCGAGCGCTGCGATGGTGGCTCCTGCGTCCGGCGCGGCGACGAAGTCGAGCTCGCTGCGCCGCAACGCCTCGAACGCCGGCTCGGGCGCGATCACGGCCGGCACGCCCGCGAGCCACGCGTTCACCAGCTTGGAAGCGGGCTTGTTGGCGAGCATGGCCGGCGTCTCGTCGCGGTGCGCGAGCAGCACGTCGACGTTGCGGTAATCGTTCCAGCCGCGATCGCGGATCTCCAGCGCCGCGCCGAGCCCGGCGAGCGCGCGGTGGAACGCGGGATCGCGATACCAGCCCGGCATGCCGCTCTCGCGGCCATAGCTCACGGCGCGCTCGAGGCGCGCCGCGCGCGCCGCATTGCGCGGGAGCAGGCCCGGCTGCGGCCAGTGCGGGATGAGGCGCGCGCGCGCACTCTGCAACTGCAGCGGGTTCTGCACCACCTCGATGTGCGCCACCCCGACGCGCGGGCGGTCGGCGCGCACGCCCACCACGAAGCAGTCGTGCAGCGGCTCGCGGTAGCCGTTGAGGTCGTCGCGGTGCGCGACGCAGATGGCGCCGCGCTCGAAGCGCTCCGCGATCCCCACGCGCAAGCCCAGGCGCTCGAGCGGGCCGCGCAGGCGCACGTAGCCCTGCACGATCCAGTTGTCGATTCCCCTGCGGAAGCGCTCGTGCTCGCGCTCGAGGGCGGGCTCGTCGAACGCCGCGATATCCGGCCAATCGGCCGCCAGCGAGCGCACCACGAACAGGATCAGCGGCTTCATCGGCGCCCGGGCTCCTATTCCCGCAGCTCTGCGAGTTCCGGGTCGAGGACCGCCTTCAGCACGGCCTCCCCGCCGCGCGCGGCAAACCACCAGATCGCTCCCTTGCGCACCGCAAGCCCCGCGCCGGCGTCGAGCAGCTGCGCCGCGACCTCGCCCAGCGTGGGCTGGTGCCCGACCACCACCACCGAGCGGCTCGCATCGGGCCAGCCCGCCTCGGCCAGGATCGCCGCCGCACCCGCGCCCGGAGCAAGGGCGTCGCGCGCCTCGAAGGGCATGTCAAGCTCCTTCGCCGTCTGCAACGTGCGCCGGGAAGGGCTCGCGAGGATGAGCCACTCGCCGGACAGGCGCGGGCGCAGCCAGCGCGCCATGCGAGCGGCCTGCTTGCGGCCGCGCCTGGTCAGCGCGCGCGCCATGTCGCCGCCGCCGGACGGGTCCTCGGCTTCGGCGTGGCGCCAGAGAATGAGCTCCATGGCATTCCATTATCGGCCGTTTGCCGGCGCCGGGAAGCCGCAGCGCTCACTCCGGCCCGGCTTCGGGCACGACGGCGTGCCCGCGCGTGGAAAGCGCGATCCCGGCGAAGATGAGCGCGATCCCGGCCAGATGGAACGGCTCGATGCGCTCCCCCAGGAAGATCCACGCGAGCAGGCTGCCGAAGGCCGGCATCAGGTACATGAACATGCCGGCGACGTTCGGGCCCACCTCGGCCACCCCGCGGTTCCAGAACACATAGGCCACGAACGAAGGAAAGATGCCGAGGTAGGCCATCGCCGCGACGGTCGCCGGGCGCACCTCCACCCGCCCGCCGAGGAAAGCCATCTCGAACGCGAAAAGCGGCGCGAGCAGCGCCACGCCCACGCAGCTACAGCAGGCGAGCAGCGCGAGCCCGGGCAGCTCCGCCGGCTTCAGGCGCAGGAAGACCGTGTAGGCGGCCCAGAACACCACGCCCGCCAGCACGATGAGGTCGCCCTTGTTGAGCGACAGGCGCGCGAGCACCGACAGCTCCCCGCGCGTGAGGATCGCGAGCACGCCGGCGAGCGAGACCGCGAGCCCCAGGCCCTGCACGCGCGTGATGGTGTCGCGGTAGACGAGCCATCCCAGCACGATGATCATCACCGGCACCGCGCTGTTGAGGATCACGCCGTTGGTGGCCGTGGTGTACTGCAGGCCCATGTAGGTGAAGGCGTTGTACGGGCCGATCCCGAGGAAGGCGAGCCACGCGATGATCCTCCAGTGGCGGCGGATCGTCGCGCGGTGGGCGCGCATCTCGGGCCAGGCGAAGGGCAGCATCACCGCGACCGCCCCGGCCCAGCGGAGGAAAGTGAGCGCGAAGGGCGTCACGTGCCCCACGACCGCGCGCCCCACGATCCAGTTGAGCGACCAGAACAGCGCGGTGAGCGTGAGGAGCAGGTAGGGCGAAGCGTGGAACGGGACGGCGCGGCGCGGCATCGAGGCGGGAAGAGCGGCGGAGCAGGCGCGAGCGGCCCGCTAGCTGAGCGTGCGGATCGTCTGCATCGGCGGTGCGGACACGACCCGGCGCGTGCCGGCGAGCCCGGCCAGGGCCACGCCGAGCCCGCCCACCGCGATGCCGACCAGGGGCAATTGCCAGTGGAACTCGTACGGAACGCCGAGGACGCGATCGGCCAGCACCTTGGCGAGCGCCACCGCGCCCGCGGAGGCGAGCACGCCCGCGAGCAGGCCGATGGCGAGGAACTCCGCGAGCTGCAGAGCGGCGAGCTGGCGCCGGCTGGCGCCCAGCGTACGCAGGATCGCGCCCTCGAACACGCGCTCGTCCTGGGTCGAGATGATGGCGGCGAAGAGCACCACGAGGCCGGCGGCGATCGCGAACACGAAGACGAACTCCACCGCGCGCGATACCTGGTCGGTGATGCGCTGGAACTGCGCCATCATCGCCGAAAGGTCGAACACGCTCACGTTCGGGAAGGCGCGCACCAGGGCCGCCACGACGTCGTCGCGCCCCGCCGAGAGATGGAAGCTCGTGATCCAGCTCGCGGGATAGGGCGCGAGCAGGCGGGGACTCGCGATCACGAAGAAGTTCGGCTTGAACGAATCCCACTCCACCTTGCGCAGGCTCGTCACCTGCGCGCTGAAGCGCGTTCCCGCCACCTCGAAGGTGAGCGTATCGCCCGGCGCGATGCCGAGCCGCTTCGCGATGCCCTCCTCCACCGAGAACTGCGCCAGCGGGGCATCGGGCTTCCAGAAGGCTCCCGCCACCACGCGGTTGTCGGGACGCAGGCGATCGGCCCACGACAGGTTGAACTCGCGCTCCACCAGGCGTCGCGCGCGCTCGTCGGTATAGGTCGCGGCGGCAACCGACCGCGCGCCGATCGCCACCAGGCGGGCGCGCACCATGGGATAGAGCTCGGGGGCGGCGAGCGAGCGCGCGGCGAAGAAGGCCTTTACGCCGTCCAGCTGGTCCGACTGGATGCCGATCGCGAAGCGGTTGGGCATGTCGGGGGGCATCGATTCCTGCCAGCGCACCAGCAGCTCGCTGCGCACCAGGGTGAGCAGCAGCATCGCCATGAGGCCCAGGCCCAGCGCGATGATCTGCGCGAGGCTCGCCCCGGTGCGCCGGCGCAGGTTGGCGAGCCCGTAGCGCCACGGGCCGTGCGCCACGCCACGCGCACGCGCCGCCAGCACGATGAGCCCGTATCCGGCGAGGGCGGCCACCACCAGTGCGGCGGCGAAACCGCCCGCAGCGATCGCACCCAGCTCGAAGTCGCCCGCCTGCCAGACGATGAGGCGCGGCGAGCGCGGCCAGCCCGAGCAGCGAAGGCCGCGAGCGCTCAGGGGCTCGGCGGGCGCGAGCTCGCGCCGCAGCACGCGCAGCGTCGGACACGTTGCGCAGCCGCAGCAGCGGCGGCAGCGTGAATCCCAGGAGGAGCACGAAGCCGATCACCGCGCCGCGCACGGCGGGCCAGGGACCGGGCAGCGGCAGGCGCACGGTGAAGAACGACCCGAGCCAGCGCGCGAGCATGGCCTGCGCGCCATAGCCGGCGAGGCAACCCAGGATGCACCCGGCGATTCCCAGCGCCGCGAACTGCCAGGCGTGCAGGGCGAACAGGCGCGCCTGGGTAGCGCCCAGGCAGCGCATGGTGGCCGCCGCGTCCATCTGGCGCTGCGCGAAGCGCCGCGCCGCGAGCGCGACCGCGACCGACGCGAGCACCACCGACAGCAGCGATGCCAGGCCGAGGAAGCGCTGCGCCCGGTCGAGGGCGGTGCGCACCTCGCTGCGCGAGTCGCGCACGCCTTCGATGCGCTCGCCGCGTCCCAGCGCGGGCGCCATGCGCGCGCGAAACCGCGCCAGCGCCTTCGGATCGCCGGCCAGCAGCAGGCGATAGTTCACGCGGCTGCCGACCTGGATGAGGCCCGTGGCATCCAGGTCGGCCTCGTTCATCAGCACGCGCGGGGCGATGCCGAAGTAATCGAGGACGCTGTCGGGCTCGCGCGTGATCACCGCGGCGACTTCGAGGCCGGCGCGCCCCACGCGCAGCGTATCGCCCACTTTCACGCCGATGCGCGCGCCGAGCGGCACGCCGATCCATACGGTCCCCGGCCGCGGTGCGCCGGAAGCCTCGCGCTCGGGCGCCCCGGGCGCCTCGGCGATGCGGATGTGCCCGCGCAAGGGGAAATTCGCCGACACCGCCTTGACGTCGGCCAGGTTCACCCCGCCGGTCGCGGACACCATGCTGGGAAAGGTGCGCGTGCGCGCAGCCTCCAGCGCATCGGCGCGCGCCGCCGCGGCGAACGCCGGGGACAGCGGATGGTCCGAGATCACCACCAGGTCCCCGCCCAGCAGCTCGTTGGCCTGGCGATCGAGCGCCGACTGCACGCGATCGGCGAAGAATCCCACCGTGGTCACGCTCGCCACCGCGACGAAGAGCGCCACCAGCAGCACGCGCAGCTCCCCCGCGGACCAGTTGCGCCGCAGCATGCGCCCCGCGAGCGCGAGGACCCTCACGGGACGATCTGCCCGGCGGCGAGATGGATGCGCCGGTCGCAGCGCCTGGCGAGCTCGGCGTCGTGCGTGACGAGCACCAGCGTGGTGCCGCGCTCGCGATTCATCTCGAAGAGCAGCTCGATCATGGTCTCGCCGGTAACCGAGTCGAGGTTGCCGGTGGGCTCGTCGGCGAACAGCAGGCGCGGCTCGGTCACGAAAGCGCGCGCCACCGCCACGCGCTGCTGCTCGCCGCCCGACAGTTGCCGCGGGTAGTGGCCCAGGCGCTCGTCCCAGGCCCACGCGGTCGAGCACGGCGCGCGCGCGCGCGGCCGGCGTCCGCGCCGCCCGAGAGCTCGAGCGGCAGCATCACGTTCTCCAGCGCGGTGAGCGCGGGGAGGAGCTGGAAGGACTGGAACACGAAGCCCACCATCCGGCCGCGCAGGCGCGCCCTGCCGTCCTCGTCGAGCGCGAACAGGTCCTCCCCGCCGATCCATACCCGCCCGGCGGAGGGAACGTCGAGGCCCGCCAGCAATCCGAGCAGGGTGGACTTGCCCGAGCCCGACGCGCCGAGGATCGCGACCGCCTCGCCCGCGCGCGGACCTCGAAGCTCGCGTCCTGCAGGATCGTGAGGACGTGGTCCGGGCGTCGCGACTTGTTTGGTGAGCCGCTCTGCCTTCACAATGACCGCTCCGGTCGCTGCGAGTCGTTCCAAGTCGCGACTCTTCCTGCGCTGATGCGCCTGCTGCTCGCCGCCGCGCTGCTGCTGACTCGCGGCGGGCGCGGCGGCGCAGTCGCGCACGGTGATGGTGTTCGGCGACAGCCTGTCGGCCGCCTACGGCCTGGCCTCCGAGCCAGGGATGGGTGAGCCTGCTCGGCCGGCGCCTTGCCGGCGCGCGCCCGCCGTGGCGCGTGGTCAACGCGAGCATCTCCGGCGAGACGACCGCGGGGGGATTGCGCCGCCTCCCCGGCGACCTCGAGCGCCACCGGCCGGCGATCGTGGTGATCGAGCTGGGCGCCAACGACGCGCTGCGCGGCCAGCCGATCGCGGCGATGCGCTCCAATCTCGTGCAGATGATCCGGATCGCGCGCGGGGCGCGCGCCGAGCCGGTGCTCGTGGGCCTCATGATTCCGCCGAATTATGGCATCGATTACGCGCGCGAGTTCCGCGAGCTCTATCCGGCGCTCGCGGCGCGCGAGCACGTGGCGCTGGTGCCCTTCCTGCTCGAGGGGCTCGCCGACCAGCCGGGGCTCTTCCAGGCCGACCAGCTGCACCCGACGGCGGCTGCCCAGCCGCGCATCCTGGACAACGTGTGGCCCAGCCTCGAACCGCTGCTGCACAAGCGCGCGTCGTGACCGAGCTGCCCTTCCATCGCGAGCGCGCCGGCTCCGCAATCGCCCCGCCGCTCACGCTCGCGCAGCTGCGCGAATTCGACGAGGTGCTCGACGCGCGCAGCCCCTCCGAGTACGCGGAGGACCACTTGCCGGGCGCGGTGAACACGCCGGTGCTCGACGATGCGCAGCGCGCGCTGGTGGGCACGATCTACAAGGAGCGCTCCGCCTTCGAGGCGAAGCGCGTGGGCGCCCCGCTCGTGGCGCGCAACATCGCGCGCGAGCTGGAGACGCGCTTCGCCGGCCGGCCCCGGCACTGGCGCACGCTCGTCTACTGCTGGCGCGGGGGCGGGCGCTCGGGCTCGCTGGTGCACGTGCTGCGCCAGGTGGGCTGGGACGCGGTGCGCCTGGACGGCGGTTACAAGGCATTCCGCCGGCAGGTGCTCGCCGACCTCGAGCTGCTGCCGGTGCGCCACCGCTTCCACGTGGTCTGCGGCGCGACGGGGTCCGGCAAGAGCCGGCTGCTCGAAGCGCTCGCGCAAGTGCCGGCGCAGGTGCTCGATCTCGAGGCGCTCGCTGCCCATCGCGGGTCGGTGCTGGGCGAGCTGCCCGGCGCCTTGCAGCCGACGCAGAAGTCCTTCGAGACCGCGATCTGGACCGCGCTGGCGGGATTCGACGCCGCACGCCCGGTCTACGTGGAATCCGAAAGCCGCAAGGTAGGCAACCTGCGCGTGCCCGAGATGCTCATCGAACGCATGCGCGCGGCGCGCTGCTTCCGCCTCGAGGCCGAGCCCGCCATGCGCGTGGCGCTGCTGCTCGAGGACTATGCGCACTTCGTCGCGAACCCCGCGGCGCTCGCGGAGAAGCTCGATTGCCTGCGGGCCCTGCACGGCGCGGAGCGCATCGCGCTCTGGAAGGAGCGGCTCGCGCACCGCCAGTGGGAGCCGCTGGTGCGCGACCTGCTCGAGAGCCACTACGATCCGGCCTACCGGCGCTCGCTCGCGCGCAACTACCGCGAAGCGCCGCGTGCCACCCCGGTCGCGGTGCCGGGCATCGACCACGGCGCCTTCCTGCACGTCGCGCGCGCCCTGGTGCGCGAGCACGGATAGGCCGCGGCACGCCCAATCGGTTACACTGCTTCGAAAGCAGAATTCCCCGGCGGAAATCCCCTCGCGCAACGTGTCCGAGCGCCCCCACAAGATCGGCAAGTACAGCATCCTCTCGGAGCTCGGGCAGGGCGCGTCCGCGCTGGTCTACCTGGGCGAGGACCCGTTCAACGACCGCAAGGTCGCCGTCAAGGTCGCCAAGAGCGACGCCGACATGGGCGAGGAGGAGGCCAAGCGCTTCGAGAAGCTGTTCCTGAACGAGGCCTCGCTCGCCGGCAAGCTCAACCACCCGAACATCGTCGGGGTGTACGACGCGGTGGTCGAGGGGGACCTGCGCTACATCGTGATGGAGTACGTCCCCGGCGGGTCGCTCAAGAAATTCTGCACCGAGACCAACCTGCTGCCGGTCCGCCAGGCCGTGCTGGTGATCTTCAAGATGTGCCGCGCGCTCGACTACGCGTTCCAGAACGGCGTGATCCACCGCGACATCAAGCCCGCCAACATACTGCTGAGCGACCGCGACGACATCAAGATCAGCGATTTCGGCACGGCGAAGATCTCGCACGCCACGCATACCCAGATCGACGGCTTCCTCGGCTCGCCGGCGTACATGTCGCCCGAGCAGATCAACGAGGAGGGCCCGAGCGTGCAGTCGGACATCTACTCGCTGGGCGTCGTGATGTACGAGCTGCTCACCGGCAAGCTCCCCTTCCGCGCGGAGAACTCGGTGGCGATGATCAACAAGATCCTCAACGAGGACCCGGTGCCGATCGAGACGCTGCGCCCCGACCTGCCCGACAAGCTGGTCGACATCGTGAAGAAGGCGATGCACAAGGACCCCAAGGTGCGCTACGCCTCGTGGTTCGAGATGGCGAGCGAGCTCGCCAACACCTTTCCGCAGCTCGAGCGCTACTCCCACGAGATCAGCTCGACGGAGAAGTTCAACAAGCTGCGCTCGCTGCCCTTCTTCCGCGAGTTCCGCGACGCCGAGCTCTGGGAGGTGCTGCGCGGGGCCGTGTGGGAGACCCATTCGCGCGACGAGAACCTGCTGCTCGAAGGCGAGATCGGCCAGGCCTTCTTCATCATCGTGGGCGGGCAGGTGAAGGTCGTGAAGGACGGCAAGCTCCTCAACGTGCTCAAGGAAGGCGACTGCTTCGGCGAGATGGCCTACCTCTCGGGCGACCGGGCGCGGCGCAGCGCCTCGATCATCTCGGTGTCCGAGGTGCAGCTGCTCAAGATCCAGTCGAGCCACCTCGAATCGCTCTCGGAGGGCTGCCAGCTGCGCTTCAACCGCGAGTTCCTGCGCACGCTGATCGAACGCCTTACCTGGACCTCCTCGGTCCTCGCGCAGTTCCGGCGCTGAGGCGCGCCTATTCGACCAGGCACACCGCGTGCGCGGCGATCCCCTCGCCGCGCCCGGTGAAGCCCAGCCCCTCCGTGGTGGTTGCCTTCACGTTCACGCGCTCGGGCCCGATGCCGAGGTCTGCGGCAATGTTCGACACCATGGCGGGGACGTGCGGCGCCATGCGCGGCGCTTCGGCGACGATGGTGGCGTCGATGCTGGACGCCCGCAGGCCGCGATCGCCCAGCAGGCGCACGACATGCCGCAGCAGCTCGCGGCTGTCGATGTCCTGGTAGCGCGCGTCGCTGTCCGGGAAGTGGCGGCCGATGTCCCCGAGCCCGGCCGCGCCGAGCAACGCATCGCAGATCGCATGCAGCAGCACGTCCGCGTCGCTGTGCCCGGCGAGGCCCCTGTCGTGCGCGATCTCGACGCCACCCAGCACCAGCCGGCGGCCCGCCACCAGCCGGTGCACGTCGCAGCCGTGCCCGATGCGCAGGCTCATGGCGGGATCCTCCCCTGGCGGCGCAGGATCATCTCGGCGAGCTGCAGGTCGTCCGCGAAGGTCACCTTGATGTTGCTGCTCTCGCCTTCGACGAGGCGCGGGGCGTGCTCGAGGGACTCGACGGCCTGGGATTCGTCGGTGGCACCCGGCAGGCGCTCGAGGCCGCGGCGCAGCAGGTGATGGCGGAACATCTGCGGGGTCTGCGCGCGCCACAGGTCGCGCCGCGGCACGGTGGCCGATACGCGCCGGTCGCGTCCCGCGTTCTTCAGCGTATCGGCGAGCGGCATCGCGAGCAGCCCGCCCACGGGATCGTCGCCCACCTCGTCGAGGAGCTGCTCGACCAGCGCCGGATGGGCGCAGGGGCGCGCGGCGTCGTGCACCAGCACCCAGTCGTCGTTCGCGGCGCGGCCCTCGAGGTGGCGCAGCCCGTTCAGGACCGTTTCGGGCCGGTGCGCGCCTCCCGCGAAGACGGTCTCCACGCGGTCCGCGAGCGCGCTCCAGTCGTGCTGCGACCAATGGCGGTCGCGCGGCGCGAGCACGACGAAGATGCGCTCGATGCGCGCCACCGCCGCGAGGCCGGCGATCGTGTGGAACAGCATCGGCTTGCCGGCGATGGGCAGGTACTGCTTGGGCACCGCATCGCCGATGCGCGTGCCCTGCCCGGCTGCGGGCACGATTGCGAAGACTCTGGGCATGGCACGACGAATTGTTATCGCCCGAGGGGAACGGGGTCGGGAGCGGGGGCTCATTATCCCTTAAACTGTCGCCCCATGACGGCATGCCGACTGCTGGCGCTGCTCGCCTGCCTCCTTGTCGTCGGCTGCGAGCAGGCTCCCCGGCCCATTGCGCCCCCGTCGCAGTCCGGCGAGCTGGTCATCCTCACGGTGAACGGGCCGGCCACCTATTTCGAGGATGCGCAGGGACTGCCCTCGGGATTCGAGTACGACCTCGCCACGCTCTTCGCGAAGGAGCTGAAGCTCAAGCCCGTGTTCGTGCTCACCGACGATCCCTCGAAGATCGACCGGCTGCTGCGCCAGGGCCAGGCGCACCTGGCCGCCGCGGCGCTGCCCCGGCACTTCGATTTTCCCGGCGGGCTTGCGTGGGGCCCGTCGTACTTCACCACCCAGCACGAGATCGTCGGGCGCTCCGGCGAGGCGATGCCGCATGCGCTGAAGGAGATCTCCGGCAAGCGCATCGGGGTGATCGACGAATCCGTGGGCGACTACCTGCTCTCGCAGGCGCCGGCCCTTTCCGTGCCGATCGAGCGCCTGCCGCCGGAGACGAGCACCGCGGAGCTGATCGAGCACGTCGCCAAGGGCGACCTCGACTACGCGCTGGTCGAATCGAACCGCTTCACGCTCGCGCGCCGCTACTTCCCGCAGGTCGAAGTCGCGTTCAACCTGGGCAAGCCGGTGAGCTACGCCTGGCTCTTCGCGGCACGCGAGAAAAAGCAGCTCCTGGCCGCCGCCGTCCCGTTCTTCGAGCGGCTGCGCCGCAACGGCACGCTGCAGCGCCTGGTGGACCGCTACTACGGCTACGCCCTCAAGTTCAGCGCGATCGACGCCGGCGCGCTGCTCGAGGACATCACGGCGCGCCTGCCCAGGCTGCGGCCCTACTTCGAGGAGGCGGAGCGGGTGAGCGGCATCGACTGGCGCCTGCTCGCCGCGATCGGCTACCAGGAATCCCACTGGGACGCGGGCGCCACCTCACCCACGGGCGTGCGCGGCCTGATGATGCTCACCGACGACACCGCCGATCGCCTGCACGTGGACAACCGGCTCGACGCCCGCGAGAGCATCCTGGGCGGCGCGCGCTACTTCGCGCTCGTGAAGGACGAGGTGGTGGCGCGCATCGGGGAGCCGGACCGCACGTTCCTCGCGCTCGCCGCGTACAACCAGGGCGTGGGCCACATGGAGGACGCGCGCGTGCTCGCGCAGCGCTCGGGGCTGAATCCGGACAAGTGGCAGGATGTGCGCCAGGTGCTGCCGCGCCTCGCCGATCCCGCGTCGTTCAAGACGCTCGACCACGGGTACGCGCGCGGATTCGAGGCGGTGCAATTCGTCGACAACGTGCGCAACTACTACGCGATCCTCGAGCGCATGCAGCCGCGCGACGGGCCGGTGGCGCCCGTCCCGCCCGCCGTCCCGCCCGCCGTCCCGCCCGCCGCCCCGCCCGCCGCCCCGCCCGCCGCGCCACCCGCCGCGCCACCTCAGGTGTCCTCGAAGTCCACGCCCTCCGGCAAGTGAGAGATATCCGCCCAGGCTTCGATGCTCCAGCGTGCGTCATGCAACGTGACCGCGTTATAGGACGCATTCGGAATGGAGATGCGGTGCGCCGTCGACACGCCGATCCCGCGGATGTGCCGGTAGAGCGCGCTTAACACTCCGCCGTGGGCCACCACGAGGATGCGTCCGCCGGGCCGCTCCTGCGCGAGCGCCTCGAACGCGCCGACCACGCGGCCGTGGAAGGCGTTGCGGCTCTCGCCGCCGGGAACCGCGTAGTCCGGATCTGTGTCGCGCGCTCGCGTGAACGCATCGGGCCAGCGCCGGTCGAGCTCCTCGTAGGTGAGCCCCTCGCCGACGCCGAAATTGCGCTCGCGCAATCGCGCATCGCGACGCAGCACCCCGCAACGCGCGTGCTCGGCGATGCACCGCGCCGTGTGCAGCGCGCGCCCGAGGTCGCTCGACACCATGAGGTCGAACGGCTCGGTCGCGAGCCGGCGCCCGATCGTGCGTGCCTGCTCGATGCCCGCGGCAGTGAGCTCGCTGTCTGCGTGGCCCTGGATGCGTCCTTCGAGGTTCCAGCGGGTCTCGCCGTGGCGCACGACGACGAAGCGCGTCACCGGAGCTCCCGCGCGCGCGCCGCGGCCACGCCCTAGCGCTTCTCGATGCGCGCCGCCCCGCCCATGAAGGGCACGAGCGCCGCGGGCACCGTCACCGACCCGTCGGCGTTCTGGTAGTTCTCGAGTACCGCGACGAGCGAACGCCCGACCGCGAGCCCCGAGCCGTTGATCGTGCTCACGGGCTCGATTCTGCCCTTGTCGTTCCGATAGCGCGCCTGCATGCGCCGGGCCTGGAACGACTCGTAGTTCGAGCACGACGAGATCTCGCGATAGGCATTCTGGCCGGGGAGCCAGACCTCGAGGTCGTAGGTCTTGGCGCTCGCGAAGCCGGTGTCGCCGGTGCACAGCAGCATCACCCGGTAGGGAAGCTCGAGCCTGCGCAGGATCGCCTCGGCGTGCCCGGTGAGCTCCTCGTGGGCCGCGGCAGCGTCCTCGGGCCTCACGATCTGCACGATCTCCACCTTGTCGAACTGGTGGTTGCGGATCATGCCGCGCGTGTCCTTGCCGTAGCTGCCCGCCTCCGAGCGAAAGCACGGGGTGTGGGCCGCGAATTTGAGCGGGAGGTCCTGCGCGTCGACGATGGAATCGCGCACGAAATTGGTCACCGGATATTCCGCGGTCGGAATGAGATAGAGGTCGCGGCCCTCGATCTTGAAGAGGTCGTCCTTGAATTTCGCGAGGCTCGACACGCCGTCGGCGCACTCCCCGGTCACCATGTAGGGGACGTAGGCCTCGGTGTAGCCGTGCTCCCCGGTCTGCGTGGCGAGCATGAACTGCGCGAGCGCCCGGTGCAGCCGCGCGAGGCCGCCCTTCATCACCGGGAAGCGCGCGCCCGCGAGTTTCGCCCCGGTGTCGAAATCGAGCCCGATGCCGGCGCCCACGTCGACGTGGTCCTTCACCGCGAAGTCGAACTCGCGGGGCGTGCCCCAGCGGCGCACCTCGACGTTGTCGTCGCTCGAGCGGCCCTCGGGCACCTCGGGTCGCGGGATGTTCGGGATCACGCGCAGGAAGGCGTCCATCTTCTCCTGCACGGCGGCGAGCGCCATCTCGCCTGCCTTCAGCTCGTCGCCGTAGCCGGCGACTTCCTTCATCACCGCCGAGGCATCCTCGCCCTTGCCCTTCATCATGCCGACCTGCTTGTTGAGCGCGTTGCGCTTGCCCTGCAGCTCCTCGGTGCGCGACTGCACCTTCTTGCGCTCCTCCTCGAGCGAACGGAAGGTGGCCGCGTCGAAATCGAAGCCGCGGCGCTTCAGGCCCGCGATGACCGCGGGGAGGTCCTTGCGAAGGAGCTGGATGTCGAGCATGCGCGCATTCTAGCTTTTTCCCTTTCGCGTGCCCGCGTCGAGCGCGCGCAGGTGCTCGAGCCGCTCGCGGATCTTCGCCTCGAGCCCGCGATCCGTCGGCTGGTACCAGCGGGGTCGGCTCCATCCCGTCGGGCAGGTAGCTCTCGCCCGCCGCGTAGGCCTCGTCCTCGTCGTGCGCGTAGCGGTAGTCCTTGCCGTATCCCAGCTGCTTCATGAGCTTGGTGGGCGCGTTGCGGATATGCAGCGGCACCGGGCGCGTGCCGTCTTCGGCGACGAACGCGCGCGCGGCAGATGAAGGCGGTGTAGACGGCGTTGGACTTGGCCGCCACCGCGAGGTAGAGCACGCACTCGGCGAGCGCGAGCTCGCCCTCGGGCGCTGCCGAGCCGCTCGTAGACGTCGGCGGCGTCGAGCGCGACCTCGCAGCGCGCGCGGGTCGGCCAGGCCGATGTCCTCGCTCGCCATGCGGATCATGCGGCGCGCGAGGTAGCGCGGGTCGGCGCCGCCGTCGAGCATGCGCACCAGCCAGTAGAGCGCGGCATCCGGGTCGCTGCCGCGCACGGTCTTGTGCAGCGCCGAGATCTGGTCGTAGAAGTTCTCGCCGCCCTTGTCGAAGCGCCGGCCCGCGCGCTGCGATACCGAGGCCACGAAATCGGCGTCCGCGCCGTGCCGTCCCTCGACGCGCGCGGCCTGCGCGACCTGCTCGACCAGGTTCAGGAGCGCGGCGCGCGTCGCCGTCGGCGAACTCCGCGATGCGCTTGCGCGCTTCGCGCGGTCGCGTCCACCTTGCTCGCGCCTCGAAGCCGCGCTCCACGAGCCGGTCGAGGTCATCCGCGTCCGAGGCTCTCCAGCACGTAGACCTGCGCGCGCGACAGCAGCGCCCCGATTCACCTCGAACGAGGGGTTCTCGGTGGTGGCGCCGATGAAGGTGAACAGGCCCGACTCGACGTGCGGCAGGAACGCGTCCTGCTGCGCCTTGTTGAAGCGGTGCACCTCGTCGACGAAGAGGATCGTCGGCGCGCCCGTACTGATCGCGGGTAAGCTCGCGCGCGCTCCACCGCGTCGCGGATGTCCTTCACGCCGGAGAGCACCGCGGAGATCGCGATGAAGTCGGCGTCGAACGCGTGGGCCATGAGGCGCGCGAGCGTGGTCTTGCCCACGCCGGGCGGGCCCCACAGGATCATCGAATGCGGCTTGCCGGACTCGAAGCGCCACCCGCAGCGGCTTGCCTTCGCCCAGCAGGTGGCGTTGTCCGACGACCTCGCCTCGACGGCGGCCGGCCGCAGGCGCTCGGCGAGCGGGACGTTCACGTCCCCGCTCGCGGTGAAGAGATCGCCGGGCTGGTTCATCGTTCGCAGTGTATCCGCTGCACGGCACGCCCCGGCGTCACCGCTTTGCGGGGGCGTCCTCGATCACGTCGGCGCCGGGGGGCGGCGCGAAGCGAAACGCGGCGTCGGCGAGGGCCACGTTGGCCCGCAGGTCGGTGAAACGCAGCATCGTGCGGCTGCCCAGCTGGTCGTAGAGCTCCATCGCCGCGAGCGTGCGGCCGCGCAGGCCCAGCCGCACCTTGTCGAACCCGGTGTCCTTGGCGCGCGGCAGGGCCTCCACCCACTCCAGTCCGTCGCCGGCGCCCGCGTCGCGCAGCGTGAAGAGCGCCGTCGATGTCGTCGCGCCCGGCCAGCAGCGCCGCGGGCGTCGAGCCGAGATCGCCTGGTCCACGCGCTTCACCGTGACCTGGTTCAGGTCCGGGTCGTAGATCCACAGGCGCGCGCCGTCGCCCACCAGCAGCTCGCGGTGCGGCTTCTCGTAGGCCCAGCGGAACTTGCCGGGGCGCGCGAACGCGAACGTGCCGGTCGAGCGTGCGACCGCCTCGCCCTTGCGGTCGTACACCACCTGGTCGAAGCGCGCCGTGGCGGCTCTTCGTCGCGGCATTGAACGCGAGGAAGTCGTCGAGCGCCGTTCGCGGCGGCGAGGCCGGGCGCGCCGAGCAGCAGCCAGCGCCGCGGCCGCGACCAGGCCGCGCAGCGCTACTTCGTCACGGGACAGGAACGAGGATCTCGCGGTTGCCGTTGGTCTGCCATGGCCGAGACCATGCCCGCCTTCTCCATGTCCTCGATCAGCCGCGCGGCGCGGTTGTAGCCGATGCGCAGGTGGCGCTGCACCAGCGAGATCGAGGCGCGCTTGTTCTGCAGCACGATCTGCACCGCCTGGTCGTACAGCGGATCGCTCTCGCCGCCGACGTCGCCGCCGCCGCTCGCCGCGGCCGTCGCCGTCGGCCGCGTCCGCCTTCGAGGATGCCCTCGATGTAGTTCGGCTCGCCCTGCTTCTTGCAGGTATTCGACGACGCGATGCACCTCGTCGTCGCTCACGAAGGCGCCGTGCACGCGCATCGGCAGGCCGCTGCCGGGCGGCAGGTAGAGCATGTCGCCCTGCCCGAGCAGCGCTCTCGGCGCCCATCTGGTCGAGGATGGTGCGCGAGTCGATCTTGCGAGGAGACCTGGAACGAGATGCGCGTCGGGATGTTGGCCTTGATCAGGCCGGTGATCACGTCGACGATGGGCCGCTGCGTGGCCAGGATCAGGTGGATGCCGGCGGCGCGCGCCTTCTGCGCGAGGCGCGCGATCAGCTCCTCGACCTTCTTGCCGACCACCATCATCAGGTCGGCCAGCTCGTCGATCACGACGACGATGTAGCGGCAGCGCGCTCGAGCGGCTCCGGGTTGTCCGGCGTCGAGGCTGAACGGGTGCGTGAGCGGCTCGCCTGCTTCTCGTCGCCTCGGCGATCTTCTTGTTGTAGCCGGCGAGGTTGCGCACGCCGAGCTTGGACATCAGCTTGTAGCGCCGCTCCATCTCGGCGACGCACCAGTTGAGCGCGTTGGCCGGCCTGCTTCATGTCGGTGACGACCGGCGCGAGCAGGTGCGGGATGCCTTCGTAGACGGACATCTCGAGCATCTTCGGGATCGATCAGGATCAGGCGCACGTCCGCGGGCGTCGGCCTTGTAGAGCAGCGACAGGATCATCGCGTTGATGCCGACCGACTTGCCCGAGCCGGTGGTGCCGGCGACCAGCAGGTGCGGCATCTTGCGCCAGGTCGGCGACCACCGGATTGCCGACGATGTCCTTGCCCAGCGCCAGGGTCAGCTGCGACGTGCATGTCGTTGTAGACCTGCGAGCCGAGGATCTCCGACAGGCGCACGATCTGCGCGCTTGGGATTGGGCAGCTCGAGCGCCATGGACGTCTTGCCCGGGATCGTCTCGACCACGCGGATCGAGACCACCGACAGCGAGCGCGCCAGGTCCTTCGCGAGGTTCGACGATCTGCGCGCCCTTGACGCCGACCGCCGGCTCGATCTCGTAGCGCGTGATCACCGGCCCCGGATAGGCGGCGACCACCTTCACCTCGACGCCGAAGTCCTTGAGCTTCTTCTCGATCAGGCGCGAGGTGAACTCGAGCGTCTCCGCCGTCGGGCGCTCGACGTGCGTTTCCGGCGCGTCGAGCAGGTCGAGCGGCGGCAGCGGGGAGTCGGGCAGGTCGGCGAAGAGCGGCTTCTGCTTTTCGCGCGCGACGCGCTCGCTCTTCGCGATCGCCACCTCGGCCACTCGATGCGGATCGGCTCGTGGTCCTCGAACGCCTTCTTCGCGACCTCGACCTTTTCCTCGCGCTCCTGGGCCCTGATGCGTCCCGCTTCGCGGTCGCGCCGGGCCTCGATGCGGCTGCGCGCCGCACCGTACGCCCACTCGAGCCCCGCGCCGAGCAGCTCGGCGAGCCGCAGCCACGACAGGCCGCTGAACAGGCTCACGCCGCCGGCCACCAGGGCGAGCAGCAGCAGCGTGGCGCCGGTGAAGCCGAAGGCGCGCTGTGCGAAGCCCGGCGAGCACGGTGCCCAGCACCCCGCCCGGCTCGAAACCGCTCGCCACGAGGCCGCGCATGCGCAGCGCCTCGAGCGTGCAGCTCGCCGCGAGCGCCACGCCGAAGCCGCACAGCATCATGGCGGCCGAGCGCGGGTTGACGAGCTTCCAGGCCTCCACGCGGCGATACAGGCGCAGTATCGCGAGGGCGGCGAAGGCGACCCACCACCACGCGGAGAAGCCGAACAGGAAGAACAGCACGTCGGCGATCCACGCGCCGGTCACGCCGCCGCGGTTCATGACCTGCGCCTCGGTGGCCGCTCGTACTGCGGGACCGGGGTCGGTGCGGGTAGTAGGACGCAAGCACCAGCGCGAGGTAGCCATGCCGACGGCGCCAGAACCAGGATCCATCCCGCCTCGCGCAGGGTCGCGGCCGTCGCCGGCAGCGGGCGCGGGATTCGGGCGCTGCGCGGAGCCACGGCTCGTTACAGCGATGGCGGCAGCTCCCGGTTGATGATCGTGATCGACTTGCGACTCGATCGAGATGAAGCCGCGCTCCGACAGGTCCTTCATGACGCGGCTGACCATCTCGCGCGAGGCGCCGACCATCTTGGCCAGGTCCTGGCGGGAGACCTTGCTCGCGGACCATCGCTTGCCCTCGCCGTCCACCGAAATGTCGAGCAGCGTGCGCGCGACGCGGCCGTAGACGTCGAGCAGCGCGAGCGATTCCGATCTTGCGGTCGGCCTGCGCAGGCGCTGCGCCAGGCCGCGCATGACCTGTTGCCGATGCGAGGGGCCTGCTCGGCAGGCAGCGCGCGAACGCCGCGTGCGAGAGCACCAGGATGAGCGAGGCCTCGATGGCGGTGACCGTGGCCGAATGCGGCTCGTTGTCGATCAGGCTCATCTCGCCGAAGTAGTCGCCGGGCTGAGGACGTCAGGATGACCTCGCGGCCGCGCTCGTCGGCGATGAAGACCTTGACGCGGCCCGACTGGATCATGAACAGCGAGTCGCCCTCTTGCCTTCGGTGAGCACGACGGCGTTCTTGGGATAGTTGCGCTCGGTGGACGACGGCCCGCGACCACGTCGAGCTCGCGGTCGGAGAGCAGCGAGAAGAGCGGCACCGCCGTGAGCGTCATGGTCCGCTCGCCGACGGCGGTTCGCTTCGGGGGCGCTTGCATGCGTCTTGAATACCGAAAATCCCTTAGTTGTCAAACGTTTAGGATAGCATGCTCACTTAGTGCCTTGATTTCAGGGACATACGCACCGCTGGGCAATGCGATAATCGCTGCTTCGCCGGGCATTTCCGTCGTTTCTCCGCGCAGAATGGCCACCAAACACTCCAGGCTCCTCATCCTCGGCTCCGGGCCCGGCCGGCTACACCGCCGCGGTCTACGCCGCCCGCGCCAACCTCAAGCCGATGCTGATCACCGGCATCGCCCAGGGCGGCCAGCTCATGACCACCACCGACGTCGACAACTGGCCGGCCGACGTCGACGGCGTGCAGGGGCCCGACCTGATGCAGCGCTTCCTCAAGCACGCCGAGCGCTTCGACACGCGAGATCGTGTTCGACCACATCAACGAGGTCGACCTCGAGCAAGCGGCCGTTCACGCTGCGCGGCGACGCGGCACCTACACCTGCGACGCGCTGATCATCGCCACCGGCGCCTCGGCGAAGTACCTCGGCCTGCCCTCGGAGCAGGCGTTCATGGGCCGCGGCGTGTCGCGGCTGCGCCACCTGCGACGGCTTCTTCTACGCGGCCAGGAAGTGTGCGTGGTCGGCGGCGGCAACACCGCGGTCGAGGAAGCGCTCTACCTGTCCAACATCGCGCGCCAGGTGACGTGATCCATCGCCGCGACAAGTTCCGCGCCGAGCCGATCCTGATCGACAAGCTCATGGCGGCCAGGCCGAGGGCAAGATCAGCTCATCGAGTGGACAGACGCTCGACGAGGTGCTGGGCGACGCACTCGGGCGTGACCGGCGTGCGGCTCGAAGTCGACCGCGGACGGCACGACCGGAGCTCGCGCTCACCGGCTGCTTCATCGCCATCGGCCACCAGCCGAACACCGACATCTTCGAGGGCCAGCTCGAGATGAGCGACGGCTACATCCTCACCAGGAGCGGCCTCGACGGCTTCGCGACCATGACCAGCGTGCCCGGCGTGTTCGCCGCCGGCGACGTGCAGGACCACGTCTACCGCCAGGCGATCACCAGCGCCGGCACCGGCTGCATGGCCGCGCTCGACGCCGACAAGTTCCTCGAAAGCCTGGGATGAGCAAGGCGCACGGCAACGGGCTCCCGCAGGCGCCGGCGCCGGACGACGTCGCGCTGTTTCGCGCCCAGATGCGCGACGTGCGGCGCGCGCCGCCCGCCAACCGCGTCGAGCCGTGGCGCGCCAAGCCCGCCCCGATCCCTGCCAAGCGCCTCGAGGACGAGCGCGCCGTGCTGAGCGAGCTCGCGCTGCTCGCCCTCGACGGCGACGATGCCGAGATCGAGGAGGACTGCGCCTTCCTGCGCCCGGGCCTGCCGCGCGACATCCTGCGCAAGCTGCGCCGCACGCACTGGGTGATCCAGGACCAGGTCGACCTGCACGGATTGTCCGGCGACCAGGCCGCGGCGGCGGCGGCGAGCTTCCTCACCGATTGCCGGCGGCGCGGCGTGCGCTGCGTGCGCATCGTGCACGGCAAGGGCCTGCGCTCGCGCTCCGGCGTACCCGTGCTCAAGCGGCGCATCCGCAAGCTGCTCACGCGCCGCGCCGAGGTGCTCGCGTTCGTCGAGCCGCACGCGCTGCACGGCGGCGGCGGCGCGGTCGTCGTGCTGATCGAAGCGTAGCGGCGCCGTGAACCTGCGCGCAGCGCGCCTTGCGCTGGCCCTCCTCGTCCTCGTCGCGCTCGCGGCCGGCGTCGAGAACTTCGTCCGGCCGCTCGCCAATCCGGACGAGGGGCGCTACTCGGAAATAGCGCGCGAGATGGCGCTCTCGGGCGACTGGGTGACGCCGCGCCTGGACGGGATCAAGTACTTCGAGAAGCCGCCCCTGCAGTACTGGGCCACCGCCGCGGCATTCAAGCTGCTCGGCGCCAACGAGGTGAGCGCCCGGCTCTACACGTTCCTCTCGGGCCTCGCCACCCTGCTCGTAGTCGGGTTCACTGCGTGGCGCCTCGCGGACGCCGAGACCGGCGTCGCCGCGATGCTCGCGCTGGTGGCCAGCCCCTATTTCATGGCGCTGGGCGGCATCGTGACCCTCGACATGGGCCTCACGCTGTGGACCACGGTCACGCTGTGCGCCTACCTGCTCGCCGAGCAGGCCACGCGGCAGCCCGCGGCGCACCGCAACTGGATGATCGTCGCGTGGGTGGCCATGGCGCTCGCGGTGCTTTCGAAGGGGTTGGTGGGCATCGTCTTCGCAGGCGCGGCGGTGTTCTTCCTCTGCGTGCTGCAGCGCGACCTTGCGGCCCTGCGCCGCCTCGGATGGTCCTACGGCATTCCGATCTTTCTTGCCATCGCGGCACCCTGGTTCGTCGCCGTGGCGCGCGCCAATCCCGAATTCGCGCACTTCTTCTTCATCCACGAGCATTTCGAACGCTTCCTCACCACCGAGCACCGGCGCGTGGAGCCGTGGTGGTTCTTCGTGCCGATCGTGATCCTGGGCTTCCTGCCCTGGGCCTTCGCGCTGTTTCCGGCGGCCGCGAGCGCGTGGCGCGAAGAGGCGCGCGCCGACTTCCGCCCGTTGCGCACCGCGCTCGCCTGGAGCGCCTTCGTGATCGCGTTCTTCAGTGCCTCGGGCTCCAAGCTGGCGCCCTACGTGCTGCCGGTGTTTCCGATGCTCGCGCTGCCCCTCGGGCGCTACCTGGCGCGCGCTCCGGCGCGCAAGCTGTCGCTGTGGTGCGCCCTCGCGATCCCGATCGCGCTGGCGCTGGGCATCGCCGCATGGCTGGCGCCGGAGTCGGCGCGCGACGCCTGGACGCGCGGCATGTACCTCGCCGGCCGGGGATGGCTGCTCGCCGCCGCCTGCGCGGTGTTCTTCGCGGCGGTGCTCGGGACGCTGCTGCTGATCGGCGAGCGGCGCTGGCTGGGACTCGTGGTCGTGGCCCTGGGCTCGGTGCTGATGATCGAGGGCCTCGAGCGGGCATACGAGCACCTCACCGCGCGCCAATCGGGGATCCTGGTTGCCGAGAGGATGAAGCCCTATCTCGCGCCCGGCGTCCGCATCTACAGCGTGAACCATTACGACCAGAGCGTGCCGTTCTACATCGGTCGCACGGTGATCCTCGTCAACTACCACGACGAGTTCGAGACCGGGCTCAAGGCCGAGCCGGGGATCGCGATCGAGGACACCGGCGCGTTCCGCGACGCATGGCTGCGGCCGGGCGATGCGCTGGCTATAATGCAGCCCGGCACATTCGAAAAATTCCGGAGCGAGGGCCTGCCGATGCAAGTCCTGCTCGCAGATCCCCGCCGGGTCCTCGTGCGCAAGCCGTGACACCGCTCACCTTCTCGTTCCTCATGGCCGGCGTGCTGCTCAACGCCGCCGCGCAGCTCCTGCTCAAGGCGGGAACCAACCGCGTGGGCGCGTTCGCCTTCACGCTCGACAACCTGCTGCCGATCGGGACCAAGCTCGCCATGAGCCCTCCCATCCTCGCGGGGCTGGGCTGCTACGTGGTGAGCGTGGCAGTGTGGATCCTGGGTTTGTCGCGCGTGCCCGTGAGCGTCGCGTATCCGATGCTCTCGGTGGGCTACATCGTGAACGCGGTGGCCGCGTGGCTGCTGTTCGGCGAATCGCTCGCCGCGCAGAAGCTCGTGGGGATCGGGTTCATCGTGGTGGGCGTCTTCCTCGTGGCGCGCTCATGAGCGGTGAATTCCTTCCCTTCGCGCGCCCCACCATCGACGAGGCGATGATCGCCGCCGTCGCCGACACGCTGCGCAGCCGCTGGCTCGCGACGGGGGCGCGCGCCGCGGCCTTCGAGGAGGCGCTCTCCGGGTGCTTCGGCGGACGGCCCGTGCGCGCGCTCACCTCCGCCACCGCCGCCATGCAGGTGGCCCTCGAGGCGATCGGCGTGCAGCCGGGCGACGAGGTGATCACGCCCGCGCAGAGCTTCTTCGCCACCGCCAACGCAATCGAGCACTCGGGAGCGACCACGGTGTTCGTGGACGTGGAGCTGGCCACCCGCAACATCGACCTCGCCCAGGCCGCCGCGGCGGTCACGCCGCGCACGCGGGTGCTGCTGCCCACGCACTACAACGCCCCCCTCGATCCTGCGGCGCTCGCCGGGTTCGCGCGGCGCCACCGCGTGCGCGTGGTGGAGGACGCCGCGCTCGCCATCGGCTCGCACGCCGGCGGCCGGCCGGTCGGCGCGACCGGGGACATCGTGTCCTTCAGCTTCCACCCGAACAAGAACATCACCACCATCGAGGGCGGCGCGCTGGTGCTCGACGACGCGCGCGAGGTACAGCGCGTGGAGGCGCTGCGCTTCCACGGCATCCGCCGCCTGGACGACGGGACGCGCGACGTGGAATGCGCCGGCTGGAAGTACAACTTCTCCGACGTGTCCGCGCGCCTGGGCCTCGAGCAGCTGGCGCACCTCGACGAATGGTGCCGGGCGCGCGAGCGCCTTGCGCACCAGTATTTCGCCTGCCTCGAGGGCGACGACCTGCTCACCCCCGAGCGCCTGCCGCCGCGCGACAACCCGGGACACAGCTGGAACATGTTCACCGTGCTGCTGCCGCTCGCTGCCATCGGCCGCTCGCGCAAGTCGTTCATCGACGCGATGCACCGCGAAGGCATCGGCGTCGGCGTTTCATACGAGGCGATCCACCTCACGACGCTCTTCCGCGGCAAGGGCTTCCTGCCCGGCCGGTTCCCGATCTCCGAGCGCATCGCGCGCGAGACGGTCAGCCTGCCGCTCTTCCCCGAGATGCACGAGGCCGACGTGGAACGCGTGTGCGCGGCCATGGGGCGCGTGCTGCGCCGGAAGGCAGCCTGACCGTGGCCGGCGTCCCGCGCGTGTCGGTGGTGATCCCCGTGTACAACGAGGAGGAAGTGCTGCCCGCGCTCTTCGCGCGGCTGTATCCGGCGCTCGACGCGCTCGCCGTGCCCTACGAGATCCTGTTCGTCAACGACGGCAGCCGCGACCGTTCGGCGGCTCTGCTGCGCGAGCAGTTCCAGCAGCGCCCGGACGTCACGCGCGTGATCCTGTTCAGCGGCAACTTCGGCCAGCACATGGCGATCATGGCGGGCTTCGAGCATTGCCGCGGAGAGCGCATCGTCACGCTCGACGCCGACCTGCAGAACCCGCCGGAGGAGATCGCCCGGCTGCTCGCCAAGATGGACGAGGGCCACGACTACGTGGGCTCGATCCGGCGCCTGCGCCGGGACGCGGCGTGGCGGCGCTGGGCGTCCCGCGCGATGAACGGCGTGCGCGAGCGCATCACCCACATCCGCATGACCGACCAGGGCTGCATGCTGCGCGCCTACGGCCGACCGATCGTCGATGCGATCCGCGCCTCGCGCGAGGTGAGCACGTATATCCCCGCCCTCGCCTACTCGTTCGCGCACAATCCGGCCGAGATCGAGGTCGAGCACGAGGAGCGCCACGCCGGGACCTCGAAGTATTCGCTCTACCGGCTGGTGCGCCTGAACTTCGACCTGGTGACCGGTTTTTCGGTGCTGCCGCTGCAGCTCTTCTCGCTGTTCGGCATCTTCGTCTCGGTCGCCTCGGTGGGCGTGTACGTGATCGTGATCGCGAAGCGCATATTGCTCGGCGGGGACATGTCGATCTGGATCATCTGGGACCGCGACATCCTGCAGTTCTTCCTCACCGGCATGCTGCTCTTCGGCCTGGGGCTCATCGGCGAGTACGTGGGCCGCATCTACCAGCAGGTGCGCGAGCGGCCGCGCTACGTGATCCAGGCGCTGCTCGAGAAGCTCGACTGACATGGCTTGCCGCGCCGTCGTCTTCGCCTACCACGACGTGGGCGTGCGCTGCCTCTCGGTGCTGCTTGCGCAGGGGATGGACGTGGCGCTGGTGGCGACGCACCGCGACGATCCACGCGAGGCCGTGTGGTTCGAGAGCGTCGAGCGGCTGCGCGCGCGACAACGCCCTGGAGGTCGTCGCCCCCGCCGACGCGCGCGCTCCCGGGCTCGCCGCGCGCGTGGCTGCCCTCGCCCCGGACTTCATCTTTTCGTTCTACTACCGCCACATGCTTCCCGCGCAGCTCCTGCGCGCCGCCAGGCGCGGCGCCTACAACATGCACGGCTCGCTGCTGCCCAAGTATCGCGGGCGCGTGCCGGTCAACTGGGCCGTGCTGCACGGCGAACGCGAAACCGGGGCCACGCTGCACGAGATGGTGGACAAGCCCGATGCCGGGCGCATCGTCGACCAGATGGCGGTGCCGATCCTTCCCGACGACCGCGCGCTCGACGTGATGCGCAAGGTGACCGTGGCCGCCGAGCTGGTGCTCGATCGCGCGCTGCCGCGGCTCGTGGACGGCACCGCGCGCCTGGTGCCGCAGGATCTTGCGCAGGGCGGCTACTTCGGTGCGCGCCGCCCCGAGGATGGCCGCATCGACTGGTCGCAGGGCGCGCGCCAGATCCACGACCTGGTGCGCGCCGTCGCCCCGCCCTATCCGGGCGCCTTCACGATGCTCGGCGCGCAGCGCCTGCGGGTGCTGCGCACCCGGGTGCTCGAGCAGGCGCCCGACGCGCGTCCCGCCCGCCTGGGGGTAGAGGACGGCGAGCGGCTCGTCGCCCACTGCGTGCGCGGCGGCGCGCTCGGCATCCTCGAAGCCGACCTGGACGGCTCGCCGCTCACCGCCGCCGCGTTCCTGGCGCGCTACGGACGCGAGGGCGTCCCCCTCGGAGACCAACCATGAAGAAACTCTGCATCCTCGGCGTGAACGGCTTCATCGGCCACCACCTCTCGCAGCGCGTCCTGGCCGACACCGACTGGGAAGTGTTCGGCATGGACATGGGCTGCGACCGCGTCGCCGACCTCCTCGCGGACCCCCGCTTCCATTTCTTCGAGGGCGACATCACGATCAACCGGGAGTGGATCGAGTACCACATCCGCAAGTGCGACGTGATCCTGCCGCTGGTGGCGATCGCCACGCCGGCGACCTACGTGCGCGAGCCGCTGCGAGGTGTTCGAGCTCGACTTCGAGGCGAACCTGCCGATCGTGCGCAGCTGCCGTGAAGTACGACAAGCGCATCCTGTTCCCGTCGACTTCGGAGGTGTACGGCATGTGCGCCGACGGGGAGTTCGACCCGTACCAGTCCAATCTCGTGCTGGGCCCGATCGACAAGCAGCGCTGGATCTACTCGTGCTCGAAGCAGCTCATGGATCGCGTGATCTACGCGTACGGGTCGATGCGGGCAGCTCGACTTCACGCTGTTCCGCCCTTTCAACTGGATCGGCGCGGGGCTGGACTCGATCCACACGCCCAAGGAGGGCAGCTCGCGCGTGATCACCCAGTTCCTCGGCCACATCGTGCGCGGCGAGCCGATCAAGCTGGTCGACGGCGGCAGCGCAGAAGCGCGCCTTCACCTACATCGACGACGGCATCGCGGCGCTGATGCGGATCATCGAGAACCGGGACGGCGTGGCGAGCCGGCAGATCTACAACATCGGCAACCCGGCGAACAACTACTCGGTCCGCGAACTGGCGCACATGATGCTCGAGCTGGCGAAGGCCTACCCGGAATACCGGGACAACGCGGCGCGCGTGAAGCTGGTTGAGGTCACCTCCGGCGAGTACTACGGCAAGGGATACCAGGACGTGCAGAACCGCGTCCCGGCCATCGCCAACACCATGAAGGACCTCGGCTGGTCGCCGCAGGTCGACATGGAAACGGCGCTCAAGCGCATCTTCGACGCCTATCGCGGCCAGCTCGAGGATGCCCGCGTTTCCCTGGCGAGCTGAACCGCCGCCAGCGCCAGCCGAGAGGGAGGCCATGGAAGACAAGCCGGTAGTGAGCGTGGTGATGGGTTCCCAGAGCGACTGGGACGTGATGCAGCACGCCGCGCGCGTCCTCCAGGATTTCGGCGTCGCCTACGAGAAGCGGGTCGTCTCGGCGCACCGCACCCCCGACGCGATGTTCGAGTACGCCGAGCAGGCCCGCGAACGCGGGCTGGCGTGCATCATCGCCGGCGCCGGCGGCTCGGCGCACCTGCCCGGCATGATCGCGTCCAAGACGACGTTGCCGGTGCTGGGCGTGCCGGTGCCCACGCGCCACCTGGCCGGGCAGGATTCGCTCTACTCGATCGTGCAGATGCCCAAGGGCATCCCCGTGGCGACCTTCGCGATCGGCGAGGCCGGGGCGGCGAACGCGGGCCTGTTCGCCGTGAGCCTGCTCGCCGCATCCGACGCCGCCCTCGCGCGCAAGCTCGCCGAGTACCGCGAGAAGCTGCGCGAGCAGGTGGCGGCGATGCAACTGCCCGACGTGCTGTGATCCTGCCGGGCGCCACGCTCGGCCTGCTGGGCGGCGGTCAGCTGGGCCGCATGTTCACCGTGGCCGCGCGCACCATGGGCTATCGCGTGACGGTACTCGATCCCGATCCGGACTCGCCGGCCGCCGAATTCGCCACCACGCACCTGAAAGCCGACTATGGCGATTCTGCGGCGCTCGCGCAGATCGCGCGCACCTGCGCGGCGGTGACCACCGAATTCGAGAACGCACCGGCGGCCGCCCTCGACGCCATCGCCGCATCCGCGGTGGTCCGGCCGGCGGGCTCCGCGGTCGCGGTGGCCCAGGATCGACGCCGCGAGAAGGGCTTCCTCGCCGAGCGCGGCCTGCCGGTCGGCGCCTTCGCGGTGATCGACGGACCGCAGGACTTCGGGCGCGCACTCGAGCGCGTGCGCCTGCCGGCGCTGCTCAAGACCGCGCGCTTCGGCTACGACGGCAAGGGGCAGGCCCGCATCGAGGCGCGCGACGATCTCGCCCCGGCTTTCGCCCGGTGGAATGGCGTGCCCTGCGTGCTCGAGGAGCTGCTCGCGCTGCAGCGCGAGGTCTCGGTCGTGCTCGCCCGCGGCGCGGACGGGGCGTGCGCACTCTTCCCCGCTGCAGAGAATCGCCATGCGCGCGGCATCCTCGACTTGAGCATCGCGCCCGCGCGCATCCCCGCGGAGCTCGCGGGCGAAGCCGGCGGCCTCGCGACCCGGCTCGCCGGGGAACTCGGGTACGTGGGAGTGCTCGCCGTGGAGATGTTCGTGGTCGAAGGGCGGCTGCTGGTGAACGAGCTCGCGCCGCGGCCCCACAACAGCGGCCACTACACGATGGACGCGTGCCGCACCTCGCAGTTCGAACAGCAGGTGCGGGCGCTGTGCGGCCTGCCCCTGGGCGATCCTTCGCAACACACCCCCGCAGTAATGGTGAACCTGCTGGGCGACATCTGGGGCGCGGGCGAGCCGGCGTGGGAATCGGTGCTGCGTCATGCGGGGGCGCACCTGCACCTCTACGGCAAGCGCGCGGCGCGCCCCGGCCGCAAGATGGGACATGTCACCGTGTGCGAGGCGACCGCCGAGCGCGCGCTCGAGGTGGCGCTCGCCATCCGGCGCGACCTGGGGATCGTCGAAACCACCGCACCATGAGCCCGCGCTGGCCGTGGTCGCGGCGCGCGGCGCGTGCCGTCGCCATCGAGCCGGCGCTGTGGAAGCGCGCCTCGGCACCCTGGCTCTTCATGCGCGGCCTGCCGGGGGCGGACACGGAGCGGCTGCGCGCGCTCTGCGAGCGCTTCCTCGGCGCCAAGCACTTTTCGGGCACGCACGGCCTCGAGGTCACCGACGTGATGCAGGTCGAGATCGCCGCCCAGGCCTGCATCCTGGTGCTCGAGCTGGGCGTCGAATGGTACGACGGATGGTCGGAGATCATCGTCTATCCGAGCCAGTTCGCCCCCGAGCGCGAAGAGGTCGACGAGGCGGGGGTCGTGCACCTGGTCCGCGACGCGATGGCCGGGGAGGCGTGGCTCGGCGGACCGGTGATCCTCTCCTACGAGGACGTGGCGCTGGCGGCCGACGCGCACGCGCGCGTGGCGGGCTACAACGTCGTGATCCACGAATTCGCCCACAAGCTCGACATGCTCAACGGCGAACCGAACGGCTTCCCGCCGCTGCACCGGGGCATGGACGCGCCCGCCTGGAAGCGCGCGTTCAGCCAGGGCTACGCGGAATTCTGCCGCCGCGTGGACCAGGCGGAGCGCCTGCCGCGGCGCCGGGCACAGGCCGCGCTCGACGCCCTGCCGATCGACCCGTACGCCGCCGAGAGCGCGGGCGAGTTCTTCGCGGTGGCATCGGAGGCGTTCTTCGAGACCCCGGAGCTGATCGCGCCGGCCTATCCCGCGGTCTACGAGCAGCTGCGGCTGTTCTACCGCCAGGATCCGGGCGCCCGGCTCAAGGGCCCGCGCCGCGCCTGAATGCCTTGCGCCGGGCGGTCGGCGCCCCGCTCAGAGGAAGAGGACAGCGGGAAAGACCGCGATCGCGAGCACGATGAGGACCCACTCGCAGTTCCAGCGCTTCAGGTGGCCGGTGTAGTGCAGGATGATCGCGGCGATCGCAAACACATAGAAAGCGGCGAGAAGCATTAGGCGTTTTCTCCCCTGTGGTGGCGCTAGGATACAGGAAAGAAACTGCGCGGCCTAGACAGCATCCTCGCCGGTTTCGCCGGTGCGGATGCGCACCACCTGGCTCCACGTCCATGACGAAGATCTTGCCGTCGCCGATCTTGCCGGTGCGGGCGGCCTTGACGATCGCCTCGATCGCCTTGTTCGACCAGCGCGTCCGCTACCACCACCTCGACCTTCACCTTGGGCAGGAAGTCGACCACGTACTCGGCGCCGCGGTAGAGCTCGGTGTGGCCCTTCTGGCGGCCGAAGCCCTTGACCTCGGTGACGGTGAGGCCGGTGACGCCGACCTCGGAGAGCGCCTCGCGCACTTCGTCGAGCTTGAACGGCTTGACGATCGCCGTCGATCTGTTTCATTTGGTGCGCGCTCCTCAGGACTTCGGCCGGAACCCGGAGGTGATCGGATAGCGCCAGTCCTTGCCGAAACGCGCGGTGGCGTGATGCGGATGCCGACCGGCGCCTGGCGGCGCTTGTACTCGTTCACCTTGATCAGCCGCGACCACGCTGCGCGCACGGCCTCGCGGTCGTAGCCCGCGCCGACGATCTCGCTCGATGCCATGTCGTGCTCCATGTAGCGCGTCGACGATGGCGTCGAGCACCTCGTAGGGCGGCAGGCTGTCCTGGTCGGTCTGGTCGGGGCGCAGTTCGGCGCTGGGCGGCCGGGTGATGATGCGCTCGCGGGATGACGCCGGTGCCGTAGGGCGTGGATTGCGCCAGTTCGAGAGGCGATAGACCAGGGTCTTCAGCGACGTCCTTGATCACCGCGAAGCCGCCCGCCATGTCGCCGTACAGCGTGCAGTAGCCGGTGGCCATCTCGCTCTTGTTGCCGGTGGTCAGCACGATCGAGCCGAACTTGTTGGACAGCGCCATCAGCAGGGTGCCGCGGATGCGCGCCTGGAGGTTTTCCTCGGTGGTGTCCTCGGGGCGGCCCTCGAACGACGGCGCGAGCGCGCGCGGAACGCCTCGAACATCGGCTTGATCGAGATCTCGTCGTAGCGCACGCCAAGGCGTCCGGGCCATCTCGCGCGCGTCGATCCAGGCTCATCTCGGCGGTGTAGTCGGCGAGGGCATCATCACCGCGTGCACGCGCTCCGCCCCGAGCGCATCGCACGCGATCGCCAGCACCAGCGCGGAGTCGATGCCGCCGGACAGGCCGAGCAGCACGCCCGGGAAATGCCGTTCTTGTCGACATAGTCGCGCACCCCGGTCACGAGCGCGCGGTAGATCGTCTCCTCCTCCGTGAGCGGCGGAGCGATCGGGCCGCGCAGCGACCCGCCCTCGACCTCGACGATGTCGATCGCCTCGCGGAAGGTCTCCCCCTGGTAGCCGAGCATTCCCTCCGCGTCGAGCGCGAAGGAGGCGCCGTCGAACACCAGCTCGTCCTGGCCGCCGGTGCAATGCACGTAGAGCAGCGGCAGCCGGGTCTCCTTCACGCGCGCGCCCATGATCTGGTAGCGCTCGGCGAGCTTGGCGCGATGGAAGGGGGAGGCGTTGATGCTGAGCAGCAGCTGTGCGCCGGCCGCCTTGGCGCGCGCTGCGGGCTCCGGAAACCACAGGTCCTCGCAGATCGTGAGGCCGATCTGCACGCCTTCGACCTCGAACACGCACGGGCGGTTGCCGACCTCGAAGTAGCGCTTCTCGTCGAAGACCTGGTAGTTGGGCAGGCGCTGCTTGAAGTACATCGACTCGATGCGCCCGCCGCGCAGCACGGCGGCGGCGTTGTACCTGGCGCGCCCCTCCCGCTGCGGGTAGCCGACGACGGCCGCGATGTCGAGGCAATAGGGCGCGAGCTTCATCAGCTCCGCCATGCACTGGTCGCAGAAGTCGTCGCGCAGCAGCAGGTCCTCGGGCGGGTACCCGGACAGGGCAAGCTCGGGGGTCACGACGAGCCGGGCGCCGGCGGCGCGTGCGGCGTCCACCGCGCGCCGGATGCGCTCGGCGTTGCCGGCGAAGTCGCCCACGGTGGTATTGATCTGAGCGACGGCGATCTTCATGGGGCGCGGTAAAATGGAAACGGCGATTATAAAGCCCCACGTGCCCGATACCCTGCGCTTCCTCGAATCGCTCGACGGCGTAAGCGCCGCGGAGTGGGACGCACTCGCGGGTCCCAATCCGACGCTCGCCTACGCGTTCATCGACAGCCTGCACCGCAGCGGCTGCGCGGCTCGCGCCAGCGGCTGGTTGCCACGCTTCCCGACGCTCTGGGAAGACGGCCGCCTCGTGGGTGCCGCGCCGCTGTACGTGAAATCGCACTCCTTCGGCGAGTACGTCTTCGACTGGGCCTGGGCGGAGGCCTACGAGCGCCACGGCATCGCGTACTACCCGAAGCTGCTCTGCGCGGTGCCGTTCACGCCCGCCACCGGGACGCGGCTGCTGGCCGCGGACCCGCCGCGGCGCGCGCGCCTGGCGCAGGCGATGCTCGAGGCGGCGCGCGCAGGCGCGATGTCTTCGCTGCACGTGCTCTTCCCGGCGCAGGAGGATGCGCCCGCGCTGTGCGCGCTCGGCTTGCTCGAGCGCGCCGGGGTGCAGTTCCACTGGCGCAACCCGGGCTACGCGGGCTTCGAGGATTTCCTCGCCGCCCTTTCCCACGACAAGCGCAAGAAGATCCGCCAGGAGCGCCGGCGGGTGGCCGCGGCCGGCGTGCGGCTGCGCCGGGTCACGGGTCGCGAGGCGCGCGGCTCCGACTGGGACTTCTTCACCACCTGCTACCGCAAGACCTACCGGGAGCACCACTCGACGCCGTACCTGAACCGCAGGTTCTTCGGCATGATCGCCGAGCGCATGCCCGACCAGGTGCTGCTCGTGATCGCCGAGCGCGAGGATCGCCCCATCGCCGCCGCGCTCGACCTCTTCGGCCCGCACGCCCTCTACGGGCGCTACTGGGGCTGCGTCGAGCACGTGCCGGGCCTGCATTTCGAGGCGTGCTACTACCAGGCGATCGAGTTCTGCATCGAGCGCGGGATCGTGCTCTTCGAGGGCGGGGCCCAGGGCGAGCACAAGCACGCGCGGGGCTTCCTGCCCGAGCCCACGCGCTCGTTCCATTGGCTGGCGCACCCCGCGTTCAACCGCGCGGTCGACGAGTTCCTGGGGCGCGAGGGCGCGGGCATCGCCGCCTACCTGGACGAGCTCAACGAGCGCACGCCGTTCCGCAAGTAGCGGGCCCGGGCCCTCACGGCGCCCGATTCACTTCCAGGCGGCGGCAAACTCCTTCCAGTGCGGCGCGGGCTGCTCGGCGATGAACGCGCGCACCAGCCCGACTTCGCGCGCAAAGGCTTCAGCGCCGAGCGCGCCGCGGATCATCTGGAAGCGCTGGAACAGCACGTAGGTGTTGGCGACGTCGGTCTCGCAATAGTTGCGGATCGCCTCGATCTCGCCGCGCTGCCACGCCGGCCACACCTGGGAGCCGTCCATGCCGAGCTTGCCGGGCAACCCGCAAAGCTGCGCGATCTCGTCGAGCGGCGCCCATGCGCGGTTCACATAGCCCGCGAGCACGTCCATCAGGTCCGTATGGCGCGCGTGGAAGCGGCTGAGGTAGTTGTTGTAGCGGAACTCGCGGTCCCCGTCACCCTGCTCCCAGTAGCGCGCGCCCGCCACCCCGTGGACCAGCGCCCGGTAGTGCAGCACGGGCAGGTCGAATCCCGAGCCGTTCCACGACACGAGCTGCGGGGTGTACTTCTCGATGCCGTCGAAGAAGCGCTGCACGATCTCGCGCTCGCCGTCCTGCGGCGAGCCCAGCGACCAGATGCGCAGGCCGTCGCCCGAGCGCAGCGCGCACGAGATGGCGACGACGCGCTGCAGGTGCGGCGGGAGGAAGTCGCTGCCGGTGGCCTGCCGGCGCCGCTGGCTCGCGAACTCGACCACCGCCGCCTCGCTCACTTCCGCGTCCAGGCCCCACAGCAGGCGCAGCCCTTCGACGTCGGGAATCGTCTCGATGTCGAACGCGAGGAGCGGTGTCATCGGTTCACGCCGGAAAGACGCCGGTCGACAGATAGCGATCGCCGCGATCGCAGACGACGAAGACGATCGTCGCGTTCTCGACCTTGGCCGCGACGCTGCAGCGCCACCCCGCAGCGCGCCGGCCGACGAGATGCCGGCGAAGATGCCCTCCTCGCGCGCGAGCCGGCGCGCGCCATCTCCTCGGCGTCGGCCTGCGCCACCTGATCACGCGTCGACCCGGCTTCGCGTCGTAGATCTTCGGCAGGTATTCCTCGGGCCACTTGCGGATGCCCGGGATGCGCGAGCCTTCGCTCGGCTGCGCGCCGATGATGCGACCGCCGGGTTCTTCTCCTTCAGGAAGCGCGAGCACGCCGGTGATCGTGCCGGTGGTGCCCATCGCGCTCACGAAGTGGGTGACCTGCCCGTCGGTGTCGCGCCAGATCTCGGGGCCGGTCGTCTCGTAGTGGACGCGCGGATTGTCGGGATTGGCGAACTGGTCGAGGACCACGCCCTTGCCTTCCCGCTGCATCTGCTCGGCGAGGTCGCGCGCGTATTCCATGCCGCCGGTCTGCGGCGTGAGCATCGAGCTCGGCGCCGAAGGCCTTCATCGTCTGGCGCCGCTCGACCGCTCAGGTCCTCCGGCATGACCAGCACCATGCGGTAGCCGCGGATCGCCGCCGCCATCGCCAGCGCGATGCCGGTGTTGCCGGAGGTCGCCTCGATCAGCGTGTCGCCCGGCTTGATCGTGCCGCGCTCCTCGGCGCGCGCGGATCATGCGACAGCGCCGGCCGGTCCTTGACCGAGCCGGCCGGGTTGTTGCCCTCGAGCTTGCCGAGGATGACGTTGCCGCGTGCGTGTCGCCGGGATGCGCTGCAGCCGCACCAGCGGCGTGTTGCCGACGAATTGCTCGAGCGTCGCATCCATCTTGTCGTCTCGTCCCGGAATGCGGCGCCCTAGGGCCCCGGCCCCTCGGCGGCCAGCCGCGCCGCCACGTAGCGGCTCACGCCCTCCTCGACGTCGAGGAAGGCGGGGTCGTACCCGGCCGCGCGCAGCCGCGACATGTCGGCCTGGGTGTAGCTCTGGTACTTGCCCACCAGCTGCGGCGGGAAGGCGATGTACTCGATCGCACCCGAGGCGCGCAGCGCCTCGAGCGCAAGCGCGGGCTCGCCGCGGCCGCGCCGGATCGCGTTGATGGTGGCCCGTGCCACCGCGTTGAAGCTCTCGCCGCGGCCGGTGCCGACGTTGAAGATGCCGGAAAGCCCGGGATGGTCGAGGAAGTGCAGGTTCACGCGCACCACGTCCTCCACCGAGACGAAGTCGCGCACCTGCTCGCCCGGCCCGTAGCCCGCACTGCCCTCGAACAGGCGCACGCGTCCCTCGGCGCGGTACTGGTTGTAGAAGTGGAACGCGACCGAGGCCATGCGTGCCTTGTGCGCCTCGCGCGGCCCGTAGACGTTGAAGTAGCGGAAGCCGGCGACCTGCGGCGCGCCCGGCTGCAGGCGCCGGCGCACCACCTGGTCGAACAGGAACTTCGAGTAGCCATAGACATTGAGCGGCCGCTCGTTCTCGCGCGCCTCCGCGAAAGCGGCCGCTCGCGCCGTAGACCGAGGCCGAGGATGCGTAGATGAACGGGATGCGCCGCGCCTGGCACCAGTCGAGCAGCGCGAGGGAGTACGCGTAGTTGTTGTCCATCATGTAGCGCCCGTCGGTCTCCATGGTGTCGGAGCAGGCGCCCTCGTGCAGCACCGCGCTCACCTTGCCGTCGAGCGCTCCGCTCGCGACGCGCTGCAGCAGGTCGCGCTTGTCGAGGTAGTCGGCGATCTCGCAGTCGGCAAGGTTGGCGAACTTCTCGGCGCGCGCAAGATTGTCCACCGCGATGATGTCGTCGCGCCCGCGCGCGTTGAGCGCCTTCACGAGGTTCGATCCGATGAATCCGGCGGCGCCGGTGACGATGAGGGTCATCTCGCTCGCGTCCTTCCTGTCTAGGGATGTGCCTGCAGGCTCGCCGCGAGCTCCTCGCGGTGGACCACCGCGGTGCCCAGCTTGCCCACCACGATCCCCGCGGCGTGGTTGGCAACGCGCATCGCGGCATGCAGGTCCGCGCCGCAGGCCACCATCAGCGCGAGCACGCCGATCACCGTGTCGCCCGCTCCGCTCACGTCGTAGACCTCGCGCGCCTGGGTCGGCTCGTGCCAGCTCTCCTGCGCGGTGAAGAGCGTCATGCCCTCCTCGCTGCGGGTGACGATGAGCGCCTCGAGCTCGAGCTCGGCGCCGCAACGCCTGCGCGCGGCGCGCGAAGTCCGCCGCATCGCTCCAGCGCCCCGCCACCTCGCGGAACTCGCCGCGGTTGGGCGTGAGCAGCGTCGCGCCGCGGTAGCGTGCGTAGTCCCAGCCCTTGGGATCCACCAGCACGGGCTTGCCGTGGCGCCGGGCGAGGCCGATCATCTCCTGCACCCGCTCCAGGCCGCCCTTGCCGTAGTCGGAGAGCACCACCGCGTCGGCCTCGTCGATGAGCTTCTCGTAGTCGTCCAGTTTCGCGGCGAGCGCCTCGTGGCTGGGCGCCCGCTCGAAGTCGATGCGCAGGAGCTGCTGCTGCTGCCCGATCACGCGCAGCTTCACCGTGGTGGACAGCGCCGGATCGCGGTGCAGCGAAGCGCTCACGCGCTCCGCGGCGAGCAACCGCTCGAGAGATTGCGCCGCCTCGTCGTTGCCGACCACCGAGAGCAGGCGCGCGGCCGCCCGCGAGCGCGGTGATGTTGCGCGCGACGTTGGCGGCACCCCCGGGGCGCTCCTCGGTGCGCTGCACGTGCACCACCGGCACCGGGGCCTCGGGCGAGATGCGGCTCACGTCGCCGAACCAGTAGCGATCGAGCATCACGTCGCCGACCACCAGGATGCGCGCGCGGGAGAAATCCGGCAGGTTTTGCGCAGCCATGCGGCGCCTCAGCCCGGCGGCCTGCCACGCCCGATCGCGTGGTAGTCGAGGCCGTGGGAGCGCACTACCGCCGGCTCGTAGAGGTTGCGCCCGTCGAAGATCACCGGCTCCTTGAGCGCGCGCTTGAGCTCGTCGAAATCCGGGCTGCGGAACGCCTTCCACTCCGTCATGATCACCAGCGCGTCAGCGCCGCGGGCGGCATCCATCGGCGAGGCGGCGAAGCTCACCGCGTCCACGCCGCGATAGATCGAGCGCGCCTCGTCCATCGCCACCGGATCGTAGGCGGCGACCGTGGCCGCCCCGGCGCATGAGCGCGTCGAGCACCACGCGGCTGGGCGCCTCGCGCATGTCGTCGGTGTTGGGCTTGAAGGCGAGCCCCCAGAGCGCGAAGTGCCGCCCGGCGAGCCCGTCGCCGAAGCGCCGCACGATCTTCTCCACCAGCACGCCCTTCTGGCGCTCGTTGGCCTCCTCGACGGCGTGCACGACCTTGAGCTCCACGCCGCACTCGTGCGCCGTGCGCAGCAGCGCCGAGACGTCCTTCGGAAAGCACGATCCGCCGTAGCCCGCACCCGGATAGAGGAAGTGGTACCCGATGCGCGGATCGGACCCGATGCCCACGCGCACGTGCTCGATGTCCGCGCCCAGCTTCTCGGCGAGCAGCGCCAGCTCGTTCATGAACGAGATGCGCGTGGCGAGCATCGCGTTGGCCGCGTACTTGGTGAGCTCGGCCGAGCGGATGTCCATCACCTGCAGGCGCTCGTGGTTGCGCTGGAAGGGCCCGTAGAGCTCGCGCATCGCGGCGATCGCCTCGGGATCCTCGGCGCCGATCACGATGCGGTCCGGACGCATGAAGTCCTCGACCGCGGCGCCCTCCTTCAGGAATTCGGGATTGGAGACCATGCAGAACGCATGCTGCGCGCCGCGGCCCGCGAGCGCCTCGGCGACCGCCGCACGGACCCGGTCGGCGGTGCCCACCGGCACGGTCGACTTGTCGACGATGACCCGCGGCCCGTCCATGTGGCGCGCGATGGTGCGGGCGGCGCCGAGCACGTATTGCAGGTCGGCCGAACCGTCCTCGCCCGGCGGCGTGCCCACCGCGATCATCTGCAGGCGCGCGAAGAGGGCGCCTTCGCGCGCGTCGGTGGTGAACGCGAGCCGACCGGTCGCCATGTTCGCGCGCACGATCTCCTGGAGCCCCGGCTCGAAGATGGGAATCTCGCCGCGCTGCAGCCTGGCGATCTTGCGCTCGTCGACATCGAGGCACAGCACGTGGTTGCCGACGTCCGCCAGGCAGGCGCCGGTCACGAGCCCGACGTAGCCGGTTCCGATAATGCTCACTCTCATCGGTGGCTTCCTTCCTGCAGGGATTCGCGCACGCGCTGCAGGGTGGCCGAGGGATCGGGCGACCCGGTGATCGCGCGGCCCACGACCAGGTAGTCGGAGCCGAGGCGCACCGCCTCGCCCGGCGTGACCACGCGCGCCTGGTCGTCGTTCGTACCCGGCGCAACGCGGATGCCCGGCGTCACGAGGACGAACCCCTCGCCCGTGGCGGCGCGGATGTCGGGCGCCTCGTGTGCAGAGCAGACCACGCCGTCGAGGCCGCTTTCGCGCGCGAGGCGCGCGAGGCGCACCGCGTTCTCGAGCACGGTGCCGGCGAATCCGATGGCGGCGAGGTCGGTGTCGTCGAGGCTGGTGAGGATGGTGACCGCCACCAGCAGCGGCGGGCGCGCCACCTGCGCAATCGCCTCGCGCGCGGCGCGCATCATCGCGGTCCCTCCACTCGCGTGCACGGTCATCATCCACACTCCGAGGCGCGCCGCGGAACGGCATGCGCCCGCGACGGTGTTCGGGATGTCGTGGAACTTGAGGTCGAGGAACACTTCGAAGCCGCGCTCCTGCAGCCGGCTCACCACCGCCGGCCCGGCGGCCACGAAAAGCTCCTTGCCCACCTTCACCCGGCAAAGCTTCGGATCCAGGCGCGCCGCGAGCGCGAGCGCACGCTCCTCGTCCGGCACGTCGAGGGGCACTATGATCGGCTTACTGTCCAAGCTGCATCCTCGCAAGGTGGCGCCCGGGGCTGTCGAGCTCGGCCGTGCGCCGTGGCGGGAACGTCTCCCACCCGCCGCACGCCGGGCATTGCCAGAAGAACTGCCGCGCCCGGAAGCCGCAGTTCGCGCACAGGTACACCGCGAGCGCCTGCGCGTGGGAGTGCACCAGGTTCTTCATCAGCTGCAGGTCCTGGCGGCGTTCGGGCGGCGCGCGCACCAGCTCTGCGTCGATCATGCGGTCCAGGCCGACCAGCGACGGATTGCGGCGCACCTCGTCGCGCACCAGGCGCCACGCCGCCTCGTCGCCCTCGTGCTCGGCGGTGGCCTGGTAGACCACGTTGAGCAGGTCGAGGCCCGGATAGCGATGCTGCAGGCCGCGCAGGAGCGTGAGTCCCTCGCCCAGGCGGCCCAGCGCCTTGTAGCTCTCGACCATGCCCTCGGCGGCGAGGCCCAGGTAGCTCGGGTCCTGGGACTCGATCGCCTTCCACGCCTCGATCGCCTCCTCGTGGCGGCCCTCGCGCGCGAGCCATTCGCCGCGCAGCAGGTTGGCGCGCACGCACCTCCGGTTGGCCGCGAGCGCGTCGCGCAGGTGGCCCTCGGCCGCCTCGGGCCGGTTGTGCACGTGCGCGGTGATGGCGAGCTCGCAGCAGTAGTTGGCGATCTCGCGCGTGTAGTTGCGCTTGGCGCTCGCCTCGAGCTTCTTGGCGGCCACGATGGCCTTTTCCCAGTCCTTCTCCTGGATGTAGATGTCGAGCAGGTAGCGGTGCACCTCCACCGAGGGATCGGCTTCCGCCATGCGCGAGAGCACCTGCTCGGCATGCTCGAGCAGCCCCGCCTTGAAGTAGTCCTGCGAAAGCTCGAGGGAGGCCTCGCGCCGCTGCTCGGGCGGGAGGTCTTCGCGGTTCACGAGGTCCTGGTGCATGCGGATCGCCCGGTCGACCTCGCCGCGCCGCCGGAACAGGCTGCCCAGCGCGAACTGCAGCTCGACGGTCTGCGGGTTTTCCTTGGCGACCTGGAGGAAGGACTCGATCGCCTTGTCGGGCTGCTCGTTGAGGAGGAAATTGAGGCCGCGGAAATACGACGAGGGCAGCGCCCGCGATTCCGACAGCAGCGACTTCAGGTCCACGCGCGCCGCCACCCAGCCCATGCCGAAGAAGACCGGCAGGGCGAGCAACCACCAGATCTCAAATTCCATGGGCGTCTGCGTCGGGCGGCAGCGCCGCCGCCGGGGCGGCGTCGGGCGGCAGCGCCGCGACGGCGGCCAGCCGCGCCGCGGCCCTGCGCAGGCGCACGAGCTCGCGGCGCTGGCGCACTACCGTGGGGATCCAGGCGAGCAGCCCGATCACCATCCCGCCCACGAACGCCACCAGCAGCACGAACACCAGGGGCGCCTGCCAGGACTGGTCCGGCAGCCCGTTGATCGTCACCGGCTGCGCGTTCTTGACCGCGAACCAGACCAGGACGAGGACGACGACGAAACGCAGGATCCAGACGATTGCTTGCATGCGGAGGTCGATGGCCCGAGGCGCGTTGGATTCAAAAAACGGCGAGCCGTGGTAACGACTCGCCGCCCTCGTAACGCTCGCGCATCCTCATCCTTCGTGGTAGTCGACGCGCTCGCGCAATTCCTTGCCCGCCTTGAAGTGCGGAACGTACTTCCGTGGCACCTGCACCTTCTCGCCAGTCTTGGGGTTGCGCCCCGTGCGGGGCGGCCTGTAGTTCAGGCCGAAGCTCCCGAACCCGCGGATCTCGATGCGGTTGCCGGACGCCAGGGTATGCGCCATGGCGTCCAGCATCGTCTTCACCGCGAGCTCGGCGTCCTTCGGGGCCAGCTGGCTGTGGCGCGCGCTCAGCAGCTCGATGAGCTGTGACTTTGTCATGGCGCGTATCTCCCCCCCTGGATTTATCGCCCTACTCCTTTTCCTTGCCGCCGAGCTTCGCCTTGAGCAGCGCGCCGAGGTTGGTCGTGCCGGCGCTCGCGCTCGATTCGGCAGCGTGCTTCTGCAGGGCTGCGGCTTCCTCGGCTGCGTCCTTCTGCTTGATGGAGAGATTGATCGAACGGCTCTTGCGGTCGATGTTGACGATCACGGCCTCGACGGCATCGCCTTCCTTGAGGTGGGTGCGTACGTCCTCCACGCGATCGCGTGCGATCTCGGAGGCGCGCAGGTAGCCTTCCACGTCCTTGTCGAGCTCGATCACCGCGCCCTTGGACTCGATCGACTTCACCACGCCCTTCACGACGTTGCCCTTGTCGTGGGTGGCCACGTAGTTGCCGAACGGATCGCCCTCGAGCTGCTTGATGCCGAGCGAAATGCGCTCGCGCTCCACGTCGATCGACAGCACGACGGTCTCGACCTCGTCGCCCTTCTTGAGCGACTTCACGGCCTCCTCGCCGGAGGACTGCCACGAGAGGTCCGACAGGTGCACCAGTCCGTCGATGTTGCCCGGCAGGCCGATGAACACGCCGAAGTCGGTGATCGACTTGATCACGCCCTTCACGCGGTCGCCCTTCTTGTGGTTCATCGCGAACTCTTCCCACGGGTTCGGCATGCACTGCTTCATGCCGAGCGAGATGCGCCGGCGGTCCTCGTCGATCTCGAGGATCATCACCTCGACCTCGTCGCCGAGCGAGACCACCTTCGCGGGATGCACGTTCTTGTTGGTCCAGTCCATCTCGGAGACGTGCACCAGGCCCTCGATGCCGCTCTCGATCTCGACGAACGCGCCGTAGTCGGTGATGTTGGTCACCTTGCCGAACAGGCGCGTGCCCTGCGGGTAGCGCCGGGAGATGCCGATCCACGGGTCCTCGCCCAGCTGCTTCAGGCCCAGCGAGACGCGGTTCTTCTCGGCGTCGAACTTGAGGATCTTCGCCGTCACCTCGTCGCCCACGGAGAGCACTTCCGTCGGGTGCTTGACGCGGCGCCAGGCGAGGTCGGTGATATGCAGCAGGCCATCGATGCCGCCCAGGTCCACGAATGCGCCGTAGTCGGTGATGTTCTTGACCACGCCCTTCACGACCGCGCCTTCCTTGAGGGTCTCGAGCAGCTGCTGGCGCTCGACGCCCGCGGTCTCTTCCATGACGGCGCGGCGCGATACCACGACGTTGTTCCGCTTGCGGTCGAGCTTGATGACCTTGAACTCGAGCTCCTTGCCCTCGAAGTGCGAGGTGTCCTTCACGGGACGCAGGTCGACCAGCGAGCCGGGCAGGAAGGCGCGGATGCCGTTCACCATGACGGTAAGGCCGCCCTTCACCTTGCCGGAGACCACGCCCTTGATGATGGTGCCGCCGGCGAGCGCGTCGTCGAGGTTGGTCCACGCGGCGAGCTTCTTCGCCTTGTCGCGCGAGAGCTTGGTCGCGCCGAAGCCGTCTTCGAGCGCCTCGATGGCGACCGAGACGAAGTCGCCGGGCTTCACTTCGACCTCGCCGCGATCGTTCTTGAATTCTTCCGTTGCGATGGTGCTTTCGGACTTCAGGCCCGCGTTGACGATCACGACGTTCGGGTCGACGGACACGACCTCGGCGGTGATCACCTCGCCCACGCGCATTTCCTGGCGCGAGAGGCTCTCTTCGAAGAGCGCGGCGAAGTTGTTTTCGTTGGCGGGGTTGGGTTGGGTTGAGGATTGGGACAACATGAAAACCTGGCTTTCGGATGAAAACGGCCGTGGCCGTCGTTGATCAACGCCAAGCGAGTCAGCGTCGCCGCTAACCCCCTGACACCTTTGGGCTTTATGACTGCCTCGGGCGGTCCCGGCCCGGTCGGGACAACCTTTCGCGCCACCAGCCGAGCACCTTGTCCACCGCCTGGTCGGCGGTCAGCCCGGTAGTATCGAGAAAAATCGCGTCGGGATAATGCTTTAGCGGCGCCACGGCGCGCGATGCGTCCCGCGCGTCCCGGCGCCGCAGATCTTCCACGACGTCCGCCATTTTCGCATACATTCCCTTTTCCATCAACTGCTTATGGCGCCGCTCGGCGCGGGTCTCCACGGTCGCTGTCAAGTACACCTTGAGAGGGGCTCGCGGGAACACCACGGAGCCCATGTCGCGGCCTTCGGCCACGAGTCCCGGCAGGCGGCGGAAGGCGCGCTGGCGCTCGAGGAGAGCGCTGCGCACGCCGGGATGCGCGGCCACCCGCGACGTCGCGGCGCTCACCGCCTCGGTGCGCAACTCCTCGGTCACGTCCTCGCCGTCCAGCAGTACCGCGGCGCCGCGAAACCCGGCGCGCATCGCGCCGGCAATCCGGGCAAGCTGCGCCTCGTCGCCGAGCTCGGCTCCCGCGCGCAGCGCCGCGAGCGTGACCAGGCGATACAGCGCCCCGCTATCGAGGTAGTGGAACCCGAGCGCCTGCGCGACGCGCGCCGCGACGGTACCCTTGCCCGAGGCGGAAGGGCCGTCGATGGCGATGACCGGGCAGTCAGCCGACGAGGGATCGGAAGACATCGAAGTAGCCGGGGAACGTCTTCGCCACGCAGCCGGGATCGTTGATCGTCACCGCGCGCGGCGCAAACGAGGCGAGCGAGAAGCACATCGCCATGCGATGGTCGTCATAGGTATCGACCGCGACGCGCGGCAGGCGCGCCGCCTGCGGAGCGAGGAATCCGGCTGGCGGCGCGATGCGCAGCCAGTCGGGCCCCTCCTGCACGTTCGCGCCGAACTTGCGCAGCTCCGTGGCCATGGCGGCGATGCGGTCGGTCTCCTTCACGCGCCAGCTCGCGATGTTGCGCAGCGTGCACGGCCCGGTGGCGAAGAGCGCCATCACAGCGGCGGTCATCGCCGCGTCGGGGATCAGGTTGAAGTCGAGGTCGAAGGGCGCGAGCGGGGGGCGGCCGGCGCTCTCGATCCAGCGATCGCCGAACGCGATGCGCGCGCCCATCGCCGCGACCACGCGCGCGAAGTGCACGTCGCCCTGCACGCTCGCCTGTCCCACGCCTTCCATGCGCACGGGCCCGCCGCCGAGCGCCCCGGCGGCCAGGAAATACGACGCCGACGATGCATCGCCTTCGACCTCGATCTCGCCCGGCGAAATGTAGCCTGCGCCCGCGTCGACGTCGAAAGCGCGCCAGTCTTCCCGGCGCACCGCGACCCCGAAGCGTTCCATCAGTCCCAGCGTGAGCTCGACGTACGGCCGCGAGACGAGCTCGCCATCGATCTCCACGCGTGCGGCTTCGCCCGCCCAGGGCAGCGCCATCAGCACGCGCGGAGACGAACTGGCTCGAGACGTTGCCGCGGATGCGCAGCGTTCCGGGCGAGACCCGCACGCGCGGTTCGATCGCAAGCGGGGGAAAGCCGGGATTGCCCAGCCAGGCGACGCGTGCGCCCGCGGGCTCGAGCGCCGCCACCAGGTCGCCGATCGGACGCTCGTGCATGCGCGGCACCCCGCGCAGGACGTAGTGGCCGTCGGCCAACGCGAGCACACCGGCGAGCGAGCGCGCCGAAGTGCCCGAGTTGCCGAGGAAGATCTCGGCGCGCTTTACCGGGAATCCGTGCCCGGCACCCACGCCACCCACGCGCACGTCCTGCGCACCGTCCAGGCTCTCGATGCGGATGCCCAGCGCCACGAGGGCGTCGCGCATGACGCGCGTATCGTCCGAATCGAGCAGGCCGGTGAGCGTCGTGGCGCCGCGCGCCAGCGCGGCGAGCAGCAGCGTGCGGTTCGAGATGCTCTTCGACCCGGGAAGCCGCAGCGTGCCTGCGGCCCGCGTCACGGGCGGAAGGTCGAGGCTTTCCAACGCTATTCGCCCGCGGAGCCGCGCCGCGACGCGGCGCCCCACGCGTGGCGGGCGTTGCGCGCCTCCGTCATGAGGCGCTCGAGCCCCGGCCCGTCGCCCTTCTCGATCAGCGCGCGAAACACGGCGAGGCGCGCGCCGTAGCGATCGATCTCCGCCAGCAGGGCGGAGCGGTTCTGCAGCGCGATGTCGCGCCACATCTCCGGCGAGCTCGCGGCGATGCGGGTGAAGTCGCGGAATCCTCCCGCGGCGAAGCCGAGCAGCTCGGCGGAGTCGTCGCGCGCGACGATCTCGGAGACGAGCGCATAGGACAGGACGTGCGGCAAATGGCTCACCGCGGCGAAGATGCGGTCGTGCAGCTGCGGCGCGAGCGTCGTGACGCGGCCACCCACCGCTTCCCAGAGCTCGCGCACCAGCTCGAGGGCTTCCGGGGCGGTCTCGCCAACGGGGGTCAGCACCACGCGCGCGCCGCGGAACAGCTCGTGGTTCGCCGCCTCGACGCCGCTCGTCTCCCGTCCGGCGATGGGATGGCCCGGAACGAAGCGCGCGAACGCCTCGCGCAGCTCCTCGCGAGCGATGCGCACGACCTCTTCCTTGGTGCTGCCGACGTCGGTGACCACCGCTCCGGGTGCCAGCGCCAGGCCGACGTCGTGCAGCACCGTGCCGGCGGAGCGCACCGGCACCGAGAGCACGACGAGCTCCGCCCCGGCGGCGGCGCTGGAGACGGAATCGGCCGCCGTGTCGATCACGCCCAGCGACAGGGCGCGCTCGAGCACCTCGCGATCGCGGTCGAAGCCGACCACCGATCCGGCGACGCCGGCGCGCCGTGCCGCGAGCGCGAACGAGCCGCCGATCAGCCCCACGCCGATCACCGCGACGCTCTTCAGGCGGCGCATGGCTTCAGGCCGCCAGCGCGCGCTCGAGGGCGGCGAGGAAGCGCGCGTTGTGCTCCGGCAGACCGACCGTCACGCGCAGGTGCTCCGGCATCCCGTAGCCGGCGATCGGGCGCACGATGACGCCTTCGCGCAGCAGCCGATCGTAGACGCGGGCCGCATCACCCACGCGCACCGTGATGAAATTGCCGACCGAGGGAATGTACGCGAGCCCGAGCCGCGCGAAGCCGCGCGCGAGCTGCTCGAGGCCCGCCGCGTTCACGCGCCGGCTCTCGGCGATGAACGCCTCGTCGTCGAGCGCCGCAAGCGCCGCCACCATGGCGAGGTGGTTCACGTTGAACGGCTGGCGCACGCGGTTCATGACCTCGGCCACCTCGCGATGCGCCAGGCCGAACCCGATGCGCAGGCCCGCGAGCCCGTACGCCTTGGACAGCGTGCGCGACACGATGAGATTGGGATACTCGGCAAGCCAGCCCACCGTCGGCGAGCGCAGCGCGTCGGGCAGGTACTCGCCGTACGCCTCGTCGAGGACCACCAGCACGTCCTTGCGGATGCGCCCGACGAATGCGTGCACCGCGGCCCAGGGCAGGAACGTGCCGGTCGGATTGTTCGGGTTGGCGAGGAACACCATCTTCGTGTCGGGGCGCACCGCCGCGGCCATCGCGTCCAGGTCCGCACCGTAGTCGCGCGCTGCAACCTCGATCGGCGCGGCGCCAATCGCCTGCACCACGAGCGGGTACACCATGAAGCCGTGCCGCGAATAAACGGCGGAGTCCGACGCGGTGAGGAAGGCGCGCGCGGCAAGCTCGAGCACGTCGTTCGAGCCGTTGCCCAGCACGATGTTCCCGGGGCGCACGGCGAGCTTGCCGGAGAGCGCGGCCTTCAGCTCGAATCCGCTTCCGTCCGGGTAGTAATGCAGGCCTTCGAGCGACGCGCGCAGCGCGGCGATCGCCCTGGGCGAGGAGCCCAGCGGGTTCTCGTTGGAGGCCATCTTGAGGATGTCGGCCTCGGCGAGGCCCAACTCGCGCGCCGTCTCGGCGATGGGCTTGCCCGGCACGTAGGGCGCGATCGCGCGCACGTTCGCCGGGGCGAGGTCGCCGGGGCCGGTGCCGCGCCGTGCGCGCCCGTCCATCAGATCACCGCCACGGGATAGGAGCCCAGCACCTTGAGGTAGCCCGCGATGCGCGCCACCTCGTGCATCGCGGCGGCGACGTTCGGGTCGTCGCGGTGTCCCTCGATGTCGATGAAGAAGAAGTATTCCCAGAGGGCCACGCGCGAGGGGCGCGATTCGAACTTGGTCATCGACACGCCGCGCTGCGCGAAGGGCGTGAGCATCTCGTACACCGCGCCCGCCCGGTTGCGCGCCGACAGCACCATCGACGTCTTGTCCTGCCCGCTGGACTTCGGCTCGTAATCGCCGAGGACCAGGAAGCGCGTCGTATTGTTGGGCTCGTCCTCGATGTTCGCCGCGAGGATCGTGAGGCCGTAGTGCTCCGCCGCCATGTCGCCCGCGACCGCAGCCGCGCCGGCCTCCTCGGCGGCCCGGCGCGCCGCTTCGGCGTTGCTCGACACCGCCACGCGCTCGGCGTCGGGCACGTGCAGGTTGAGCCACTCGTGGCACTGCGCGAGGGACTGGCCGTGCGAGAACACGCGGCGAATGTCGCCCAGGTCCGCGGGCGGTACCTTCGCCATCAGGTTGTGGTGGATGCGTACGATCACCTCGCCGCACACCTTCATCGGCGTCTGCGGCATGAGGTCGAGCGAGCGGCCGACCGCGCCCTCCGTGGAGTTCTCCACGGGCACCACCGCGAAGTCGGCCGCGCCCGACTCCACCGCGCGGAACACCTCGTCGATGGACGGCTCGGCGAGCGCCTCGGCGGCGAGGCCGAAATGCTTGAGCGCGGCCTTCTCGCTGAAGGTGCCGCGCGGACCGAGGTAGGCGACGGTGATCGGACGCTCCAGCGCAAGGCACGCCGACATGATCTCGCGGAAGAGCAGCGCCGCGGTCTCCGAGGACAGCGGGCCGGGATTGCGCTCCTTCACCCGCCGCAGCACCTGCGCTTCGCGCTCCGGGCGGTAAGCCTGGCCCACCTTGAGCGTGCCGATGGCGCGTGCGAGGCGTGCGCGCTCGTTGAGGCTTTCGAGGATGCGTTCGTCGACGCGGTCGATCGCCTCGCGCAGGCGCTCCAGCTCGGGCGGCTGCGGCGGCGCTCCCGCCTCGCGCGCGCCGCTCACGGTGCGCTCTCCGGCAGTGGCGCCACGCTGCGGATCGACAGGACCCCGTGGATGCGCGCGATGCGCGCGATCACTTCCGGGGCGGCGGCGCTGTCGAGGTCGACCAGCGTGTACGCCATCTCCCCTCGCGACTTGTTGACCATGTTGTGGATGTTGAGGCCTGCCTGCGCCATCGTAGTCGAAATCTGTCCCACCATGTTGGGCACGTTCGCGTTCGCGATCGCGATGCGGTGCGCCGATTCGCGCACCATCTCCACGCTCGGGAAGTTGACCGAGTTGCGGATCGATCCCTGCTCGAGGAACTCGCGCAGCTGGTCCACCACCATGAGCGCGCAGTTCTCCTCGGCCTCGGCTGTCGAGGCGCCCAGGTGCGGCAGCGCCACGACGCCGGCGCGGCCCTGCAGGCGCGGGCTCGGGAAATCGCAGATGTAGGCACGCAGCCGCTTGTCCTCGAGCGAGGCGAGCACCGCATCCTCGTCCACCACGGCGTCGCGGGCGAAGTTGAGCAGCACCATGCCGCGATGCGCCGCGGCGAGGCGGCGCGCGTCGATGAGGCAGCGTGTGTGGGCATTGAGCGGCACGTGCAGGCTCACGAACTCGGAGCCCTTCAGCAGCTCCTCGATCGATGCGGCACGCTTCACCGAGGACGGGAGGCGCCACGCGTTGTCCACGGTGATGTCGGGATCGTAGCCCAGCACCTTCATGCCGAGACGGATCGCCGTGTCGGCCACCAGGCCGCCGATCGCCCCCAGCCCCACCACGCCGAGCGTGCGCCCCGGCAGCTCGAAGCCCGCGAACTGCTTCTTGCCGTCCTCGACACGCTTGTCGAAGTCGTCCCCCGCGGCGAGCTCCTGCACGTAGCGTTCGGCGGGCACGAGATTGCGCGCGGCGAGCAGCATCGCCGCGAGCACCAGTTCCTTCACGGCGTTGGCATTGGCTCCGGGCGCGTTGAACACCGGCACCCCGCGGCGGCTCATCTCCTCCACCGGGATGTTGTTCACGCCGGCGCCCGCCCGCCCGATGGCCTTGACCGAGCCCGGGATCTCGGACAGCTGCAGCGCGTGGGACCGAAGCAGGATGGCGTCGGGATCGGCGAGGGCCTTGCCGACCACGTAGGCGGTGGCCGGAAAACGCTCCAGGCCGCGCGCGGAGATCGCGTTGTACATGGCGATGCGATACTTCACGCCCGCCTCAGCCGCGCTTCCGGCGGAACTCTTCCATGTAGGCGACCAGCGCCTCCACGCCCTCCAGCGGCATCGCGTTGTAGATCGATGCGCGCATGCCGCCCACCGAGCGGTGGCCCTTCAGCGCGAGCAGCCCGCGCGCCTTCGGCTTCGGCGAGAAAGGCGGCGTCGAGCGAGTCGTCGCGCAGCGTGAACGGGCACGTTCATGCGCGAGCGGTCCTCCTGGGCGACGCGGATTGAGTAGAAATCGCTGCGCATCGAGGTAGCGTAGAGCAGCTCCGCCTTGGCGCGCGTTCGCGCGCTCCATCGCCGCGAGCCCGCCGCTGCTCCTTGAGCCACTTGAAGGTGAGGCCGGCGACGTAGATGCGCACAAGTGGGCGGCGTGTTGAACATCGAATCGGCGTCGGCGACTGCAGCTTGTAGTCGAGCACGCTGCGGCGTGATCGGCATGCGCGTGGCCGAGCAGGTCCTCGCGCACGATCACCACGTCAGGCCCGCGGGGCCGATGTTCTTCTGCGCGCCGGCGTAGATGAGCCCGTACGCGCGCCAGTCGAGCGGGCGCGACAGGATGTGCGACGACATGTCGACCACCAGCGGCACGTCGCGCCGGTGTCCGGGCGGCCAGTGGAACTCGACGCCGTCGATCGTCTCGTTGGAGCAGATGTGCACGTAGGCCGCGTCCGCGCGAGCAGCGCCACGTCGATTGCTTCGGCACGTAGGTGAAGCTTGCGGTCCTCGCTCGAGGCCGCGACCGCGACGCTCGCAGTAGCGGCGCGCCTCGGCGATCGACTTCTTCGACCACTCGCCGGTCTTGCACGTAGTCGGCCGTGCTTCGCCGCCGCGCAGCAGGTTCATCGGCACGACGGCGTTCTGCGCCGATGGCCGCCGCCCTGCAGGAACAGGACCTTGTAGTTCGGCGGGATCGCCAGCAGCTCGCGCAGGTCGGCCTCGGCCTCGGCCGCGATCGCGCATGAACTCCTTGCCGCGATGGCTCATCTCCATCACCGACATGCCGCAGTCGTGCCAGTCGAGCATCTCCGCGCTTCGCCTCGCGCAGCACCGTCGACCGGCATCGTCGCCGGTCCGGCGCCGAAGTTGTAGATGCGCGCGGCGGGCTTAATGTGCGGGGCCGTCGCCATTGCCGCCTCCACTGTCGCCGTCGTCGTCGCCATTGCCGCTGTCGGTACCGTTACCGCTGCCGCTGTCGCCGTCGTGGTCGGCGCCATTGCCGCTTCCGGCGCCCGGCTGCCCCGTTGCCATGGCCGTTGCCGCCGTTGTCGCCGTTCTCGTCGTCGCGATCGATGCGTCTGCAGGCCCGACAGCTTCGCGCCGTCGTCGAGGGTGATCAGCGTCACGCCCTGCGTCGCGCGGCCGAGCTCGCGGATCTCGGTGACGCGCGTGCGCACCAGCACGCCCGCGTCGGTGATCAGCATGATCTCGTCGTCGGCGGCGACCAGCGTCGCGGCGACGACCTTGCCGTTGCGCTCCGATCTGCTGGATCGCGATCATGCCCTTGGTGCCGCGGCCGTGGCGCGTGTACTCGACGATCGGCGTGCGCTTGCCGTAGCCGTTCTCGGTGGCGGTGAGCACGCTCTGCGTCTCGTCCTCGGCCACCAGCATCGCGATCACCTCTGGCCGCCCTTCGAGCGTCATGCCGCGCACGCCGCGCGCGCTGCGGCCCATCGGGCGCACGTCGTTCTCGTCGAAGCGCACCGCCTTGCCGCCGTCGGAGAACAGCATCACGTCGTGCTTGCCGTCGGTCAGCGCGGCGCCGATCAGGTAGTCGCCGTCGTCGAGGTCGACCGCGATGATGCCGGCCTTGCGCGGGTTGCTGAACTCGTCGAGCGCGCGTCTTCTTGACCATGCCCTGCGCGGTCGCCATGAAGACGTAGTGATCGGCGGGAAGCGTGCGGAACTCGCCGCGACCGGCAGCACGACGTTGATCTTCTCGTCCTCCTGCAGCGGGAACATGTTGACGATCGGCTTGCCGCGCGAGTCGCGCGACGCCCTGCGGCACTTCCCAGACCTTGAGCCAGTAGACGCGGCCGCGGTCGGAGAAGCACAGGATGTAGTCGTGCGTGTTGGCGATGAAGAGCTGGTCGACCCAGTCGTCTTCCTTGCGTCTGCGTCGCCTGCTTGCCGCGGCCGCCGCGCTTCTGCGCGCGGTACTCGGCGAGCGGCTGGCTCTTGATGTAGCCGGTGTGCGAGAGCGTGACGACCATGTCGGCGGCGTGATCAGGTCCTCGGTGCTGCAGGTCCTGGCCGTTGTGCTCGATCTGGCTGCGGCGCGCGCCAGCTTGGTCGCCGAACTCCTGCTTCATGCGCGGCGAGCTCGTCGCCGATGATGGTCGTGACGCGCTCCGGCCTGGCCAGGATGTCGAGCAGGTCGGCGATCTCCGCCATCACCTCCTGTACTCGCGCGACGATCTTGTCCTGCTCCAGGCCGGTCAGGCGCTGCAGGCGCATCTGCAGGATTTCCTGCGCCTGCTTGTCGGACAGGCGGTAGCAGGCCGTCGGCGCTGCAGGCCGAAGTTGGCCGGCAGGCCGTCGGGGCGGAACGCGCGCGTCGGGGCGGACTGTCGGCCGCGGCGCGCGCGAGCATCTCGCGCACCAGCGACGAGTCCCAGCCGCGCGCCCATCAGCGCGGTCTTGGCGACCGGCGGCGTCGGCGACTGCCTTGATGATCGCGATGAACTCGTCGATGTTGGCCAGCGCGACGGCCAGGCCTTCGAGCACGTGGCCGCGCTCGCGCGCCTTGCGCAGCTCGAACACCGTGCGGCGCGTCACCACCTCGCGCCGGTGCTCGAGGAAGACGTCGATCAGCTGCTTCAGGTTGCAGCAGCCTTGGGCTGGCCGTCGATCAGCGCCACCATGTTGATGCCGAACGTGTCCTGCAGCTGCGTCTGCTTGTACAGGTTGTTCAGCACGACCTCGGGCACCTCGCCGCGCTTGAGCTCGATCACGACGCGCATGCCCGACTTGTCGGACTCGTCCTGGATGTGGCTGATGCCCTCGAGTCTTCTTCTCGTGCACCAGCTCGGCGATGCGCTCGAGCAGCGTCTTCTTGTTCACCTGGTACGGGATCTCGTCGACGATGATCGCCTGGCGCTGGCCGCGGTCGATGTCCTCGAAGTGGCACTTCGCGCGCATCACGACTTGCCCGCGGCCGGTGCGATAGCCCTCGCGCACGCCGTCGAGGCCGTAGATGATGCCGGCGGTCGGGAAGTCGGGCGCCGGGACGATCTCCATCAGCTCGTCGATCGCCGCCTCGGGGCTGGCGCAGCAGCGCGAGGCAGGCGTCGACGACCTCGTTCAGGTTGTGCGGCGGGATGTTGGTCGCCATGCCGACCGCGATGCCGGACGAGCCGTTGACCAGCAGGTTGGGCAGTCGCGTCGGCAGGACCAGCGGCTCGTTCTCGCTGCCGTCGTAGTTCGGGCCGAAGTCGACGGTCTCCTTGTCGATGTCGGCGAGCATCTCGTGGGCGATCTTGGCCAGGCGGATCTCGGTGTAGCGCATCGCCGCGGCGTTGTCGCCGTCGACCGAGCCGAAGTTGCCCTGGCCGTCGACCAGCATGTGGCGCAGCGAGAAGTGCTGCGCCATGCGCACGATGGTGTCGTAGATCGCGGTGTCGCCGTGCGGATGGTACTTGCCCATCACGTCGCCGACGATGCGCGCCGACTTCTTGTACGGCCGGTTCCAGTCGTTGTTCAGCTCGTGCATCGCGAACAGCACGCGCCGATGCACCGGCTTGAGGCCGTCGCGCGCGTCGGGCAGGGCGCGGCCCACGATCACGCTCATCGCGTAGTCCAGATAGGAGCGCCGCATCTCCTCTTCGAGGCTGATGGGCAGGGTTTCCTTGGCGAACGTTTCCATGGGCTCCCGGAACGCGAGGCCGGCGGAGCGGCCAAGCTTAAGTCATTGTTTTTACGTACTAATTTCAGCTACGGCAAACGTAAATTCTAGCACATCGGCGGGGCACTTTCCAACGCCTCCCGCAGTCTCAGAGGTGTAGCCAAGATGCAACACGACTTCGCCAGACTGTTGCGAAAAGCACCACTTCGTGTTGTCGAGGCAGGGGCCATTTGTGTATCATGTTGCGAGCTTGTTTTCGGGCGGTGAGCCTCAGGGCGGCACAATAACCATCCAAATCCTCTTGGGAGTTCCGAATATGAAGATTTCCTCAAAGCTGACGTTCGGTTGCGCACTGTTCGCGCTCGCTGCCGGCTCAGCCTACGCCGACGTCACCTACGACCTGCAGGACGCCTCCGGAAAGGCAGTACGGGACGCTTCGGGACATTGCGTCCTTACGTCCGGCATGCCCCTGCCGGAATGCCAGGCCATGGAGGAGAAGAAGGAACCCGCCCCCATGCCGAAGGCCGAGGAGCCGATGGCCGCTCCCACGCCCGCGCCCGCGCCCGAGATGGCGAAACCGGCACCCGCGTCCGTGCGCCAGACGATCGTGATCCAGGCCGACGCGCTCTTCGACTTCGACAAGTCGGTGGTGCGTCCTGACGGCAAGAAGAGCATCGACGCCGCCCTCGAGAAGCTGCACGGCATCGACCTCGAGATGGTGATCGCGACCGGACACACCGATTCGATCGGCACCGAGCGCTACAACCAGAAGCTCTCCGAGCGCCGCGCCGCGGCAGTCAAGGCGTACCTCGAGAGCAAGGGCATCCCGGGCGCGAAGATCACCACGATCGGCAAGGGCGAAACCCAGCCGGTGGCGACCAACAAGACCGCAGCGGGACGCCAGAAGAACCGCCGCGTGGACATGGAGTTCAAGGGCGTGCGCGAGTAAGCTTCCCCGCACCGGCAGAAAACCCCGCTGCGGCGGGGTTTTTTGTTCCGACCGCGCGACGATGGAATCCGTCGACTCCCTGATCTGCGCCGCACACGTGGTACCCGTGCAACCGCATGTGGTCCTGCGGGACCACGCGGTCGCGGTTCGCGACGGGCGCATCGTCGCGCTCGAGCCCACGGCGAGCGCGCTCGAGCGCTTCGACGCGCGCGAAGTCGTCCGGCTCGAAAGCCACGTACTCATCCCCGGCTTCGTGAACCTGCACTGCCACGCCGCCATGACGCTCATGCGCGGGATCGCCGACGACTTGCCGCTCATGGCCTGGCTGCGAGAGCACATCTGGCCCGCCGAGGCACGCAACGTGAGCGACGAGTTCGTCCACGACGGTAGCCTCCTTGCGATGGCGGAGATGCTGCGCGCGGGCGTGACCTGCGTGAACGACATGTATTTCTTCCCCGAGGCGACGGCGCGCGCGGCGCTGCGCGCGGGCATGCGGGCCGCGCTCGGCGTCATCGTGCTCGAGTTCCCGAGCGCCTATGCAGCCGACGCGCCGGGCTACCTGCGCAAGGGCCTCGCGACGCGCGACTCCTACCAGGGCGAGGCGCTGCTCACGTTCTGCCTCGCTCCCCATGCGCCCTATACGGTCGGCGACGAGACGCTGCGCCACGTGGCGGTGCTCGCCGAGGAGCTCGACGTGCCGGTCCACATGCACGTGCACGAGACGGACGCGGAAGTCTCCGAGAGCCTCGCCCAGCACGGCGTGCGCCCGTTCGAGCGCCTGCGGCGGCTGGGGCTGGTGGGCCCGCGGCTCATCGCGGTGCACGCGATCCACCTCGACGAGCTCGAGCTCGACGTCATGGCGCGCGAGGGCGTGAACGTGGCCCACTGCCCGTCATCGAACCTCAAGCTGGCGAGCGGCATCGCGCCGGTGGCCGCGATGCGCCGGCGCGCGATTCGCGTGGGAGTCGGCACCGACGGGGCGGCGAGCAACAACCGCCTCGACATGATGACGGAGATGCGCACCGCCGCACTGCTCGCCAAGGTCGCAAGCGGCGAGGCGAGCACGCTGAACGCATTCGAGGCGCTCGAGATGGCCACGCTCGATGGGGCGCGCGCCCTGGGCATCGACGCGGACACGGGATCGATCGTGCCGGGCAAGTGGGCCGACCTCGCCGCGGTGGAGCTTGCCGCGCTCGAGACCCTGCCCTGCTTCGACCCGGTCTCCCACCTCGTCTACGCCGCCGGGCGCGAGCACGTGAGCCACGTCTGGGTCGCCGGACGGGCGCGCCTCGCGCAGCGCAGGCTCGTGGGCCTGGACGAGCAGGACTTGCGCGACAGGGCCATCTGGTGGCAGAAACGACTCTCATGAGCACCCCGCACGCCGCCCGGCCCGAAGACAATGCCGATCCCGCCGAGCTCGCCAAGTTCAGCGCGCTCGCCCATCGCTGGTGGGATCCGACCAGCGAGTTCCGCCCGCTGCACGAGATCAACCCGCTGCGCTTCGGGCACATCGAGCGGCTCGCGGGCAGCCTCGCCGGCAAGCGCGTGCTCGACGTGGGCTGCGGTGGCGGCATTCTCGCCGAGGCCATGGGGGCGAGCGGAGCGCAGGTCACGGGCATCGACCTCGCCGACAAGCCTCTCAAGGTGGCGATGCTGCATCGCCTGGAAACGGGCAGCGCGGTCGACTACCGGCTCGTCTCCGCGGAGTCCCTCGCCGATGAAGCCCCCGAATCGTTCGACGTCGTCACGTGCATGGAAATGCTCGAGCACGTGCCGCAACCGTCGAGCGTCGTGCAGGCCTGCGCGCGGCTCGTGCGGCCCGGTGGATGGGTGTTCTTCTCGACCATCAACCGCAATCCCAAGTCGTTCCTGTTCGCGATCGTGGGCGCCGAGTACGTGCTGCGGCTCCTGCCCATGGGCACCCACGAATACGCGCGGCTCATCCGGCCTTCGGAGCTCGCCCGTCATTGCCGCGAAGCGGGCCTCGATGTCGTCGACCTCACGGGGATGACGTACAACCCGCTCACCCGCGCCTACGCCCTCGGCCGCGATGTCGCCGTGAACTACCTGATGGGATGCCGCAAGTGATCGAGGCAGTGCTCTTCGACCTGGACGGCACGCTGGCCGACACCGCGCCCGACATGGCGCTCACGGTGAACCGGATGCGCGCGCGCCGCAGCCTCGCGCCCGTGGCCACCGAGCTCGTGCGTCCCCATGTGTCGCAGGGTGCGCGCGGCATGATCATCGCTGCCTTCGGCATCGCGCCCGGCGATGCGCAATTCCCGGCGCTGCGCGCCGAGTTCCTCGAGCTCTATGCCGAGAACCTGTGCGAGGGAACGCGACTCTTTCCCGGCATGGCGGAGGTCCTCGACGCCCTGGACGCGGAGCGCATCGGCTGGGGCGTGGTCACCAACAAGTTCGAGCGCCTGGCGCGCCCCGTGATCGACGGCCTGGGACTGGGTCTGCGGGCGGCGGTGGTGGTGGGCGGGGACACCTGCCCGCGGCCGAAGCCGTTCCCCGATCCGCTGCTCTTCGCAGCGGCAACCATGGGGATCGCGCCGATGCGCACGCTCTACGTGGGCGACGACGAGCGCGACGTGCAGGCCGCCCGCGCAGCGGGCATGCCGGTGATCGTGGCCGGCTACGGCTACCTGGGCGACGGCCCGCCGGCGATCCTCTGGGGCGCGGACGCCGTCATCGATTCCCCGGCGGGGATCTCGTCGTGGATCCGCGAGCACGCGCCCGCCGATACCGCGCGCTGAAGCCGGCTATTTGCGCTTTCCGATCACCAGCAGGACCACGCCGATCGCGATCGCGCCCAGGCCGCCCCACTGGGGAACGTTCACCCGCTCCTTCTGCTGCAGCGAGAACTTGAACGGCCCGAGCTGCGTCTCGTGGCTATCCCTGGTGTAGCTGAAGCCCCCGTAGGCGAGCGCGAGCGCGCCCGCGACGACGAGGACGATTCCGGCGATCTTGAGCGGGCTCATGAGATCCTTGAAAGGGCGCGCGAGCGAACCCATGTGGGGAGTGCCGTATACTGTTTCCTCCCGGCTTCGATTTCAAGGGGGCGACCCGGTTTCGACGCGGGCGCGGAAGCGGTTCAGGGCATGCCGAGGCGCGGATTACCTCGTAAATACAGCCGCAGACGACATAGTCGCCAACGACAGCAACTACGCTCTGGCCGCCTAATACCGGCCGGACTCTGCCCCGGGTGTGCTCATGCGCCCGGCCGGATTGCAGTACCGGACGCAGAGTCATATTCATGAGATCGCGGTAGTCGGGGCCACTTCGCCCACCGCTAAATCCAAGGTGGCTCAGCGTTGCCCAGCTCGCCGGTCTGCGGGGCAGCGGTTAAACCAAATGGCCTGGCTACGCATGTAGAACTGACCGTGGAAGGCTTGCGGACGGGGGTTCGATTCCCCCCGCCTCCACCAACACCCCTGACGGGGACATTGCACGGCGCCCGAGCGGGCGCCGTCTTCTTTCCTACTGGTTGCGCACCCGCCGGCGATGGGGCAGGACGAGCCCCACGGCAAGGACCATCGCGATCAACGCCAGCAGCGGCCACTTGGAAAGCGCGGGGACCCTGCGGGGCGAGATCGCGATCGCGTCCACGCCCAGCACGGTCGGGCCGACTTCGGTGACGTTACCGGTCGCCACGTCGATCACGCCCAGGAACGTAGCGGTAGCCGGGAAGCCCTCGGCGATCGCCGCGTACAGCACGCCGCTCCCCGGATCGAATTTCATTCCGGGCGGGCGATCCCCACCGGCGAAGCCCGCACCGTAGGTGAGCGGCGCCACGGCGGTCGCCGCGCCCGTCGCTTGATTGATCGTCTGCAGGCCGCCGCCGTCGTTGCCCAGGAACAGCGTGCCCCCTTGGAATGCAAGCCCGTTGCCGTCCGGAAAGCCGCCGCCCGTGGCTCCGACCAGCGTCGCCGCTCCCGTCGTGGTATTGATCGTGTAGATGTTTCCGGTCGCATAAGCGAACAGGACACCGTCGTTGCGGAACGCGATATCCTGGATGGCGGTTCCGCCGAGGCCCAGGGACCCCACGACCGTGCCGGCCCCCGTGGCGGTGTTGATCGTGAGCAGGACCGTAGTGCCTGCGGACGTGCCGACGCCGTACAGGGTGCCGCCGGGTGCGAAATCGAGCGCCCCGACCCGGGTGAACCCGATCGCGCCTACCGGCGTCGCCGCGCCCGTGGTGCTGTCAATGAGATATAGCGTCGCCGGCCCACTGGAGCCGATGTACGACGAGGCATACATTTCCGCATAGGCCGAGGCCGCGAGGCACAGGCCCATTGCGAGCGAGATGACGAATCGGACCATCGTGCGCCTCCCTCTTCGGTTGTTCTTTCGGGCGGACCTTCAGGGCGTCCCGCCCCTGCATAATTATCACAAGTACCCCGGGGGATTCAAGCCGATACCGAACCGTCCTCGCGGCGTGCGCGAATGGATCAAGCGCGATGCGAACTTCGGGCGGCGCCAGGCGCGGACGGGCACAATACGATTCTTTCGCCCCGAGATCCGCGCGTCAGTGAGCACCACCAGCATCACGGTCACCTACAATCCGGATCCCACGCGGCTTTCCGAGCAGATACGCGCGCTGCGCGATCAGGTCGATCACATCATCGTCGTGGACAACGGCTCCGCGACGCCGGTGGGCGACCTGCTGCCGGCGTCCGGCGGCGGCCCGCCCGTCGAGGTGATCGGCCTGCAGGAAAACCGCGGGGTGGCGAGCGCGCTCAACATCGGGGTTCGCCAGGCGCGCGGTCGCGGCGCCGCGTTCGTCCTCCTGCTCGATCACGACAGCATTCCCGCGCCCGGCATGGTGGCCGCGCTGCTCGCGGCCCATGCGCGCTGCACCGGCTCGCCGGGCGCCCCAGGCGTGGCCGCCGTGGGGCCGCGCGTCACCGACGTGCGCGACCACCTCGAATATCCATTCATCCGGATGGGCTGGATCCACAATCGCCACCTGCGCTGCGGCGCGGATGCGGCGCAGGCCGTGGCGTGCGACTTCCTCATCAGCTCGGGGACGCTGGTCCCGATGGCGAGCTTCGCGTCCGTCGGCGAGTTCGACGAGTCGCTCTTCATCGACAGCGTGGACCTCGAGTGGTGCTGCCGGGCGCGCTCGCGCGGCCTCGCGCTGTACGGGGTGTGCGGGGCGCGATTGGACCATTGGCTCGGAGACCATCGGCACCGCGTACTGGGCAACATGCACCTGGTCGTGCATTCGCCCCAGCGCGTCTACTACATGACCCGCAACCGGATGCTGCTGTACCGGCGTTCGTATGTCCCCATGAAATGGAAGCTCAAGGACGTGCTGCGCGTGCTGGCGAAGTTCGCCGCGACGATGCTGCTGGTCGCGCCGCGCCGCGAGTACGCGCTCATGACGGCGCGCGCGATCCGCGACGCGCTCGCGCGGCGCGGCGGCAAGCTCACCGCCGGGGACGCATGATGCGGCTGCCGAGCCCAAGTACGGCGGGCCGCACTCAGGCGCGCGCCAGCATCGGGACGGCCCAGTCCATGGGCCAGAGGATGCCGAAGCCCGGCACCCGGTCGGGACACACGCGCACCGAGGAGAAGCCCGCGTCGCGCAACCGCCCCAGGAGATCGGGCTCCGAGAAAATGCGCATCTCCAGGGTCATTCCATCCCCGCCGTGGAAGACGAGATCGTCGAACACCTCCTCCTCGCCATCCTCGGTGCGGTTGTAGAGAAAGCGCTTGCCGCGCGTCTCGATGACGCGATACTCGTGCATCCGCGGGAAATGCTCCTGCGTCGGACCGGTCTTGGTGTAGGGGACCGTGAAAAGAAAGGCGCCGCCGTCCTGCAGCAGGCGCCGTGCGTTGCGGAACGCGCTGTCCAGGCCGAAGCACGGGATATGCTCGAACACGTCGCTCGAGATGAGGAAGCGGTGCCTGCCCACCAGGCTTTCCGGGATATTCGTGATGTCCAGGCGCGGCTCCCGGTGGTAATACGTGTTCACGTACGAAAACTTCTCCTCGAGCGAGCGCGCGTAGCCCTCCCAGTCGCTCATGCCCAGTCCCGAGACGGACTTGTCCAGTGGAAAGTCCGGCAGCGCGAGCGCCGTGCCGTGCAGTTCCACGGAGAGCCAGTACATGAGCGAGCGCATGCGCAGGCTGCTTCGGCACGACGCGCACGACTGGAACTCGCGATTCTCGACGTGGGCCCGCGCCACGCCGCGGTTTTCGTGCCCGCAGAGGTTGCAGGCGAAATCGACGACGTCGGGCACGGCCGGGGCCGCAGCCGGCCCGCGAAGCATGCGGCGGAAGAATGCGCTCACGACGCCTTCCTCGTCACCCGGCGCTGGATCTCGAAGCTGCACGGCAGGGGGCGGCGAACCTCCCACTGGGTGCTGGTCGGCGAGAGGCTGGGGCTGTAGTAGGGGTCACCCTCCTGCAGGAACCTGGCCCACTTGAGGCGGAAGCGCGACGTGTCTTCCGGGTGCGAATCCCCCGCGCTGGTGCCGCGCGTGTACGACTCGTGGTGCACGAGCTTCGCGTACGGCGTGAAGATCACGCGGTAGCCGCGCTCGCCCGCACGCAGGCAGATGTCCACATCGCCGAAGCCCACCGCGATGGACTCGTCGAAACCGCCCACCGCATCGAACGCATCGGCGCGCATCAGCATGCACGCGGCCGTGACGGCCGAGACCTCGTGCGGTATGCGCAGCAGCTCTTCATAGCCGTTTCCCACCGGATCGCCGGGAAGACGCACCCACTTGCCGTAGTGCTCGGCCGCCCTGTAAAGCCCTACGCACACCCCGGCATGCTGGATCGTCTTGCGGTCCGGATAGAAGAGCAGCGCCCCTACGATGCCGACCGCCGGGCGCTGCCCGAGCTCGAGCATGCGCTCCAGCCAGCCCGGAGCGACCGCCTCGATGTCGTTGTTGCAGAAAAGATAGTGCGAGTATCCGGGACCGAGATGCCTTACCGCGAAGTTGTTGATCGCGGAGAAATTGAACCCTCCCGCGTAGGGCAGCACGCGCACCTCGCCTGCGATCGAGGCGAGATACTCCCGGGTCTGCGGATCGTCGGACTCGTGGTCGACCACCAGGATGTCGTATGCCACGTCCTTCACGGTGGCACGGATGCTTTCGATGCATTGGCGCAACAGGTCGCGCAGGTTCTTGGTGGGAATGATGATCGCGACCTTGAGGCCGGCCACCAGCGGGTAGCGCACGTCGAAGAAGTTGAAGCTCGCGCCGTCGTTCACGGCGCCCGCTTCGCCGCAGCGCTCGAGGTGGCGCCGCAGCACGCTCTTCGAGATTTCCATCACCTCGCCCATCTTCCGGTGACCCGCCGATGCGCCGTGAAAGCGCCACTGATAGAGAATCTCCGGTATGTGGACGATCGTCCGCGCCTTCTCGCTCGCGCGCAGGATGAGGTCGTAGTCCTGCGAGATGCTGAGGCTCTCGTCGAAGCCGCCGATCTTGCGCAGGAGCCGCGTGCGGAATCCGGCCAGGTGAACGATGTAGGGATGTGCGCGCAGATAGTCCGGCGAGAACGCGGGCCGGAATACGTAGCGCCGGATGTCGGCGCCGTCCGGAGTGGTCAGCACCTCGTCCGAGTAGAGCATGTCCGGCGAATCCTCGGCGACGGACTCGGCCACCCGAAACAGCGCCTGTTCCTCGAGGATGTCGTCGTGGTCGAGCAGGACGACGAACTCGCCCGTAGCCATCTCGAGCGCCCGGTTGGAGGCGTGGGAAACGCCGCGGTTCTCGCGCCCGAGGTCCAGCTTGATGCGCGGCTCCTTCGACGCATAGTGCCTGAGCACCTTTTCCACGTGGGGCTCGGACGAGCCGTCGTCCGCCACGCACAGTTCCCACTCGGGATAGAGCTGCGCAAGCACCGAGTCGAGCATCTGGCGCAGCATGGGCTCCGGGGTGTTGAAGGTCGGCACGATCACCGATACGAGCGGGCGAACCGCCATCTTGCGGACCTGCTCCACCACCCGCGGCCGGACCTTGCCCCGGAAGCTCTCCCGGTACTGGCCCCACAGGTCGTGGGGCGTCCCGGCGGCCTGCAGCGCGACGAGCACCTTCTTCACCTCGTGCAGCCCGCCCAGCCGCCACGCCCTGGCGAGGCGCGCGGAAAGGTCCTGCCAACCCGCGGGTTCGCGCAGCGCAATCACGATGCAGTGCGCGAGCACGCGCGCCTTGCGCATCGCCACGCCTACCCAGCGCACCGGGGCGGAAATCCTCCAGCTCGTGGAGGAATACACCTCGGCGAGCTGCGCGTTCCTGACGCCCAGCTGCGCCGCCACGTTGCCGAGCTCGTTCGCGAGCGCATCCTTCTGCGCAAGGCCGGCTTGCGCTTCGGCCAGCCGCTCCAGCAGCTCCTCATGCTCGCGTGCGTCGCGAAGGCGCCGCAGCTCCGCTTCGCGGCGCGCGTCGTTCACCACCGTGAGCTGCAGGTTGAGCTGCCGGATCTGCTTCCACATGCCCGCGATGGTCGCCGCTTCCGCGGTGGCGCCACCCGCGAGCCACCCCGAAGCCCCGGCCCCCGCGACCGGGAGCTGGTGCGCGACGCGACGTGGCGCATGCGCTGCGGCCGCCGATATCGCCCGCCGGTAGTCGGCGACCATTTCCTCCGCGGTACGCGGCCGCCATGCGCGGATCTCGTGCCGGATCCGGGCGAGCGTGTCGCGGTCCGCATCGATCGATCGCATCAGGCGCAACAGCGAAGAGGCATCGGGCTCGAAGAGGTAGCCGGTCTGCAGGTGCCGTATGCGCTCGGCAAAGCTTCCGACGCGCGTGGCGGCAACCGGCACGCCGAGCATCATCAGCTCCGAGAGCGCGTAGCTGAAGGTCTCGGGAACGATGCTCATCAACAGACCCACGTGCGGATTGATGTTGGCCACGTGGACCGGCAACTCTTCGATCTCATAGTGACTCAACACATGGACGTGCGGCTCGTACTGGAACTGCTCGCCCACTTCGCGGGGGCCGATGAGATAGACGTCGGCGAACCCGCGCAGCTCGCCCAGCGCGTCATCGAGCAACTCCGACCCCTTCGCCTCGGAAAGCTGCCCGAGGACGAGGATGCGCAGCCGCTCGCCCCCGGGCTCGGCCACCGGCAGGCGCTCCAAAGGCTGCCCGTACCCGTGGGCGATGGTCGTGAGCGAGACCTCGCCGAAGCGCTCGTCCAGGCGCATGAGGTTGTCCGCCACCGAGCGGCTCGGGGCCGCCAGGACCACGTTGGGCGCACGCACGAGCTCCATGTAGCGCTCCCTCACCCGCACCCGATCCTCGGGCAGGAAGTGCGGGAAGGCATTGAAGCGCGCGTTGACCCGGTGGCAGTCGGATATCCGTCGCGCGTCGCATTTGCGGCAAACGCCGTCGAAATGGAGATTGATGGAAGGGCAGTAGGGGAAGTAGTCGTGCATCACGACCACCGTGGGCAACCCGGTATCCAGGGCATCCAGCGAGTGGCCGATGAGCGAGGAGACCAGCATCGTGCCAACGCGTTGCCCCGCCAGGAGCTCCTCGAGCGCGGCGCGATATTCAGGGTGCGATGCGGCGGCGCCGTGGATCGGGCTCGCGAGCTTCCACACCCGGGACGGCACCTCCTCGCCGGGATGGGTATACAGCGCCAGGCCGCCGCCGGAGGCCTCGTCGTGGGAGAAGGATCGCAGGACGAGGTTCACGTTGCGTGTATCGGCGCGCACGAAGTCCTCGAGCCATTTCGCGCTGCCGCCGCCCAAGTCGTGGATCACGTGCAGCTGGACCGGCCGTGCGTCCTTCGTGTCGTCCGCCATGGGTGGGAATTCTACATGCCGCGGCCGGGGAACAAGCCGGCACGCCGCGTGCAGCGGCGCGTGGTCCCCCGGCGAGGAGCGTTCCGATAAAATCGCGCAATCCCCGCCTCCGCCGCGCTGCCTTGATCGACCTCATCATTCCCGTCTACCGCGGGCTCGCCGCGACGCGCCGCTGCCTGGCGAGCGTGCTCGGTGCGCGCTGCGAGACGGCATACGAAGTTACGGTGATCGACGATGCGTCGCCCGATCCGGAGGTGGCGCGCTACGCGGCCGAGCTCGCGGCCGCGGGGCGCATCGCGCTGCGCGTGCACTCCGGGAACCTGGGCTTCGTGGCGTCGGCCAACGAGGGCATGGCGCTGCATCCCGGGCGCGATGTGCTGCTGCTCAACAGCGACACCGAGGTGGCGGACGGCTGGCTCGACCGCATCGCCGCCTGCGCGCGGCGGGAGCCGCGGGTGGCCACCGTCACGCCCTTCTCGAACAACGCCACGATCTGCAGCTACCCGCGCTTCGTCGAGCGCAACGCGCTGCCCGAAGGCCTCGCAACCGCGGACCTGGACCGCATGTTCGCGCGCGAGAACGCGGGGTGCGCGGTCGAGATCCCCACCGGCGTGGGATTCTGCATGTTCATCGCCCGGCGCGCCCTCGACGAGCTCGGCGCCTTCGATGCGGAGGCCTTCGGCAGGGGCTACGGCGAGGAGGTCGATTTCTGCATGCGCGCCAGCCGCGCGGGATTCGTCCACCTGCTGTGTGCGGACGCATTCGTCTATCACGAAGGCGAGGTGTCGTTCGGCGATTCGGGCGCGGGACGGCGCCTCGAGGCCCAGGCGCTGGTCGACCGGCGCTACCCGGAGTTCCAGCCCACCGTGCGCGATTTCATCGCACGCGATCCGGCGGCCCCATTTCGCAGGCGTGTGGACGACGCACGCCTGCGCGCCTCCTGAGGAGGCCGCGCGCGTCTTGGTGACCCGATCGGGCCGGGGGGCCGGTGTATCATGGTGCCGCGTTACCGCCACCCATACAGAAGACGCCCTCGATGCGCCTGCCCTCGCTGCTCAAGCAACGAGTTTCCCTGAACACGCTGGCCCGGATCGGGCTCGGCCTGCTCATCGTGTTCACCTTCCTGCTGAACGAGGGCGAGATCCTGCAGCTGCGATTCCTGCAGCAGCTCGAGCTCCAGGCCTACGACGCGCGGCTGCGGCTGTTCATGCCCGGCACCGTCGACCCGCGCGTCGTGATCCTCGACATCGACGAGAAGAGCCTCATCGCCGAGGGACATTGGCCCTGGAACCGCGACAAGCTGGCGCTCATGGTGAGGCAACTCTTCGACCGCTACAAGATCCGCGTGCTCGGCTTCGACGTCGCGTTCCCGGAGGCGGACACCAGCTCCGGACTGGCCACGCTCGAGAAGCTCGCCTCCGGTGAGCTCAAGGACAACGCCGAATTCAGGGCCTTCCTCGATCGCTCGCGCGACAGCTTCGACTATGACCGCATCTTCGGCGCCGAGATCGCCAAGCACCCGGTGGTGCTCGGCTTCTTCCTGAGCCCCAAATCGGAGCGCTCGGGCGTCCTGCCTCCGCCGGTGTACGATGCCAAGGCGCTCGAGGCCAACGCGTCCTTCCGGACCACCGTCGCCACGGGCTACAGCGGCAACCGGCCCGAGCTGCAGAAGCAGGCCACGGCCGCCGGCCACCTCGCTCCGATCCTCGACATCGACGGACTGGTGCGGCGCATCCCGATGCTCATGAAGTACGACAACGGCTACTACGAGGCGATGTCGCTCGCCGTCACGCGCACCTACCTCGGCAACGTCCCGGCCAGGATCCGCACCGAGACGTCCGGCAGCGGCCGCGGGCGAGTGGGCTGGATCAGCTCGTTCGAGATCGGCGACAAGAAGATCCCGGTGGATGACACGATGTCGGCGCTGGTGCCGTTTCGCGGCGGGCGTGGGTCGTTCCGCTACGTCTCCGCGACCGACGTGATCCGCGGCACGCTGCCGCCCGACGAGCTGGTCGACAAGATCGTGATCGTGGGCACCTCGGCCCAGGGGCTGCTCGACATCCGCACCACGCCCGTCGGCGAGGATTACCCCGGCGTCGAGGTGCACGCCAACATGATCAGCGGCATCCTCGACCAGACCATCAAGCAACGCCCCGCCGAGGCGATCGCGATATCCGTGCTGCTCGTGGTCTTCACCGGCATCCCGCTCGCCCTGTTCCTGCCGCGCACCAGCGCGCTTGCGGCCACCATCATCCTGTTCGTGGTCGTGCTGGCGATCGTGGGCGTGAATCTGTACGCCTGGAAATCGTACAACTACGTGCTCAACGTCGCCTCTCCGGTGCTGATGGTGCTGCTGCTCTACTTCCTGAACATGGCCTACGGCTTCTTCATGGAGGCGCGCTCCCGCCGGCTCATCACGGGGCTGTTCGGCACCTACGTCCCCAAGGAGCTGGTAGCGCAGATGTCGCGCAACCCCGAGGAGTACTCGATGCGCGGGGAAAGCCGCGACATGACGGTGCTCTTCTCCGACGTGCGCGACTTCACCTCGATCTCCGAGGGCCTCACGCCGGAAGGCCTCAAGGACATGATGAACGCCTACCTCACGGCGATGACGGAGGTGATCCAGGAGCAGCGCGGCACGATCGACAAGTACATCGGCGATGCGATCATGTCGTTCTGGGGAGCGCCGCTCGCCGATACCGAGCACGCGACGCACGCCCTCGAAGCGGCGCTCGCGATGCAGAAGCGCATCCGCGGCCTCGATACGGACTTCGTGAAGCGCGGCTGGCCGGTGCTCAACATCGGCGTGGGCCTGAACTGCGGCGAGATGAACGTGGGCGACATGGGCTCGCGATTCCGCCGCGCCTACACGGTGATGGGCGACGCGGTGAACCTCGCCTCGCGCCTGGAAGGCCTCACCAAGGAATACGGCGTGGGGATCCTCGTCTCGGAGAGCATCGTGGGGGCGGCGCAGGGATTCGCCTATCGCGAGATCGACAAGGTGGTGGTCAAGGGCCGCACCGAAGGCGTCGCGATCTTCGAGCCCCTCGGCAAGGTGGGCGAGCTGGGAGAATCGGCGCTGCAGGAGGTCGACCGCTTCCACAAGTTCCTCGAGTTCTACCGCAAGCAGCGCTGGGACGAGGCGGAGAACGTGCTGAAGACCCTTTCCTACGCCGCGCCGGACAGCCGGCTCTACAAGTTGTACCTCAAGCGCGTGGCGCACTTCCGCCAGAACGCGCCGGGACCCGCGTGGAACGGAACCTGGGTCTTCACGACCAAGTAACGCATCCCTTCGAAGAGCGCATCCCGCAGCCCGGCGAGGCCATCGCGGTGGCGCCGGGCGTGTGGTGGATCCGCATGCCCCTGCCCTTCGCCCTGGACCACATCAACCTCTGGATCCTCGCCGACGGCGAAGGCTACACGCTCGTCGACACGGGCTTCGGCGTGCAGGCCACCTGGGATCTATGGGAAAGGCATTTCGCCGGCGTGATGGCCGGCCGGCCCGTGAAGAACGTCGTCGTCACCCACTACCATCCCGACCATGTGGGCAGCGCCGGGTGGCTGCTGGAGCGCACCGGCGCGCCGCTGTGGATGACGACCTCGGAATATCTCTCGGCGCACGCGGCGCACGACGATTTCGGCGGCTTCGACCGCGACAACACGATCGACCTGTATGTCGCCAACGGCGTGAGTCCCGGCGCGATCCCGGACAATGTCCGCAGGGGCAAGGGCTACGCGCGCGGCGTGCCTTCGGTGCCGAAGCGCTACCGGCGCATGATGCACGGCGACAAGCTCGCGATCGGCGGACGCGAGTGGGAAGTGATCACGGTGTTCGGCCACGCGCCGGAGCACGCGGCCCTGTGGTGCGAGACCCTGAACGTCCTCATCTCCGGGGACCAGGTGCTGCCGCGCATCACGACCAACGTGGGCGTCTGGGGCAACCAGCCCGAGGCCAATCCCCTGAAGCTCTTCCTCGACTCGCTCGGCCGGTTCTCCCACCTGCCCGCCGACGTCCGCGTGCTGCCTTCCCACGACCGCGTGTTCCACGGATTGCACAGGCGCATCGCCGAATTGCACGAGCACCACGAGCGCCGCCTCGAGCGCCTGCTCGAGGGATGCGCGCAGCCGATCACGGCATTCGACGCGCTGCCGCTGCTCTTCAAGCGCAAGCTCGACGACCACCAGCTCATGTTCGCGATGGGCGAGGCGATCGCGCACCTGCACTATCTCGAGCACGAAGGCAAGGTGCGCCGCGTCGAGGACGGCGGGGGCGTGCGCAGGTTCGTGCGCGCCTGAGGGGGGACTCAGGCGAGCGATTTCATCGCCCGCTCGAGGCCCGCGACGGTGACCGGGAACATGCGCCCGTCCATGATGCGCTGCACGTTCTGGATCGACACCGTCCACCCCCACTGCGCCTCGGGGGCCGGGTTCAGCCAGACGGCCCGCGGCCACGAGCGCAGGATGCGCTCGAGCCAGTCGCGCCCCGGCTCGTCGTTCCAGTGCTCGACGCTGCCGCCCGCCTGCTCGAGCTCGTAGGGGCTCATCGACGCATCGCCCACCAGCACCAGCTTGTAGTCGTGCCCGTACTTGCGCATCACCTCCACGGTCGGGATGCGCTCCTGGCGGCGGCGGTTGTCCTTCCACACGGATTCGTACACGCAGTTGTGGAAGTAGAAATGCTCGAGGTTCTTGAACTCGGTGCGCGCGGCCGAGAAGAGCTCTTCCACCACCTGGATATGGTCGTCCATGGTGCCGCCCACATCGAGGAAGAGCAGCACCTTCACCGCGTTGTGCAGCTCGGGCACCATGCGCAGGTCCAGCCAGCCCGCGTTGCGCGCGGTCGAGCGCACGGTGCCGTCGAGGTCGAGGATCTCCGGGGCGCCGTCGCGCGCGAACCTGCGCAGCCGCCGCAGCGCCATCTTGATGTTGCGCACGCCCAGCTCCCGGTCGGTATCGTAGTCGCGGAACTCGCGCTGGTCCCACACCTTCACCGCGCGCCGGTTGCGCGAGCCGTCCTGCCCGATGCGGATGCCTTCCGGGTTGAAGCCGTACGCGCCGAACGGCGACGTGCCCGCGGTGCCGATCCACTTGGAGCCGCCCTCGTGGCGAGCCTCCTGCTCGGCGAGGCGCTGGCGCAGGGTCTGCATGAGCTTGTCCCAACCGCCGAGCGCCTCGATCTTCGCCCGCTCCTCGTCGCTCAGCCAGCGCTCGGCCAGCTTGCGCAGCCATTCCGCGGGAATGTCGGCGGCGATCGCACCGGGAATCGCCTGCACGCCCTTGAAGTACGCAGCGAAGGCAAGGTCGAAGCGGTCGAAGTAGGCCTCGTCCTTCACGAGCGTGAGGCGCGCGAGCGCGTAGAAGTCCTCGACGCTGCCGTACACCACGCCCTTGTCGAGCGCTTCCAGCAGCAGGAGGAATTCCTTGAGGCTGGCCGGCACGCCCGCCTCGCGCACCGCGAAGAAGAAGTCGAAGAGCACGGCCCGCCCCGCGCTAGCGCCCCCGGCGCTGCAGGAAGACCAGCTGCTCGAACAGGTGCACGTCCTGCTCGTTCTTGAGCAGCGCGCCGTATAGCGGCGGGATCGCCGCCTGGTGGCCTTCGCTGCGCAGCGCCTCGGGCGGGATGTCCTCGGCGAGCAGCAGCTTCAGCCAGTCGAGCAGCTCCGAGGTCGACGGCTTCTTCTTCAGGCCCGGCATCTCTCGGACGCCGAAGAAGACCTCGAGCGCCGCCTGCAGCAGGCGCTTCTTGATGCCGGGGAAATGCACGTCGACGATGGCCTGCATCGTCTCCTTGTCGGGGAAGCGGATGTAGTGGAAGAAGCAGCGCCGCAGGAATGCGTCCGGCAGCTCCTTCTCGTTGTTCGAGGTGATGAAGATGATCGGGCGCTCGCGCGCGCGCACCGTCTGCTGCGTTTCGTAGACGAAGAACTCCATGCGGTCGAGCTCGCGCAGCAGGTCGTTGGGGAATTCGATGTCCGCCTTGTCGATCTCGTCGACCAGCACCACGGCCTTGCGCGGCGACTCGAACGCCTGCCACAGCACGCCCTTCACGATGTAGTTGGCGATGTCGCCCACGCGCTCGTCCCCGAGCTGCGAGTCGCGCAGGCGCGACACCGCGTCGTATTCGTACAGCCCCTGCTGCGCCTTGGTGGTCGACTTGATGTGCCACTGGAAGAGCGGGTGCCCGAGCGCGCGCGCCACCTCCTCCGCGAGCATCGTCTTGCCGGTGCCGGGCTCGCCCTTGATGAGCAGGGGACGCTCGAGCGTGATCGCGGCGTTCACCGCGAGCTTGAGGTCCGCGTCGGCGACGTAGGTCCCGGTGCCCTCGAATTTCATGGCGGAATTATACCGGGCGGCTAACCCCTTCGGCTCCGGGCTTCGTTTCATCTCCTGTCCCAACCCGGAAAGGTCCACCATGAAAGCACTTCGCCCGCTCGCCCGCGCCGTCGCCATCGCCCTCGCCGTCCCCATGGCCGCAGCGGCCCAGGACGCGCTCACCATCTATTCGAGCGCGCAGCCGGGATCGCTCGATCCACAGGCCTATCGCAGCGGCGGGGAGGGCGCTGCCGTCCCCGGCTACGCCGTCGTACGCGAGGAGCGCAAATTCGCGCTCCAGAGCGGTCGCAACACCCTACGCGTGGACGACGTGCCGGCCCTCATCGACCCGACCACCGTCGCGTTCGCCTCGCTCACCGATCCGCGCGGCACGCGCGTCGTCGAGCAAAGCTTCGAATTCGACCTGACCAGCACCGCCAAGCTGCTCTCGCGCTACCTGGATCGCGAGATCACGGTGGAGCGGCCGCGCGGCCAGGGCGTCGAGACCATCACGGGGGTGCTGGTCGGTACCCAAGGCGGCCTCATCCTGCGGCAGTCCGACGGCGGCGTGCGCATGGTGGACGCGCACTCGGGCATCCGCCTGCCCGGGTTGCCGGGCGGGCTCATCAGCCGGCCCGCGCTCGTCTGGGAGCTCGACGCGGCGCACTCCGGCACGCAGCGCGCGCGATTCTCGTACCAGACCGGCGGCATGACCTGGTGGGCGGACTACAACCTCGTCTACGCCGAGCCGCGCCCGGGAAGCTGCCGCGTGGACGTCGGCGCGTGGGTGACGATCGTGAACCAGTCGGGCGCGGCCTTCAACGACGCGCGGTTGAAGCTCGTCGCGGGCGACGTGCAGCGCGTCCGTACGCGCGGCTACGCGGCCCCCGAGGCGCTGGCTATGAACCGGGCGGAGGCCAAGGCCGCGGGCTTCCAGGAGAAGGCGTTCTTCGAGTACCACCTCTACACGCTCGGGCGCACCACCTCGCTCGCCAACAACTCGACCAAGCAGATCGAGCTGTTTGCGGCCGCGCCGGGCGTGGGTTGCGAGAAGAAGCTGGTGTACTCGGGCCAGGCGGCGACCTATTCATACGGCACGCCGCTCATCGATCGCAATTTCGGCGTGCAGTCCAACCACAAGGTCGACGTGTACCTGCGGCTCAGGAACTCGACCGCCAACGGATTGGGCATCCCGCTGCCGGCCGGCAAGGTGCGCGTCTCCAAGCTGGACGACGCCGACGGCGGCCCCGAATTCATCGGCGAGGACGTGATCGACCACACGCCGCGCGACGAGACCGTGCAGGTTCGCCTGGGCTCCGCCTTCGACGTGGTGGGCGAGCGCCGGCAGGTGGATTTCCGGGTGGACAGCGCGGCGCGCTGGCTCGAGGAGGACATCGAGGTCAAGCTGCGCAACCAGAAGCCCGACGAGGCGGTCGACGTGCTGGTGCGCGAAAGCATGTACCGGTGGAGCAACTGGTCCCTGCTGCGCAAGAACCACGACTACGTGCGCGAGGACGCGCGCACCATCGGCTTCCCGATGCGCATCCCCGCGAAGGGCGAAGCCGTGGTGCGCTATACCGTGCGCTACACCTGGTGAAGGACGCGAGGACCTATTTCTTCTTGGCTTCCGCCTTCGCGGGCCCTGCCTTGGGCATCGCCGGGGCTGCCGCAATGGCCACGGGCTTGGGAATCGGCCGTCCTTGCTTCTTCATGTTGGCCTGGTAGTTCTTGACCGCCTTGTCCTCCGCGGCGGCTACCTCGGCCTTCGCCTTGGCGGCGGCTTCCGCCTTCTTCTCCGCGGCGGCCGCCTTGGCCTGGTCGCTCATCGGCGGCGGCGGCGGGATCTTCGCCCAGGCGGCCGAGCATCCCAGGACGAGGGCCGCTACCAGACCCGCAGTACGCATGCGCTTGATCATCAGTCGTCTCCCGGGGCCGGTTGTGCCCGTCCCGCCACAATCTTCTCGGGACGCTTGCCCGCCTTGACCTCCTCGTACCACAGCGAGTGGTGCTCCTTGGCCCATTCCTCGTCCACGTAGCCATCGCGCATGGCGCGATACGCGCCCTGCATGCCGATCGTGCCCATGTAGATGTGGCCCAGGCCCGCGCAGATGAAGAGCACCGCGGCGATGTCGTGCACTACGTTGGCGAGCTGCATCGATTCGCGCACCTGGTTCCAGTTGGGGAAGTCGAGGATCAGGCCGGTGACACTCATGGCGATGCCGAGGACCACGAGGCCGCCCCAGAACCAGACCTTCTCCAGGCCATTGAACCGGCCGGAAGGCACCTCCTTCGAGGAGAGCAGGCCGCCGAAGGTGGCGATCGAATGCATGTCCGCCCCGTGGAAGAAATTGTCCTTCACGAAGGTGAGGAACCCGATCGCGATCGCGAAGATGAACAGCGGCCCCACGAAGTTGTGCAGGTTCTTCGACACGATGGTGAGCCACGCAAAGCCGGTGTAGCCCAGCCACGGCAGCACGATGTACTTGCCGAAGAACATGACGATGCCCGTGAGGGCCAGCACCACGAAGCAGATTGCCATCGTCCAGTGGGCCATGCGCTCGACGGCGTTGAACCGCTCGATGAGCCGCCCGGTCGGCTGGCCCTTGAGCTTGAGGGATCCCTTGATCAGGTAGAACGCCACGAGCACGGCGAGGACGATGACCACGAGCCAGCCGCCCAGCTGGGTGACCGGCCCATTGCGCAGCGCGCGCCACTCGCGGCCCCCCCCCTGCTCAAGCACGTTTCTCTCGCGCCCGGGGATGGAGGCGTACTGCGGCTGCTCGCTCACGGCGGCCCAGTTGGCCGGCGGATTGTTCCATCCCGGCACGGCGGTCGAGCCGGTCGCGGTCGATTGTTCCGCCTTCATCCCCTGCGCAGGATTGTCGGGTACGTTGCCGGTGGGCGCGGTCGTGGGCGCGCTCTGCGCCATCGCGGCGAACGGCAAGGCGAGCGCCGCCCCCAGGATCAGCGCGGCGATTCGGCTAGCATGGCTTTGGAGCATGGCTTCTCCTCGAGAGGTTATTTCTTCGCGTCCCCGATGCGCACGTATTCGTTCTCGTGCTGCGCGCGGTCGGCCAGGGCCTGCTCGAACTTCTGCTTGTCGCCCTTGAACAGATCGCCGGCGTAGGGCTTCACGTCCTCCTTGCCGGCATAGGGCTTCGCGGCGTCCTGGGGGATCTCGTGGCAGGCGCAGAGCAGCCCCGCGGCGGCGAGCGCGGCGATGAGCGTTCTCATGCGCTTGCTCCCAGGTTGTCCGACACCTTGTCGCTGCCCTTGTAGGCCATGGCCCAGCCCCAGAGCTGCTCGCCCTTGCCGCGCATGACCACGCGCGACTTGTAGATCGTCGCGATCACCTGCGCGTCGCCTGCGAGCAGCGCCTTGGTCGAGCACATTTCCGCACAGGCCGGAAGCTTCCCCTCGGCGATGCGATTGCGCCCGTACTTGCGGAATTCCGCCGCCGAGAAGTTCTCCTCGGGGCCGCCCGCGCAGTAGGTGCATTTGTCCATCTTGCCGCGCAGGCCGAAGGCGCCCGCCTGCGGGAACTGCGGCGCGCCGAACGGGCAGGCGTAGTAGCAGTAGCCGCAGCCGATGCACAGGTCCTTGTCGTGCAACACGATCTGGTCCTCGGTGCGATAGAAGCAATCGACCGGGCACACCGCCATGCACGGCGCGTCGGTGCAGTGCATGCACGCGACCGAGATCGAGCGCTCGCCGGGCAGCCCGTCGTTCACGGTGACGAGGCGGCGGCGGTTCACGCCCCACGGGACTTCGTTCTCGCTCTTGCATGCCGTGGTGCAGCCGTTGCACTCGATGCAGCGCTCGGCGTCACAGATGAATTTCATTCTGGCCATGGTCTTCTCCTGGTCGTCGCGTCAGGCGCGCTCGACGTTGCAGAGCGTCGTCTTGGTCTCCTGCATCATCGTGACCGCGTCGTAGCCGTAGGTGGTGGCGGTGTTGACCGCGTCGCCGCGAACGATCGGCGCCGCGCCCTCCGGATACTTGTCGAGCAGGTCCTTGCCCTCCCACCATCCCGAGAAGTGGAACGGGATGAATCCCGTGCCCGCTCCCACGCGCGGGGTGACGAGCGCACGCACCTTGATGCGCGCCCCGGTTGGGGTGCTCACCCACACCCAATCCCAGTACTTGATCCCGCGGTCGGACGCGTCCTTGGGATTGATCTCGACGAAGTTCTCCTGCTGGAGCTCCGCGAGCCACGGATTGGAGCGCGTCTCCTCACCCCCGCCCTCGTACTCGACCAGCCGGCCCGAAGTAAGGATGATCGGATACTTCTCCGCCACCTTGTCCGCGATCGCCTTCTGCTGCACGCTCTTGAAGAGCGTGGGCAGCCGCCAGAACGCCTTCTTGTCCTCGTGGGTCGGGTACTTGGCGACCAGGTCCGGGCGCGGGCTGTAGAGCGGTTCCCGGTGCTGCGGAATGCCATCGGGGAAGTTCCACACCACGGCACGCGCCTTCGCGTTGCCCCAGAAGTGGGTGTTGTGGTTGACCATGCACACCCGCTGGATGCCGCCCGAAAGGTCGGTCTTCCAGTTCTTGCCTTCCGCCGCGGCCTTCTCCTCGGGGGTGAGCTCGTTCCACCAGCCCAGCTTCTTCATGAGCACGTGGTCGAACTCGGGGTAGCCCACGGTGATGTCGGAATCCTTCGGACAGGAGCCGTCTTCCGCGAGCAGGCTCACCCCATCCTTCTCGATGCCGAAGTTGGCGCGGAAGCAGCCGCCGCCGTCCATCATCCTGAGGTCGGTGCGATAGAGCACCGGGGTGCCCGGGTGCTTGATCGCAGCCGTGCCGTACGACGGCCAGGGCATCCCGAAGTAGTCGCCGTTGCAGTCGTAGCCCGTCTCCTTGTCGACGGTGGGCTTGGTGCAGCGCATGGTCTTGATGTCGAACGCGGCCATGTTGCGCATGTGCGCCTTGATGCGCAGCGGCGTCTGTCCGGTATAGCCGATCGTCCAGTTGCCGTTGTTGATCTCGGCGGTCATGTCCTCGACCACGGGCTCGTCCCAGCCGCTCTTGTCCTTCGCGAGCTTGATGTTCTTCACGAACTCGGGTCCGAAGCCGAGCTTCTTCGCGAAGGCGTACATGATGGTGTGGTCGGGCTTGGACTCGAAGAGCGGCTCGATCACCTTCTCGCGCCACTGGATCGAGCGGTTCGAGGCCGTGACCGAGCCCGAGGTCTCGAGCTGCGTGCACGCGGGCAGCAGGTAGACGCCGTCCTTGCGGTCCGGCATCACCGACGAGGCGCTGGGATACGGATCGATCACCACCATCAGGTCGACCTTTTCCATCGCGCGCTTCATGTCGAGGCCGCGCGACTGCGAGTTGGGCGCATGGCCCCAATAGACGACCGCGCGCAGGTTGTTGTCCTGGTCGATGAGATCGTTCTTCTCGAGCACGCCGTCGATCCAGCGCGAGACCGTCATGCCGGGCTTCTCCATCATCGCCTTCGAGGCGAAGCGGCCCAGCATCCATTCATAGTCGACGCCCCAGACCTTGCACCAGTGCTTCCACGAGCCCTCGGCGATGCCGTAGTAGCCGGGCAGCGAATCCGGGTTCGGGCCGACGTCGGTCGCACCCTGCACGTTGTCGTGCCCACGATAGATGTTGGCCCCCCCGCCGGACTTGCCGATGTTGCCGAGTGCCAGCTGCAGGATGCACGAGGCGCGCACCATCGCATTGCCGACCGTGTGCTGGGTCTGTCCCATGCACCAGATGATCGTCGAGGGCCGGTTCTTCGCCATGGTCTCGGCGGCGGCAAGGACGTCGGCTTCGCTCACGCCCGTGACCTCCTGCACCTTGTCGGGCGTCCAGTTCTTCATCACGTCTTCCTTGACCTTCTCCATCCCGTAGACGCGGTCGTGGATGTACTGCTGGTCCTCCCAGCCGTTCTTGAAGATGTGGTAGAGCATGCCGAAGATGAGCGCCACGTCGGTCCCGGAGCGGAACCGGATGTACTGGTCGGCCTTGGCCGCGGTGCGCGTGAAGCGCGGGTCGCAGACGATCATCTTCGCACCCGTCTCCTTGGCGTGCAGCGCGTGCAGCATGGACACGGGATGCGCCTCGGCGGCGTTCGAGCCGATGAAGAACATGCACTTGGAGTTCTGCAGGTCGTTGTAGGAGTTGGTCATGGCCCCGTAGCCCCAGGTGTTCGCCACGCCCGCGACGGTGGTCGAGTGGCAGATGCGCGCCTGGTGGTCCATGTTGTTGGTGCCCCACATCGACACGAACTTGCGCATCATCTGCGCCTGCTCGTTGCTGTGCTTCGACGATCCGACCCAGAACACCGCGTCCGGACCGCTTTCCTTGCGGATCTGCAGCAGCTTGTCGCCGATCTCGGTGACCGCCTGCTCCCAGGTGATGCGCCGGTACTTGCCGTCCACCAGCTTCATCGGGTACTTGAGCCGGTGCGAGTTCTCGGTCATGCCATGCTCGCGGATGCTCGCGCCCTTGGCGCAGTGCGCGCCCATGTTGATGGGCGAGTCGAACACCGGCTCCTGGCGCACCCAGACGCCGTCGGTCACCACGGCGTCGATCGCGCATCCCACCGAGCAGTGCGTGCACACCGTGCGCCGCACCACGGTGTTGCCGGTCTTCTCCGCGTCGGCGGCGGAGGCCTCGCCGATCATGTTGAGCGGCAGCTGGCTCGCGAATGCCGCGGCGCCGGCCGTGAGTCCGGTGCCCTTGAGGAACGTGCGGCGGTCGACGGTCCGGGCCGCCAGCGCGGACACGGCGCGGGCGAGCGGGTTCACGGCCTGGGCCTGGCCCTGGGATTTGCGGGTGAGCAGCATGGTCGGCTCCTCAGACTGCGGTGGTCTTGTAGTACTTCTGGACGTGCTCGGAAGCGCGATAGCCCTGCGGCGAATCGGCCGCTGGCGCGGCGGCGGACTGCCTGGCACCGCGCGGCGCCTTGCCTCCCGCGGCCACGACGGCCACCGCTCCGGCTCCGCCCAGGCCCGCGGCGAGCAGGAAATTACGGCGGGTGGTCTGCTTGATGGTCTTCATCTCACGCCTCCTTGTGAACGGATATGCTCAATCCAGCTGGAACGATTCGACCTCGAGCGCGGTGAAAGCCGCACCCAGCTCCGCTACCCTGCGATAGTAATTTGCCGCCGCGGCGCGGCCAACCGCGGCGAAGAAGGGACCCGCGCCCGCCTCGAGGTGGGACTCGAAGAACCTGCGTTGCTCGGCAACATTCGCCGGCGAGCGCCCGGCCCCGCCCGCGACCAGCACGCGCATGGCCTCGAACAGCCCCGCGAAATGATCCTCGGGTTCCGTGGAGTCCGGCCGCGGGGCGAGTCCCAGCGCGGCGAGGTCGGCCCGAATGCGCACGCGCGGATGATCCGCCGCGGCCGCGCCGGTGTAGTAGCCCGCATAGATCGGGACCGGCGCCTTGCCGACGCCGACGAACAGCGCCTCGTATTCCTCCGCCGCAGCATCCACCTCCATGACCGAAGAGGCATCCACGAGCCCCTGCCAGGCACGGGCCAAGGCAACGTCGCCATCGTCGGCCAGTGCTTCGGCGTCCGCAATGTCACGCAAGAGCGCCCCGTCGGGGGCGTTGCTCAGCAGGCGCGCAAGCAGCGCGTAGAGGTTCGCCCGGGCGGCGTCCTCGGGCGCCAGCGCGCGGCGGATCGGCACGGCGACGGCCGCGGGCGGAGCGCTCATGAATCGGCTCCCAGCTTGAGCACCGACGTCTCGTCCTTCGACGCCATCATGTCCACGATCCGGCAGTCGCCACACATCTGCAGGCGGCGCAGCGCCCCCGCTCCCGAGAACATCGAATGGCCCGTAAGCCTTCCTACCATGGCGTCGACCATCTGGCGGGTGCCGAAGGCCTTCCCGCAGCTCACGCAATGGAAGGGCTGGGTCTCGTTCAGCAGCCGCGCCTCGCGCACCTGCTGTGTGAGCAGCAAGCGCGGCGACAACGCGATGGCAGCCTCGGGACAGGTGGCTTCGCACAGGCCGCATTGCACGCAGTTGCGCTCGATGAACTTGAGCAACGGCTGGTCGACGCCGTCCACCAGCGCGGACTCCGGACATGCGCCGACGCACGCCATGCACATGGTGCATTTCTCGCGATCCACGAGCACCTCGCCGTACGGGGCGCCCGCAGGCAGCGCGATCTCGTCCACCTTGCGCGGCGCATGCCGCAGCAGGTGCTCGATCGCGAACTCGACGGACGTGCGCTTGTCGTCGGACAGCAGGAAAGTGGCCGGAACGGAAGGCGCCTGTGCGGGTGCCAGCGCGTCGAAGGCGCTCTCGAGCTGCGCGGGCTGCGCCGCCTCCACCAACGCGAAATGGGTGCCGGCGTATCCCAGTGCGCCGAGCACCGTCTGCGCGATCGCCATCTGCGCGCGCAGCGCAGCCAGGTAGACCGGGTCGTCCGAGCCGGTGCCCAGCACCACGACCTGCGTGGCGCCGAATGCGACGGCCGGCAGCAGGATATCGAGGCCGATGGCCGCGATGTGCCACGCCTCGAGCGGCAGCGCACGCGCGGGCAGGCCGCGGCCCGAGGCCGCGGCCTGCGCCAGCAGCTCCCGGGAGCGGGCGCCATCGTGGAAGACAATGCAGGCATCGGCCCCGCCGGCATTCCGATAGGCCGAAAGCAGCTGCTTCATCTGCATGCCGCGATGCGAAACACGCGGAAACTGGTAGGACATCGCTCCCGACGGACACACGGTGGCACATGCGCCGCACCCCATGCACAGGTGCGGGTCGACCTTGACGCGATCCCCGTCGGGGGCAATCGCCTGCGTGGAGCAGATCTCGATGCACGCGCTGCACCCCTCGACATGCGAGCGAGCGTGGGCGCAGATGTTCTCGCGGTAGGCGAAATAGCGGGGCTTGTCGAATTCACCCACCGATTCGCGCAGGTCGCGCAGTACGGCATCCAGCTCGGTGCCCGCGCCGACGTGGTGGTAGCCCTGGGGCGGCGCGCGCATGGCGAACAGCGGTTCGGCCGAGAAATCCAGCACCAGGTCGAAACGCGCCGGCGTGGGGGCCTTCGCCGGCGCGGCGCCGGGCGCGGCGAGCTCGAGAATGTTTGCGGTGAACTCGCCCAGGTATCCCGAAAGACCCTCGATGCGGCCCGACCACGCCGCAAACCCGTTACCGGCGCCGGCGCGCGCATCGAGCAAGGTGACATGCAGCGCGCCCGCCAGCTCCTCGGCGCACCGGCGCGCGCGCTCGGGCGAGGCACCGGCGACGATGAGCAGGTTGCCGCGCGAATGGTAGGAAACGCTCGCGACCGGGTCCGGCGGCGCGAGGTTGAGGAGCGCGGCCACCGCGAAGAGCTTCGGATCGCAATCAACGGACTCGGAAGTCCATCCGCGCCCTTCGAGCACGAGCACGTCGTTCCGGACTTGCGAGCCGGAATCGAACCCCGCAGGCGACGCGGGCGCGGTCACCTCGATGCCTGATGTCATTCGCGGTCGGTGCTACGGGCCGACGAACCGAGGACCGTAGCCCTCCTCCATTTGTTATGGACTCCCCTACTCCCGGGGTCTGCAGTCCTGTTCATATTTGTTATGAAAAGTCTACACCAAATGCGGCGCGCGCAAACCTCGTATCGGAGGCCAATTCAATGACCTTCGTTGGGGGAATGTCCCGCATCGGAAGTATCGGATGCCGGACCCTCGCCCGGCGCCTGGCCGTCGGCCGCCGCGGCATCGCCCGCCGCATCCGCTGCGACCGCCGCCGCGGCCGCGGAGCTTGTCACGGCGCCGGCCTCGGGGGGGCGAGGAGCATGCAGTTGCGCCAATTGCTCGAGCCTGTCCAGCCATCCCTCCGGCAGCGGGTCGGGCTTCGAATAGTCGTCGATGTACACGTCGAGTCCGTCCATCGGGTAGAGGCGCGAATCGCCGAAGAGCGTCTTGAGGGCCCGGCGCCGCATGTCCTGGTCGACCTCCGGCTGCATGAACGGGGCGAAATCGGATCCCGACGTAAGCGACTCGAGCGGCGGCAGCGGACGGCTCACCTCGGCCGGCGCGGCCGGCGTTTCCGGCAACGCGGCATCCGCAGCTGCGGCGCCGGCCGCTTCGGTGTCCGGCGCATCTGCCGGCTCGCCTTTCGCCTCGATCTTGCGGCGCGACCAGCGCGAGAGGAAATTCTCGTCCTTCATCGCCCGGGGCCCTTTTCGCGCAACCGTCCTTCCTTGCCTTCGAACGAGCGCGGCCTGCTGCGCTTCTTGGGCTCCGGTCGATAGTTCTGCTCGACCCATGCGCCCATCCACCCCGCGAGCTCCGGCCACGCGGGCACGCGCTCCACCCGTTCGCTCCCGTCCATCCAGCGCGCAGCCTCGTTGTACGACAAGGTCGCCTGGAACGGGTACGGGTCAGCGCCCTCGTCCCGCCGCAACGAAACGAAGACGCTCGGCTCTTCGCTCGAGACGTTGAGGTAATAGCCCTCCGCTTCGTCGGGGAATAACGTCACGTCGAACCCGGGGTGCAGGCGCTGCAGGCAGCGGGCGTCCTCGCGCAGCGTACGCACCGCGCCGCCCACGTCGGGAATCACGCCCACCACGTGCCAGCGGTGGGACTCCCAGCGGTTGTCGACGGTCTCCCGCTCCAGGATGACCGCGAGTCTTTGGGTGGGTCGTTCGGCCATGCGATCACTATAGGGGAATTCTGCGGACCACAGCGCGTGCTATGCTGATTTTCCGATTTTCCAGCGCTTTTTTCGCGCCCCATGCCGAAGACCGTCATCGCGCTGCACGAGTTGCGCGCCGCGCTGCCGATTCCCCCGGCCGAGCCGCTGAATTCGCCCGGCCCGCTCGCCGATGCACGCGGCCGCGCGCTGCGCGACCTGCGCATTTCGGTGACCGATCGCTGCAACTTCCGCTGCACCTACTGCATGCCCAAGGACGTCTTCGACGCCGACTACCAATTCCTGCCGCATGCCGAGGTCCTCACCTTCGAGGAGATCGTGCGCACCGCGCGCATCTTCGGCGCGCTCGGCACCGAGAAGATAAGGCTCACGGGTGGCGAGCCCCTGCTGCGCAAGGGCATCGATCGCCTGGTGGCAATGCTGCGCGAAGCCCTGCCCGCGGTGGACCTCACGCTCACCACCAACGGCTCGGCGCTCAAGGCGCAGGCGAGGGCGCTGCGCGCGGCCGGCCTCGATCGCATCACCGTGAGCCTGGATTCGCTCGACGACGCGACGTTCCGCGCGATGAACGACGCGGACTTCCCGGTGGCGCGGGTGCTGGAAGGCATCGATGCGGCCGCCGCGGCGGGTCTCGCGCCGCTCAAGGTGAACATGGTGGTCAAGCGCGCAGTGAACGATGCCCAGGTGGTGGACATGGCACGGCACTTCCGCGGCACCGGGCACGTCGTGCGCTTCATCGAATTCATGGACGTGGGCTCCACCAACGGCTGGCGCATGGACGACGTGATCCCGTCGGCGCAGGTGGTGCGGCGCATCTCCGAGCGCTTCCCGCTCGAGCCCGTCGGCGCGCACTACGACGGCGAGGTCGCCGAGCGCTGGCGCTACCTCGACGGCGCGGGCGAGATCGGCGTCATCTCCTCGGTCACGCGGGCCTTCTGTTCGACGTGCACGCGGGCGCGCCTGTCCACCGACGGGCACCTGTACACGTGCCTGTTCGCGCAGCGCGGCTACGACCTCAAGCGGCTGCTGCGCGGCGGAGCCGACGACGCGGCGATCGGCTCCGCAGTCGGCGCGATCTGGCAACGGCGCGAGGACCGCTATTCGGCAATCCGCACCGCCGAAACCGCGCGCCTGCCGAAGATCGAAATGTCCTACATCGGCGGCTAGCGTGAGCTCGAGCCCGCGCGTGCGCCGCCCCGTCCTCACCAGCAACGCCCGCCCCGCCACTTACACCGTGGAGGCGCACGACGAGACCGGCGCCCTCGTCCCGACGCCGATCGCCGGCGAGCATCCCCTCACGCTCTATGTCGACAAGCGCGAGCTCGTCACGCTGATGACGCTGGGTGCGGCTCCCGAGGCGCTCGCCATCGGGTTCCTGCGCAACCAGCGGCTGGTCGATTCCATCGACGATATCGCCGCGGTGCAGGTCGACTGGGACGTGAACGCCGTGGCCGTCACCACGCGCAATGGCTTGGCCGACCTCGACGCGCGCACCGGGAAGCGCACCGCCACCACCGGCTGCGGCCAGGGCACCGTCTTCGGCGACCTCATGGACGACATCGAGTCGATCCACCTCGACGAGACGATGCGCGTGGACGAAGACACGCTCTTCGGGCTGCTCAACGCGGTGCGCGTGCACGAGTCCATCTACAAGCAGGCGGGCGCGGTGCACGGCTGCGCGCTGGCGAAGGGCTCCGAGATCCTCACCTTCGTCGAGGACGTGGGCCGGCACAACGCGGTGGACGCGATCGCCGGCTGGATGTGGCTCGAGGGCGTGGACGGGCACGACAAGATCTTCTACACCACGGGGCGCCTTACTTCCGAGATGGTGATCAAGGCGGCGCAGATGGGCGTTCCCGTGTTGGTCTCGCGCTCCGGGCTCACCAAGATGGGCCACGAAGTCGCCGTGCGGGTGGGCCTTACCATGATCGGCAGGGCGGTAAACCGGCACTACCTGCTGTTCACCGGGGCCCACCGGCTGGTGAAGCCGGGGCAGCCGGTGCATGCCTGAGGCGGGACAGGCGACCGCGCGCTGCCATTGCGGTGGCGTGGAGATCGTTGCCACCTTCCCTTCGCGCTTCTGCGCGCACTGCTATTGCCGCAGCTGCCGCGTGAGCCATGCCGCGGGCGTGGTGACGTGGATCGGATTCGCGCGCGCACAGGTGCGCTTCACCAGGGGCGAGGACCTGCTGCGCGACTATCTCTCCTCGCCCGGCACCCACCGCCGGTTCTGCGCCACCTGCGGGACGCGCCTCACCTTCGAGTCGCAGCACGGGCGCTGGGCCGACGAGATCCACCTGCCCCTCGCGCTCTTCGTGACCGCGGTGGACCGCGCGCCGGAGGGAAACTCCTTCCTCGAGGAACGCCCGGCGTGGGCGCCGTTCCATGGCTTCCCCGATGATTGAAGTCACGGGCGTGGTCCTCGCCGGCGGCCAGGGCAGCCGCATGGGCGGGGTCGACAAGGGCCTGCAGCCTTTCCACGGCAAGCCGATGGTCGCCCATGCGATCGAGCGCCTCGCCCCGCAGGCGGACGAGCTGCTCGTCAACGCCAATCGCAATCCCGAGGCCTACGCGCGCTTCGGCTATCGCGTGATCGCCGACGAGATCGAGGGCTTCGCGGGCCCGCTCGCGGGATTCGAGCGCGGCCTTGCCCACGCAGCGGGAGCGCTGGTCGCCACGGTGCCCTGCGATTCGCCTTTCCTGCCGACGGACCTGGTGGCGCGCCTGCGCGCCGCGCTCGAGGCGGGGCGGGCGGAGCTCGCGGTGGCCAAGACGGGCACGCAGGCCCATCCGGTGTTCTGCCTCATGCGGCGCGCCGTGCACGGCTCCCTGCGCGACTTTCTCGCCGGCGGGCAACGCAAGATCGATCGCTGGTATGCGTCGCTCAAGGTGGTCGAGGTCGCCTTCGACGACCAACCCGCCGCCTTCCTCAACATCAACACGCGCGAGGAGCTGGCGAGCCTCGAGCCGCGCGAGACGTGACGCGCCATGCCCGCGATCCTGCGGCACCTGCGCCCGCCCCTGCCGCGCTTCGCCGTGGCGTGGTTTCCGTGCTTCGCGGGCATCGCCGCGATCGAGGACTTCCGGCGCAGTCACGACCCGATGGCGCCGTTCATCCCGGCGCATGTCTCGCTGGTGTTTCCCTTCCCCACGGCGCTCTCCCGGCTGCAGATCGAGACCCACGTGCGGCGCGTGGCCGCGCGCTGGCCGCCGATCGCGGTGACGTTCCGCGGCGCACGATTGCACGCCAACGAGTTCGTGTTCCTGATGGCGGCGCGCGGGGCGGCGTCCATCGCCGCGCTCCACGACCGTCTCTACACGCGCTCGCTCGCGCCCCATTTGAGGCGCGACCTGCCGTACGAGCCCCATATCACGCTCGCGCGGCACACCGACCTTGGCGTTCTCGAGGCGGCGCTGGAGGCGGCGCGGGACGCGTTCGCCGCGGAGGCGCACGAAGTGATGCGCTCGGTCACCCTGCTCGCGTTACTGCGGGACGGTAGAATCGAACGCCTGGACGAAATCGACCTCCACACCGCCTGAATCCCATGTCCGCGCCCACCATCATCGAGGCGTCCTGCGCCGACGACTACGACCCGAATTCCATGCCGGTGGCCAAGGCGCGCGCCTTCATCCACCAGTTCCTCTCGCCGGTGACGGGGGTGCTGCGCGTGCCGGTGCGATCCGCGCTGGGGCGCGTGCTGGCCGAGGACGTGTGCTCGCCGGTCGATGTGCCCGCGCATCGCAACTCGGCGATGGACGGCTGGGCGGTGCGCGCGGCCGACCTTCGGCCCGGGGCCGAGACCACCCTGCGCGAGGTCGGCGCCGCGTTCGCCGGGAAGCCCTTCTCCGGGTCCCTGGGTCCCGGCCAATGCGTGCGCATCATGACCGGCGGCGTGGTGCCGGAAGGCGCCGATGCGGTGGTGATGCAGGAGCGCGCCCAGGCGAGCGGCAAGGAAATCGCGATCGCGCCGGGCGTGAGGCAGGGACAGAACGTGCGCGCGGCGGGGGAGGACCTCAAGGCCGGGTCGGTCGCTTTGCGGCGCGGGCGCATCGTGCGGCCCGCGGAGCTCGGGCTCATCGCCTCGCTCGGGATCGGCGAGGTCGCGGTCTACCGGCCCCTGCGCGTCGCGTTCTTCTCCACCGGCGACGAGCTCAAGTCGGTCGGGACGGCGCTCGCCGAGGGCGAGATCTACGACTCCAATCGCTACACCATCCACGGCATGCTCACGCGCCTGGGGTGCGAGGTGCTCGACATGGGCGTGGTGCGCGACGATCCGCTGCTCCTCGAGCGGGCATTCGAGGCCGCCTCGGCCAGCGCCGACGTGGTGATCACCAGCGGCGGCGTATCCGTGGGGGAGGCCGATTTCGTGAAGGGCATGCTCGGCAAGCTGGGCGAGGTGGTGTTCTGGAAGATCGCCATGAAGCCGGGCCGCCCGCTCGCCTACGGCAAGATCGGCGCCGCGCACTTCTTCGGCCTGCCCGGCAACCCCGTCTCGGTGATGGTGACCTTCTACCAGTTCGTGCGCGACGCCTTGCTGGTGCTGGCGGGTGCGGATCCCGTCGAGCCGGCGCCCACCTTCGCCGCCACGTGCACCGCGCGCCTGAAGAAGGCGCCCGGGCGCACCGAGTTCCAGCGCGGCATCCTCGAGCGCGCCCCCGACGGGACGCTCACGGTGAAGCCGACCGGCGAGCAGGGCTCCGGCATCCTCAAGTCGATGAGCGACGCCAACTGTTTCATCATCCTCGGCGAAGCGACCGGCAACGTGGAGCCGGGCAGCCGCGTCGAGGTGCAGCCGCTCGAGGGCCTGGTGTGAGGGCGATGCGGCCGTGAGGCGCCGCGAATTCGTCCGGATCTGCGCCGCCTCCGCGGCTGGCGTGGCGTTGCCCGAGCCCTCCCAGGCGGCGCAACTCAGCGCGCGCATGTACGCCCGTGCGAGGCTGGTGGACGAATACGGCAAGCCGATCCGCCTCGGCAAGCTGCAGCCGGGCGCCAACTACGTGTTCGACTATCCGTACGCCGCCACGCCTTGCTTCCTGCTGCGGCTGCACCAGCCGGCGCCGGGAGGCATCGAGCTGCGCACCCAGGCGGGCGACGCCTATCGCTGGGAGGGCGGCGTGGGCGAGGGCAAGTCCGTGGTGGCGTATTCGGCGATCTGCGCCCACAAGATGACCTACCCCACGCGGCAGATCACCTTCATCGGCTATCGCGACGCACCGAGTCCGGTCGCCGGCCCCGGCAAGGTCATCACCTGCTGCTCCGACCGCAGCGTCTACGATCCCGCATCGGGCGCGCGCGTGGTGTCCGGGCCCGCGCCCCAGCCGCTCGCCACGATCCTGCTCGAGCACGATCCCGCCAGCGACGAGGCCTTCGCGGTCGGCACCTTCGGCGGCGAATTGTTCGACGCGTTCTTCCGCAAGTACGACTTTCGCCTGCAGCTCGAGATGGGCGCACGGGCGCGCGCGGCGATCGGCGCGTCGACCGTGGTGCGCGCGATCGAGAGCTACAGCGTGCAATGGGCGCGCTGCTGAGCGCGGCCCCTCAGATCGAGAAGTTCTCCCCGGCCGCCCCCGCGAGCTGGCGCAGGTCCTCGCCGCGCGTGTGCGGAGCCAGGAGCCGGACGAATTCCACCGTGTAGGCGCGCAGGTATGCGCCGCGCCGGTAGGCGAGCCGCGTGGTCTGGGCGGGAAACAGGTGGTCGCAGGCGAGCGCGCGCAGCCCCGCGTCCTTGCCCTTGCGAAAGGCGCGCGCCGAGATGATCCCCACGCCCAGGCCGAGCGCCACGTAGGACTTGATCACGTCCGAGTCGAGCGCCGTGAGCGCGATCTCGGGATGCAGTCCGCGCGCCGCGAAGGCCCGATCCACGGCGCTGCGGCCGGCGAAGGTCGGATCGTAGGTGACCAGCGGGTACGCCGCGATCGCCGCGAGCGTGAGGGGCCTGGCCTTCGCGAGCGGATGGCCCGAGCGCACCACGACGCAGTGGTGCCATTGGTAGCACGGCAGGGTCACCAGCTCGCGGTATTCGTCGAGGGCCTCCGTGGCGATCGCCAGGTCCGCCTCGCCGGCGACCACCATGTGCGCGAGCTGGTGCGGGTTGCCCTGCAGCAGCTTGAGCTTCACTTCCGGGAAGCGCCGCTTGAACGCGGTCACCACGGCCGGCAGCGCGTAGCGCGCCTGGGTGTGGGTCACGGCCACGGCGAGCTGGCCGCGCGATCGGTGCGCGAACTCCGCGCCCACCGCCTTCAGGTTGGCAAGCTCCGCGAGCACGCGATCGATTCCCGCGATGATCTCGCGCCCCGCGTCGGTGATCGCCGCGAAGCGCCGCCCCTGGCGCACGAAGATCGCCGCGCCGAGCTCCTCCTCCAGGGCGCGGATCTGCTTGGACACGCCCGGCTGCGAGGTGTGCAGTGCCGCGGCCGCTCCGGACACGTTGAGGCCACGGCGGGCCACCTCGCTCACGTAGCGCAATTGCTGCAGGTTCATGGGCGAATGCTTATATCAATTAGTTATTAGCATAGCACAATCAAGTATTTTTCAGGCATGTGCAGCGCTTCTACGATGGCGGCCATGTACCGCTACGACGCCTACGATCACGCCCTCGTCGCCGACCGCGTCGCGCAGTTTCGCGACCAGACGCGACGCTACCTCGCCGGCGAGCTCACCGACGACGAGTTCCGGCCCCTGCGCCTGCAGAACGGCCTGTACATCCAGCGCCACGCACCGATGCTGCGGGTGGCGAT
>CAVWUN010000023.1:0-10717 GCA_963758215.1 uncultured beta proteobacterium | reverse complement strand
CGACTGGAAGGCGGGGGAAAAAGTCGCGCAGACGGGAAGGGGCAAGCAGTGGAGCGACGATCCCGCGAAGCCGGGGGGCGGCAACTGCTATGCGTGCCACGAGCTCACGAAGGAGGAGCTCTCCTTCGGCACGATCGGGCCCAGCCTGTATCACTTCGGCAAGGATCGTGGCTATACGGCCGAGATGCAGAAGTACGTCTACGCCAAGGTGTACAACTCCGAGGCGTTCGCCGCGTGCTCGAGCATGCCGCGCTTCGGGCAGCACGCGATACTCAGCGAGCAGCAGATCAAGGACGTGGTGGCACTCCTCATGGATCCCCACTCGCCGGTCAACCAGTGAGGGCGCTGCACCTCGCGATCGCGGCCTGCGCCGCGATCGCACCGTCTCTCGCCCCCGCGGCCGACGACGCCACTTTCGCGGTGCGCCAGCTCACGCCCGCGACGGCGCTCAGGGCCGCCCAGGCCGCGCTCGCGAAATGCCGCGCGAACGGTTATCAGGTGACGGTCGCCGTCGTCGACCGGGCGGGCCTGGCGCAGGTCCTGCTGCGCGATCGGTTCGCCGGCCCCCACACGATCCAGATTGCGTCCGACAAGGCGTGGTCGGCAGCTTCCTTCAAGATCAACACGTCGGAGCTCGAGAGGGTCACGCGCCCCGGCGAGCCCTTGGCCGGGCTGCGCCACGTGCCACGCGTTACCGCGCTCGGGGGCGGCGTCCCGATCGAGGCGGGCGGTTCGCTGCTCGGCGCGATCGGGGTGTCCGGCGCGCCCGGCGGCGAGGCGGACGAGTCCTGCGCGCTGGCCGGAGCTCGCGCCATCGCCGACGACCTGGAATTCTGAGCATGGACCGCCGCGAATTCCTCGAGGCCCTCGCGATCGGGGCCGCGGCGGGGTTGCCGCTCGCGTCGCGCGGCGCGCTGGCGGGCGACGGCGATGCGCTCTACGACGTGCCGCGCCTCGGAAACGTGAGCCTGCTGCATTTCACGGACTGCCATGCGCAGTTGCGTCCGGTGCACTTCCGCGAGCCGGACGTGAACCTGGGCGTGGCCGCGGCGGCCGGCAAGCCGCCGCACCTCGTGGGGGAGGCCTTCCTCAAGGCGTACGGCATCGCACCGGGCTCGCGCGAGGCGCACGCCTTCACCTATCTCGATTTCGTGCGCGCGGCCGCAGCCTACGGGCGCCTTGGGGGCTTCGCGCACCTCGCAACCCTCGTGAAGCGGCTCCGGGCCTCGCGGCCGGGCGCATTGCTGCTCGACGGGGGCGATACGTGGCAGGGCTCGGCCACGTCGCTCTGGACCCGCGGACAGGACATGATCGACGCGCAGAAACAGCTGGGCGTGGATGTCATGACCGGGCACTGGGAATTCACCTACGGCCAGGAACGGGTGAAGCAGGTGGTGGAGAACGACTTCAAGGGCGCGATCGATTTCATCGCGCAGAACATCGCGACCGCGGACTTCGGTGACCCGGTCTTCAAGCCCTACGTGATTCGCGAGATCAACGGCGTGCGCGTGGCCATCATCGGCCAGGCATTTCCCTACACGCCGATCGCCAACCCGCGTTACCTCATTGCAGACTGGACGTTCGGCATCAAGGAGCCCGAGCTGCAGAAGCATGTCGACGAGGTGCGCAGGAAGGGCGCGGCGATCGTCGTGCTGCTTTCGCACAACGGCATGGACGTGGACCTCAAGCTCGCCACGCGCGTCAGCGGCATCGACGCCATCCTCGGCGGCCACACGCACGACGCCGTGCCGGCACCCGTGCGGGTGGCGAGCGCTTCGGGGACCACGCTGGTCACCAACGCCGGCAGCAACGGCAAGTACCTGGCCGTGCTCGACTTCGACTACGGCGGCGGACGCATCCGCGATTGGCGCTACCGCCTGCTGCCGGTGTTCTCGAATCTGCTGCCCGCCGATGGCGCAATGGACGCCCTCATCGCGCGTCATCGCACGCCGTACGAAAAGCGGCTGGGCGAAGGGCTCGCGGTGACCGAGGGCCTGCTCTACCGCCGCGGGAACTTCAATGGCACCGCCGACCAGGTGATCCTCGACGCGCTGATGGCGGTGCAGCATGCGCCGATCGCCTTCTCGCCCGGATTCCGGTGGGGCACGACCCTGCTGCCGGGCGAGTCGATCACGATGGAGCACGTGATGGACCTGTCGGCGATCACCTATCCCCATGCGACGGTGAGCCATTACACGGGTGCGATGATCAAGACGATCCTCGAGGACGTCTGCGACAACCTCTTCAATCCCGATCCCTACTACCAGCAGGGCGGCGACATGGTGCGCGTGGGAGGACTCGAGTACACGTGCACGCCGCAAGCGCAGATGGGCAGCCGCATCTCCGACATGCGCCTGGCCGGCAAACCGATCGAGGCCTCGAAAACGTACAAGGTCGCCGGCTGGGCGCCGGTGGCCGAGGGAGCGTCGGGCGAACCCGTATGGGACGTGATCGCGCGCTACCTGCGCGATCGCAAGACCATCGCGGCGCCCGTGCTCAACCTGCCGCGCGTGGTCGGCGTCGGCGGCAATCCCGGCATGGCGCCTACTTGAACTTGTAGTACTCCCGGTTCAGGTAGGCCACGATGTCGTCCTCCTCTTCCGGAAAGAGGCCCGTGCCAAACCCGGAGTTGCATGCGGCGACCTGGGACTTGAGCTGGGCCAGCGACGCGACCTTGCGGCCCTTGCGCAGGAAGATCGCGGCCGGGTCGCCATTCATCCTGCGCGCGTGGCAGGCATCGCAGCCATGTTCGGCCATGAGGCGCTTGCCCTTGGCGGGATCGGGCGCGCCACGGGCCGGGGGGCTTCCGAGCGCGACGGCACAGGCGATGGTTATCGCCAGCGTGGCGATTCGTTTCATGGCGTCCTCCGCGGCTTCAGTAGCTCGCCACGCCTCCGTCGGAGCGCGGATCGGATCCGCCCTCGAGCGTGCCGTCGGCGTGGCGCAGGATTGCTCCCGCGTGTCCCACAGTCTCGTCGAAATCGCCGAGCAATTCCACTTCGTGCCCCATGCGGACGAGTGCGTCGACCACCGGCGCCGGAAAGCGCGACTCGAGCTTGAGCGTATCGCTCGTCTGCCCCCAGGTTCTCCCGAGCAGCCAGCGTGGCGCGGCGATCGCGGCCGCCGGACCCATGCCGAAGACGACGGTGCGCGTGAACACCGCGCTTTGCGTCTGCGGCTGGCCGTCACCGCCCATGTTGCCGTAGACCATAGTGCGCCCGTCGTCGAGGAGCGCGAGCGCCGGGTTGAGCGTGTGGAAGGGCTTGCGGCCGGGCCGCAGCACGTTGAGCGCGCCCTCGTCGAGGGAAAAGCTGCATCCGCGGTTCTGCCAGTTCAGGCCCGAGGACTCGAGCACCAAGCCGCTGCCGTATTCGTGGTAAAGACTCTGGATGAAGCTCACCGCGCGTCCTTCGCCATCGGCCACACCCATCCAGATCGTGTCGCCGGGGCCCTTGCCCGCGCCCCACGGAGCGGCGTGCCTGCGGTCCACCTGTGCCACGAGACGCCCCACCGCCTCGGGCGCGAGCAGGTCCTGCGCCGGCACCTCCATGTAGGCCGGATCGGTCACGTAACGGTCGCGCACGCCGAAAGCCTGCTTCACGGCCTCGACGCACAAATGGACGTATTCGGCGCCGCTCGGGTCCACCTTGCCGATCTCGAGCGCGTCGAGGATGCCCAGGATGAGCAGCGATACCACGCCCTGGGTAGGCGGGGGCAGGTTGTAGAGCGTCCCGAGCGAGTGCCTGAAGGATAGCGGCGCGCGCCACGAAGCGCGGTGCGCCGCGAGGTCGACTGCGGCGAGGGGACTGCCCACGGCCGCCAGGTCCCGCGCGATGCCCCGCGCCAGCTCGCCGTCGTAGAAATCGCGCAGCCCCGCCCTGGCAAGCCGCGCGAGCGTGTCGCCGAGGCGCGGATTGCGAAACCGCGTGCCCGCGACCGGCGGAGCGCCTCCGGCGAGGAACGTGGCGTCGAACCCGGGTTGTCCCTGCAGCCCCGCGAGCTTGGCGGTGGTAGTGGCGGTCTGGCTGCACGTGACCACGATGCCATCGTGGGCATAGTGGACCGCGTCGGCGAGCAGCCGCGAAAGCGGCATGCGCCCGCCGAGGCGGGAGCGGCTCAGCTCCAGCGCAAGCTCCCATCCCGATACCGTTCCTGCCACGGTGTTTGCCGCCAGGCCGCCGCGAAACGGAATGCTCGCCATGCCGCGTTCGCGGTAGTAATCGATCGTGGCGGCCGCGGCGGCCGCTCCACACGCGTCGATGGCGCGTGCCGGCTCGCCGGGCAGATGGATCAGCCAGAAGGCGTCCCCGCCCAGCGAGTTCATGTGCGGATAAACGACGGCGATCGTCGCCGCTGCCGCGACCATGGCCTCGATCGCATTGCCGCCGTCGCGCAGCACTGCGAGCGCGGACTCGGCGGCAAGCGCATGGGGCGCGACCGCCATGCCGCGCGTGCCGTACGTGGAATGAAATTGCATCGACGCGCCCGAGCCCGGCGCTGTCAGCGCATGTTGCCGGTGTGGCCGAGCGAGTAGCGGCCGGGCTGCGGCCAGACGGTAAGGCCGTGCGGCTCCGTGCCGACCGGAATCACCTTCGCCTTGCCCGTCGTCGTATCGAAGGCATAGACGACGTTGTCGTAGCGGCCGGACAGCCACAGCCGCTTGCCGTCGGCGCTGACGTTGCCCATGTCGGGGCTGCCGCCGCCGGGGATCGGGCCAGTTGGCCACCACCTTGCGCGTGGCGAAGTCGACCACCGAGACGCTGCCCGGACCGCCCTTCGCCCCGCAGATCACGTTGGAGCCGCGATTGGCGACGTAGAGCTGCGTGCCGTCGCGGCTCGGATAGAGGCCGTGGGTGCCCACTGCCGGTCGCGATGAAGCCGACCTCCGGAAAGCTCGTCGCCGTCGATCAGGAACACGCCGTCGGCCAGCATGTCGGCCACGTAGAAGACCTTGCCGTCCGGCGAGATGCGGATGTCCTGCGGCATGCCGCCCTTCGAAAGCGTGAGATAGCCCAGCACCTTGCGTGCTCGACCATGTCGATCTTCACCAGGCTCCGGAGAATTCGCAGGTGAAGATCGCGTAGCGGCCGTCGATCGAGAAATCGGCGTGGTTGATGCCCGCGCAGTGCGGCGTGGCGATCGAGTACTGCAGCTGCCATGGTGTGCGGATCGCGGAAGTCCAGCCGCTTGAGGGCCTCGGCCACGACGATCGCGGACTTGCCGTCGGGCGTGAAATACATGTTGTAAGGGTCGTCCACGGCAATGGGCGTGCCCGGCTTGCCGGTCTTCGGATCGATCGGGGTGAGCGCTGCCCTTGGTGGTGTGCTCCGCGTTGTTCGCGACGCAGAGCGTCTTCAGGTCCCACGAAGGCACGACGTGCTGCGGGTTGAGGCCGACCTTGAACTTGTCCGACCACCTTGAAGGTCGCCGGATCGATCACGTACACGTCGTTCGACTGCACGTGCGGCACGTAGACGCGCTCGAGGGCGCCGGCCACCGCGGGGCTCATCTTGCCGGCGCTTGCTTCGCTATACAGGTTGCCGGGATCGATCACCGGCGGCATGCCCGGGATCGTCTCGATGGAATGGGCGGGGGGAAATGCGAAGGCGACGGCGGCGAGCAGGGCGGCGCGAAAGCTTCCTGTTGCGGTCACTGCATGGTGCTCCGGGACCAAAACCGCATTCTACCTTCGCGCGGTCGCCTTCCGGATGGCCGCTACCGTGCGCTCGACGATCAGGTCCACACCGAGCCGCCCGAGCTCGGCGCTCGCACGGCGCGGGTCGCCGTACACTCCATCGGCCGGTTCGCGCTCCGGGCCGGCAAGCCGCCCTTCGCGGACCAGCGACGCATCGATCGCCAGCGCGAGCGAGGTGTCGGCGAGGCCCGCGTGGGTCCCGATCTCCCGCTGCGCGAAGCCCTTCGCCCGCAGCAGCTCGGCGAACCCCTCACTCGAGGCGCGGTAGTATTCGTCGATCGCATGCGCGCGCGCGGGCGAGCCCGCCCATTCGCGGTCGAGGAGCGCGGCGGCGTTGCGCAGGCCGGCGCGATAGCCGCCGTGATCGCCGATGAACACGATGTCCTGGAAGCCGTGCAGCTTGAAGCTGCGGGCGGCGGACTCGAGGATCTTTTCGAAGGCGTCCTCGGGCACGGTGATCGTTCCCGGGAACCGCATATGGCCGGATGGCGGGCTCAGCGATCCCTCCGGCGCGTACGCCAACACCGGGGCGACGAGTGCATCGCCCAAGGCGGCCGCGATCTTTCCCGCGAGCGCCCGGACCCGCACGTTGTGCTTGCCCAGCACCATGTGGGGCCCACTCTGCTCGGTGCCACCGATGGGAACGATGATCGTTGTCTTGCCGCCGCGCACCGCGTCGCGCACTTCCGGCCAGGTGAGATCTTCCAGGTAGACCGAGGAGCTCGCACGCGCGAGTCCGCAGAGCGCGCATGCAATAAGGGCTGCGAGGCGAAATAGGCGGGAAACCACGTCCGATCCTACCAGAGCCTGTCCGCCCCGGGCGCGAGTCCGGGCGGCAGCCCGGCTAGAGCAACTCGCAGGCGAAGCCGGACCTCACGAGGCGCGAGCGGATGCGCCACGCGTCGTGGCGCAGGACGAGATGGCGCAGCAGGCTGCGCCGGCTTTCCCCCATCACGATGGTCTTGCAGAAATGCTCCTGGGCGAAGCGCGTTATCGTCTCCTCCCAGCGGCCCACCTCGACATGATGCCGATACGGCACGCCCCGCGCGTCGAGCAGGCCGCGCAGCACACGCATCCGATCGAGGCCGCCCTCGCGCAACAGGCGCTGCACGTCGATGCCGCCGAGGAACGCCATCGCGTAGCCGGTGGGCGCCGCCTCGACGGCCAGCAAGTGGGTGCGCATCGGCTGCTCGCGGTGCATGGCGGCGAGGCGCTCGGCGATGGCACGATGGTCCTGCAGGCGGTTCACCACCACGAGGACGTTGCGCACCGCCGCGGGAAACGACACACGGTATGCGGGAGCGGCCATGCCGGACATGCGCATCCCGCGGTCAGGTGGCGGCCGGCGAGGACTTGCGCCGCTTCGCGCCGGCCCGCTCGACGATCTTGCCGGTTGCGATCACGAGCGCCGCGCAGAAAATCGGCGCCACCGAGTGCAGGATGGCGGCGTGCACGTCGACCCAGCTCTTGATCGCGGGATCGGAGATCGCCATCTCGCCCGCGACCCAGCCGATCAGCGCCGCGCCGACCATCACGAAGACCGGGAAGCGCTCCATCAGCTTCATGAGCAGCGCGCTCCCGAAGAGGATCACGGGCACCGTCACGACCAGGCCCACGACGAGCATCCAGAGGTGGCCCTTCGCCGCGGCAGCCATCGCAAGGACGTTGTCGAGGCTCATGATCATGTCGGCGATGATGATGGTGCGGATGGCGGCGAGCAGAGTGGCCTTCTGCTCGATCTTGCCGTCCTCGCCCCCGTCTTCCGCGACCAGCAGCTTGATGCCGATCCAGAGCAGCATGCCGCTTCCCGCCAGCTCGAGGTAGGGAAGGCTCAGCAGGTACACCACGAACACGGTGAGGATCACCATGAGGACCACCACGCCCACGCTGCCCCAGAGAAAGGCCATTTTCTGGTGCTTGGGAGACAGCCGCCGGCAAGCCAGCGCGATCACCACCGCGTTGTCGCCGCTCAGCACCACGTTGATCAGCATGATCTGGGCGAGCGCGATCACCGCGTCGGACGCGCCGGTCATACCCGCTGCTGCGAACATGTGGCCCCTTCGAGCGTGGCTGGGGATTCGAGTCGGGCAGCGCCTTGCGCGGCCCCTCCGTCCGTCCACCGTACCGGGCATAGCTGTCTGCAAGCTGTCGTTGGCCTTGCGTATATCTTTCCTTGACACCCGGATGGAGCCCGCAAGGGCATCACTCGCCCATGTCCAGACCCCGCGCCGATGCACCGCCAGCGAGCACGCTGCCCGGCGCAGTCCCCAAACCAGTGCATCCGACGCGGCCGGATCGTACTCCCCTGAACGCCCGCGCGGGCGTTCCACCTCCTACGAACAGTCAGGGGACCGGGCCAGCGCGGTGTTGGAATGGGACTTGCGTTTGCGTATATCGTATTGCGATGCTTCGCAGCCGCGCTCGCCCGCACCGCACGCGGCGCCCTCGGATGCTCGCGCACGGTGCAAGCCGCCCACGCTGTCCATTCGCAAAGGAGAAAACCATGGCCGTCAGCAGAAGGGGATTCATCAAGGGAGGTCTCGCCGCAGGCGCCGCCGGGACCCTGGGAGCACCGATGATCGCTCGCGCCCAGTCGAGCAAGACGTTCAATTGGCGCATGACCACCGCCTGGCCCGCGGGGCTGCCGCTGTACCAGAGCGGGCCGGGCAGCGCGGAGTCGTTCGCCGAGAAATGCGCGCAGATGTCCGAGGGCCGCCTCAAGATCAAGGTGTTCTCAGCGGGCGAGCTGCTGCCGGCATTCGGCGGCTTCGACGCCTGCTCCGCCGGCAACGTCGAGATGAATCACGCCGCGTCGTACTACTGGTCGGGCAAGACCTTCGCCGCCCAGTACTTCACCACCGTTCCGTTCGGCATGGAGTACCTCGGACATTATTCGTGGCTCTACTACGGCGGGGGAATGGACCTCTGGCGCGAGGTGTACAAGCCGTTCCACCTGGTCCCGTTCCCCGCCAACACCTCGGGCGTCCAGATGACGGGATGGTTCCGCAAGCCGATCAACACGCTTGCGGACCTCAAGGGCCTGAAGATGCGCGAGGTGGGAATCGCCGCCAAGATCTACGCACAGCTCGGCGTGGCGGTGAGCTCGCTGCCCGGAGGCGAGATTTTCCCCGCGCTCGAGCGCGGCGTGATCGACGCCGCAGAATGGGTCGGCCCGTTCCTCGACAAGCGACTCGGGCTGCAAAATGCCGCAAAGTATTACTACACCACGGGCTGGCACGAGCCGGCGACGACCGCCGAGATCACGGTGAACGAGAAGGCATGGGAGTCGCTGCCGAAGGACCTGCAGGCGATGGTCGCGCAGGCGGCGCACGCCACCAGCATCGAGGGAATCATGTACCTCGAGTCGCAGAACACCGCCGCCCTCGAGGATCTCGTAAAGAACTACGGCGTGAAGACGGCACCGCTGCCTGCGGAAGTCATCAAGGGGCTCAAGACGGCGACCTTCGATACCCTGGCGACCTACACGGCCAAGGATCCGCTGGTCAAGAAGGTGCACGAATCCTACTTTGCGTACAAGAAGACGCACGACAAGTGGTCGTCCATCGGCGAGACCGAGTACCTGACGCACGTGCAGCCGATCTGAGGGCCGTTCACCGGGACCGGCCACCTCCCGGTCCCGGCGGATCCGCACCCGGCACCGGGGTCGGGATGGGAGCAGCGCAATCCCGCCCGGGAGCATAGGAGTGACGATGGAAGCCTTCCTTTCGCGTGCCTCCCGCGCGCTGAGCGCGGTAATCGACTTCATCGGACGCGCCGCTTCGTGGCTGGTGTTCGCCCTGGTGCTGCTGATCTCGGGGGAGGTGCTGGCGCGCTACGGATTCAACAAGAGCAGCATCGCCGCGCAGGAGATGGAGTGGTGGGGACTCGCGATCATCTCGCTGCTGGGGGTGTCCTTCACGCTCAAGGAGGGCGAACACGTGCGCGTGGACGTGTTCTACCAGTACTACGGTGAGCGGGCGAGGCTCTGGTTCGACCTCGTGGTCGCCCTGTTCGTGATGCTTCCCATCTCGATCTACTTGTCCTACCTCTCGCTGCAGTTCGTCGGGCAGAGCTTCGCCGACCACGAGGTCTCGCAGAGTCCCGGTGGGCTGCCGTACGTCTGGGTGCTCAAGTCCTGCGTCCCGCTGGGCCTGCTGTTGCTGGGCATCCAGAGCCTCGCCCTGGCAATGGAGAAGGCCGCGACGCTGCTGCGCGGCGCCCGCGAGACGAGCAATGGCTAACGAGACCCTCGCCGGCCTCGAGGTCCTGGGATTCATCGTCCTGCTGCTGGCCGGCATGCCGGTCGGCTTTGCGATCGCGGCCGCCGGGATCTTCTTCGGCCTGATCGGCTTCGGGCACAACCTGTTCAGCCTGGTGCCGCTGCAGATCTACGGCGTGGCCACGAACTACACGCTGCTGGCGGTGCCGCTTTTCGTCTTCATGGGCGTGCTGCTGGAGAAGTCGCGCATCGCGGAGGAGATGCTCGACGTCATGGGGCTGATGGCGGGCCGGATCCCTGGCGGGATGGCGATCGGCATCATCGTCATCGGCATCCTCATGGGCGCGGCGACCGGGATCGTGGGCGCGACGGTGGTCACGGTGAGCCTGCTGTCGCTGCCGACGCTGCTCAAGCGCGGCTACAACAAGGGGCTTGCGTGCGGAACCATCTGCGCTTCGGGAACGCTGGGCCAGATCATCCCGCCCAGCCTGATCCTGATCCTGCTGGCGGACCTGGTGGGCGAGTCGATCGGCACCCTGTTCGCCGCGGCGCTCATTCCGGGGATCATGCTCGGAGGGCTGTATATCGTCTACATCCTGGTGCTGGCCAAGATCAGGCCGGACCTCGCCCCGCCGATCCCGTTCGAGGAGCGATCCGGGGTCACGCGCGGCGAGCTTTCCAAGCGGGCGGTCAAGGGAGTCGCGCCCCCGATCCTGCTCATCATCGCGGTGCTGGGCTCGATCATGGGCGGCATCGCCGCGCCCACCGAGGCCGCCTCGATGGGCGCCCTGGGCGCGCTCTTC
>CAVWUN010000022.1:0-85533 GCA_963758215.1 uncultured beta proteobacterium | reverse complement strand
GAGCCCCGCGAAGGTCGAGCCGGGGCACGGCAGCCCGCCTGAGGGGGCGGCGTCGTGGCCTCGCTTGGCCTGAGGAACGTCCCCTCCTCGATCTCGGTCAGCAGCCGACGGAGCCTGGCCGAAGCCGCGAGCGGGTTGTCGCCGAGCGTCTCGCCGAAGGCCGCCCCGTCGTACCGGCCGCGGGCGAGGTACTTGCCGTCCCGGGCGTAGACGTGGACGTCGATGCCGCACGAGGGTCGCGTGGCTATGCTGGCCGAGCAACTCGGCCTTGATCATGCGGCGACCGACGGTGTTGCTGGCTCGGAGCGACGTTCGATCGCGACGCGTGCGGCGGGTTCAGCGGCCATCGATCGACCCTCCGATGCCGACGGGGGCGTCTAAGTCGCCAAGTCCCGCGGTCACAGTTGCGAAATGCGTTCGGATTGATTGTCCCCGGCCTGGTCGTGTCCTCCAGCAGACGACGGACAATCAAGAGCGTGAAGAATCTGACCTCATTCTTCATGGCTAAGAAAAAGACCGGGGCCCGGCCCTCGGGCCGGGCCCCGGTCGGAGGTTACCCGCGACATCAGGCGGCGGGGGGCGGCTCGATTCGGCCCCGATTGGCGCGGGGCCTTGTCACCTTCTTCGCGAGAGACTTGCGACGAGTCCGGCCGTCGGGGACAGGCAGGCCGCGCGACTCGTGCCAGAACTTGATCGCCGCAGTCAAGGTCGTCGCGTCGCAGTTCACCTCCTTCTGGATGTCGGTCATCAGCAACCCCTCGTCCCAGAGCCGCTTGGCCTCATCTGAAATCTGAACGTACTTGGGCGGCTCGACCGACTTCTTCGCAAGGTCCTTCCGGCGCGACGCCCGTCGGGAACCTCCTCGCCGCGACGGGTGTACCAGACCGCGAGCGCCCTCGTCGCCAGGTTCCTGGAGATCTTCAAGGACTTTGCGATGTTCTTGATGAGATCTCCCTTGTCATAGAGGGCCTTGACGCTCGTCCGCGAGCGCCTCCGCGTCGCTCGGCTCACGGTAATCGACGACCACCTCGATCCCGTCGTCCCCCTCGACGTCGACCTGGGTGCCCGAGCAGCGCGACGCCAGCGCACTCACCAGGCGGCACACGGAATCGGCCCCGGAGCCAGCCGCCGTGACGCCGGCGCTCTCCCATTTGCTCGAGGTCGATCCGGCCGCCGGTGAGGAGCTCGACGACCTCACGGGCCGCCCTGGCGTCCTCGTCCGACGGGCCCGAGGCCGCCGACTCGAGGAGGCCGGCCAGGCCGTCGATCATGCCGCGGACTTCAGCCTCGTCGGGGATGACGACCGGCCGGGCCTCGTCGGCCGCGGCGCGGGCCAGGGCCGACGAGACCTCGGCCCGGTCGCGCCGCAGGGCGCGGAGACGCTCGTTGGTCTCGCGGAGGTCCTCATCGGTCTCGCCGGGGTTCTCCATCAGGGCGCGGATCCGGCGCCCCAGCTTCTCTTCCTCGCGGCGAAGCCCGTCGAGCCGCGCGGGGTCGGGCCGCTGTGCGCGGCCGGCCTGCTCGCGGCAGGCCGCGATGATCGACCCGACGAGGACCTCGTCACGCCGGACGAGCTCGGCCACCGCCCGGCAGGTCAGACTCAGTGCCATGGCGCGATTCAGCAGCGAGTAGAGCGGGCGCTCCGACTCGTGGGTGGACATGCAGTCCTTGCAGAACATCGAGTGGCCGTTCGCGCCGCCCACGTAGAGGATCCTGCTGTGCGTGGGGCAGTAGAACAGGCCGTTGAGCAGCACCGGGCGCGACCGCCGGTCGCCGTCCCGGGGTTCGGGGCGAGGCGGGCGGGGCTGCTCCGCCAGCCGCTTCTCGGCCCGGTACCAGAGTTCGTCGGGGACGATGCGCAGGTGCTCGAACTGACCCTGCTTCAGCGGCTCCGTCCGCTTGATCTGCCGCGAGTAATCCTTCGTGCCCTGCCAGACGTTGACCGTGTCGCCATACTGCCACCAGCCGCGATATCGGGCGTTGGCGAGGAGATGTCGGATGGCCTTGTGTGACCAGCGGCCGCTGAGGCTCTTGGGGCTCGGCGGGACGCCCGGGTCGGCATTGAACCTCCGCGCGATCTCATCGATCGGCAGGCGGTCATCGGCGAACCAGGCGAATGCCTTGACCACCCAGGCCGCGGTGTCGGGGTCGACTTCGAGGACGCGGCGGACACGGCCGCGCTTGGTCGAGCCGGCCCGGGACCTCCCTGCCGCGATAGCCGAAGCTGATCGTGCCGAAGACGAACCCGCCCTCGTAGAGGCCTTCGTGGGCCGAGCGGATGTTGTCGGCGTACATGCCGACGACGAACTCGTCGGTCATGGCGTGGATCTGGAGGAGCATCCGCCAGCGACTCGCGTCGGCGGAGTCGACCCCCGACTTGACGAAGAGGCAGCGGATGCCCCGCTCGACGACCTGCTCCTCGACGAACTGCAAGGCCTTGTAGGTCTTCCGGCAAGAGTCGGTTGGTCGAGAAGACCAGGAATGCGCCGAGGCCGCCCGCGGCGAGGAGGCCGCGCAGCCGGTTCGAGCCCGGGGCGCTGGTCCTTGTAGCCTCGGGTCGCCGTGTCGTAGCAGACGTTTTCGCGGGGGATGAAGATCCCCTGCTTCAGGGCGGCCTCGTAAGAGGCTGCGGACCTGGTCGGCGATCGAGTCCTGGAACCTGCGTGGAGAAACGGGCGTATACCGCAGCGACTGCCTTGGCCCTGGCGCGGGGCAGCTGGGCGTGGAACTCCGCGGCGATCCGGTCGATCTGCCCCTCGATCTCGGCGACCTGGGCGGCGCGCTCGTGCGCGATCTCTCCCCGGGTCCGGGGGTCGGCGGGAACGTCGGGCGGCGGTGTGGGTCGCGCCGCATCGTCAGTGCTCATGACAACGGTCTCCATACCCTGGCGCAGGGGCACGGAGGCCCAACGCCTCCGTGCGGCCCGCGCACAGGGCGATGTTCGCGGAGGTGTCCGGATCACGTCGGGTCCCGAAATCGAAAAATCGGGACCCCGCTCATGGCTGCGACGCCGCAGCTCGATCGACGGGCGCAGTTGCCGGGCGAGGCCGTATTCCTTGACCCGCAGAGCCGCTGACGCCGTCGCGGTTGCCACGCCGGCAGGCGCTGATCGTCTTCCGCCACTTCTCTACCTGGTTCACCTCGAGGCCGATCGTCTCGGCGATCGCCTCGACGACGAGGCCGACGAAGCCCTTGCGCCGCGGGCCGCCGGGAATCGCTGGAGGACGGCCATCTCCCAATGGGCGACCTCGAGGATCGTCGCATAGGCCTTGTAATGCGGTAGTCCGGCCGTGCTGCGATCAATGCCCGAGGTCCGCGGCGATGCCCGCTGAAGCGAGCGGATCTGGCCGAGGAGGTCATCGTCGCCGGTCAGGGCATAATGGATCGGCAAGACGATGTGCACTCCATGCCGCGGCAGTGGCCGGGGCATCAGGCGGGAGCGACGAGGGAATAGCGGGCCCTGGGGCTCGGGAAGATCCCACGACGTCAGACCGATGAGCCCCCAGCGGTCGAGGAACGATCTCGAGCTCGGTGGCGAAGCCGGGCCGGCGACTCCGAGTGCAGGCTGAGGTCGGGCACCCGGCGGGCCCGCGAGAGGCGGCCCGGGACGTCGCAGCGGGAAGCTCGGGCGGTCGCGCTCGGGAAGGGCACGCCAGCCGGCCTCAAGCACACCGACGTCCTCGAGGAACGGCGGTTCGGTCAAGAGCCAGCCGGCGTAGCCCTTGGCCCGAAGATTCTTACTCCGCCCGACGGCCCTCAAGGCCTCATAGCCCGACAATTCCTCTTCGCTCCATCGCCGAGCCGGAGAAGGTCTCGAGGAAGGTGGGTGGGCGAGACACCGACAGATGAGGGTAAACGATCGGTCGCCCGTCCCTGAAGCCGACGGCATGGTGCCGCCGGCAGAGGTGCGAGCAGGTCGCGTTCGGCCGCAACGGCGGCCTCGTCGAGCTGCGCGGCCGATACGACCGCAGGCACGCCGCAATCGGTCGATGGCCCGCGTCCGGCAAGCAATAGAGGGGGTCCGGCGTGGGGCTCACATGCCCGAGGCGAGGCCCGCCCGGCGAATCCTGCCACTCGGGGCCGACGACCGCGAGCCCGGCGGCCTTGGCGGCCGCGAAGACCTTAACCACCGAGGGGTCGACACCATCCGTCTCCATCGCCGAGGCCTCCTGCTCAGCCACCGAGTCGCGATGTCCTGGCCCCGTCAGCCCTGAGCGAGAACGCATCAATCGGTGATTCCCCAGGACCTGATCGCGAACGGGCGACGAGTGACGCCCGCGTAGCCCCGGGGAATCGCACCACTCACAGCGTCACGCCCGATCGTCTAATTATGGGCCGACTTGCCCGGGATGCGAGACGGGTCCCGGCTCGGTCGTGCGTTCCCGTACGAGTCTTCGGATCCGCAGGACCTCGCGATCAGCCCGGCTGATGGCGGCTCGGGGACTCGCTGTCTCGAGCCGGAGCCAATGGCGTGCCAGCATGCCCCCGAGGATGAGCGCGATCCTGGGTCGCACGTCCTGCTGGCGCGGATCCCGGCTCTCGCCCGCGGGGGAGCGTGCTGGGGCGGATGTCTCGAAGGGAGGCTCTGATTGGTTCATCGATGTCAGCTCCTGGGATGGGCCGGAGCGGATTGATCGCTCGTCGCGGCCGCTGTGTTACGGGTTCGATCGAGGCTTGGGTAATCCTACGAACCAGTGGCGATTGGCCCTGGATCTCCGGTACCTTCGCAGCCGATGGCGAGAGCCCCTTGTCCGGGGGCCTCGGCGGCGGCACGACGGAAGACCGAGGCACTTGTAGGGGCCTCGTGCTCCCGACCGACGCGTGACGTTCGCGACGAGATGTCGACCCGGCGACCTGAGATTACCTGTCCCGAAACCTCCTGGCAACGGTCTCGTGCCAGCCGAAGCGACTCCGGCCAGAGTGCGATCGCCCATTTGGCACACGCTGGGGATTCCTGGCGATTTGGCTGCAGTGGATCCAGAACGTCGTGTGGTACCCGGTAACGCTTACCTTCGGGGCGGTGGCGTTCGCCTATGCGGTCGGTCGTCCCGACCTGGGCAAGAACGGGGCTTACGTCGGCGTCTTTTGCATCCTGGTCTATTGGCTGGCGACGGTGGTCGTCCTTCAAGGTGTCGAAATCTTCGCCAAGATTTCCACCTGGACGTTCATCATCGGGACCGTTTTCCCCGGGGTCTGCCTGCTTCTGCTCTGCGGCTACTGGATCACGGCAGGACATCCCATCGGCTGGCAGCACCTCACCGACGCCGGCGTGTCGCACCTCGGAAACGCGCGTTACTGGCCTGAAATCCAGGGACTCGGGACGGTCGCATTTCTTGCGGGGATCGTGCTGCTGTTCGCAGGCGTGGAGGTCCAGGCGGTCCACGTGACGGAGATGAAGAAGCCAAGCACCGGATACCCGATCGCCATCGGACTGGCCGCGATCGTCTCCTTGCTTCTCTATGCCGTCGGATCCGTGCCGATCGCCGCGATATTGCCGTACAAGAGCATTTCGCTGCAAACCGGCGTCTTCGAAACCTTCAAGGCGGTGATTACCAATGTCTGGCAGCTTGGATGGCTGGCCCAATCGCTGTCGCTGCTCGTGGGAATCGGCGCGATCGCAGGCGTTTTCGCGTGGCTTGGCAGCCCGAGCAAGGGGCTGCTCGCAACCGCTCAGGACGGGGAGTTGCCTCGCGTTCTGCACGCGACCAACCGCCATGGCATGCCGACGCACATTCTCCTGGCTCAGGGCGGCGTGGTGACGGTCATGTCCTGCCTGTACTTCGTGATCAAGGACGTATCCGTCGTGTTCTTCCTGGTCTCGGCGATGACGATCGCGCTCTACCTCATCGCGTACATGCTCATGTATGCCGCCGCCGTCCGGCTGCGCTACACAGAGCCCGCGCTTGCGCGGCCCTTCAAGGTGCCCGGTGGAATCGTCGGCATGTGGGTAGCCGCCGGCGTGGGTTTCCTTGGGGTGGGGTTCAGCTTCCTGGTGGCGTTCTTCCCACCCGCCCAGCTACCGGTGGGCTCGCCCGTTCTTTACGTGACGCTCGTGATCTTTGGCACCGTGCTGTTCTGTGGCATACCCCTGGTCCTCCATGCCCTGCGCCAACCGGACTGGGCGGCGAACGCAAAGCTGGCAACCTAGCCCGTCGTCCCGTCGGCTGCCGGATATCCCTCGCCGGCAGCGCCAACCGCAAGCGGCGAGAACACCCGGCATCGTGAAGGCGCCCGCGGATCGCGAGAGGCCGCTGGGCGTGTTCTCGATTGGACTGATGACGGCAGCGGCGGTGGTGACCAGCCTGCGTGGCTTGCCGCTGCTCGCGAAGGAAGAGATGACGATGTTCGCCTACCTGGCGTTCACCGTCATCTTCTACCTCGTTCCGGCATCGCTCGTCTCCGCCGAGCTCGGCGGAGCCTTCGCCGGCGAGACCGGCGGCATTTACGCATGGGTCGGCGCGGCATTCGGCACGCGGTGGGGATTCCTGGCGATCTGGCTGCAGTGGATCCAGAACGTCGTTTGGTTCCCGGTCGCGCTGACTTTCGGAGCGGTGGCCCTGGCCTATGCAATCGGCATCCCGGCACTGGCGGGAAGCGGCGCCTACGTCGGACTCTTCTGCATCGTCGTCTACTGGCTCGCGACGGTAGTGATCCTTCAAGGCGTTGGAGTATTCGCCCGGGTCGCCGGCTGGACATTCATCTGCGGTACGGTCCTTCCCGGTCTTTGCCTCCTGGCGCTCCTTGTGTACTGGATCGGCTCCGGGCATCCCGTCGCATGGCGACACCTCAGCGATCCGGCGGTCTCGCACGATGGGCAGCCACGATACTGGCCTGATATCCATGGATTGGGAACGATCGCGTTCCTGGCGGGGATCGTGCTGCTGTTCGCCGGCGTGGAAGTGCAGGCGGTGCACGTGAGGCAGATGAGGAAGCCGGGCCGCGAGTATCCCGCCGCGATCGGCCTCGCGGCGATCATCTCGCTCGCCATCTTCGTGCTGGGCACGATACCCATCGCGGCAATCCTGCCGTACGAGAAGATTTCATTGCAATCCGGCGTCTTCGACACATTCAACGCGGTGATTACGGACATCTGGCAGCTCGGTTGGCTCACCCGGTTGCTGTCGCTGCTCGTCGGAATTGGCGCGATCGCCGGCGTCTTTGCCTGGCTTGGCAGTCCCAGTCGCGGATTGCTTGCCACCGCCCCGGACGGAGAGTTGCCCCATGGCCTATATGCAGTGAACCGTCATGGCATGCCGACGAACCTGCTTCTCACCCAGGGCATCGGGGCCAGCGTCGTATCCTGCCTTTATTTCGTGATCAACAACGTCTCGGTCGTGCTCTTCCTGGTTACGGCGATGACGGTCGCGCTCTACTTGATTGCCTACATGCTGATGTATGCGGCTGCGATCCGCCTTCGCTACGCGCAGCCGAAACGTGCCCGGCCCTTCAAGGTACCCGGCGGCCTGGTCGGGATGTGGCTGGCCGCCGGCGTGGGCTTCATGGGAGTGTCGTTCAGCTTCCTGCTGGCGTTCTTCCCTCCCGCACAATTGCCGGTGGGATCACCCGGCCTGTACGTGGCGCTCGTGGTCGTCGGTACGGCGGTGTTTTGCGGCGTGCCGCTGATCCTCCATGCAGTCCGCCAGCCGAATTGGGCCGCGGATGAAGGGCGGTCCGCAAGCGCGCTTCCGATCAAGGATCGCTAGTCGGGCTGCGGCAAGATCTGTACCGGCCTCGTGGATTCCTCCGGGCGAATGCCAACAGCGGTCTCCGTAGAGCCTGGAGCACGCGCCAAATCGTCGGCTGCGTCCAGTGCGGGGTGCCATTGCGTCACGTCGACGGCTGCGTGAACCAATTCGGTACTCAGCCGGGAGACTCGCTCGCTGGGCGGGCGCAACGTATAGCGCGGCGCGCGGTCGATCCGCTCCACCGGCCTTTGCTCGACGCGCGGGCTCGCCTCGCGCAGCTTCTGCCCGTTGATCTTGAAGCGCGAGATGAGGAGCGCCAGGCTTTCGGCCCGCTCGCGCAACGATCCGGCGGCGGCGGCGGCATGCTCGACCATCGTGGCGTTCTGTTGGGTCACGCCGTCCAATTGCACGATCGCCCGGTTGACCTGCTCGATCCCCGCCGCCTGTTCGGCCGTCAGGGTGGCGATGTCGTTCATGATTGCGGCGGCCTGCTCGATGCCGCGAATGATCTCCTGCATGGCAGCGCCGGCCTCGGTCACGAGCTTCGCGCCGCCGTCGACCTGGTCGATGGCTTCGGTCACGAGAGCCTTCACTTCCTTCGCGGCAGTGGCGCTGCGCTGCGAGAGCGCGCGCACCTCCGCCGCGACGACGGCGAAGCCGCGCCCCTGGTCGCCGGCACGCGCGGCCTCCACCGCGGCATTGAGCGCCAGGATGTTGGTCTGGAAGGCGATCGAGTCGATCGTCGCCACGATGGCGCCGATCTTGCGCGAGCTCACGTTCGCGGCGCTGATCCGCGCCACGGCCCGCGCCGCGACTTCCCCGCCGCGGTGCGCCGCGACCGACGCCGAGGCCGCCAGGTCGCGAGCGCTCCGGGTGTTGTCCGCGTTCTGCTTCACGGAAGCGGTGAACTGCTCCATGCTCGACGCCGTCTCCTCGAGCGTCGACGCCTGCCTCTCGGTGCGCTCGGAGAGATCCGTATTGCCCGCGCTGATCTGCCGCGCCGCCGTGGCGATCTCCCCGGCATTCGCGGCCACGCTCGCCACCAGGTCGTGGACCTGGCCGACGAATTCGTTCAACGATTCGCCCATCTTCCCGAACTTGCCGCTCATCCTGGGAAGCCGGCGCGTGAGGTCGCAATTGCCGGCGCGGAGACTGTCGGTTTCCGCGACTATGAGGTCGATCCGCCAGGTGATGTGCCGGTAGAGCAACACGGCGCCGATCATCAGCAATGCCACGTTGAACAGCATCAGGATGGCGACCAGCCATGCGGCGTCGGTCGATGCGTCGCCCGCCGCCGCGGCGAACGATTGCAGCTTCGACACGCTGACCACGCCCGCCGCGACGCACACGACCGCCACCAGCGCCGCATACACCTTGAGCGCACTCCGGATCGAGACATCCTTCAGGTTCATAGGTCCATCCGCGGGTCGGGCAGCGATTAACATACATCAATTGCGTCCCGCATTTTGTGACGTGCGTCACATTTCCGTTAAACGTGGTTTTAGGCTCGATCGCGAGGATCGGCGTCGCCCCCCCGTGAAGAGCACCGCGGGCAAGCCCACGCAGAGCGCCTCGGGGACTGTGATATCGCTAGAGGGAGCAGGTCACCTGAACGAGCGGGCACTTCGCCGAACCGAAAGAGCAGAACACGCAGCAGTCACCCGGATTGGGGCGGAGCAGCCTCTTGCAATTGCGGCACTCGTAGAAAAACTGGCAGGCATCGGCGCGCATGGTTTCCTGCGCAGCGAAGCCGCAGTGCGGACAGGTCAGGACCGATTCGAGCACGACCGCGCCCACCTGCGGCTCAATTCCGGGCCGAGGACGGATAGCCAGCGTTGCTCGTGGCCTTGACGAGCGCGGCCACATTGACCCGGTCGGGATCAAATTTCACGGTCGCGGTCTTCTTTGTAAAGTCGATCTTGGCCGCCGCCACCCCGGGCACCTGATCCAGCGCCTTCTTTACGGTGATCGGGCAGAGCTCGCAGGTCATGTTCTGTACGTCCAGCACAACCGTTTTCGGGTCTGCCGCAAGAACGCTGAGCGGGACCGCGAAAAGGGCAGCGAAGAGCAGTCTACGCATGAGAATCTCCTGTCAGTAAAGCAGCGGTGCGGCCCACGGCACGGCCAACAGGCCGAGCAAGAGTACGGCGACGGACCAGAAGATCACCCGCTGCCGCTTCAGGGTCCGCGGATCCGCGCACGGCGTATCTGGGGCGCACGTCTCTGGTATCAGGTAGAGATTGCGGAAGGCGAGTCCGACGAAGACCAGCGTCAGGCCAATGAAGAAGGGTCGGTAGGGCTCGAATGCCGTGAGGACGCTGATCCAGGTGCCCCCGATGCCGAGCGAGAGGAGCAACAGCGGACCCGCGCAGCACACCGACGCGCCAATGGCGGTCAGAGATCCGGCCACGAGCGATCCCTTGGCCTTCAGTACATCCACTGCAATCCCTCCTGGATGCCCTCACCGAGCGTAGCACAGTCCGTACATGGTACCGAGTCCAGGGGGATGGCTTTCGGTGAGGAAGGAAACTCCCGCGCAGGAAGCGCAAGAAGCGAAGCCCGATGCGAACGTCGCCAAGTGACGTAGGCAGCCCGACGACCAATCGTCAATTTGTGAGCGGCCGGATTTGGCGGCGAGCATGAGGCCCATCCAATGCGGCTGGAGGCCGTCAAGCGAGCACCTTTGTCATCCCCATCCCGGTCACGCCGTAGCCTTGCTTCTCATACAGCGCCCGCGCCACGTGGTTCCAGCCCATCACGTTGAGGCTGATCCGCGAAATCCTCATGGCCGCAACCAACTCCTCAAGCATCCTCAGGGTCTCGACCCCATGACCTTTGCCGCGGAATTCTGGATGAATCACGAAATCGTAGATGAAGGCTGATTTCTTCCCCCGCTGCTCGCGCGATGCGAACCAGATCAAACCGATCGGGGTCGTCGAATCGTCGACGAGAATCGAAAATAGATAGTGGACCTTCGTGGCCAAACCCTGCGGCAAGAGGCTCTTGCAATCGGCCTGCGCAAGGGCTAGCGCGTTTTCCTGATCGCAGTCGCCCAGATCTCCCGCGCGAGGGAAACGCTCTCTGCGGCTTCCAGAGACTGTGAAACGCCTGAAGCCCGAAGTGACCGCAAATCGACCCGGACGTGATGCATTGCGCCTAGCCGAGAATGCGGTCGTAGGTCGCCAGGTCAGTCCCGTAACATTCGCACGACGCTCGCTCGAGTCCCTTTCGGTCGAGGATCACGACGTCGCCTCGGCGATAGGTAATGAGCTTGCGATTCTGCAGTGACTTCGCTGCCTTTGTAATGCCGACACGGCGCACGCCCAGAATGTAGCCAAGGAGCGCGTGGGTCATGTGAAACGCCTTCGAGTGCGCCCGGTCCGTGGTCATCGATAGCCAGCGCGCCAATCGCTGCTCGATGACGTGGAATCGCATACAGCCCGCGGTTTGCCCGAGTTGGGCCACGCGCACGAAAAGGTAACCGTCAAGCCTTCGCCGTAGCGCGCTGCCACTGCCCAGCGCAAGTAGAAACCGATCGGCGCTCATTCGCCACGCTGGCCCGGCCCCCTGAACCACGGCGAGAAAGGGCGAAACGCCGATATCCAGCACCAGGGACATTCCAAGCATGCCTTCGTTGCCTACGAGCGCCACCTCGAGGCCCTGTTGCCCACCCATTTCAGCGATAACCGAGATGTAGCTTTCAGTGGGGAAATACACGTGGCGGATGGGTTTGCCCTGGTTCGCGAGAGTCTCGCCCAACGCGAGCTCGACCAACTCGCAGCCCGCGAGGAAGCGCTGCCGCTCCGAACGAGGCAATGCGTCAAGCAGGCGGTTACCGCGAGATGGCCGTTTCGTACGGGCCAACGCAACTCCCTTTGCATAACCAAGTTTTTCAGACTAAGGCGAAGGAAAGAGCCCTGTCTGCGCGGCAGCACACGTACGCCGCCAGTAGCCGGGCGCCATCCATCAAGACTTCGGGGTCACAATTCACCAAATCCCTCAGCCGCCAAATGAAAAAGGCCCGTCTTTCGACAGGCCCTTGAATTGTCTGGCGCGCCCGGCAGGATTTGAACCCACGACCCCCTGGTTCGTAGCCAGGTACTCTATCCAACTGAGCTACGGGCGCGAAGAACGTGAATTATAACGATATTTCTCCCGAATCGCGACCGGCAGCATGGCCCCATGGCACTATCCCGTGCACATGACGACCGCGGCTGCACCCATTTCGCTGGTCATTCCCGCCTGGAACGAAGCGGTGTTGCTGCCGCGCCTGCTCGACAGTGTGGACATCGCCCAGGATCGCCTGGCGGCCACGCAAAGCGGCGCGCGCGCTGAAATCATCGTTGCCGACAACGGCTCCTCCGATGCGACCGCGGACATCGCGTTGGCGAGAGGATGCAGGGTCGCGAGAGTCGACAAGCGCGCCATCTCCGCGGCACGCAACGGAGGAGCGGCGATCGCCTCGGGTGAAGTCCTGGCGTTCGTCGATGCCGACAGCGTGCTCCACCCCGATTGCTTCGCCGAAATCGCCCGCACGATGTCGACATCGCGCATCGCGGGCGGCTCGACCGGCGTGCGCATGGAGCGGCTGTCCCTCGGCATCGCCCTGACCTACGCCTGCATGATTCCCGTGGTGTGGCTCACCGGAATGGATACCGGAGTCGTGTTCTGCCGGCGTGGCGACTACCTGGCGCTGGGCGGATTCGACGAAGAGCGCCTGGCCGCCGAGGACGTGCACTTCCAATGGCGATTGCGCAAGCGCATCCGCGCGCGCGGCGAGCGGCTCGTCCGGCTCACCCACGTGAAGACGATGACCTCGACCCGCAAGTTCGACCGGCATGGCGAATGGCACTACTTCCGCCACATGCCGGTGGTTGCCTGGAAGGTCTGGCGCGATCGGCAAGCGATGACCGAGTTCGCGAAAAGCTACTGGTACGACGATCGGCGCTGATCGCGTGCGCAGCGGGAGCTCACCAACCCCCGAATCGCGGCCAGGCCTCCTCGAAATCCGCGCCCCGCAGGACGTGATATTCGCCGTGCTGCGCGGCGGTGGCGCACGCGTGGTTCGGCAGCACGCGCAGCAGCGATCCGATGGGGTATCGCGCGCAGTCGATGGCACCGCCGTCGCGCCGCGCGACGATGCCGTGCTCCTGGTTCGCGTCCACGACGATGAGGTCGTCGATGGGCGCACCCGATCGCGTCGCACACCACGCCGTAGCCCTGGTCGACCTTCTGCTTCTGCCGTGCCGCGGTCGCGCGACATCGCCATCCATCCCGCGTCGACGAGATCCAGTGCTTCTCGCGCTGGTGCCCGATCACCGACGCCAGCACCGAGAGTCGCGATGTCGTCGACCGCGCACACGCCCAGGCCCGCCATCACGAGGTCGTAGAACATGTAGACGCCGGTGCGCACCTCGGTGACGCCGTCGAACGACTCGGCGAAGCGTCGCGGTCGGCGTCGAGCCCACGCTCACCACGGGACATGTGTGGCCGCGGGCCCGCAGGGCCTCGGCGCATTCACCATCGCGTTGCGCTCGCGCGCGGCCACTTCGCGATCGCCCCGGTGGTTCGCAGTTGTACGAATCGCCCGCGTGGGTCATGAGCCGCCGCAGAGTGTCGGCCCAGCACCGCGGCCACCTCGAAGAGCGCGCGCGTCGCCAGGCGCGATCCCGCGCGATGGCCGTCGCTGTCGATCTCGATGAGCGTCGGAATGCGAATGCGCGCGCCCTCCTTCACTCGTCGACTCGAGCTCGCGCGCCGCCTCGACGCTATCGACGATCACGCTCACCTTCGCGCCGCGCCGTTCCAGCTCGGCCACGCGCGCCACCTTCGAAGGCACCATGCCCACCGCGTAGAGGATGTCGTTGAAGCCCATCTCGAAGAACTCGCTCGGCCTCGCGCAGCGTGGAGACCGTGATGGGTCCCGTCGGCGCGTCGAGCGCAATGCGCGTCACCTCGATGCACTTCGCGGTCTTCACGTGCGGGCGCAGCGTCGTGCCCGTGCCCCGCACAGCCGCTCGCGCATCCGCGCGCAATTGCGCTCGAGCTTCTCCGCGTCGAGCAGCAGCGCGGGCGTATCGATTCCTTCGAGCGTCCCATGTCGAAACTATAGACGAGGCACGACGAGCCGGCGAAACTGCTCGCGGAAGAGCGCCTCGCCGCCCTGGGCCGGGTGGCGGATGCAGCCCGCGCACTCGATGCCGCCCCAGCGCTCGAGCGCCTTCTCCGCGACCTTGCCGACGGCGAAGATCTCGAGCTCGCGCGTGAAGCAGTCGAAGCATCGCGTCGAAGCGCCGCCCGTCCTGCACCGACCTCGGCCGGGCGCGGCTTGCGATTGCTCGATGCGTTCGGACGGCCCGTCTGTCGCCGCCTGCAGGTACGGGTGCCACGGAAAGGAGTTCCACAGCACGACCTCGAAGGGCTTGCCCGCGCGCTCGATCTCGCCCCAGATCACGGCGGCGCTGCGCTCGCGTTGCGGCTTCACTCGCGCCGAGGCGCTCGTGAGCGCGAGCGGCTCGCGAGCGACGAGGTGCGGCTTGCGCACGAGCTCCGTCTCGGAGCAGAACGCGATGCCCGAGAAGCGGCAGCCGCGATGGCTCGGCGCCTCGCCCAGCAGCAGCACGCGCGCGGCTGCGCGCCGCGCATCGAGATAGGCCGCCATGTTCTCGCGCCGCAGCGCCGGATGCCGAGCGGCGCGGCGCGGCGTCGCGATCGTCCGTGTCGCGCCAGGGATTGAATACACGCTCCGGGTCCCGGGGTCCCTGCTCGAGGATGCCGAGGAACGCGTCGGCGGGGGAGCTCCTGGGAACGAACCCGATCGGTAGCGCCGGATCGCTCTTCACACGGTCCCGCGATGCCTCCACACCATCCAGAAGCTCAGCACCAGCACCGCTATTAGGGCGAGCATGATGCCCGCCCACCACCACGGCGACGGCGCGTCGTCGAATCCCACGACATCCGGGGAGAAGGCGAGGCCGTCGGCGTCGTCGGGGAGCGCGCTCACCTCGGAAACCACACCCGTGGTTGGATTGATCGACACCAGGGACGCCTTCGCGGGAACTCCCAGGTTCGAGTTCACGGCCATCAGGCGTCCGCTGGGCGAAACCGTGAGCGAAGTGATCGCGCTCAGGTAGGGGGCCCCCTTCAGCAAGGGCCCGTGCGTGACCGCGCCGGTGGCGAGGTCCACGCTGTCGAGCCGCCCGCCCGCGGTGCTGGACGCGACAAGCGCTTTCGCGTGCCGGTCCACGGTAAGTCCGCCTCCAACGGCACTGGCCTCCGCGCCTTTCCCCAGTGCGGTGGCATGCCCGGTTTGCAGGTTCACCGTGGCGAGCTGGTCGCTTTCCGAGAGCCAGGCGTAAAGCGAGCCCTTCGAGTCGAAGTTGATGTCCGAGGCCGCGGCGCCGAGCGCGCCGACGATCTTCGCATCGCCCGTCTTCGGGTCGATGATGATGAGGCTCGGGCGCATCGGCAGGAGCCCCGCGGTGATCCCGTAGAGCAGGCCGGTCTTGGGGTGCACCGCGAGTCCCGTCACCCCTACGGCCGTGGTTCCATCGACGCGGATCGGGCCCCGCAACCGCGCGGTTCCGTCGACGGGATTTACGACGTAGAGCCGGCCGATGAAGTCGCCCGGGCTTGCATACCCGCGCGAGGTGGCCGCGTACAGGGTCTCCGCGGACGCGCGTCCGCCGAGCAACACGGCAAGGGCCAGCACGAGCGGCGCCAGGCCCCGCACGCTCGGCCAGCCGCCCCGCAAGCGCCCACGGCTACTTGCGCCGGCGCTCTTCAGCGAAAGCGCGCTCGCCCCGGTCGGCGAGGCAATCGTCCATGCAAGGCAAATCAGCATGTGGGCGCAGGGCGGAGCCGGGTCGGGGCCGATGTAGTCCGCGGGGGGGCGGGCTTTCGGGTACAGATACTACATGCTCCGGGCGCCATGGCGCTTGCCCGCCGGAGCCTGCCGCTGGGGATGCTCCGGGCGGCATAGCGCTTGCCCGCCGGAGCCTGCCGCTGGGGTGCGCGGGCGAGGCGACGCGCCGAAGCGAAGCGGGCGCGTGTCCGGCGAAACAGACACGCGCCCGCTTCGGGCTGACGCTCGGCGGATCGGCTAGAAGTTGTAGACCGCGCCGACCGAGACCGCCTTCAGCTTGCCTCCTGCGTAGCAATGCGGCCCGTCGTTGACCACGCCTCCGGTCGTCGGATCGAACACGGCCGTCGGGGCGGAATCGTGGCAGTCCGTGGTGACTCCATGGCCGCCAGCGCCGAGGTCGTAGTGAGCGTCCCTATGATTCGCATCCATCGCGGCGGCGACATAGAGCGAGGTGCTCTTGTCGATCTTGTGCTTCCAGGCGAACGAATACAGGTTGGCGGAATTGTCGAAGTTGGTCGAGTCGTCCACCGTGTTGTGGACGCCCGAGATGCCCGTCGACTTGCCCGCATGCGCCCATCCGAAGCTGACGCTGTCCACCTCGGTCAGGCCCTGCGTCACCGCGAACCAATAGGCGTTGGGCCGATCGCGTTCGTTCTGTCCCATCAGGTCGGATGGAAGCGATCTCTTCGTCTTCTCCCAGAGGGCATTCACCGTCGTACTCCCGAAGGTGTACTTGCCGCCGACCTTGTATGCCGACTCGTCGGCGATATCCCTGGGGTCGTAGGCGCCGAGATCGCCCGTGCGATTGACCTTGCTATGCAGCTCGTAGGCGGCGGTCAGGTACAGGGGGCCCTGGTGATAGACGCCGCTGAGGCTGAAGAGATCGCCGAACGAGCCGTCGTTGCAGGTGGGGGAAGTCCCGCCGCTTCCGGGAATGTTGCCGCCCGTGCAGTCGGGCTCGCCGGAGGGGATGATGCTGCTGGTGTCGTCCCGGTTCTGCCCCGGCGCGAACATCGCCTTGATCTGCAGGCCGCTCATGTTGGGGGACTCGTACCAGATCGCGTGCGACGCGCGCAGGCCGAACTCGACGCGATTGTCGCCACCGGTGTTGCCCATGATGGCCCGGTAGTCGCCGACCATCCCGGAGAACGGGTTCAGCGGATCGGTCGACAGCTTGTAGGGCGTCTCCGACTTGCCAACCTTCAGCGCGCCCCAGTCGTTCCCGGCGAAGCCGATGAAGCTGTTGCGCGAGAACAAGGCGCCGTTGACGGCATCGCTGTTGTTCGAGGTCGTGTTCTTGGTTCCGGGAGTCGCGGAGATGTCTATGCCCGCTTCCAGCTGCCAGACGAAAGCTTCACCCGGCATGATCGGATGTTTCCCCCTGGCGCCGATGCGGGCCAGGTTGGTGGCAACGTCCGGTGTCCAGCCCATCCTGCCCACCGGCACGCCGCCGTTGGCGCCGTAGTCGCTCTGCAGGCCCTTCGTCGCCACGTCGACCGAAACGTCGAAGTGACCGTACAGCTGAACCTCGCCGCCGCCGGGAACGAGGAAGGTGGTGGGTGCATTCGGCTTCGTGCGGACGAACGACCCGCTGGTTTTCGCTTGCTCCTTCTCCTTCTCCTGCATGTTGTACAGCTGCGTCTTCACGGCATCCAGCTTCCTCTGCAGCAGGTCCATCTCCTGCTTGAGGTCGCCGATGTCGTCGGCGCGCGCCTGGCTCGCCCCCACCAGCGCCAGCGAGCACGCGATGACCAAAATCTTCTTCCTGTTCACGGTTGTCCCCTCCTCTTTATTATGTGATGGCTACGTGGAAAGCTGCAGTCGACCTGGAGAGTTGGATGCGCGACATTTGGCTACGCGCATATCGCAGCCGACATTGATCGACGTCAAGCGAAACGCAGCGGCGATTCGCGGCGCGATGATTGTCTTCGCGAAGCTGTACGAATGGAGTCGACAACCTTTCGCCGCACCTCCACCTGTCGAAATCGCCGCTTCGCATGCCGGGAACTTGTCGGACGCGCCGCGGGTCCTTCGGGTTTGCCTGCCACGCCGCGAATCCCCGCCGATGAACAAGGTTCCGCAGGTCACGCTCGCGTTCTGGATCATCAAGATCTGCGCGACGACGCTCGGAGAGACCGGCGGCGACGTGCTCTCCATGACCCTGAACCTCGGCTATGCGCTGAGCACGGTCATCTTCTTCGGCATCTTCATCGCCACCGTGGCCGCGCAGATGAGGTCGCGTGAGTACCACCCCTATCTCTACTGGGCGGTGATCCTCGCCACCACCACGGCGGGCACCACGCTGTCCGACATGCTCGACCGCACGGAGGGCCTCGGATACATCGGCGGCTCGCTGCTGCTGGTGACGATCCTCGTGGCGGTGCTCGCGGCGTGGAAGCTCTCGCTCGGATCGGTGGCGTTCAAGGACATCCATGCGCCGAAGGTGGAAGCGTTCTACTGGGTGACGATCCTCTTCTCCAACACGCTGGGCACCGCGCTCGGCGATTTCGCGGCGGATCCCACGGGCCTGGGCCTGGGCTACGAGGGCGGCGCGCTGCTCTTCGGCGGCGGCATCGCCCTGGTCGCCCTCGCCTACTTCAAGACCCGGATTCCGCGCGCCTACCTGTTCTGGACGGCGTTCGTCCTCACGCGTCCGCTGGGCGCCACCCTGGGCGACGAGCTCACCAAATCCCATGCCCAGGGCGGGCTCGGCCTGGGCACCATTCCCTCCTCGTTCGCCATCGCGCTCTTCGTGGTCAGCGCGATCGCGCTCGCCAATCGCGGCCTGCGCAAGCTCTGATACTCTTCCACCTGCTTCGCCAAGCGCCGCCGGCTCCCCGGAATTCACCCGCGGAATTGTCAAATACTTGACAGCGCGGCCCCCTCCCAGTCGGTACCTTCGTCCCATTCTGCCCAGGAGAAACCATCGATGGCCGGCTACAGACGGCACGTATTCGTATGCCTGAACGAGCGCGATCCCAGCGATCCGCGCGGCTGCTGCCTGCAGCGCGGCTCGGAAGCGATCTTCAAGACGCTGAAGGAAGGCGCCGCCAAGGCCGGCCTGAAGGACGTGCGCGTCAACCGCTCGGGCTGCCTGGATCACTGCGAGTACGGCCCGACGGTGGTGATCTATCCCGAGGCCGTCTGGTACCACGTCCCCACGGTCGAGGATGCGCAGGAAATCCTCGCCAGCCACGTGCTCGACGGCAAGGTCGTCGAGCGCCTGCTGATCGACAACATCGCATAATCGGAGAACGCTCATGAGCACCGTCGCCCGCAAGGAAAAGGAAAGGGTCCAGGACCCGTACCAGGCCGTCGAGAGCGCCTATCGCTCGTCCAAGAAGAAGATCGGCCAGGAGTACTTCGTGATCGATTGCGACCGGCACATCATCGAGCCGCCGGAAGCCTTCACGATGTACCTCGACAAGGAATGGAAGGCCCAGGCGCCCAAGCTCACGACCGACAACACCGGCGCCCCGCGCCTGATGGTGGAAGGCCGCCTGTACCAGAAGCCCGTCGGCTGGGGGCCCGGCCGCACGGAAGGCTGCGGCGACCAGCGCCCGCGCGGCGAGGGCCTCGCCTACGAGCGCGCCCACAAGCACGCGTTCGAGAATCGCGACATCGACATGGACATGAGCGGCATCGACGCCGCGGTCTGGATCCCGACCCTGGGGCTGTTCATCCCGGACATCATGCAGTTGGAGTTCCAGTATGCGGTGGCCCGCGCGCTCAACGACTGGACCGCGAAGGTATGGTCGAGCAGCAAGCGCCACATGTGGTGCGTGACGATCCCGATCAACCCGCAGTGGGCGGTCGAGGAGATCAAGCGCTGCAGGAAGCTCGGCGCCACCGCGGTCTGGATGCGCCCCAACGTGATGCAGGGCGTGCGGTGGTGGGGCCCGGACTGGGACCCGGTGTGGGAAATCATGACCAAGCTCGGCATGGCCCTCGTGTTCCACGAGGCGACGGGCACCTACAACGCGACCTACAGCACCGACTACAAGTACGACAAGTACTGGCTGGCGCACGTCGTCTCGCACCCGCTGGAAATGTGCTCCGCGGTGTGCGGCATCATCGGCTACGGGGTGCTCGAGCGCTTCCCGAAGCTCAAGGTCCTCTTCTGCGAAGCCGGCGCCACGTGGGTCCCCTACATCCTCTTCCGGCTCGACAATCACTTCGAGGCGCGGCGCAAGGAGATGACCGACATCTCGATGCTGCCGTCGACCTACTTCAAGCGCCAGTGCGTGATCTGCTCGTTCGAGCCCGAGGAGGCGCTGCTGCTCGAGACCATGAACTGGTTCGAGGGACGCAACATGGCGTGCACCAGCGATTATCCCCACTGGGACTCGAGCGGCGTGTCGGGAGTGGTGCGCTATCTCAAGAACTACCCGGACATCGACGAGACGACGCGCGTGAACTTCTTCTCGCGCGCGGCCATGGATGCTTTGAACCTGCACCCGTAGCGGGGGTAGACGATTTCGCATCTCCTGCTGGCCTTCGGCTGGTGCGCGATGGCCGGCTTCCTCATGTCGATGGGTGCCGGCGGGGGAGGCATCCTGGTGGGCATCGGCCACATCTCGGTCCTGGGTGTGGGCGATCCCAACATGATCAAGGTGGTGAACCAGATCCTCGAGCTCACGAGCCGCGTGGTCTCGGTGCCGCTGTATCACCGGCAGCGGCGGCTGGTCTGGAGCCTTGCGCTGACGTACGGCATCGGCGCACCGGTGGGTGCGGTGGCCGGCTCGTGGGCTTCCAAGACCTACCTGTCCAACATGTCCGTCTACCGGACCGCGTTCGGCGTACTGGTCGCGTTCGTGGCGGCGCGCGTGCTCTACGAAGGCTGGGCCAGGGGCGCCCTGCTGCACGCCGGACGCCGCCGGGCGCGTGAAGCTTCGGAGCGCGTCCTCAAGCGCGTGCGCGCGGCGGGATCCGCGGGCCCGGCGCCCGACGACCAGCCGCGTACGGTGCTCTGGAGCTGGTCGCGCGCGCGGGTGCGGTTCGCGGGAGAGGATTTCGAGTTCAGCCCGTTGGCCGCGGCGGCCGGCGGATTCGGGATCGCGTTCGTGGGTTCGGCATTCGGGGTGGGCGGCGGATTCCTCGTGACGCCGTTCATGGCGAGCATCCTGCTCTTCCCGATGTACCTGGTGGTGGGGACCAGCCTCGTCGCGCTGATGATCCCGCTCACGGCAAGCGTGGCGACCTACCTCGCGCTCCAGGTGCACGTCGACTGGTCGCTGGTGGCGACCGAGGTGCCGGGCGTGCTGGTGGGATCGTTCCTCGGGCCGGCGCTCAACCGCTACTTCAACGAGAAGGCCCTGAAGACCTTCGTGGCGGTGGTGCTACTCGCGATCGGCCTGTACTACATGCTGCGCTGAAGGGCTCAGTAGTCGCCCATCAGCGGATGGCCCGCCAATCCCTGCGCGACGCGCAGGCACTGCTCCACGGGCGTGCACCGCGCGCAGTGCTCGAACTCCCTGCAGTCGATGAACGGGCGCGCGAGGCAGTCCGCCGCGGGGCCCTGCGAGCCGTCTTCGATCGAGGTCGAGGACTTGCGCGCCAGGAGCTCGAGCAGGCTCGAGGGAATCGGTGAACGGAAGCGGTTCGGCATGGCGATGGCCTCAATGGTGCGCGAATGCTTCCTGAATACAGGATCTGGCCGCGCGCCGATTGATCTGGATCAGGAATTGGCCAGTGCGAGTGCCCGCTGGCGCCGGTGGCGGGAGACCAGCGGGTAGAAGAACGCCACGATGGCGATGACGAGCAGCGTGCAGCTCATCGGCCGGCGGAAGAAGATGGTCCAGTCGTTGTCGTAGCGGATCATGCTGCGCAGGAAGGAGGTCTCGGCGATCGGCCCGAGGATCGTGCCGAGCACCATCGGCGCGATCGGAAAGCGGTACTTCTCGAACAGGTAGCCGATGATGCCGAACACCACGATCATGCCCACGTCGGCGATGTCGTTGCGCTCGGCGTACGCGCCGATGACGCAGAACATGACGACGATCGTGATGATGATCGGCTGCGGGATCGTGAGCACCTTCACCACCAGGCGGATCCAGAAGAAGCCGATGACGCACATGCCGATCACGCCCACGAACAGCGACGACAGGATCGAATAGGCGATCTCGGGGTTCGCCACGAAGATCTGCGGCCCGGGCTGGACGCCGTGCAGCAGGAACGCCCCGAGGATGACCGCGGTCGCCCCGCTGCCGGGAATGCCGAGGGCGAGCAGCGGCACCATGTGGCCCGCGACGGAGGCGGTGGATGCGATCTGCGGGGCGACGATGCCTTCCGGGATCCCGGTGCCCAGCGCTTCCTTCCGGCGGCAGTACTGCTTCTCGATGCCATAGGACACGAAGGAGGTGATCACGGCGCCCGCTCCAGGGACCACGCCCAGCAGCGTGCCCAGCACGGTGCTCCTGGTGATCGTCGCCCTCAGGCCCCAGACCTCGCTCCACGACGGGAACCGGGTCTTGACCGGGCCGGCGGCGGCGGCGTTCTTGTCCACGCGCAGCATGTGGCCGAAGCGCACGAACGCCTCGCCGAGGCCGTAGGCCCCGACCAGCACCGTCACGTAATTGATCCCGCCCGACAGCATCGACTGCCCGAAGGTGAAGCGTTCGGTTCCATACGTGGCGTCGATCCCGACCGTCGAGATCATCAACCCCAGGAACAGGCTGATGAACGCGTTGGCGAGCGAGCTGGTCGCGAGGCACACCACGGTCGTGAGTCCGAGGACGATGATCGCGAAGTAGTCGGGGGAATCGAACGTCAACGCGAAACGCGCGAAGGGTCCCGCAAGGGAGACCATCACCGTGGAGGAGGCCAGGCCGCCGATCAGCGCCGCGATGAGCGCCCAGCCGAGCGCCTGCGCGGCCTGCCCCTTGAGGCCCATGTTGTAGCCGTCCCAGAGCAACGGCACGTCGGACGGCTCGCCGGGTATCTTGTAGAGGATCGCCGTGAAGCAGCCTCCGTAGGTCCCGGACACATAGATCGCGGTGAGCAGGATGATCGACGGCTCGATGGCCATCTTGTACGTGAAGGGCAGGGCCAGCACGATCCCCATCACCAGCCCCAGGCCGGGCATGATCGACACCGCCATCCCGACCACCAGCCCGATCACCAGCATCAGGAGGTTGTAGGCCTGGAAGACATGCATGAACCCGAGGCCCAGGTCATGCAGCAGCAGGGCCAATGCCGTCCTCCTTCACCGCACGCCCATCAGGCTCATGGCGAACGTGGAGACGCGCGCGAACGGCTCCACCCCGATCGGCAGCGACACGTAGACGACCTTCATGAAGATGAACATGAACGCCGAGCTCGCCACGAGCGCCGTGCCGAGTGCGACCGGCAGCCGGCGATAGCCGCCGAAATACATGAATGCGGACGCGTACAGGAAGGTCGCCAGGAAATATCCCAGCTTCGCGAAGGCCAGCACGTAGGCGACGGTCAATGCGATTCCCACCCATGGCGTGAAGCGCCCGACCTCGTCGGGCTCCTCCACTTCTGCCGGGACGCTCGCCGCCAGGGCGGCCCCGGCCGGCGATTCGCGCGCCGAGCCCCCGGTATACAGCGTCGCGACGATCTCCCAGACGCAGGTGATGGCGGCGAGGACCAGGATCGCCTTCGGCCAGAAGTCGGCGCCGAGCTGCCCCTCGCTCACCTGGCGTATCTGGAACGCCTCGTACAAGAGGAACAGGGTGATCGCGAGGACGATCACATACGGGCGCGCGCGTGCGGCTGCGGAGGCGCTCATCCCCGGCTACTTGGCGCTCTTGATGGTTCGGGCCTGGGCGAGCCAGCTGTCGATGAACTCCGACGCGTTTGCGACCGGAACGATGGAGTTCGGGATGGCGGCTTCCCGCTTCAGGGCGGCGTCGTAGCTCTGGGAGGCAGCGGCCTTGCTCACCGCGTCCGTGAGCTTCTGCACCGCCGCAGGCGGGGTTCCGGCCTTCACGTACATCGCGCGGAAGTGGATGAAGGAGGCCGCGTACCCGAACTCCTTCGAGGCCGGAACGTCCGGAAACCGCGGGTCCCTGGCGTCCGCGAACATCAGGATCGGCCGCAGCTGCTTGCTCTCGACGTAGCTCACCACGTCGCCCGGCTGCGTGAACAGGAGCTCGTTGTGGCCGCCCAGCACGGATGCGATCCGCTGGCCCGGCTTGTCGTACGGCACGAGGTCGAACTTCGCGCCCAGCTTGCGGTTGAGGTAGTTCACGAGCAGGTCTCCCGAGCTGCCGAAGCCGTCGAACGCCACGCTGACATGGCGGCTCTTCGCGGCCTTCACGACGTCCTCCCAGCTCTTGAACGGGCTGTCGGTGCGCACCAGCAGGCCGGGATTCTGCTGGTCCACGATTCCCAGGCAGGTGAGCTCGCTCAGCTTGAACAGGGGATGGCCGGTGACCTCGAGCAGGACGGTCTCCGACGTGACCTCTTCGATCGTGTAGCCGTCGGCGCTGCCGTCGCGCATCTTGATCAGGCCGGTCTGCCCGGTGCCTCCGGGAACGTTGAGGACCGGCACGGAAACGCCCAGCACGGGCTGCATCTCCTTCGCGAGCACGCGCCCGACGTAGTCCGCTCCCCCGCCGGTACCCCAGGGAACTATGAGGTCGATCGGCCGTGTCGGATACGACTGGTCTGCGGCGGCCGCGATGAGCGGCGCGAGGAGCACGAACTGCACGGCCCCGACGAACTGCAGCCAGGACGAGCGACCTGGCGATTTGCGCAAGCGCATGGCATCCCTCCTCCAACAGTTGTCATGATTGCCGCACTTTGGCGGCTCGACCGTCCCTGGTGACCACGTGGCTGTCCAAAGGCGCTGGCAAGCGCCATGACATCCGGGACGCACCATGGGCGATAGTGGGCTGTATAGCAGACTTTTATGTGCGCATTTGTCAAAAAGTTGACACATCGAGAACTGTCATGTTCGCGACAGAACCCGCGTTCCAGTCGAGCGCAATATGGAATGCAGTGCTCGCGCTGAGCAGTCCTTGCGGCGTCCCGTGCCCAACTTGTGATGCAGGTGCAGCTTGTCGCCAGCAACCGGAATTATCGATTCGAGGTGCTCGAAGGGGAATCCATTCTCTACGCGGGCATCCGGCAGGGCCTCGAGCTGCCGTACGGGTGCGCGACCGGCACCTGCGGGACCTGCCGCGTGCGGCGCGTTTCCGGCGCGTGCGTCAATGCGTGGCCCGAGGCGCCCGGCGGCAAGCCCGGCGATCCGGGCGACGACCAGATCCTGATGTGCCAATCCACCCCGTGCGCGGACACCGTCCTGGAGACCCGCGCCGCGATCTTCCGTTGCGATCCGGGGGCCTGCGTCGCGCAACACATGACGGGGCGCATCGGCAGGCCCCGCACGCTCGCACGCGACGTCGCGGGCTTCACCGTGGAGCTCGATGCGCCGATGCACTACGAAGCGGGCCAGTTCGCGGCCATCGAGGTACCCGGAATCCGCGGCCATCGCGTGTACTCGATGACCACCTTCGAGCGCGGGGCGCGCCGGCTCGAGTTCGTCGCCAAGCGCAAGCCGGGCGGCGTGTTTTCCGCCTGGCTGTTCGACGACGCCTTCACCGGCTCTCCCGTGAGCGTGTTCGGGCCGCTCGGCAGGGCAACGTTCTCGCCCAGCGCCCGCAAGGACCTGCTGATCATCGCGGGCGGAAGCGGCATCGCGGGAATGATGGCGATCCTCGGACGCGCGGTGGAGGAAGGCTACTTCAAGCGTCATGCGGGCCGGGTATTCTTCGGCGTGCGCACCTGGGCCGATGCGTTCTACCTCGAGGAGCTCGCGGCCATGCGCAGTGCGTGCCCGGAGCGGCTGTCGATCACGGTGGCGCTGTCCGAAGGCGAGATTCCGCAAGCCGCTGCCCTGGCCTTCCCGGCGCTCGACTTCGCGTGCGGCGCGGTCCACGAGGTCGCGGCGCAGTCGATGGCCGGCCGGTATGGTAACGTCCGCGCCTACGTCGCGGGGCCGCCCCAGGCCGTGGACGCGGCGATGCGCCATCTCCTGCGCGAGGCCCGGCTTGCCGCCGAGGAGATCCGCTACGACAAGTTCGGGTGACCGGAGCCATGGCCAGGAAATTCCTCTGCAAGCGCGAAGACGTGGCCCGGGACGCCGTGAAGCTGGTGGCGCTGGAGGACGGCGAGGCGATATGCGTGATCAACGCCGCCGGCGACTTCTACGCCTGCCAGGCGAAATGCCCGCACCAGGGCGTATCGCTGGCCGAAGGGTGCCTCGACGGAACGACGCTCATCTGCCTCGAGCACCTCTGGCAATGGGACCTGCGATCCGGCGAGCCGTCGGGGCTCGCGGAGGAACCGCTAACGACGTTTGCGCTCGAGGTCGACGGCGGCTCGGTCTACCTCAAGTCTTGACTTGCGTGGCTTGGCCGATTTGCAGGAAGGCGCATCGGCTGCCGGGCGGCCGGCGGCAAGGCTCGCGAGCCTGGCGCAGTCGGACAGGATCAGCGCGCGCTTGCGCGTCTGCAGCAGCCCGCGCTTGCGCAGGTCGCCCAGGGTCGCATTCGCGAACTGGCGCGATACTCCGGAGATCGACGCGAGGTCCTCGTGGGTGAGCCGCAGGTCGATGAGCTCGCCCTGCGCGCACGAGACGGAGAAGCGGTCCGCCAGGGCGAGCAGCACGGCGCACACGCGCTGGTACCCGGATTCGGTCTCGAGCATCACGGCCAGGCGCGCGACCCAGCGCAGGCGCAGCGACAGCGCCCGGATCACGGCCTCGGCGAGCTCGGGGAAACGGCGCACCAGCTCGTTGAAGCGCGCGTACGGCAGCGTGTAAAGCTCGCAGGGCTCGAGGCAGCGCAGGGTCATCTGGCGGGTCGTCCGGGAGCCGAGGTCCCCGGCTCCCAGGATGTCGCCCGCGCACCAGAACCCGGTGATGCCGATCTTGCCGTTGCGGCTCTGGTAGAGCGACAGCGCCTTGCCGCTCACCAGGAACGCGACGAATTCCGCGTGGTCCCCCTGCGACCAGATCGCGTGGCCCCTGCGCAATAGCCGGCGGCCGCACTGCTCCAGGACCGCGGTGCGGTACTCGACCGGGATCGCTCCCAGGACATCGAGATGCCCGTCGGGGCGGGCGTCGCCGGATTCAGCGGCCAACGGGGCCACGCGCCAGGCTCACTTCTTCAACGAGGCTTCGGCCTTGTCCAGGTACGAATAATCGACGTACTTGCCGACCCATCCATCCACGTCCTTCACCAGGTCCTCCGGGATCTTGCCCTGCTTCGCGATGGTCCGCAGGATGATGCGCGTCGAGGGCATGTCGAGGCGCGGGTCGGTGAGGATCACCGATCCCATCGCGTTCAGCACGACCGGCACCGCCTTCGGATCGTTCATCTTCTTCGCGAGGATCTCCGCGACCTGCTCCTTGGAATGGGTGCGGATGTACTCGATCCCCCGCAGGGTCGCGCGCACGAAGCGCTCGATCACGTCGGGATGGTCCCTCACCATCGCGGGGCTGAACGCGAGCTCCAGGCTCTCGGAGTTCTTGATCGGCGGCAGCTGCTGGATGTAGTGGATCTTCGAGCTCTGGGCGATCGCCATCGCGGAGGCGGGCTCCCAGCCGATGAATGCATCCACCTCGCCCTTGTCGATCATCACCGCGATGTCCGTGATCTTGCCGAACACGCGATGCACCTTGAAGTGCTGGGTCTCCTCGGCGTAGCCCAGGATCGCGTCGTGGATCGTCCCGATGCCGGGCGTGCCGACGTTCTTGCCGTCGAGCTCCTTGTAGGAGTGGTACTTCTTCAGCCCCACGAGCGCGGCATTGCCCTTGGTGACCGACATCACGATCTTCAGGTCCCCGCCGCGCGCCACGAACTGCATGAACGGCGCGATCGCGGCCATCACCGCGTCCACCGAGCCGCTCGGCATGTCGAGCAGCGCCGCAGGCCCGTTGGCGTAGGTCTTGCGGTCGATCTTGATGCCCTCGTCGGCGTAATAGCCCATCCCTTCCGCGACCCAGACCGCCGCGTAGTCGACCTCCGCGCCCGGCTGGTCGCCGAGCCGCACCTCCGTCATCGGCTTGTCCGCGGCGTGGGCCGTGGGCGCCGCGACCCAGAGCACGGCCACCAATGCCAGTGCGATGCGCCCGGCAAATCCTGCGAGCGCCCTTCCTCCCGTTGCGATCTTCATGTTCCCTCCTCCTCGCTGTTTGGCATCCGACCTTCGGATGCGGTTGTATGAATGCTGTGGAGCATCGCCGCGCAGCGGGCGCGCAGCCGGGTGAATTCCTCGCCCAGGGGATCGCGCGGCCGCGGCAGGCCGACCTCCAGGTCCGCCACGATCCGCGCGGGCTTCGCCGACAGCATCACCACGCGATCGCCGAGGAACACGGCCTCCTCCAGGTTGTGCGTGACGAACACCACCGTGCGCTTGTGCCGCTCCCAGATGTCGAGTACCTCGCGCTGCATCTTCTCGCGCGTGGGCTGGTCCAGGCTCACGAACGGCTCGTCCATGAGGATCAGGTCCGCATCCGTCGCGAACGCCCGTGCGATCGCCACGCGCTGCTTCATGCCGCCCGAGATCTGGTGGGCATAGTACTTCTCGAAGCCCTCCAGACCGACCACCCCGATGATCTCGTCGACCTTCCTGCGGATCTCGTCGGGCGGCCGCTTCTTGATGCGCAGTCCCGTGGCTATGTTGTCCCAGACGTTGAGCCACGGCAGCGTCGAGGCCTCCTGGAACACGAACGAGATCTTGTGCCGCTTGGGATCGGCGGGCTCCCCGTCGATCAGGATCTGCCCGGCGGAGGGCTTCAGGATCCCTGCGAAGATGTCGAGCAGCGTGGTCTTGCCGCAGCCGCTGGGCCCGCAGATGCAGACGAATTCGTTCTCCCGCACGGCGAGATCGAGCTTTTCGTACACCAGGAGCTGCCCGTAGCGGTGCGATATGTCGACCCGCACCTTGGGCCTGGCGTCCTGCATGCCCGGGCTGCCGTTCACAGCGTCACCTGCCATCTCCAGCGGAACACGCGCCGCTCCACGATGAGGAGGATTTCGTTCATGATGAACCCCAGGGCGCCGATGAGGATCATGCCGACGACGATCTCCGGGATCTGGAGCAGCTCGGCGTAGTTCACCATCATCCTCCCCAGGCCCACCGAGGTTCCCCCGCTCAGCTCCGCCGCCACGATGGTGAGCCAGGCGGCACCGAGGCCCACGCGCATTCCGCCCAGGATATCCGGCAGCACTGTCGGGACGACGATGTGCGTGAGCACGTAGAGCTTGCTCGCGCCGTACACCAGCGCGACCTTGCGATGGATCGGCTCGACCCGGGCGACACCCACCAGCGTCGCGGTGAATACCGGAAAGAACGCGCCGATGAAGATCAGGAACGCAAAGCGCGTGAGGCCGGAGAAGAAGATGATCGCCAGGGGAATCCAGGCGATCGGCGGAATGAAGCGGAACGGCTCCACGACCGAGCGGGTGGACGAATAGAAGCCCGGGAAAAGGCCCATCAGCAGGCCCAGCGGCACGCCGAACACCACGCCCGCGGAAAAGCCGACCAGCACGCGGTACAGGCTCGCCCAGCAGTGCGCCCAGAGCGAGTTGCCCATCGTGTCGCCGCGGCTCGCCAGCTTCACGAAGGCATCGACGATCTTGTGCGGCGGGGGAAAGAACGGCGAGTTCACCAGCATCGCGGCCGCCTGCCATATCAGCAGGAACACGACGATGGATGCGACATTGTTCGCCACGGAGCGAAGATTGGCCTGGGTGCGCGTCGGTGCGACGCGCAGCGGCTGCATCTCATCGGCCATCGGCTGGCTCCGGAACTCGCACGCGGCGTGCGCCCCCGGCGCCTAGCGCGCCGTGGCGGCCTGCGCCGCACGCGCGGCGCGCGGCTGCAGGCCGAGGATTGCGCGCGCCTCCGGGGGCGTGGCGACTTCCTCGCCGATCGAGCGCACGATCTGCACGGCGCGTTCCACGAGCGCCGCGTTGCTCGGCGCGAGCACGCCGTGCTCGATGTAGAGATTGTCCTCGAGGCCCACGCGGACATGCCCGCCGAGTACCACGGCCTGGGCGGCCAGCGGGAATTCCATCCGGGAGATGCCGAAGCCGGCCCACAGCGCGCCCGGCGGCAGCAGGCTGCGCATGTAGAGCATGCTTTCCGGGGTGGCCGGGCAACCCCAGGGAATGCCCAGGCAGATCTGGAAGAGCGGCGGCTGGGCGATGTCGCCCTCCTCGATCATCCGGCGCGCGAGCATCACGTGTCCCGGCTCGAACACCTCGAGCTCGGGCTTCACGCCGGCATTCGCGATCGCCTTGGCCATCGTCCTGAGGTGGGCGGGGATATTCACGAACCCGGTCTCGCCGAAATTCATCGAGCCCACGTCGAGGCTGCAGATGTCGGGGGCGAGCTCGACCACGTGCCGAACGCGCTCGAGAGGCGGGGTCATGGTCGTGCCGGGGCCGCCGACCTTCGGATTTTCCGGGCTGGGGACGAAGCGCGAGCCGGGGCCCGTGGTGAGGTTGATCAGGATGTCGCACCCGGCGCCGCGTACCCGCTCGACCACGTCGCGATAGAGCGCGACCTCCTGGCTCGGTCCACCGGTCTGCGGGTTGCGCACGTGTATGTGCGCGATGGCCGCCCCTGCGCCCCGCGCCCCGATCACCTCGTTGGCGATCTGCTCCGGCGTCACGGGAACGCCCGGATGCTTCCGGGTCGTGTCGCCGCCCCCGGTGACCGCGCACGTGATGATGACTTTTCTGGCCATGGCTCCTCCTGTCGTCCGATTTCCCGGGTGCTCAGTATCCGAGCACGTCGGGCACGAATCGCGTATTGAATCTTCCGGCCCGGAACTCCTCGTGCGCAAGCAGCTGCGCATGGAACGCGACCGTGGTCTTGACGCCCTCGATGCGGATCTCGCCGAGCGCCCTGAGCATGCGCCGAATCGCCTCTTCCCGGTCGCGGCCCCAGCAGATCACCTTCGCGAGGAGCGAATCGTAGAACGGGGGGACGTCGTAGCCGCTCTCGAGGTGGCTATCGACGCGCACCCCGGGCCCGCCGGGCGCCAGGAAGCGCGCGATGTGCCCGGGGCAAGGCGCGAAGCCCGCCGCATGGTCCTCGGCGTTGATCCGGCACTCGATCGCGTGCCCGGACATCCGCACGTCGTCCTGGCTCAGCGTGAGGTGCCCGCCGGAAGCGATGAGCAGCTGCTCCTTCACCAGGTCGATGCCGGTGATCATCTCGGTGACCGGATGCTCGACCTGGATCCGGGTATTCATCTCCATGAAGTAGAAGGCGCCGCTCTCCTGGTCCAGGATGAACTCGACTGTGCCGGCGCTCTTGTAGCGCACGTGCTGGCACAGGTGCACGGCCGCCTCTCCGATCTTGCGGCGCAGGTCCGCGTCGAGCGCCGGCGACGGCGCCTCCTCGGCGAGCTTCTGGTTGCGCCGCTGGATCGAGCAGTCGCGCTCGCCGAGGTGCACGATCCTGTCGCCGTCGCCCACGACCTGGATCTCTATGTGGCGCACCTTCGTGAGGTAGCGCTCCACGTAGATCGACGGGTCGCCGAACGCGGTCGAGGCCTCGCCCATCGCCTCGCCGAGCATGCGCTCCATGTCTTCCGGCCGGGAGACGATGCGCATGCCCCTTCCGCCCCCGCCCGCGGAAGCCTTGAGCAGCACGGGAAACCCGATGTGCTCGGCGATGCGGATCGCCTCGGCCCGGTCGGACACCGCGCCGTCCGAGCCGGGGGTGGTCGGCAGGCCCGCGCGCCGCGCGACCCGCTTCGCCTCGATCTTGTCTCCCATCAGGCGAATCACCTCGGCCCCCGGGCCGATGAACGCGACCTCGCCCTTCTCGCACAGCTCGGCGAACGACGCCTTCTCGGACACGAATCCGTATCCCGGGTGGATCGCATCCGCGCCGTACGCGACCGCCGCGCTCACCAGGCGCTCCTGGACCAGGTAGCTCTGCGCCGACGGCGCATGCCCGATGCACACGGCCTGGTCCGCCATGCGCACGTGCATCGAGTCCTGGTCGGCCTCCGAATACACCGCGATGGTCTCGAGCCCGAGCTCCTTGCACGCGCGCAGCACGCGCACCGCGATCTCGCCGCGATTGGCGACCAGGACACGGCGTATTGGTCTTGGCTGGCCCATGCGGACCTACTTCGCCGGCTCGATGACCACGAGCAATTGCGCGAACTGGACCGGCTGGGCGTCGTTCACCAGGATCTCCCGCACGGTGCCGCGCACCCCGGCGGGAATCGAATTCATGAGCTTCATCACTTCGATGATGCACAGGACGGTGTCGGCCTCGACTGCCTGGCCGACTTCCACGAACGGCTTCGCGCCGGGTGATGGCGACCGGTAGAAGGTGCCCACCATGGGCGACTTGATCGCGACCATGCCGGGCGCGAGCGCGGCTTCGGCCCGTTTCGGCACTGCCGGTGCCTTCGCCTCGCTCTCCACCGGTCGCGGCGCAGGGGCGGCGGGCGGGGAAGGCGGCGCCGGGGCGGCGGGCGGCGGCGATCCGCCGCCGCTGCGCGACAGCCGCACCTCCATGTCGCCGTACTTGAGGTGAAATTCGGCGATGTGCTCCGCGGACTCGATGAGCTTGAGGATGGCGTCGAGGTCTTGTTGCGTGATCCTGGCGTCGGTCATTGTCTTCCTCTCACGACGAGAGCATGTCGATCTCGACACCGCCCTTGCGGACGTGCACCCGGCCGGGCTTGCGCCGGTCGACCAGCTTCTTGATGAAATCGACCAGCGGGGAGGCGAAGTCGTAGGTGGTCTGCATGGGCGGCGCGGCGCGCATCTCGTCGACGTGCGTCCCGGGCAGCATGTAGCGCAGCAACCGTTCGTCGTCGGTGGCGTTCGGGTACTGCTTGCGCAGCGCGTCGACCCCCGGCGGCAGCGGGCGCGGCTTGAGCGCGATGTCCTTCGACCCGTTCCCGACGATGCGGTCGAGCGCCTCCGGATCGACCGGCGCCAGCAGCTTGCCGTAGTAACCGAGCGCGTACTTCTTCACCTCGTTCGGGACGATGCGGTAGCGCTCGCCATGCACGACATTGAGCACCGCCTGGGTCCCCACGAACTGGGAGAACGGCGTGATCATGATGGGCCACGCAAGCTCGCTCCTCACGCGGGCGCACTCTTCGAGCAGCTCCCCGAACTTGTGCGAGAGCCCCGCGACCGCAAGCTGCGCGCGGAAATTGCTCAGCATCCCGCCCGGGAGCTGGTGCTGGTAGTGGAACGCGTCGTATTCGATCGGCATCCCGAGCGGCTTGCCCTCGCGCTCGGCGATCGCGCGGAAGTGCTCGCCGATCTCGTCGATCAGCGCGTCGTCGACGTTGATCCGGTAACCCAGCTCCCGCAGGTTGCGCACGACCGTCTGCACGGCGGGCTGCGCAGCCCCGTTGGCGAGCGGCTTGATGGACAAGTGCAGCTGGTCGCAGCCGAGCCTGGCGCCCTCGAGATAGACGAGCGGGGCGAGCCCCGTGAGGCAATGGCTGTGCAGCTCGAGCGGCCGCGCGCCGATCACCTTGCGCAGCGCCGGGACCAGCGTGCGGATCCGGTCCATGGTGAGCAGTCCGCCCGCGTCCTTGATCATGATCGCGTCGACATCGGCGCGCGCAATGAGGGCGGAGGCCGTGCGCGCGAACAGCGCGTCGTTGTGGACCGGGCTTTCCGAGTACGAGAGCGCCCCGAAGGTATAGGCGCCCAGCGCCTTGGCGCGCTTCAGGCCGTCGACGATGTTGTCCACGTCGTTCAGGCCGTCGAAGGATCCGATCACCCGGAAGCCGTTGGCATAGAGCCGGTCGACCCAGAGCTCGATGATGTCGTCGGGCAGGAAGTCGAACGCGACGATGTTCTTGCTGCGGATCAGGCTCCGGAACCGGCTGTGCGGGGCGCCCTGGTGGACCCGGCGCACCCTTTCCCACGGGTCTTCCTTGAGGTAGCGCACGCAGACGTCGAACTGGATGGTGCCCATGAGGTCGATCGACTCGTAGCCGACGCGATCGAACTTGTCGAGCACCGGCAGCATGTGCGCGGTGCGCATGCGCGTGGCCCACAGGCACTGGTGCGCGTCGCGCAGCGTCGTGTCGATGATGCGAATTTCCTTCCCGGCCCCGGCGGGGGCCGCGGGCGGCTCCGCCGCGGGGACGGTGTTCGGGGCAGTGCGTTTGCGCGTTGTCATGCGGTTGGCCCTATGGCGATTGGGGAGGCAGGTGCGGGGACCGGCTGAGGTCCTCGAGCAGCAGCAGCATCGCGGTCCAGTCCTCGTCGGCGCGCGCCCAGGGGCCCGCCAGCGCGAACATCTCCCGCGCGATCGCGCCGAGCAGCAGCGGCGCCCCCAGCTCCGCGCCGAGGCTCAGCGCGTGGCTCACGTCCTTGCGCGCCATGCGTATCGGGAAATCGGGCGTCACGTCGCCCGCGAGGACCTTCTTCGGATAGTTCACCAGCAGCTGCCCGCGCCCGGCGGTCGTGCTGCTCAGCACCTTCACGGTGATCTCCCGGCTCAGCCCGGCCTTGTTCGCGAGCGTGAGCGCCTCGGCGGTGAGCAGCGTTCCGACCGTGGACATGTAGTTGTTCACCAGCTTGAGCGTGATCCCGTGCCCGCGCGGCCCGGCGTGGACGATGGTGTCGCCGAGGCGCTCGAACAGCGGCCGCGCTTGCGCGACATCGGCATCCGCGCCGCCGGCGATGATCAGCAGCGTGCCGGCGGCGGCATCGCGCGGCGTGCGCCCCACCGGAGCGTCGATCGAGCGGTAGCCCAGCGCCGCCAGCTCTGCGCCCAGCGCGACGCTGGCCGAGGCCGCGATCGTGCTCATGTCGATCACGAGCCGTCCCCGCTCCAGGGAGTTGCAGGCGCCATCGCGACCGAGCAGCGCCTCGCGAACGTGCGACGAATCGGGCAGCATCGTGATCACCACGTCGGCCCCGTCGGCGGCATCGCTGGGCGAGGTCGCCACCCTGCACTCCCGGCCGCGGAACGCATCCAGCGCCTTGCCCACGACGTCGTAGACCGCGACCTCGTGCCCGGCCCTGACCAGGTTGCGCGCCATGGGCCCGCCCATGGTTCCGACTCCCAGGAATGCCACCTTCATGTTCGCGGTCCGCTCCTTCTTTCGCTCAGAACAGCTCGAACCCGCCGTACGGAAGCCACCCGGCGCCCGCCAGCACGCCCCCGTCGCAGGGCACGATCGCTCCGGTGACGCCGCTGGCCGCCGGCGACAGGAGAAAATGGATCACCTCCGCGATCTCGCCCGGTTCCATCAGCCGGCCCATCGGAGTCGCCTTGAGGATGGGAGTGAAATCGCGCTCGCCCTGGCGCTCTTTCGGCCGCAGGAAGGGAGTGTTGGTCCATCCCGGCGCCACCGCGTTGACGCGCACGCCCTGCGCGGCCCAGTGGACCGCGAGCGCCTGGGTCAGTGCCGACACTGCCGCCTTCGCCGGGCCGTAGGCGAGGACCGGGCCCGGGTGGATTCCGACGACCGACGAAATGTTGACGATCGCGCCCCCGTTTGCGCGCGCGGCGATGCGCCGGCCGATCATGCGGCAGCTGATGTAGGTTCCGGTGAGGTGCGAGTCGACGATGCGGCGGAATTCCTCTGCGGGCCAGTCCTCGATCGGCTTGGGAACCTGCGGGATCCCCGCGCAGCACACCAGCGCATTCGCCTCCCCGATCTTTCCCTCGACGAGGTCCGCGGCACGCGCCAGGCCCGCCTCGTCGAGGACATTTCCCGGCGCGCAGCATGCCTGGGCGCCCAGCTCGTCGGCCAGGCCCTGCGCGGCCTGCACATTGAGGTCCAAAATTCCCACGCGCCCGCCGCCCGCGACGATGCGCCGGGCGGTGGCCGCACCGATGCCGCTCGCGCCCCCGGTGATGATCGCGATCATCGCGGTCATGGCGCTACTCGCGGGCCGCCGCCGCGTGGTGCACGAACACGAGCGACAGCTCCGGCACGAACGTGACCACCAGGAGCGCGAGGATCAGGGCCAGCACATAGGGCCAGATCTTGCCCGCGATGCGCATGAACGGCACCCCGGACATCGCGGAAGCCACGTACAGGTTCAGCCCCACCGGCGGGGTGATGAATCCGATCGCGAGGTTGCACACGACGATGACGCCGAAGTGGATCGGGTTCAGGCCCAGGCGCTCGGCGAGCGGCGCGAGGATCGGGGCCAGCAGCAGGATGTTCGGCGCGGTCTCCATGACGCAGCCCGCGACCAGGAGCAGCCCGAGGATGATCAGTATCTGGAGCGTCTTGTCGCTCGTGAGCGAGAGCAGCGCGCTCACCATCTCGTCGGGCAGCCGGAGGATCGCCAGGTTCTGCGAGAACACCAGCGCCAGCGCGATGATCGGCGCAATGAGGCCGCACAGGTTCGCGCTGCGGTCGAGGACCTGGGGAATCTGGCGCAGGCCGATCTTGCGCGTGAGGAACATGCCGACGAACAGGCAATACACGCTCGCCACCGCCCCCGCCTCCGTGGGCGTGAAGATGCCCGAGTAGATGCCGACCAGGATCAGCGCGATGGCCCCGAGCGCGTACTTCGTGCCCCAGAACGTGCGCACGATCGCCATGAGGCTGAAGGGATGCTGCTGGCCATATCCTTTGCGCCTGGACACCAAATAGGCCACCACGCACATCACGAACACCATGAGCAGCCCCGGCAGGATGCCCGCGATGAACAGGTCCCCGACGCTGACACCGGTCGTGACGCCATACAGCACGAACGCGATGCTGGGCGGGATGATGATCCCCACCACGCCGCCCGCGGCCACCGAGCCCGCGGCGAAATCCGTCGGGTAGTTCTCCTCCTTCATGTCCGGCAGCACGACGCGCCCGATCGTGGCCACCGTGGCCGAGTTCGAGCCGCTGATCGCGGCGAATATCCCCGACGCGACCATGGTCGCGAGCACCAGCCCGCCGCGCATCCAGCCCACCAGGGACCGCGCGAACTGCATGATCTGGTGCGCGATCCCGCCCTCCGCGATGAGGTCGCCGGTGATCACGAACAGGGGCAGCGCGATCAGCGGAAACAGGTTGATCGAGTCGAACATGGTGATGCTGATGTTGGTGAGCGGGAACTGCTTGGTGACGAGCGTGAGCAGGACCGCACCGATGCCGAGCAGCGTGAGGATCTCCACGCCGATCAGGAACAGCACGAAGAGGCCGATGAAAATCAGCAGGACCGGGTCCATGGGATCCTATATGTGCTCTTCCACGGCGTGCGAGACCAGCGGCACGCCCCGGCGGTAGTTGCGGATCGCGTCCCAGGCACGCTGCCCCACGCGCACCAGGATGAGGAGCCATCCGACCGGGACCGCCATGGTCGCAATCCAGATGGGCAGGTTCGCTCCCTGCATCGTCTGGTTGAAGGCAACGCTGTCGGCCAGCGGGCGCCACATGTAAGCCACCACGACGAGCGCCACGATCGCGAGGCAGATGTCCGATATCAGCAGGCAGACGAGCTGCCAGCCGCGCGACATCGCGTCGCGGAACAGGGTGAACCCGAGGTGGTTGCGGGTCCGGGCGAGCCGCGCGGTGGACAGGTAGCTCAGCCAGATGAACGCATAGATCCCGGTCTCTTCCGCCCACACGATCGACGAGCGCAGCAGGTAGCGGGCGACCACCTCGGAGAAGATGATGACGATGATGTAGGCGTAGAAGAGCACGTTCAGGACGTACTCGACGTTGCGGTCGATCCAGTCGATGGCCTTGCGCATGGAAATCCCGCCGCCGGGTGCGCCGGCGGCGGCTCCGTCTAGTCCCGGGAGAAGTTGGTCACGCCTTCCACCAGCGCCGCGGCTTGTCCCCGCCCGGCGCATGGGCCACTTTCACGACGACCTCGTACTCCTTGCGGCCGTACCGATCGATCAATTCGTTCAGCAGCGCCTTGTTGCGCTCGATCGACAGGTAGTCGCGCCACACGCTGCGCTCCGCGTCCGTGAGCCGGATGAACTTCGTGTCGAACTCCCGCCACCCGACCTTGGGCGAGTCCGGCAGGATGCCCGCCTGGTCCCTGCGCAGCCGGTCGAACTCGTTGTAGACGTGCACCTGTGCGTCGTAGGCGCCCTCCATGACCGCTTCCCTCAGGTTCGGGGGCAGGGACTCGAACCAGCGCGTTGCGAGCCAGGTGCTGTCGGAGTTGTACATCCAGTCCGTGTCGACCAGCTGTCCCACGACGGGCCCCATCCCGCCGTCGAGCACCGAGGTCGGGGCCACGTGGATGCCGTCGACCGCGCCGTCCTTCATCGCGGTGAAGACCTCCGCCCAGGCGATCGGGGTCGGGTTGGCGGGCAGGATCTTGAAGGCCGCCTGCTCGAGCTTGGAGCCCGTCACCCGGATCTTCAGGCCCTTGATGTCGTCGGGCTTGCGCACCTCATGGTCCACCTTGTGCGACATTTCCAGCCAGCGCGGCGTGGGCATCGTGAACAGGCACATGACGTTGGCCTGCGCCGACCTGGCCCGCACGCTGCGGTCGAAGTCGTGGCTGAAGAGCAGCTTCCAGTAGTTGTCGACCGGCCCGATCTCGTACGGGATGTCGATCACGTTCCAGATCGGGGCCAGCTCGGCCGCATTCTGGGTCGAGCAATCGCAGCCCTGGATGATGCCCTGCTGCACCTTCTTCAGCGCAGCGGTCTGGGAGCCCAGCGCGGCGCCGTCGTGGATGTCGACATAGACGGCCCCGTTCGAGTGCCGCTCGACCGCGGCCTTGAACTCCAGGTTGCCGAACAGCCACATCGCGACCTTGGTGACCGCGCCGTTCGGCGTGTGCACGACGGAGCTGTCGAGGCCGAGCGTGAGAATGTGCTTCGCACGCTTCTTCTTCGCCTCCTCGCCCGCGGCATTCTCCTCCGCGGCCGCGGCCTTTTCGGCGTAGCCGGCCATCGGCAAGCCGATCCATGCGACCAGCGCGGCGCTGTAGCCGTAGCGCGCCACGAGGCTCAGAAATTCGCGGCGGCGCGACTCGCCGGGCATGCCGTGCAACTCCTTGCGTTTGCTCTTCATGGTTTCTCCTCGTTCGGAATCAAGCGTGTCCAATCAGCCTGCGCCCGCCGTCAAGGCACGTATGCGCAGGCTCCCTGAAAGCGTGGATCCAGCATGGCGACCATCCTCCCCGCCGAGCGCGCAATCCCGCTCGCCGGCCCGAAATATTCGCGCGTGCGAATCTCGCGCAGGCCGAGCGCTGGAAAGCGCGCGGCGAGCGCGGCCTCGCCTTCGCAAATCCCGTCCGCGTCGGCCGAGACGCGCGCGCCGGCGAGGGCCTCCCGGGGCGATATCCGGTAGTGCACCAGGTCCACGATCGCCTGGAGGACGATCGCCGGTATGCGGGTCCCGCCCGGCGTGCCCAGTGCGTAGGTCGCGTCCCCGTGATGCATGATGACCGGGGACAGGTGTGGCTGGGCGACCAACGCGCCATCGGATGCGCGGCGCGCGAAGATGAGCGCGCCGGTGTTGAGGATGACGCCGGTATCTTCGGCGAGCAGGCCGGAGCCGAACCACGTCGGGCCGTGGGTGAACGTCATCGACACGAGCATGCCGTCGCGATCTCCCGTGCACAGGTGCGTGGTCTGCGTCGCGATGCGGGCGAGCGGCTGGTAGCGCGCGTTGCGCGCCCGCCACGCATCGGTGAGCGCGCGGGTGAGCGCGGCGATGTACTGCTCGCTTCGTTGCTCGCCGAGCCCCGCGCCCTGCAGCCCGCGCAGCGCGGCAAACAGGATGCTGGTTCCGCAGCGCTCGGGATCGGGTCCCCAGACGCGTGCGTCCCCGAAGCGCTGCTCGCTCGCCTGCGCGACTTGCGCTTCGACCGCGGCCAGGTCGGCGGGCACCAGGTAGCCTCCCGATTCGCGCACGGTCGTGCAGATCGATTCCGCGATCGCGCCCGAGGCCATCGCGCCGCCGCCCTGCGCGGCAACCCGCTCCAGAGTCTGCGCGAGCTGCGGCTGGCGCAGGAGCTGGCCCGCGCGCGGCGGCTCCCCGCCGGCCATGAAGACGCGCCGGAATGCGTCGTTCAGTCCGCGGTGCTTGCCCTGCGCCCAGCGCAGGGCCGCGGCGAGGTCCTCGCCGACCGCGAATCCGTCCCGCGCGATGCGAATGGCGGGAGCCCACACATCGCCGGCGCCCAGGCGGCCGAATCGCGCCTGCAGCGCGCACAGGCCGGGCACGACCGCGGGCGGCGACACCAGCGCGCCGGGCGCATCCGTTGCCCGTCCAGCTGCCGGGTATGTGCCGGGAACCACGGCGTTGAAGTCCACCTGCATCGCGCCGCTCCTGACATCGTCCATCAACACCGCGAGGCCGCCATATCCGCCGACGCCGCAGTTGGCGGGATCGACCACGCCGAGCACCGCCGCCACGCTCGCAGCGGCGTCGGCGGCGTTGCCGCCCGACTCGAGCATCTCCGCTCCGGCGCGCGCGGCCAGCTCGTGCGCCGCGACGACGCCCGCACGCGGTGCGTCGCCCGTGTGCGCCCTGCTCGATGTGAATTGCGCTGCGGCCATGTCACCTAGCCCTGCGATGCTGCGTTGAACGAGACGACTGAATCGAAAATCCGGCGCCCCCGGCTCACGTCACGGCCGCCACCGAGGCTTCGCGGGCGGCGCCGTTGCGCTGCGCATATTGCTTGATCGCGCTGCTGATCTGCAGAGGCCCGCGCACGCTCAGGCGAAACTCGTAGGTCTCGGGAACGATGTAGAAGAAGCTGTGCTCCACCGGCTCGCCCGTCGCGGTGGTGGACATCCTCTCCATCACGAGCACCGGCTGGCCGCTGCGCAGCCTGAGCAGCGCGCGCGTCGCCCTGGGCACCTCGCGGGCCCGGATCCCGATGTCCGCACGCGCCACATCCACGCCGAGCAGGTCGCGCAGTATCTGGTAGATGGTATGGGTATTGGCCTGCGCCCGCGTGATGCGCGCCGCATACGGGGGCAGCAGCCCGTGGGCTACCGCAAAGGGCTTGCCGCGCAGCAGGTACAGGCGCTTGAGCGCGACCGCAGTGCCCCCCTCGGCCTGCTCGAAGACGGTGCCCACGCAGTCCGCCGCAGTGGCATTGCCGAACGCCAGCAGGCGCGTGCTCGGCCGATGGCCCTGCTCGATGAGCGAATCGTAGAATCCGGTGAGATTGTCGAGCCCGTGCTGCACCACCGGCCCGACCACGAACACACCCTTGCCCTGCTTCACTTCCACGAGCCGCTTCTTGGCGAGCTGGCCGATGGCCTGCCGGACGGTGACCCGGCTCACGCCGTGCATCGCCATCAGCTGCTGCTCGGACGGCAGCCGCGCGAAGGGCGCGTGGCGCCGGGCGAGGATCTCGCGCTCGAGCTGGTCCGCCAGCTGGACGTACAGGGCCTGGGAGCTGTCGCGGCGCAGGGGCATGGGCTGGAAACGGAAGGAAGCGGGGGGAAGTGGTGCTTAATACATCCTAATACGAGTTAGGATGTTCTAGCGGCGCCCGCGCGTCAACCCCCCGTCGGCGAAAATGGAGCACCCCGCAGGAATGTCCGAATCGCCGCCCCCCGGACGTTCATGGGTCCCATGACCCCAAGGAGGTGCACCATGAGTGAGTTCGTGCTTCTGTACCGCAATACGACGGAGGGCCGCCGCGAGACGATGGGTTCGCCCGACAAGATGCAGCAGACGATGAAGAAGTGGCGCGCCTGGTTCGACGACATGACCCGCAAGGGCTGCCTCAAGAACATCGGCCAGCCGCTCGACGACGCCGGCAAGGTCGTCGGCGGCAAGCTCAAGGCGATGACGGACGGGCCCTACGCGGAGACCAAGGACATCATCGGCGGATTCTCGCTCATCGAAGCGCGGGATCTCGAGGAGGCGGCGCAGATCGCCTCCGCCTGCCCGGTGATCGAGAGCGGCGGCTCGGTGGAGGTACGTCCCGTGCGGCAGTTGAACCTCTAGTGGACCTGGACGAGCACCTGTTCCGGCGGGAGTCGGGGCGCCTGGTCGCCATCGTCACCCGCCTCTTCGGGATCCACAACCTGGCGCTGGCGGAAGACGTCGTGCAGGACGCCTTCTGCCGGGCGCTGGAGACGTGGAAGTTCCATGGCATCCCGCAGAATCCATCAGCCTGGCTGATGACCACGGCCAAGCACCGGGCCCTGGACGTCCTGAGGCGCGAGGCCACGGCGCGCAGGTTCGCACCCGAGCTGGGCGAGCTGCTGGAGTCCGAATGGACGCTCGCGCCCGCAGTGGAGGAGGCCTTCGAGGCGGGCGGCATCACCGACGTCGTGCTGCGCATGATGTTCTCCTGCATCCATCCGCAATTGCCCGAGGAAACGCAGATCGCGCTGGTCCTGCACCTGTTGTGCGGCTTCGGGATCGACGAGACGGCCGCCGCGTTCCTCGCGAGCCGCACGGCGATGGAAAGGCGCCTCGGCCGCGCGAAGCGCACGCTCGCCGAAACCAGGGCGCTCTTCGATCTCGAGGGAGGCAGCGACCTGGCCGCCCGCCTGCCCGCGGTGCTGCGCGCCCTCTACCTGCTGTTCAACGAGGGCTACCACGGGGCCTCCGCGGCCTCGCCGGTGCGCGCCGAGCTCTGCGGCGAGGCCCTGCGCCTGGTCTCGTTGCTGCAGGAGCATCCGCGGACCGCGACTCCGGCCGCGCATGCGTTGGCCGCGCTGCTGTGCCTGCTCGCCGCACGGCTGCCGGGCCGCGTGGATGCGGCCGGCGACCTGATCCTGCTCGCAGAACAGGACCGCTCCCGATGGGACCCGCGCCTGATCGCCGAGGGCCACCGGCAACTGGACCTCTCCGCCGCGGGCGACGAGCTCACGGCATACCACGTCGAAGCGGCAATCGCGGCGCTGCACGCCGCGGCGCCCAGCGCGGAGGATACGGATTGGGACGGGATCGTGTCCCTGTACGACACGCTCATGACGATCCAGCCCACGCCGGTCGTGGCACTCAATCGCGCCGTGGCGCTCGCCCAGCGCGACGGACCGGCGCGCGGCCTCGAGGAGATCGCGCGCATCGGCGGCGGGAAGCGCCTCGCCGGATATCCCTTCTACCTCACCGCGATCGCGGAGCTGGAATTGCGCCTGGGGCACGCCGACAAGGCGCGCAAGGGGTTCGAGGAAGCGTACAAGCTCGCGCGCAACGCCAGCGAGCAGCGGTTCCTGCAGGGCCGGATGCGCAGCTGCGGGGACGCCATGCAGGACCGTTAGGCATCCGGCGCGGCGGGCACGCAGCGAGCGAGGGGCAATCGACGAGTGAGCGACCCGACACTTAGGTAACAGAACGTACCGGACACATGGGTAACACTTTCCCCCTTCCTGGGGGAGGTGTCTATGCCGTGGAAGGAGTGTTCGGTAATGGATGAGCGCCTGCGTTTCGTGGCGAAGCTGCTCGAGGGCGAGACGATGACCGACGCTTGCCGCGAGTTCGGCATCTCCCGCAAGACCGGCTACAAGATCTTCAATCGGTACAAGGAGAGCGGTTTCGAGTCGTTGAGTGATCGCTCCCGGCGGCCGGTGCGCTACGCCAACCAGCTGGCTCCCCAGCTGGAGGGCATGATCGTGAGCCTCAAGCGCGAGAAGCCGCATTGGGGTGCCCGCAAGATCCGCGAACTGCTCGTGCGCCGTCTCGATGGGGACGTGCGCATCCCGGCCAAGAGCACCATCCACGCGGTGCTGCACCGTAATGGCCTGGTGAAGGGCGTGGTGCGCAGGCGGCATCGCGCCGCGGGCACGAGCCTATCGACCTGGAGCAGAAAACCCTGCAACCCGCGGACAACCCGTCTCGGATCGGGCTGTCACCTATGTGTTAGGTACGACCTGTCACCTATGTGTTCAGGTCGTACCGAGCGGGTGGTGGCGGAGAGAGAGGGATTCGAACCCTCGATACGGGTATAAGCCGTATAACGCCTTAGCAGGGCGCCCCCTTCGGCCACTCGGGCATCTCTCCGGCGAAGGCGAAATTATATCCGACCCGCGATACCCGAGCCCGACGGTGCGATGATATCGGTCCGGCCACGACCGATTCCGCGGACATGACATTCCGACCGCTCGCCTTCCTGCTGCTTGCCCTCCTTGCGGCGTGCGCCGAAGCGCCACGCCACGTCGCACCCGCGGCGATTGCGTCCGCAGCCGCGCCGACACCACGCATCGCGCAGACTGCGAATCCGTACGCCACGCAGGCCGCGCTCGACATGCTCGACCGCGGTGGCAGCGCGATCGACGCCATCGTCGCCGCGCAGATGGTGCTGGGCCTGGTCGAGCCGCAGATGTCGGGACCGGGCGGCGGCACCGCGCTCCTCCATTGGGACGCCGCGAGCCGCAAGCTCACGTCGTTCGACGGTCTGTCGAGCGCGCCGTCGCGCACCACCGCGAGCCTGCGCACCGCGCCCGACGGCACGCTGCTGCCGCGCGAAGCCGTGTATCGCGGCGGGCGCTCGGTCGGAATCCCCGGGACGGTGCCCGTCCTGATGATGGCGCACCAGCGCTACGGGAAGCTGCCGTGGAAGACGCTCTTCGGCCCGGCGATCGATCTCGCCGAGCACGGCTTCCCGCTGCCCGAGTTCCTGCACCGCATCATCGAGGAAGACCACATCAACGTCGCGCAGTATCCCGATCTGCGGATGTACTTCGACGCGCAGGGCAAGCCCCTGCCCGCCGGGACGGTGATCCGCAATCCCGAATACGCGCGCACGCTGCGCCGGGTCGCGGTGCACGGTGTGGACGGCCTGCTGGGAGACGGCGGCGCCGAGCGCATCGTCGAGGCCGCGCAGCACGGCGTGCTGCCCTCGTTCATGACGGCCGCGGACCTGCGCGACTACCGGCCGGTCGAGCGCGCTCCCGTGTGCGGGCCGTTCCTCGCGTACCGCATCTGCTCGATGGGCCCGCCCTCGTATGGCGGCATCTACGAGCTGCAGGTGCTGCAGATGCTCGAGGATCGCGCGGGCGGGCGCTACGACTTCTCCGATCCGGCGTTCGTCCACCTCTGGCTCGAGGCGGGCAAGCTCGCGCGCGCCGACCGCGCCAGGTACGTGGGGGATCCGGACTTCACGCCCGTGCCCACCGCAGCGCTCTTGGCGAGCGCCTACGTCCGCGCCCGCGCGGACTCGATCGACGCGCAGCATGCCGATCCCGCGCCCAAGGCCGGCGCGCTCGCGGGCGTTGCCGCGGCGCAGGTTCCCGGGCACGAGCTCGCGATGGGCGGCACGAGCCAGCTCACGGTCGCCGATGCCGCGGGAGACATCGTCGCCATGACCACGACCAACAACCTCGGGTTCGGCTCCGGTCTCATGGTCGACGGCTACGTGCTGAACGACGTGCTGGTCAATTTCTCCGCCGCGCCGCGCCACGGGGAGAAGATCGCCAACGCGATGGCGCCGCGCAAGCGGCCCTACACTTCGATCGCGCCCACGATCGTGTTCGATGCGCACGGGAATCCGATCGCGGCCGGCGGCTCGGCCGGCGGCGGGCGCATCCCGGACTACGTGACCCAGGGCTGGATCGAGATCCTCGCCAACCACGCCACGCCCGCGCAGGCCATCGTGCGCGGACATTTCTCCTCGGCCACGCCCGGCAGGATCCTGGTCGAGGAAGGCAGCGAAGCCGAGCGCCTCGCCGCCGAGCTGCGCGCGCGCGGCCACGTCGTCGAGCTGGCGCCGCTGCCTTCCGGAGCAGGCTACATCGAGCGTGCCGGCAACGGGTGGATCGGCGCGGCCGACCCGCGTCGCGGCGGCAGCGCCGCGGGCAATTGATCCGGCACCTCTAGCGCAGCTCGTTCACCAGGAACGTGTAGGTCAGCGCCCACATGTAGGCCTGCTGCGCGGGTGTCGGCCCGCCGCGTGGCCGCCCTCGATGTTCTCGTAGTAGAGCACGTCGTGGCCCTGCGCTTCCATCATCGCGCAGCCATCTTGCGCGCGTGGCCCGGGATGCACGCGGTCGTCGCGCGTCGAGGTGGTGAAGAAGACGCGCGGATATTTCGCGTCCTTGCTGCACGTTCTGGTACGGCGAGTACTTCGAGATGAAGGCCCAGTCGGCCGGGATCGTCCGGGTTGCCGTACTCGCCCATCCACGACGCGCCGGCGAGCAGCTTGTTGTAGCGCTTCATGTCGAGCAGCGGCACCTGGCAGACGACGGCGTTGAACAGCTCGGGGCGCTGCGATGAACGTCGCGCCCACGAGCAGGCCGCCGTTGCTGCCGCCCATGATGCCGAGGTGCGCGGGCGACGTGATGCCGCGCTGCGATCAGGTCCTCGGCCACGGCGATGAAGTCGTCGTAGCACGCGCTGGCGGTTCTCGCGCAGCGCCGCCTGGTGCCACGCGGGCCCGAACTCGCCGCCGCCGCGGATGTTGGCGAGCACCCAGACGCCGCCGCGCTCGAGCCACGCCGCGCCGATCGTGCCGCTGTAGCTGGGCGTCAGCGAGATCTCGAAGCCGCCGTAGCCGTAGAGCATCGTCGGGTTGCGGCCGTCGCGCTTCGTGCCTTCGCGCATCACGACGAAGTACGGGATCTTCGTGCCGTCCTTCGAGGTCGCCTCGCCCTGCGTCACGTGACGAGCCCCTTGGCATCGAAGAATGCGGGCAGCGACTTCAGCTTCTCGCGCGTCGCCCTTCGCCGGCCTGCGGCGAGGTAGAGCGTCGTGGGCTCGATGAAGCCGGTGACCGTCATCCAGTAGTCGTCGCTCGTCATCGCGGTCGTACGCGCCCGGTGCCGATGTGAGGAGGCCGTTCGGCACGGCCACGTCGCTGCTGCACCCACTTGCCCGTCGTGGTGGCGCACTTCGACTGCACGCGGCTCTTCACGTTGTCGAGGACGTCGAGGACGACCATGTCCTGCGTGACCGAGTAGTCCGACGAGCGCCACGCGCGCCGACGGCTCGAAGAGCGCCGTCGAAGTCGCGCCCGCCCGCCATGAACTTGTCCAGGTCGCGCGGCGATGAGCGCGCCCGCCTTGAAGTCGGCCTGCCGCCGGCTTCCACGCGGTCCTCAGCTGCACGAAGAGCCAGCCGTGCGGCGATCTCGATGCGCGCATCGCGCGGCACATCGACCTTCACCCACTTGTCGCCCTCGCGCAGGTAGTCCTCGCCCTCCCAGAACGTGATGGCGCGGCGCAGCAGGTCGTAGCTGCCGCCCGGCTCTCGTGCACCGCGACGACGCTCGAGCCCACGTCGGTCTCCTGCGCCCTCGAAGACACCTTCGCCTGCGGCGAGCGGCGTGCCGCGCTTCCATTCCTTCACGATGCGCGGATAGCCCGACTTGGTGAGCGTGCCGGGACCGAAGTCGCTCGCGATGTAGAGCGTGTTCGCGTCGCGCCACGAGACGTCGCCCTTCGACTCCGGCAGCAGGAACCCGTCCTTCACGAATCGCCTTCTTCACGGCGTCGAACTCGCGGACCTCGACCGCATCCGCGCCGCCGTGCGAGAGCGACACGAGGCAGCGCTCGTAGTCCGGGATACAGGCACTGCGCGCCCTTCCACACCCAGTTGGTGTTCTCGGCGGCGTTGAGCTTGTCGATGTCGAGCACCGACTTCCCACGCGGGCTCGGTCTTGCGGTACTCGGCGAGCGTGGTGCGGCGCCAGAGGCCGCGCGGGTTCTTCGCGTCCTGCCAGAAGTTGTAGAGCCACGGGCCGCGCTTCACCACGCTCGGGAATGCGCTCGTGGGAGTTGTAGATCGCGAGCAGGCGCTCGTGGATCGGCCTTGAACTCGGGCCGCGCCTCGAGCTCGGCCTTGCTCTTCGCGTCCTGCTCGCTTCACCCACGCGAGCGGCTTTCTCGCCCGTGACGTCCTCGAGCCAGAGGTAGGGATCGTCGCCGGGGCGGGTCTGGGCGTGGGCCATGACGAAGGAGAGCAGGCAATAGGCGAGGACACGAGAGCGCAGCACTCATGGCTTCATCTTCTCCTCGGTCGGGAGCCTTGTCGAGCTCGAACTCGCGGTGCAGCACGCGCACGGCGAGCTCCATGTACTTCTCGTCCACGACCACCGAGGTCTTGATCTCGGAGGTGGAGATCATCTGGATGTTGATGCCCTCGTGGGCGAGCGCCCCGAACATCTTGGAGGCGATGCCCGCGTGGGTGCGCATGCCGATGCCCACCAGCGAGACCTTCGCGATGCGGCTCGTCGCCCACGATGCCGCGCGCGCCGATGTCGGGCTTCACCTTCGTCTCGAGGATCTGCATGGCGCGCTTGTACTCGTTGCGGTGCACGGTGAACGAGAAGTCGGTCATGCCGTCGGTGGAGGCGTTCTGGATGATCATGTCCACGTCGATGTTGGCGTCGGCGATGGGGCCCAGGATGCCGAAGGCGATGCCCGGCCGGTCCGGCACGCCCAGCACGGTGATCTTGGCTTCGTCGCGATTGAACGCGATGCCGGAAATGATGGCTTGTTCCATGTTCTCGTCTTCCTCGAACGTGATGAGCGTGCCCATGTCGGTGGAGTTCACGTCGGTGAACGACGAGAGCACGCGAAGCTTGACCTTGTACTTGCCGGCGAATTCGACCGAGCGGATCTGCAGGACCTTGGAGCCCAGCGAGGCGAGCTCGAGCATCTCCTCGAAGGTGACCGTGTCCAGGCGCCGCGCCTCGGGCACGATGCGCGGGTCGGTGGTGTAGACGCCATCCACGTCGGTGTAGATCTGGCACTCGTCGGCCTTGCAACGCCGCGGCGAGCGCCACCCCCGTCGTATCCGAGCCGCCGCGCCCCAGCGTCGTGATGTTGTCCTGGCCGTCGATGCCCTGGAAGCCGGCGACGATCGACCACGTGCCCGGCGTCCAGGTCGGCGCGGATGTTGCTTGTCCTCGATGGAGAGGATGCGCGCCTTGGTGTGGGCCGCGTCGGTGACGATCGGCACCTGCCAGCCGGTGTAGCTCCTCGCCTTCAGGCCGAGTCGGCCTGCAGCGCAATGCGCCAGCAGGCCGATCGATGACCTGCTCGCCGGTGGAGGCGATCACGTCCAGCTCGCGCGGGCTCGCGTCGGGGTTGAGCTCCCTGGCGAGCGCCAGCAGGCGGTTGGTCTCGCCGGACATGGCCGAGGGCACGACGACGAGCTGGTGGCCCTCCCGGGCGAAGCGTCGCCACGCGCTTCGCGACCTCGCGGATGCGCTCGGGGCTGCCCATGGAAGTGCCGCCGTACTTCTGGACGATCAGGGACACGAGGGGAGATTTCGCGGAAAAGCCGCTATTCTATCGTGGCGCGCCCACCAACAACGAATGAACTGGCCCACTGCGCCCGCAGCATCGTCGCACTTCGCCGCCCTCGCCCTGGGCGTGGCCGCGACGCTGCTCGCCTGGTACATCGCGGGGCGCCAGGCCGACCGCGAGATCGCAGGTCGAATTCACGAACCACGCCAACCTCGCCGCCGAACCTGCTGGACCGGCGCGTCGCAGCGCTACGTCGACGTGCTCTACGGCCTGGAGGCCCTCGCCTACCACGAGCCCGCGCTTCGCGCGCACGCAGTTCTCGCCGCTACGTGTCGGCGCTCGAGATCGCACCGTCGCTTCCCCGGCGTCACCGCGCTCGGGTTCATCCGCGCGCGTGGAGGACGCAGGGCGCGACGCGTTCGTCGCCAGGTGCGCGCCGACCGCTCGTTCTCCCCCAACGGCTACCTCCGCGCTTCGACATCCAGCCCCGCCGGCGACGCGCGCCGAATACTGGGTGGTGGACTACGTCGAGCCCTACGCGGGCAACGAGGCGGTCGTTCGGCCTCGACATCCGCGCGCGTCGACGCTGCCCGCTCGCCGCCGAGCGCGCGCGCGACCGGGCGAGGCCACTGGTCACGGGACGCTATCGCCTGGCGCAGGAGCGCGGGCGCCAGCTACGGCCTCGTGCTCTACCTTCCGGTGTACGGTCCCGCGACCGTTCCTCACGCGCGAAGAGCGCCGCGAGGCCCTGCGCGGCTTCGTGAACGTCGTGCTGCGGGTGGACGACATCTTCGCCGACGTGCTCGAACGAGCCCTGCTGCGCGGCATCGGCATGCGCATCCACGACGTGGGGACCGCGCGCGACGCGGACGCCGCCACGCGCTCGATGGACGATGTCTTCTTTTCCACGCCCGGCTGGCCACGGGACGGCGAAAGGCTCGCGTGGGGACAGGCCCGCGCCAGGAGACGCGCGACATCTCGGTCGCCGGCCGGCAATGGCGCCTGGAGTACCTCGACGAACCAGGTGCAGAACGCGTGGCTCGCGCGCTTTCCGCTGCTGGTCCTGGGCTCCGGCGCGTGCCTGAGTCTGATGCTCTTCGGGGTACTGCGCGGCCTTCGCGCGCACTCGCGGGGAGGCCGTGTCGATCGCCCGGCACGCCACGAGCGAGCTGCGCACGCAGCTCTCGTTCACCCAGCAGCTGCTCGAGGCCATCCCCAACCCGGTGTTCTTCCGCGATTCGCATGGTCGCTATCTCGGCTGCAACCGCGCGTACGAGGAGTACATCGGCCTGCCGCGCGACCAGCTGGTGGGCAAGACCGCCCACGACGTGGCCCCCGACGACCTCGCCGACCGCTCGATGTTCGCCGACCGCGAGCTCATCGCGAAGCCCGGCAGCCCAGACCTACGAGTCGAGCGTCGTGTATGCGCCCGACGGACTGCGCCACGACGTGCTCATCAACAAGGCCGCGTTCCTCGATCCGAACGGCGAGATCGCGGGGCTGGTGGGCGTCGCTGGTCGACATCACCGAGCGCAAGCACGCTCGAGAGCCGCGACCCACGAGAGCATCGAGCGCCTGCGCGCGGTGATCCAGGCCGCGCCGCGTCGCGATCATCGCGCGCGACCTCGACCGCGTCATCTACATGTGGAACCCGGCCGCGGAGCGGATGTTCGGCTGGAGGGAGTCCGAGGTGCTCGGGACCGACGTGTCGATCGTTCCGCGAGGACCTGCGTCGAGCAGGCGCAGGCGATGCGCATCCGCGCCCTGGCGGGCGAGACGCATCTGGGCTCGTGGAGACGCGCCGGCTGCACCGCGACGGCCGAGGCGATCGATGTCGCGCTGTCGGTCGCGCCGATCTATGGCGCCGAGGGCACAGGTGATCGGCATCGTCGTAACGCTCACCGACATCTCGCGGCGCAAGCAGGCGGAGGAGGCGCTGCGCGAAAGCGAGTCCAACCTGCGCCTCGCGATGGACGCGGCGCAGATGGGCATGTGGTACTGGGAGTGCGACACGACCGCTTCACGCACTCCGACGGCCTGCAACGTGCTCTTCGGCCGCCCGGCCGACGAGCCGCTTGCTCGAACTACGCGAGCTGCGCGAGCGCGATGCACGCCGACGATCGCGAGCTCGTCGACGCGACGCTGCGCCACGCCATCAAGCAGGGCGAGGACTTCACCGTCGACTTCCGCGTGGTGTGGCCCGACGGCTCGGTGCACTGGATCGCCAACCGCGGCCAGGTGCATCGCGGCGCCGACGGGCGCGCGCAGCGCCTGATCGGCGTCGCGATGAACATCACCGAGCGCAAGATCGCCGAGCAGCGCGTCGCCCACATGGCGCACCACGACGCGCTCACGGGGCTGCCGAACCGCGTGCTGCTGCGCGACCGCATCGAGCAGGCGATCGCGCAGGCGCACCGCAACGGCGCGCAGCTCGCCGTGCTGTTCCTCGACCTCGACCGCTTCAAGACCATCAACGACTCGCTCGGCCACCAGCTCGGCGACCGGCTGCTGCAGTCGGTGGCGAGCCGCATCCTCGTGTGCGTGCGCGAGGGCGACACCGTCTCGCGCGTGGGCGGCGACGAGTTCGTGATCGTGATTCCCGGCATCGGCTCCTCGTCGGACGCATCGAGCGTCGCCGCGCAAGATCCTCGAGGTGCTTGCAAGCGCGTTCCACCTGGACGGCAACGACCTGCACGTGACGGCCTCCATCGGCATCAGCCTCTACCCGGCCGACGGCGCGGACGCCGAAACGCTCATGCGCAACGCCGACACCGCCATGTACCACGCCAAGGACTCGGGGCGCGGCAACTTCCAGTTCTTCACGCAGCACATGAACGTCGCCGCGCAGCAGCGGCTGCACCTCGAGAACGCGCTGCGCGCGCGCGCTCGAGGCGCGGCGAGTTCGAGCTGCACTACCAGCCGCTGTTCGACCTGCGCGACCGCACGCGTCACGGGCTTCGAGGCGCTGCTGCGCTGGAAGCCGCCCGGCGGCGGGGACATGGTCGCTGCCGGGCGAATTCATCGCCGTCGCCGAGGACATCGGGCCTCATCGTGCCGATCGGCGAATGGGTGCTGCGCGAGGCGCTGCGCCACGCGAAGTCGTGGCAGGTCGCCGGGGCGCCCGCTGCACGATGGCCGTCAACGTCTCGGCCACGCAGCTTTCGCGCACCGTGCTTCGTGGAGCGGCTGCGCCGGCTCGCTCGAACGAGTTCGGCATCGATCCGGCACTGATCGAGCTCGAGGTGACCGAGCGCGTGATCATCGAGGGCGCGGGAGACGCGCGCGAGGCGCTCGACGAGCTCGCGGCGCTGGGCGTGGGCATCGCCATCGACGATTTCGGCACCGGCTATTCGGGGCTCGCGTACCTGAAGCGCCTGCCCATCGACACGCTGAAGATCGACCAGTCGTTCGTGCGCGACCTCACCATCGATCCCGACGACGCGGCCATCGTGACCGCGATCGTCGCCATGGCGCGCGAGCCTCGACGTGGACGTCGTGGCCGAGGGCATCGAGACCGAGGAGCAGCTGCGAGGAGCTGAAGCGCCTGGGCTGCCAGCGCGGCCAGGGCTACCTGCTGGCGCGCCCCATGACCGCGGCGCAGGTCGTTCGCTTCGCTCGCCGCCCGGCCCCGCGCAGGCGGGAACCCAGCGAAACGCTAGCGCGCTTAGTTCGAGCGCGATCGCCTTCAGGTCCTCCGCGAAGACGCTCTTCGCCTGCGTCTGGCGCAGCGTCGTTCGACGAACTTGGCCTTCACCGCGTCGTTGCCGGGCCACACGGTCTCGAGCCAGTTCATGCCCGCGGCGCCGTGGCCGGTGTACGTGTAGCGGTTGATCTCGGCGGAAACAGCCGACGAGCACGCCGTTCTCGAAGTAGTCCTCCCACTTGAGCTCGGCTGCCGAGCGCGGTGGCCTTGATCGCCGACGAGGCGCTGCTTGATGTCCGCCGTGCGTGCCTGGCGACGCGCCGTCGTGTATTCGGCGCAACGCTCCTTCAGCCACGGATTGGCGCTCGCGAACGGCTGCGCGCACACCGGCGGCGGCATGCCGGGCAGGCGCGACTGCATCATGTCCTGCGCGAACTGCAGACGCCCCTTCGGGCCCACCTCGAGGATCACGAGCGGGAAGTACGAGTTCGCGTACGGGCGCGAATGCGTTGGCCGACGAATCGTCGGCGGAGACCATCACCGGCAGCCTTGCGTCCCGGCACCTCGATGAAATCGCCGCCGCCCATGCTGCCCGCCGAGTAGACCGCGAGGCGCTTCACCTGCGGCTTCAACGAATAGACGTAGTGCGTCGTGCAGCAGTTGGCCCCGCCCGTGTTGCTCGAGAAATGCACGTCGGGCTGGCCCTTGCCTTCGAGGTCGCGCCCGATGGACACGATGGTCCACTTGCGAACCCGGGTCCGTTTCCTTCGGGTTCGATCTGCCACGCGGGCTTGCCCTTCACGAGGATCGCGGCGCGCTGCTCGCCGCCCGCCGTGGCGCGTGTACGCCACCACGGCCTCGAATTCCGCGAACGCCTTCGTGTCGACCGCCTCGAGGCCCTCGGACTCGAGCCAGGCCTTGGTGTCCTGTGCGAACGCACCCGGCGCCGCGAGCAGCGCGAGGGCGATCAGGAATTTTCCGCAACGCATGCAAGTCCTCCCGAAATGTGCGCACCAGGATGTTTTTGTGGACGATCGCAAGGATGGCGGAAGGCGCATCCGAGGGCACATTATACGAGTGCGCGCCGGCGCCCCGCGGCAGGTGCATAATGGCGCCATGGTCACGGCGGTTCCATCGGGTCTGCGCGCTGCCGCCCTTGCGGCGCTCGCCGCCGCGCTCGCGACGCCCGCGGGTGCGGAGATCTTCCGCTGCACTTCGCCCGACGGCGCCGTGAGCTACCAGCAGGCGGCCTGTCCCGCGTCCAGCGCGGCGCGGGTGGTCGACGTGCCCTCGAGCTATCCGAATGCCGACCCGGCGCAGCGCCAGCAGCTCTTCGCGCGCGAGGCGGCGCTCGACCGCCGGCTCGAGGCGCAGCGCGAACGCGAGTCGCGCGAGGCGATCGCGCGCGATGAGCTGGCCGTCGCCGAGGCGGCGGCGCAGCAGGCGGCGGCGCAGCCGGCCTGGGTGCCGCCACTGCTCTTGCCCGCCCAGCGCTACGTGGGCGGCTTCCGCGGACCTCGGGCGCGGAGCGCGCACCGCAGCTAGCCGCGGCGCTCTTGCGTGCGCGGCGATCGCACTCCGTATACCCGGCGCGAGCAGGCTCTCTGGGACCCGGCCGCGGATGTAATTCGGGTTGTGTACGCGCTCGGGCGATCGACCGGCACATGCGGTACGTTATGGCGTGTCCTGCGTCAATCCCTTGAGCAATTCCTCGCTCTCGATGCAGATGCGGTGATTGTTGATGCTGAGCACGCCCTGGCGCTTGAGCTCACTCAGGCTGCTGGTGACCGTCTGACGCGAAGTCCCGACCATATCCGCGATCTCCTGGTGCGTCAGCGGAATATTCAGCACGACATCCCTTCCGACTTGCGATCCATAATGTGCCGCCAGGCGAACGATCAGCTTGGCGATTCGGGTGTTGACGTCATCCGAGACCAAGTTCACAAAGATCTCCCCGAGCACTCTCATGCGGGATGACAAGACCTGCATGCAAAGTAACGCGACGTCCGGATGGCTCACCAAAAAGTCGCGGAAGCGCTCCTGCGGAACCGCCAGCAGTTCTGACGCCTCGCAGGCTTGCGCGTTGACCGCGCGCCCACCCCCTCGGGCAACCTCCGCGAGCCCAAACACCTCCCCTGCGAAGCAGAACCATAGGATCACTTCGCGCCCGCCAGGCGAGAACTGATGAATTTTCACCTTGCCACTACGCAGGAGATAGACATTGTCGCCAGCTGCGCCGGCGCGGAAGACGTACTCCCCCTTGTCGAAGCGCTGGAGCACGGCGATGTTCTGCAGCTCGCTCAATTCCGCCAGATCCAGCCGCGCCAAGAAATTGGAGGTGATGACCGTCCGTGCCGAGCGGTGCGGCGCTTCGCCGGATGAGCCCGAATCGCAAGTTGGCGTGGAAGACAAGGCGGCCTACTTTACGGGTTGGAGTAGTCGGTGTCGGTTGGCTGACAGACGGCAACGCTCGCTACTGATGCAATATCGGCCGAATCCACCGTAGCGCGCAATTCAGTGTTTGCTGCACCGCAGCACCCGCAACTGGTGCCGGGCATCATCGTCCATCTCTCACTCTATTCGATTATTCCAGGGCGGGCGCCTAGCGTAGGGATTGCCGGCGGTGCAAAGGAGAGCGAAATTGGATAATGGGATTAAACCATCGGCTAAAGATGTCCAGAGGCAGCTTTCCGAGGGCGAGCTTCGAGAGCGACTCGGTCCATATGTCGCGCCTTCCGGCGTTTATGATCGGAATAAGCTGCGTCCGTTTGCCGGTCGAGTGACCTGCAATCTCGACCGGCTGGTCGCTGGAAGCTGGAACGAGATCATCCTGGACTATGAAGTCGGCAGCTCTGGGGTTGCCGACGGCGCCTGGTTCAAGGCTACCTTCAAGTTCTATTCGGACTGGGCGTTGTTCCAGACGGTCGACCCACAAGGAGCCAATTACGTATCGGCGGAGTACCAGGCCGGTCCACTGATGCCGGGCCAGAGCCCCGCAACGGTGCAGTCGCTCAAGGTCCGGTTCGACCAGAAGGGGCACGAGCGGCCGTTCCAGAAGGCGGTCATCGTGGACACGGTCGATGGCTACCTCAATGCGGGAGATCACATCGTTGTTCGCCTCGGAGACCGGCGCATGGGAGGTCCCGGGACGCGCGTTCAGACCTTCGCGGAGGACAAGTTTCGCTTTCGTTGCTATGTAGACCCTTTGGGGACTTCGCGCTTCGTGGCCGTTCCCGGCGACATAGTCATCGACATCGTTCCCGGTTCGCCTGCGGCGCTTTCACTCGTTGGGCCGCGCCTGGTCAGGCCCGGTGTCCCGTACTCCCTTCGCCTAAGTGCGCACGATCGCTGGGGGAATGCGTGCGTCGGCGCGGGGGGATCGGCAGAGGTCACCGCCACCTTGGACGGCAAGCAAGTCCGCCAAAGCGTGATCCGATTCGACACCAAAGGATGGGCGACGGCAGCGATCACCGACCTGCCCACCGGGGCGGGCGAGCTCATGGTCATTGCCCGCATGCCCGGCGCACTCGATGTCGCAGATGCGGTTCATTTCGTCACGATTGACGAACAAGCACCGTGCGCCCGCGTGTTCTACGGCGACCTCCACGTACACGCGCACGATACGGTCGGAACCAACAGCCCGGCCTACAACACCGCCTACGGGAGGGATATCGCGGGCCTCGACGTAATCAGCTACACCGCGAACGATTTTCAGATCACCGACGCCAATTGGCAGCTCGGCGTGAAGACGATGGACGAGTTCCACAAGGACGGTGAGTTGGTGTGTTACCCCGTACAGGAGTGGTGCGGGAGCTCAACCGCCGGAGGCGACCACAACGTCGTATTCCTGCACGGCAAGGAGCCCGAATTCCCCTACAACGCCAAGGGCGAGCACAACCGCACCCTCACCTGGAACGAGGACATGAAGGGCACGGGGGTCGACCTCGGCCGCTGGCCGATCGAAGAATTGTGGCTCGCCTACGCCCACGATCCGGAAAATCACCTGATCATGCCGCACGTCGGCGGACGTCGTTACATTCCAGATTGGCATCACCCGGAGCTCGAGCGCCTGGTCGAGATTACCTCGGCCTGGGGTCACTTCGGTTGGCTTTACCAGGATGTGATCGCGCGGGGATACAAGCTCGGTGCCTCGGCAAGCGGCGACGAACATCGCGGCCGCCCGGGCGGGGGATTGCCGGGCACCCAGGTCTTCGGAACCAAGGGGGGCATCACCGGGATAATCGCGGACCACCTCGACCGCCGCACCATCGGCCGCGCACTCCGCGCGCGCCATACGTTCGCGGCGAGTGGCGAGCGGCTTGTGGCACTGACTCGCAGCGGGAAGTACATTCAGGGCGACGAATTCGATTGCAAGGGACCTGCCAGGATCGATTACCGCTTTCTTGGCAGCACCGGTTGGGACGAACTGGCTGCGTACGACCACAACGGACGGATCTGGCACCGCAACCTGCACAAGGAAACCGGATATTCCGCACGCCGCATCCGCGTGCGTTGGGGGGGCGCGCGGATTCCTGATCGTTATCGTTGGGCTGAGTGGCGCGGAACGATCAGCATCACAAACGGCACGATCAGCGGCTTTGCCGGAGGCGGATTCGAGCATCAGGAGGAATCGGTGTGGCGTGCCGGGCCAACCGACATCGGATTTCGCACCGATACCTACGGCGATTCAGATTGCGTGGTCATTGATGTGACCAATCTGAGCGAATGTCGGATTCGGGTGTCTGGCCGGATCGACAGCTATGTCAAGGTTGGCAATCCGCTCGAAGGCAACCCTTTCGTGCATTGCCCGACATTCGATCTGGAAGTCAGCGGGGAGCAGCTACTTGCCAGCGGCCTGGTTCGTCGCGAGCTCGGTGGCCAGGAGCTCTTTGTGGCAATCGAGCGCGTAACCGATTCGCCACTGCCTCGCGACATCAGCGGCATGATTGAAATCGACCCGACCAACGGTCCACACGGCTTTCGCCCCGTCTACCTGTACGGTCGCCAGACTGATGATGCGAAAGTATGGACCTCGGCAATGTTTATCCGCTTCGACTAGCGCAGGGAGCCAGGCGCTACATCGGATATCCGATGAGATGCAGCCACACTGGCTGCACCAGTATTACGTAGAGGTTCGCGATAATGGAGAGCGGAGCCCCGAACTTGATCGCTTCCCAAGTGCTTGTCCCGGACGCTCCCCAGGCGATGAGAAAGGCAGTGATCGAGATGGGAAGGAAGAAGGCGTAGCTCAGACAGTTGATCACCACCAGGGTGAACGGGAGCACGCTGTAGTGCAGCGCCTGAGCGATCCCGGCAACCAGCGGAACGAATGCCGCCCCTGCGGCGACTGCGCTCACGATGCCGGCGCGTGGAATGTGGAACGCGAATACCAATAGCGCCAGTACCGCGAGGAGCGGAAGATGCGCGCTCTGTATCGGCGCCGCAACGAAATGGGATAGCCAGGTCACGACTCCTGCTTTGTACAGCGCGGTGCTGAGCGATATCGCACCGCCGAGGAGCATCAGGACATCCCAGAGCATGTGACGATTGATCTCGCGGAAGCTGATACCACTCCATGGAACGAACATCAGGAATCCGGCAAGAAGCGCGGTCATGCCCGGCTGTAGCCATCCGCCGATCCAAAGCACCATTCCGATAGTGAGACAGATAAGGGCCCATATCTCTGGCCAGGTGATCCTGCCGAGACCATCTCTCATCTTGCTCAGTCCGACTTCCGCGCCAGGCAGCTCCAGACCCGTGAGCTTGAAGTACCAGACTACATATGCGAACACCACGGGCAACAGGCCCCAGAGCGGAAGATTGAGCCAAAACCATTGACTCCAAGAAACGTCGATATGCTGCGCGCTCTTCAGGTATGCGACCAGGATCAGGTTCGGAAAGTGACTCGTGAGAATCAGCGGGCCGATGAACAGCGGCATCAAGCCCGCGATCAGGTAAAGGATCGCGGTATTGATCCTCCTCACTTCCGGAAGATGCTCCTTGCCTTCCATGAATGAGCCAATGCCTTTGCACACCGGCAGGAAAAGTGCGGTTTCATTGACCACGGGGATCACGGGATGTGTGACCAGCTGCGCAGCAGTCAGGCCAAGCAGGATCCGGGTCACGCGCGAGGACCTCGTGGCGGACGCAATGACAAAGGCAATGCGCTTGCCCAGTGGCGTGCCCATCATGACTGCCGCGAGGATAAAGGCACCGGTAGCAAGGAAGAAAATGTCCTTGTTGAACGCATTGAACGCATCCGGAACCTTCATGTTCGCAACGATTACCAGCAGCAGCGGTGAGGTCAGACCCACCAGCGCCATTGGCAATGCATCCGTTACCATGCACACGACGAACCACGAAAAGACTCCGAGCACACGCTGACCCGTCGGTTCGAGTCCTGGGATTGTCGGACCGGCCGCGATCGCGACGAGCAATGCGAAGGCCAGTAAAAGCCCCCCGGTTGCACGCCACGAGATATTGGCCAAAGCAGGCGATTGGCCAAGGTCGATGGGTATCTGCCGCGCGGTGCGCGGATCGTTCGCCGTGGTATTCATTGTCCCCTCCGCCTGGGCCGTCTAGCGGCCTCTCCCGGTGAAAGCCAACCCGCATGAGCGTCCTGCTAGTTAGCACTCGAAGCGCCAGCGCGTCTGTCGGCCAGCCGACACGGACTCGGACAAGATCGAGGGTCGCGCCACAGGCGCAGGGATGGGCCTGTCGTGACAGCTACCGGTACGGAGCCAGTCCGTGCTCCCGGTAGATGCACGCGACCTCCTCGCCGAGCATGAACTCCACCAGCCGAGCCCCCCACTCGCCGCCATTCCCGACCAGGGCGATCCAGATTCTTCCGATCACCTGGTCCGGATCATCCTCTCGGGTCAGAGGTATGAAATCGAATGTTCCAGGAAATATGCGCGTGTAGCGCAGCGCCAGGTGATGGAAGACGATTGCCACGTCGGCTCGGTCATCAACGAGGTATTGCGGAGCCTCCCTGTGGTGGATGCATTCCCCATAAACCACGTGGGAAGCAGCGCCGGGCGGGGTATCCAGGAAACTGGTATCGACCCCTTGGCGCGCTGCAACCTGCCGCAGCGTCGTCGTATAGATGCGATGGCTGGCCGCTTCCGTGACAGGATTGGAAAGGAACAGCCGCACGTCGTCGCGTGCAAGATCGGCAACCCCGGCGATTCGCCGCGGATTGCCTTTCCTCACCAGCATGACGTTTCCGCGACTCGCCGCGAACGGCTTGGGCCCGACGATGTGACCCTCGCTGCTCAAGCGCTCGAGAAGCGTCGCGGGCCCGATGAAGACGTTCGGCCGAATCGATAAACGCAGGTGGCCGACCGCGAGCACGCCGGCCATCATCGCGTCGGCGACAACGCGTGGCGGAGTGGTCACGTAGAAGATGTCGTTCACCTCCGCGTACCTGCTCCGAAATGTCGCGAGCGCGTCCGCCAACGCCATGTGATGATTGCCATCGGAGAAAACCACGAGGCCGGAGGTCCGCGGGTCGCCGTGGAAGTCCAGGCAGATGTTCGATCCGGCATGCGCAAACCGGGGCGCGCCCGGTGGCAGGGGTGTCGCGCCTTCGTAGGTCCAGTTGAGCTGCACCGTTCGCGTCCTCCTGTCCGTTCACCCGCCGAGTGGAGGTGTCAGGCTGGTGGCGCCAATGTACACGCTGCCGGAAGTGGGGGCCCTGGCGGAAGGTGTGAGATTCGAACTCACGAGAGGCTTTCACCTCTGCCGGTTTTCAAGACCGGTGCCTTAAACCGCTCGGCCAACCTTCCCCTTTGTGCAAGCTCAAACTGCCGGACCGGTGCCTTAAACCGCTCGGCCAACCTTCCGCTGGTGCAATCCTTGCGTCGATGCGAAATCATCGCGCCGAATTGCTGTCCAACCGGCACGGGTGCGCCGATTGGACTATGATTTTACGCTGGCGTTGCGGGGACTTGAAACCTTGGTACCCTGCCCACACTCTAACGACACGGTCCCACAAGGGCCACATCACACATTTCTAGGAGGCAGTATGCAACCCACCCCGATCATGACGGCGTCGAGCACGCTCGCGCCCGCCCAGAACCGGGTCCTGCGCAACACGTACCTGCTGCTCGCGATTTCGATGCTGCCGACCATCCTCGGCGCGTGGATCGGCGTGCAGCTGAAGTTCACGCTCTTCCCGGGCCATCCCGCGATCGGCTTCATGCTGTTCATGGCGATCGCCGTCGGCTTCATCTTCGGCATCCGAGCGAACCAAGACCAGCGGCTGGGGCGTGGCGCTGCTGCTCGGCTTCACGTTCTTCATGGGCCTCATTCTGTCGCGCATGCTCGGCGTGGTGCTGGGCATGTCCAACGGCGGAGCCTCGTCGCGCTCGCCTTCGGCGGCACGGCGGTCGATCTTCGCCACGATGGCCTCGATTGCGGCGACCACCAAGCGCGACCTGTCGGGGATGGGCAAGTTCCTGTTCGTCGGCGTGATCATGCTGCTCGTGGCCAGCTTCGCGAACATCTTCCTGCAGCTCCCGGCGCTGATGATCGCGGTCTCGCTCATCGCGATCGGCATCTTCTCCGCGTACATGCTCTACGACGTGAACCGGATCGTGACCGGCGGCGAGACCAACTACATCAGCGCAACGCTCGCGCTCTACCTCGACGTCTACAACGTCTTCGTGAACCTGCTCGTCGCTGCTCGGGATCTTCGGCGGCAGCAACGACTGACCGCAACGTACCCGCAGCCTCGAAGAGCGGCTGCGGCCGCCCTTCGTCACTTGCGGAACGCGCGATCGACTCCACGTGCCCGGTGTGCGGAAACATGTTCACCACGCCGCGCCGCGAGCAGGCGGTAGCCCTTCACGTTCACGAGCACGCCCGCGTCGCGCGCGAGCGTCGCCGGGCTGCACGAGACGTACACGATGCGTGCGGGCCATCCTCGCCGAGACCCTTGCAGATCTCCAGCGCACCGTCGCGGGGCGGATCGATCAGCAGCTTGTCGACGCGGCCCAGCTTCTGCGAGGGCGCCGGCGCGATCGGCGTACAGGTCGTACGCGATGAACGTCGCGCGCTGACTCGAGGCCGTTGAGCTTGCGCGTTCTCGCGTGCGCGCTCCACCAGCGACGGTGCGCCCTCCATTCCGACCACGTCGGCGCCGCGCGATGGCGAGCGCCAGCGTGAAATTGCCGAGCCCGCAGAAGAGGTCGCCCACGCGCTCGCCGGGCCGCGGGTCGAGCAGGTCCACCGCGCGCCGCACCAGCACGCGATTCACGCCGGCATTCACCTGCGTGAACTCGGTAGGACGGATAGCCCAGCGAGAGCCCGAACTCCGGCAGCCGGTAGTCGAGCGCGGGCAGCGTCGAGCGGATACAACGGGTGCGCCGACTCCGGGCCCCTTCGGCTGAAGCCACCATTGGATGCCGTGCCGGTCGGCGAATGCGCGCAGCTTGGCGGCGTCCTCGTCCGGGATCGGCTCCAGGTGGCGCAGCACGAAGACGGTGACCGACTCGCCCACCGCCACCTCGAGCTGCGGCAGGCGCTCGCGCAAGCGCATCGAGCCGAACATCTCGCGAAGCGCCGGGATCAGCGAAGAGACGGCGCGGGAAAGCACCTCGCACGACATCGTGTCCGCGACGAAGCTCGAGCGGCGCTCGTGGAATCCCACCAGCACGCCGCCCTTCCTGCGCCACGTAGCGCACCGACAGTCGCGCGCGATTGCGGTATCGCCACGCGGGCCCGATGACCGGCGGCAGCACGCTGCTCGGCGCGTCACCTTGCCCACCCGCGCGAGGTTGTCCTCGAGCACGCGCTGCTTGGCGGCGACCTGCGCGCTCGCCTCGACGTGCTGCATCGCGCAGCCGCCGCAGGTCCCGAAGTAGCGGCAACGTGGCGTCACGTCCGCTGCGCGCTCGCGCGCAGCACGCGCGTGACCATGCCGAGGTCGAAATTGCCGCGGCTGCGGCGCCGCGCGAACAGGTCACGCGCTCGCCCGTCACGCCGCCGTCGATGAAGATCACCTTGCCGTCGACGTGCGCGACGCCGATGCCCTCGTGGTCGATGGACTCGATGATTGCCTCGCTCGCGCCTTCACGGGGCTACTGGCAGTCCGTCTTGATCGCGTTGAAAGACCTGGCGCTGGATATCCTTTGGTCACCTGCGTGCCGTTCACCGAGTAGGTGAGTCGCCGGGCGTTGCCGTTCGTGAACGTGAAGCGTCATGGTGCCCACCTTGGTGTAGTTCGACGGCCCGATCGGCGTGAAGGGCTGGGCGTTGAAGGCGGGCCCGGTGGTGCGGTAGAGGTCGCCCAGGTAGGAGCCGTCGGGCTGTCTCGCCCCGTTGGACATCACGAGCCACAGCCCCCGGTTGGTGCCGGTCACGGTGTTGTCGTACGTAAACAGCGTGGCGAACAGGATGTCGCCCTGGTGCGTGACGTTCACGCCCCAGCCGGACTCGGTCGGGTTCCACCAGAGGTCCTGGTAGTTGGACGCATAGCTGCGGTCGAACGCCGACCACGAGCAGGTGGGCGACGTCGAGAAGGCGATGCGCGCATGATGGACTTGGTGACCGTCGCGCCGTTGACGGTGTAGCTGAGCGTCCCGGCATTCGCCCCGGAGAAGGCGAAGCGCATGGTACCCACCTGGCTGTAGTTCGACGCCCCGATGGGCGTGAAGGGCTGGGCGTTGAAGGCGGGCCCGGTCGTGCGGTACAGGCTGCCCGCGTACGAGCCGTCGGCCTGCTTCTCGCCGTCGGACATCACGAGCCACATCGGCGAGCCGTCGATGTCGTAGGTGAAGAGCGTCGCGAAGAGCGATGTTGCCCTGGTGGTTCACGTTGACGCCCCAGCCGGACTCGGCGGGGTTCCACCACAGGTCCGTGTAGTTGGTGTCCACGTCGTCGGAGCGCATGCGGAAGTTGTAGCTCCCGGTGCCCGCCGCGTCCCAATGGCCGACCTGCACGTAGTAGGTGCCCGGCCCCAGCCTGGTGGTGATCCCGAAGTGGTTGTCGCCCACCTGCGCGTCGTCGTTGTTCGCGAGGCTCACGCCGCGGCTGTCGAGGATCCCTCCCACGGTGTCGAGGTTGGGGCCCTCGGTCCAGGTGCTTACCCACGCCGGGGTGCCAAGCACGAAGCGGTAGACGTCGAGGTCGCCGGCGTAGTCGATGTGCTGGCCGTCCAATGCAAAGGTGGACGTGCGCTGGTCGAGGACCTGCGCGGGATCCGCCGGCGCGTTGAACAGGTCCTGCGGGCGATTGGGCGCGTCGTCGGCCGCCTGGGGAGCGAGGCGGATGTACTGGTCGATCTCCGGCTCGAAGACCTCGAAGCGGTCGTAGAGGGCGTACTCGTTCAGGTCGGTGCAGCTCATTCCGCCGGGCTGGTTCACGGTAGTCCCCGTCAGCACGCCGCGCAGCTCCAGGTGGTCTCCGGCCAGGGTGAACAGTCCCGAACCGCTCGATCCGCCCTCGATGATGCCGCTGGAGAAGAGCACCGCGTACATGTCCTACGGCTAGTCGTCGATGCGGAATTCGCCCGCGACGCTGCCGATCGCGTAGCGGCTCGTGTCGCCGGCGGGATGGCTCACGCTCACGATCGCGTTCCGGAGGCAAGTCGCGCGGGGTTCCAGCCCGCGTACACCGCGCCGCCGGGCGGGGACTGATTCAGCAGCAGCAGCGTCGAGTCCACGTTGTGGTTCCCGAACACGAGCTGCGTGCCGCCGCGACCTGCTGCATGGGCTGCAACGCGGCAGCCTGGTCCGGGCAGGCGCTGGCCGAATCGTAGAACCAGAGCGTCGTGAGTGTGGCAGCCGCGGTCGCGTTGTTGATGCAGTGGTTCGCGGTCAGCAGGAACGCCGCGGGAAACTTCTCGGTGTTGATCAGCGTCCCGGTGCACAGGAGCGCCGTACCGCCATCGACGAACGACAGGCGCGCCACCGAGTTGTCCATGCCGGTGATCGCTGCCGCCGTCCCGGGTGCGAGCGAGGTGTCGTCCGGGGCGCACGCGGTTTCGAGCGTGCAGACACCGGCGGCTTTCGTGGTCCACGGCGATTGCGTGAAATGCACCAGCGCTCCGATGCCGATCGCCTCGGCATTGCCGGGAAGCACCGGCGTGAAGAGTTCGATCGTCTGCGTCGGCCCGTCCGTCCACGGCGTCCACGCCTCGGGGCCCAGCCGCGGATCGACCGTCATGGTCTCGATGCGGCCATCGTCGCCCACCGCGCGCAACTCCATCGCGCCCGGCATCGTGCCCATGTCGAGGCGCACGCGCAGGCCGAGCGCGCCTTCGGATGTAGCGACGAGCTTGGCGGCGAATCCGCCCGGCACCGCGCTCCAGCGCGCGACCTCGGCCACCTGGGCAAGCGCACGTACGTCGCCCACATGAATCGGGCCGCCGGGCTTGTCGGGTAGCGCGGCGGCCTTTACGGCAGGTGGGGCGAGCGCGACCTTCACCGCGGGAGCGAGCCACGGCGCCCGCAGCCCCGCCGGGCGCGGAGCCGCGCTCCACCCGAGCATGCGCGGGGGCATGCCGCCAGGTGCCGCGGCGGCGCGCAAGGGACAGGGCCAGCGCGATCGCGGCCAGGAATCGGTTCTGCATCGGAGATGGAAAACGTAAGCTTTTCATGGAGTTATGCTACCATATCGCGAGGCTGGCAAAGGGCGCCACGAGCGCCTCCCCCACGACGGCAAGTCCTTGATCAAATTCTGCAATTCCTGCGGCGCCGAGATCATGCACCGCGTCCCCGAGGGCGACTCGCTGCCGCGCGCCGTGTGCGACGCGTGCGGCCATATCCAGTACGAGAACCCGAAGATCGTCGTGGGATCGCCTCCCGGTCATCGGTGATCGCATCCTCATGTGCAAGCGTGCCATCGAGCCGCGCTACGGTCTGTGGACGCTGCCCGCGGGCTTCATGGAGAACAACGAGACCGCGGCCGAAGGCGCGGCGCGTGAGGCGCTCGAGGAAGCCAACGCGCGCAGTCGAGATCGAGGACCTGTACACCGTGTATCTCGATCCCGCACATCAGCCAGGTGTACATGATGTTCCGCGCGCGGCTGCTCGACCCGACGTCTCGCCCGGCCTCGAGAGCCTCGAGGTGAAGCTCGTCAGCGCGGACGAGATTCCCGGGAGCGAGCTCGCCTTCGCGATGGTGAAGCGCACGCTCGAGCACTACCTCGAAGACCGCGAAGCGCGGGGTCTTCGTGCCCCGCTTCGGCGACTCCGCCCGCCGCAACGCTAGTTCGGGGACAGACCCCTTGTCACGAAACCGGAGCACCTCGTGCTCCGCGATCACGAAGACCTGGTCGCCGCGCACGCGGGACGCACCTCCGCGCTGCCCGTGAACGCGCCGAACGCGGGCAGCACGCCGCAGCGCGCGCCGAACCAGAAGCACGGAAGGCGCAGCGGACTTCTCTCCGCTCGCCGACAGCCGCACCGCCGGATGGATGTGCCCCGCGAGCGCGTAGCCGCCACGCGGCCGCGCCGGGCTCGTGGTTCAGCACGAAGGGGCCCAGCGCGCTCGCCGGCCTCGATGCATCGCATCTTCCACGATTCCGGGAGGATCGCCCGCCTTCTTGTCGTGATTGCCGCGCACGAGCGTGAGCGAGCACCGCTTTGCGCGACTCGCGCCACGCGGCGAAGCGCGCGAACGTGCCCGTCGTGCGGCCCTCGATCGCTATGCAGGAAATCGCCGAGGAAGACGACGTCCTTCGCGCGCGTCTTGTCGATGGCGCGCGCCGAGGCGTTCGACGTTGTCGTTGGTCGTGCCGGAAGGTAGCGCGATTCCCGCGCGCCGGAAGCTCGCCGCCTTGCCGAGGTGGAAGTCGGCGACGAAGAGCGTCCTCTTCGCCGGCCAGAAGCAGCGCCCTCTCGGCGAGCAGCACGCAGCGTCTCGCCGGCGACCGTGCATTCGATCAGCAGCTATCCAATTGAGTCCCGTCCTGCGACGGCATCCTCGGCCGGCGCGGCCGTCGTCGAACTCGAGCTGCATGCGGCGCACGCGGTCGGCGAGCTTCTCGCTCGTGAGCTTCTCGCGGAAGCGGCTCACCATGATCGGGAACGCGAAGGGCGTAGGGCTTGTGCGTCTGGCGAAGCACCAGCGGCGATCTCGCCATCCGGCGCAGCGCCGTCGGCGAGCCGCGAGAACTCGAGCTCGCGCTCGAGCACCTCGCGTTCGGACTGCCCGAGCAGCGGATTGGACGGATCCCACCGCGCGAACACCTCGTAGATGAGGCCGCTCGTCGCCTGCACCTGGCGGTTGGTCTTCGGCTGGCCCGGGTAGCCCTGGAACACGAGGCCCGCCACGCGCGCGATCTCGCGGAACTGGCGCTTGGAGAGCTCGGCGGCGTTGAGGCTCGCCAGCATGTCCTCGAGCAGGTTCTCGGTGGAGAGCAGTCCGTCCTTGAGCAGCGGCGAGCAGCTCGAAACGGTCGCGCGCGACCAGCTCGAAGCCGTAGTCGGTGAACCCGAGCGAGAAGGTCGCCGCCTTGTGGCGCGCGCGATGCGATAGGCGATGAGCGCCGAGAGCCCGAGGTGCACCGAGCGGCCCTCGAAGGGATAGAAGAAGATGTGGTGGCCCTCGCGCGTCTGCGTCTGCTCGACGAGCATCTCGTGGCTTGCGCGGAATGCGCGACCACGCGTGCTGCAGCCTGAGCAGCCGTCGCACCGCCTTCATCTCGGGCTCGTTCTCGCGCCGGTCGAGATGCAGCTCGAGCAGCTCGCGGATGCCTTCGGAGACCTCGTTCGAGAGCGGGCAACGGCCGCCGTCCCAGCGCGGGATCACGCCGAGCCGGGCTTGCCGGGCCGCACGTACGCCGTCATGTTCTCGACGCGCACGAACTCCAGCAGGTGGCCCGCGAAGACGAACGCGTCGCCCTTGCGCGAGGCGCGCGATGAACGACTCCTCGACGTTGCCCAGGCGCTTGCCGCTCATGTAGCGCACGTCCACCGACGCGTCGGAGACGATCGTGCCGATCGACATGCGATGGCGCTTCGCGATGGCCGCGTCCTTCACGCGATGGACGCCCTCGTCGTCGCGCACGACCTTGCTGGTAATCCGGATACGCCTTCAGCGCGTCGCCGCCGCGCGTCACGAAATCGAGCGCCCATTGCCACTCGGCATCGGTGAGGTCGCGATAGGCGCGCGTCGATCGCACCTCGTCCTTCAGCTCGTCGGCGTCGAAGCCCTCGCCCGCCGCGAGCGTGACGAGGTGCTGCGTGAGCAGGTCGAGCGGGCGCTCGACGGGCTGGCGCGACTCGATGCGCCCGGCCTGCGCGGCGCGGCGCACCGCCGCCGCCTCGACGAACTCGAGCGCATGCGACGGCGCGCAGGTCACGCGGCTCACCTGCCCCGGCGCGTGGCCCGAGCGTCCGGCGCGCTGCAGCAGTCGCGCCACGCCCTTGGGGCTGCCGATCTGCAGCACGCGCTCCACCGGCGAGAAATCGACGCCGAGGTCGAGGCTCGAGGTCGCGACCACGGCCTTCAGCCTGCCTTCCTTCAATCCCTGCTCGACCCACTTGCGCACGTCGCTGTCGAGCGAGCCGTGGTGCAGGCCGATCGAGCCCCGCCCACTCGGGCCGCGCCTCGAGCAGCCCCTGGTACCAGATCTCGGCCTGCGAGCGCACGTTGGTGAACACGAGCGTCGAGCGCGACCGCTCGATCGCCTCGACCACCGGCTCCAGCATCGCAAGCCCGAGGTGGCCCGCCCACGGGAAACTCGTCCGACGTCCGGCGGGATCAGCGTGTCGATGACGATCTTCTTGTCGCTGGCGCCGCGCACGACGCGCGCCGTGCAGGCAGCTCCCGGCGAGCGAGGCGCATCGAGCGCCTCCTCGAGGTTGCCGAGCGTCGCCGACAGGCCCCACGTGCGCACGCTCGGATTCCAGCGGCCGCAGCCGCGCGAGGCACAGCTCGGTCTGCACGCCGCGCTTGTTGCCGAGCAGCTCGTGCCATTCGTCGACGACGACCAGGCGCAGCGTCCGAGAGCTTCGCGCGCGCATCGGCGTTCGAGAGCATGAGCGACAGGCTCTCGGGCGTGGTGACGAGCGCCGACGGCAAGCTGCTGCGCCTGCTTCGCGCGCTCGGCGCTCGAGGTGTCGCCGGTGCGCAGGCCGACGGTCCACGGCAGTCTGCAGGCCATCGACGCGCGCGCTGCATCGAGCACGACGGTGTCCGACGGCGAGCGCGCGCATCGGCGTGATCCACAGCACGCGAAGCGGCGGCGCCGCGCGCGCGCCGCCTCCTGCGCCGATCCATTGCGGCGAGCGGCCCCAGCCATGCGGCGAGCGTCTTGCCGCTGCCGGTGGCCGAATGCATCAGTCCCGATTCGCCAGCGAGGTATGCCTGCCAGACCTCGCGCTGGAAATCGAATGCGCGCCAGCCGCTGGCGGCGAACCATGCCTCGAGGCGATCCAGTCCCGCGGCCGCGGGCCGGTCGTTCAGGTTTCCCAGGTGCGCCTCGCGATGCGAATGGCGTTGGGGTGGATCTCGACCGAATCGTCGATGTCGCGCCCCGCCAGCGCGGCGAGCACGCGTTCGGGCGCAAGCGGCAGGACGCAGGGTTCGGCGAGATAGAGCGGCACGCCTCAAGCATACGTCAACGTGCGAAGATGAATCATCGAGGCCCGCCAGCGCCATCGCCCGGATGGCGCGCCCAGTAAGCGCAATGCCCTTCGCGTACTACGACCAGCTCAGCGCCACCCGCAAGCGCATCTACCGCAGGAGCGACGCCATCCTGCGCGTCGCGATCCCCGACGTCGCCGCCCTGGTGGGGCCCGCGCTCGCCATCGGCCCGGCCCTGGAGGCCGCCGCCCGGCCCGCGGTCGAGCGCGCCTGCCAGGCGCTCGTCGACGGACTCAACGCGCGCCTCGCCACGCCGGAAGTACGCGTGCGTGTCCTCGAGCGCCGCCCGGCTGATTCCGGAGGCGAGCTGCAGGGGCTCTACGAGCCCGACGAGGTCACCGGCGGGAAGGCGCGCATTACCGTGTGGATGCGCACGGCGCAGCGCAAGCAGGTGGTGAAGTTCCGCACCTTCCTGCGCACGCTCGTGCACGAGGTCTGCCACCATCTCGACTACGAGCTCTACAAGCTCCCGGAGACCTTCCACACCGAGGGCTTCTATGCCCGCGAGTCGGCGATGATGCGCGAGCTGCTGGGGGAAGCCGAAGCCGGCGGACCCGCCGGCGATCCGCACCCGTGAGCGCCGCGCCCGCCGCCTACCGCGCGGCGGGCTCCAGGACCAGCGTGTGCGCCGCCTCGATGGCCTCACGCCGCGTCGGGAATCGTGACGTACTCGCACGTGCGCCCAGCGCTCGGCGAAGTTCGAATACCACGGCGAGAGGACGTTGCCCGACTGGCCCGTGGACTGCATGAAGCGCGAGCGATCGAGGTCCGCGAGGTCGTAGATCGCGCGCAGGCTCGGCGCGTGGCGGTTGGCGAAGGGCCGCTCCTCGTCGCGGATGAAGTAGTGGCCCACGTCGACCGTAGTACGAATCGCCCGGGGTCTCGGGCGTCGACGTTGAAGAAGCGCCGGATGACCGGGACCGCAGCCGAACGGCCGGTGATGCTCGCCCGTCGCGCGATGCGCGCGCCCCAGCGCCAACCGGACCGGCGCACCGTAGCGCTTGGCGAGATCGGCGGCCGCGCGGTCGAACGCGCGCGCCGCCTGCGATGCGCGCAGGTCTCCTTCGCCGGCGTGCGTCACGTCGTCGCACCAGCGAGTCCAGGCCGTGCTCGCCCTTCATCACCGCGATCATGAAGGGCAGGCGCTGGTCCCAGGAATCGTCGAAGAGCTCTCCCAGCTCGTCGGCGTAGACGAGGCGCGTGAGCTCGCGATACCACGCGGCGAAGACGAGCGGCGGCGGCGGAGTCGACGGTCATGGTGCCGTTCCAACCCGTCAGCATCGCCTGCGCCGCGCGCCCTTGCCGGGGTAGCCGGCTTGGCGGCGCGGGCGATCGGCAGCAGCGCGCGCGGCCAGGTACGAGAGCGTGTCGGCCTGCATCGCCGCGAAGGAGTCGAGCGAATGCTTCGGGCGCGCGCGCCAGCAGCGTCTCGATGCGATCGGCGCGATAAGGCGGGATACCAGTCCACCGAGATGAACGGCTTGTAGCCCGGCGGCGTGATCTTGTTGTTCGCGGTGACGATGCGCTGCGCTCGGCGGATCCGAACAGCGCGGGCAGCTTCTCGTAGGGAATGAATCCCTGCCAGTCGTACTTCGCATCCCAGCCCGGCACCGGCACGCGGCCCATGGCCTCGTTGTCGGCGCGGCGCACCGGCACGAGCGCCGGCGCGACGAAGCCGATGTGCCCCTCGCGATCGGCGATACACCACGTTCTGCTGCGGCGCGTCGAAATCCCGCAGTGCCGCGAGGAACTCGTCGGCGATCGCGCGCGCGATTGAGCGCGAAGCCGGCGCGCAGCACGGCGTTGTCGCTCGGAGAGCGCGGCCCACGCGAGCGCGAGCACGTTGCCCTGGGGCGCCGAGCGCGCGGCGCTCTGCATCACGTCCGAGATCACCGGCCCGTGGCGCGTCGAGCGCACGGTGACGTGGCGCTCCTCGCCGCCCACGCGGATCACTCGTCGCGCATTTCGAACTTCGCGTTGCCCTTGGGCGTCACGTAGCTCGCCGGGATCGCCCGGCGCCACGCGCTCGACGAAGAGGTCCTGCGTGTCGCTTGGTCGTGGTCATCGAAGCCCCACGCGATGTTGTCGTTGTGGCCCAGCACCACGAACGGCACGCCGGGCAGCGTGCCGCCGACCACGTTGCCCGAAGGCGTGGACAGGTGCACGAGGTACCAGAGCGACGGGCGCCTGCAGGCCGAGGTGCGGATCGTTGGCGAGCAGCGGCTTGCCGGTCTCGCTTCGCGTCCCGACGACGACCCAGTTGTTGGAGCCGATCGCATCGTCTTGCGGCGGGTAGGCCGCGAGAAGCGCATCCGTGCCGCGGGAGCGAGCCGGCATACAGCTGGCGAAATCGGGCAGCGGCGCCGGCTTGTCGCCCGGGTAGGGCGGCAGGATCTCGTTCGGCGCGCTCGCGCCCGAGCTTCGCGGCGAAGCGAAGGCGCGCGAGCTCCGATGCGGAAATTGGTCGACAGGTCCCACGCCATCACGCCGCAGCCAGCCCATGCGTGTCGGCGGGCTTCCAGGCTCGCGGCTTCACGCCGAACGACCTGGAACTCGATGGGCAGCATCGGCCCGAATCGAGGAAGGCGTTGACGCCCGCGGCATAGGCCTGCGTGTTCGCGCGCGTGTCCGGATCCGAGGCGCGCGACGATGCGATCGGCCACGTGCGCGATGCCCAGCGTACGCATGAGGCGATCGCGTGTCGTAAGCGCGCTCGCCGAGGAATTCCGAGAGCCGCCCCTGCGCGACGCGCCGCTGGAACTCCATCTGCCACAGGCGGTCCTGCGCGTGCACGTAGCCCATCGCGAACCAGCCGTCGCGCTCGCTCGTCGGCGAAGATGTGCGGGATGCCCTCCTTGTCGCGCAGCACCTCGACGGACGCGCGCGAGGCCCTTCGCGGTCACCGTCGCCGTCGATCTTCGGCAGCGACCCCTGGACCCAGATCCACCCGCGGCGCCCGCGAGCGCCGCCAGCACGAGGAGACAGCGCCGTAGCAGCCGTCTTTCACGGGCAGCGGAGCGCGACTTGAGCACTTCCTCGAAAGTGGTGATGCCCTGCGCCACCTTGGTCGCGCCCGAGACGCGCAGCGGCCGCATGCCGGCCTTGTACGCGGCCTGCGTGAGCGCGTGCGACGTCCGTGTCGGTCGATGATGAACTTCTTGATCTCGCGCGTGACCTGCATGATCTCGTAGATGCCGATGCGGCCGCGATAGCCGGTGTTGCGGCACTCGAGGCATCCGACCGGCCGGTAGACGTGCTCGGGCGGCGGGCGCCTTGAACGGCGCGCAGCACCGAGTCCCAGAGCTTGTGCTCCTCCTCGCGCTTGAAGGGCACCTTCTCGCGGCAATTGCGGGCAGAGCGTGCGCACCAGGCGCTGCGCCATGACGCCGATGAGCGCTCGAGTTGATGCAGGTAGGCGCGGCGCGCCCAGGTCCAGCAGCCGCGTGATCGACGATGGGCGCGTCGTTGGTGTGCAGCGTGGAGAGCACCAGGTGGCCGGTGAGCGCGGCCTGGATCGCCATGTCCGCGGTCTCGTGGTCGCGGATCTCGCCCACCATGATGATGTCCGGGTCCTGGCGCATGAGCGCGCGCACGCCCGTCGGCGAAGCGTGAGATCGATCTCGCGTCTGCACCTGCATCTGGTTGACGCGCGGCTCGATCATCTCGATCGGGTCCTCGATGGTGCAGACGTTCACCTCGCGGCTGCGCGAGCTGCTTCAGCGTCGTGTAGAGCGTGGTCGTCTTGCCCGAGCCCGTGGGTCCGGTCACCAGCACGATGCCGTCGCGGCTGCTTGATGAGGTGCTGCCAGACGTTGTGCTCGTCCTCGCTGAAGCCCAGGTCCTTGAAGTCGCGCATCAGCACTTCGGGATCGAAGATGCGCATCACCAGCTTCTCGCCGTGGGCGGTGGGCAGCGTCGACAGGCGCAGCTCGATCTCCTCGCCGTCGGGCATGCGCGTCTTGATGCGGCCGTCCTGCGGGCGGCGCTTCTCGACCACGTCCATGCGGCCGAGGATCTTGATGCGCGCGATCATCGCCACCAGCACCGAGGTCGGGCACCTGGTAGACCTCGTGCAGCACGCCGTCGATGCGGAAGCGCAGGATGCCCTTCGTCGCGCCGCGGCTCGAGGTGGATGTCGCTCGCGCGCTGGTCGAAGGCGTACTGCCAGAGCCAGTCGACGAGGTGGACGATGTGGTGGTCGTTGGCGTCGAGCGTGCGGCCCGGCCTTGCCGAGCTCGACCAGCTGCTCGAAGTTCGAGCAGCCGCCGAGGTCGCACGCCCGAGGCCTCGGCGCGCTTCATGCTCTTGGCGAGGTTGAAGAACTCGCCCTGGTAGCGCTCGATGTCGACCGGGTTCGCGATCACGCGCTTGATCGTTGAGGCGCAGCATCGTGGCGAGCTCCGGCTCCCAGCTCGTCATGAACGGCTCGCACATGGCGATGGTGACGTCCTTGCCGCTCACCTCCACGGGCAGGATGCTCCGCTTGGCGCTGCGATAGTCGGCCGACATCACGCCGCGTCACCGCGCTTCAGGTCGATCTTGAGCGGATCGATGTGGTAGAACGGCAGCTTCGCGCGCCCGGCGAGCCACTCCGTGAGCGCCTCCGCGGTGAGCAGCGGCTGCGGCGGCTTCGGGGAGCGCAGCCGCGCCTCGGCGATCACCACCACCGGATGGCGCGCCCCGCTCCCGGCGAAGCGCGCGTCGTGCAGGATCTTGGCGGCCACCTCGGCCGTGGCCAATCCGTCCTCCACCAGCCAGTCGAGGACCTCCCGGATCTGGAGCTTGCGATCGACGCGTGACGCCGGCGTGGCGGTGGCCATGGCGGCAATTATAGAGCGCGCGACATCGCCAATGGGGAATGTCGGCCAAGGGTGGCACGCCGGGCGGCCGCAGCGCCGCGCGTCATGGCTAGTTGCCCGCGAGCGGACGCGCGGGGTCGTCCCAGCTCTTCGGGTCCTCGAGCGGCTCGAGGTGCGTGAGCACTTCCACGTGCGGCAGCCGCGCCCGGATCTCGTTCTCGAGATGCTCGACGATGTCGTGCCCCGCCTGGATGCTCACGCCGCCGGGCAGCAGCACGTGCACGTCGACGAAGCTCTTCGCGCCCGCCATGCGCGTGCGCAGCGCGTGGTAGTCGCCGCCCTGGCGGCGCAGCGTCTCGAGCACCTCGATGATCGCGGCGCAGTCGGCCTCCGGGATCGCGCGGTCCATCAGCCCCTCGAACGAGCGGCGCATCAGGTGCCATCCGGTCCACAGGATCTGGATCGCGACCGCCAGCGCGACCAGCGGGTCGAGGCGCAGCCATCCGCTCCACTGCACGAGCACCACGCCCAGGAAGACCCCGGCGGTCGTCCAGACGTCGGTGAGCAGGTGGCGCGCGTCGGCCTCGAGGGTGATCGAGCGGTGCACTCGAGCGGCGCGCAGCATGAGCCACGCGCATCCCGCGTTGGCGAGCGCGGCGAGCACCGAAAGGGCGAGCCCCGCGCCCACCTGCTCGATCGGCTGGGGATGCATGAGGCGCGGGATCGCGCTCCAGATGATGGCGCCCGAGGCGACGAAGATGAGTGCGCCCTCGATGCCGCTCGAGAAGTACTGCACCTTCTCGTGGCCGAAGTTGTGCTCGCGATCCGGCCCTGCCTGCGCGTAGGTGAGCACCCCGAGGGCCACGAGCGCCGCCACGATATTCACCACCGCCTCGATCGCGTCGGAGAGCAGGCCCACGGAGGCGGTGAGCAGGTAGGCCGCGAACTTGAGCACGATGGTGACGATCGAGGTGGCGAGCGAAAGCCACGCGTAGTAGGTCGGCGAGCGCGCGCTCACGCCCGGCCCCTGCGGCGCACTGGCGCGCCCGCCGCGCGGATGAGGCGTGCACCGTCCTCCACCACGAAGCGCCGGAAGGCCTCGGCCACCGGGGGCAGCCGGCGTTCGCGGCGCTGCACGACGTACCACTGGCGCATGACGGGAAAGCCCAGCACTGGAATCACGACGAGGCGCCCGAGGGCGAGCTCCTGCTGCACGGCATGTGCGGAAAGGAATCCTAACCCGAAGCCCGCCGCCACCGCCTGCTTGATCGTCTCGTTGCTCGCGATCTCCATCTCGATGCGCGGCACCACGCCGGATTCCGCGAACGCCTGGTCCATCGCCAGCCGCGTCGCCGAGCCGGGCTCGCGCGTGAGCAGCGGCTCGCGCGCGACCGCCTCGAGGGCCACCGGACGCTTGCGCGCGAGCGGGTGCCCGGGCGCGGCCACGATCACGTGCGGGTGCGGCGCGAAGGGCTCGGCGGCGAAGCCCGGCTGCGTGGGCGCGTGGCTCATCACCGCGAGGTCGAGCGCGTGCTCGGCCAGGCGCGCGAGCAGCTCCTCGCGGTTGCCCACCGTGAGGCGTGTGCGGATGCCCGGATGGCGCGCGCGGAAGGCGGCGATCAGCCAGGGGAAGAAATAATCGCCCGCGTTGATCGCCGCCACGTCGAGCAGGCCGTGCTCGAGCGAGCCCATCCCCGCGATGGCCTCCTCGCAGGTGCGGATGTGGCCGAGGATCTCGCGCGCATGGGCGAGGACCTCGCCGCCCGCCTGGGTGAGCTTGAGCCGCCGCCCCACGCGCTCGAAGAGCGCGGCGTGCGCGTGCCCCTCGAGCTGGCGGATCTGGATCGATACCGCCGGGGGCGTGAGGTGCAGCTCCTCGGCGGCGCGGGTGAGCGAGAGGTGGCGCGCCGCGCTCTCGAACACGCGGAGCTGGCGCAGGGTCGCGTTCTTCATTAAGTGATTACTTAATGACTGTGTAATTTTATTTTACTTTTATTTAATCCCGCCCGGGAATAGCCTGAACCCATGACCGCCGACCGCCACGCCATCAACCGCGCCTTCTGGGCGCTGGGACTGCGATTCCAGTGGGACGACCAGGACTGGGCCGTGCTGGGCACGATGCCGGACCTGCGCAGCCAGCTGCGCTACTACCTGTCGCGCCACCAGCCGCACCTGCTCGCCGTCTACGACGTCGATTTCCTGGGCCAGCTCATCGAGGAGCGCATCGCCGAGCCCGACAGGCTGCACTTCGGCATGGAGGCGCACCGCAGCTTCTGACGGGCCGCGCCGGGCGGCTCAGGCCCGCAACTCGGGCCGCCCGCGGAAGTGCTCGAGCGCCTCGGGATTGGCGAGCGCCTCCACGTTCTTCACCGGCTGCCCGTGCACCACCGCGCGCACCGCGAGCTCCACGATCTTGTTGCTCTTGGTGCGCGGGATGTCGGGCACCTGCAGGATCACCGCGGGCACGTGGCGCGGCGTGGTGTTGGCGCGGATGACCTCCTTGATGCGCTTCACGAGGTCCTCGCCGAGCGTCATGCCCTCGCGCAGCCGTACGAAGAGCACCACGCGCACGTCGTTGTGCCAGTCCTGGCCGATCACGATCGACTCGACGACCTCGTCCAGCTTCTCGACCTGCCGGTAGATCTCCGCCGTGCCGATGCGCACGCCCCCCGGGTTGAGCACCGCGTCGGAGCGCCCGTAGATCACCAGCCCGTCGTGGCGCGTGATCTCGCACCAGTCGCCGTGGCGCCACACGCCGGGAAAGCGCTCGAAGTACGCCGCGCGGTATTTCGATCCGTCCGGATCGTTCCAGAACCCGAGCGGCATGGTCGGGAAGGGCGCCGTGCAGACGAGCTCGCCCTTTTGCCCCATGGGCAGCGCCCGCCCCTCCTCGTCGTACACCTCAACCCGCATCGCCAGCATGCGGCACTGCAGCTCGCCCCTCCACACCGGCAGGATCGGCGTGCCGCCCGCGAAGCACGCCACCAGGTCCGTGCCGCCGCTGATGGACGACAGGCACAGGTCCTCCTTCACGTGCGCGTAGACGTAGTCGAATCCCTCGGGGGCGAGCGGCGAGCCGGTCGAGAACATGGTGCGCAGCGCGGGCAGCGCGTGGGTGCGCATCGGGTCGAGGCCGACCTTCGCGGCCGAATCGATGAACTTGGCCGAGGTGCCGAAGTGGGTCATGTCCTCGGCGGCGGCGTAGTCGAAGAGGATGTTGCCGCGCGCGGCGAAGGGCGAGCCGTCATAGAGGAGCAGCGCGGCGCCGGCGGCGAGCCCGGACACCAGCCAGTTCCACATCATCCAGCCGCAGGTGGTGAAGTAGAACAGGCGATCGCCATCGCGCAGGTCGCCGTGCAGCAGGTGCTCCTTCAGGTGCGTGAGCAGCACGCCGCCCGCCCCGTGCACGATGCATTTCGGCACGCCGGTGGTCCCGCTCGAGTACAGGATGTAGAGCGGATGGTCGAACGGCATGCGCTTGAAGGCGATCGGGGCCGGCGCGAACGCGGCCGTGAACGCCTCCAGGGTCACCGCGCGCGGCACGCCTTGCACCGCGGGCTGCCCCGCCACGTAGGGCACCACGACCACCCGCTTCACGCTCGGCAGCTGCCGCATCACCTCCGCGATGCGCCCGAGCGTCTCGACCGACTTCCCGTTGTAGTAGTAGCCGTCGCAGCAGAACAGCACCTTGGGCTCGACCTGCCCGAAGCGGTCCAGCACGCCCTGCACGCCGAAGTCCGGCGAACACGAGGTAAACGTGGCCCCCAGGCTCGCGGTGGCGAGCATCGCGACCACGGTCTCGGGCATGTTGGGCATGAAGGCGGCCACGCGGTCGCCCTCCCCCACGCCCGCGGCCGCGAGCGCCTGCTGCACGCGCGAGACCTCGTCGTAGAGCTCCCCGGCACTCATGCGCCGGCGCACCTTGTCCTCGCCCCAGAACACCAGCGCGTCGGAGGCGTCGGCGCCGCCGCAGCAGGTTCTCGGCGAAATTGAGCTTCGCGTCGGGGAAGAAGCGCGCGCCGGGCATCTTGCCGGCATCCACGAGCACCCGCTCGCCGCGGGTCTCGGCGATGACGCCGCCGTAGTCCCACACCGCACGCCAGAAGTCCTCGAGGTGGTCGATCGACCATCGATACAGGCCGGCGTAGTCGCGCAGCGCCAGACCGTGGCGTTCGTTCAGCAGCTGCATGAAGCGCGTTGCGTTGGCGCCCGCGATGCGTTCGGGCGAGGGGGTCCAGAGGGGCTTGTCTTGCATGGCGTTGGGCGATCGGATTCGCGGGCCGAGGGCGCCCACTTTACCCGAGCCCGGCCTGCCCGGCGGCGGCCGCGATCGCGGCTTCGATGCCGCGCGCCATGGTCGCGACCGACATGGCGGGCGTCCCGGGCTTGTCGAGCGCCTGCTCCTCGGAGTAGGGAAGGTGCACGAATCCCGCGCGCGCCGGCAGCTCGCCTGCAGCGAGCAGGTGCAGCACGCCGTACATGAGATGGTTGCACACGTAGGTGCCGGCGCTGTCCGATACTTCGGCCGGCACGCCGGCCGCGCGCATCGCGGCCGCCATCGCCTTGACCGGCAGGGTGGCGAAATACGCCGCGGGACCGTGGACGGCGATGGGCTCGTCCACCGGACGCGCACCGGCGTTGTCGGTGATGCGCGCATCGTCCACGTTGATCGCGATCCGTTCGACGCTCACGTGGGCGCGGCCTCCGGCCTGCCCGAGGCATACCACGAGCGCCGGATGCGGTGGCGCTCGATGGCGGCGGCGACGACCGCGATCGCGCGGCGGAACTCGCACGGCACCAGGCAGGTTGCGACGCGCATGCCGGCGATGGCGCGCGGCAGGCGCCGGCAGAGCTCCCAGGACGGATTTTGCGCCTCGCCCCCGAAAGGCTCGAATCCCGTCACCAGCACCACCGGCTCGGCGCGTCCCGCGGGATTCCCCGCCGCCGGGCGCGAGGCGGCGGGCGCCGCCTTTGGTGCGCGGGGGCGTCGCGACACGGCGCCTAGCGGGCGGTCCAGCCGCCGTCGATCGAGAACATGGCGCCGTTGACCTGCGCCGCGGCCTCGCTCGCGAGGTACAGCGCCATCGCGGCGATCTCCTCGATCTTCACGAATTGCTTGGTCGGCTGCGGCGCGAGGATCAGCTCGCGCGTCGCCTGTTCCTTGGAAATGCCGTGCTGCTGCGCGAGGTCGTCGATCTGCTTCTGCACCAATGGCGTCAGCACGAAGCCCGGGCAGATCGCGTTCACGCGGATCCCCTGCTCGGCATTCTCCAGCGCGGCGACCTTGGTCAGCCCGACGATCCCGTGCTTGGCGGCCACGTAGGCGCACTTGTTCGGCGAGGCGACCAGCCCGTGCGCCGAGGCGATGTTGATGATGCGCCCGGACTTGCGGCGCTGCATGCCGGGCAGCACCGCCTTGCGTGGCGTGGAACGCGGAGGAGAGGTTCACGGCGAGGATCGCATCCCAGCGCTCGTCGGGAAATGCCTCGATCGGGGCGACGTATTGGATGCCGGCGTTGTTCACCAGGATGTCGACGGCGCCGAACGCGGACTCCGCCGCCTTCACGAGCGCCGCGATCTCGGCGGGCTGCGCCATGTCGGCGCCGTGGTAGAGCGACGCGCACGCCGAACTGCTTCTCGAGTCCGGCGCGCAGCGCCTCGATCTCGCGCGCCTTCGCCGAAGCCGTTCAGCATCACGTGGGCGCCTTCGCGCGCGAAGCACTCGGCGATGCCCCTGCCGATGCCGCTCGTGGATCCCGTGACCACCGCCGCCTTGCCCGTCAGTTGCCTGCTCATGGGGTCTCTCTCCGTCATTGCGCGTGCGCTCCGCGCCGCGCCGCCTGCGGCGGGCTGCGCACCATCTCGATGTGGAGATGCCGTCCTCGTCAGTAGGGCTCCGAAGCACGTCACGAAACCGAACGCCCGGTAGAAGCGCTCGAGGTGCGCCTGCGCCCCGATGCGGATCGGCAGCCCCGGCCAGAGCCTGCGGCGCGCGCGATCGCCTCGCGCACCAGCTCCTTGCCGCGACCCGTGCCGCGCGCTTCCCCGGTGGTGATCACGCGGCCGATGGACGGCTCGGCGAACTTCACGCCGGCAGGCACCAGCCGGCAATAGCGCGAGCCAGCCGTCCGCCTTCGAGTCCGAGCAGGTGCCAGCACTGGGGATCGGCGCCGTCGACGTCCTGGAACGCGCACCCCTGCTCCACCACGAAGCACCTGCGACGCGCGCCTGGTACAGACGTGCATGTCGCGGGGCGAGAGCTCGCGAAGGGCGAAGTGCCATTGCATGGGAAAGCTAAGACATTGAACACGAGACATAGAGGCGCACAGAGGAAAGCATACCCAGGATGTTCGCCACGACGCGATGGCACACCGCTCCAAGATGACTTTCCTCTGTGCGCTCTTGCGTCCCGTGCCGCTTTCGGGGAGCGCGACCTTGGCCAGGTGCAGCCACGTCTCGACCACCGTATCCGGGTTGAGCGACATCGATTCGATGCCCTCGGCCATCAGCCACTCGGCGAGGTCCGGGTAATCGCTCGGGCCCTGGCCGCAGATGCCCGACGTACTTGCCGGCCCTGCGGCAGGCCTGGATCGCCAGGTGCAGCATGCGCTTGACCGCGGCATCGCGCTCGTCGAAGGCCTCCATCACCAGGCCCGAGTCGCGGTCGAGCGCGAGCGTCATCTGCGTCATGTCGTTGGAGCCGATCGAGAAGCCGTCGAAGTGGCACAGGAACTCGTCGGCGAGGATCGCGTTGGACGGGATCTCGCACATCATCACGATGCGCAGGCCGTTCCTGCCGCGCTCCAGTCCGTTGTCCTTCATGATCGCGAGCACCTGCTCGCCTTCCTTCACGGTGCGCACGAACGGGATCATGAGCTCCACGTTGGTGAGCCCCATCATGTCGCGCACCTTGCGCATCGCCTCGCATTCGAGGCGGAAGCAGTCGCGGAACGACTGCGCGATGTAGCGCGAAGCGCCGCGGAAGCCCAGCATCGGGTTTTCCTCCGTGCGGCTCGTAGCGCTTGCCGCCGATCAGGTTGCGGTATTCGTTGGACTTGAAGTCCGACAGGCGCACGATCACCTTCTTGGGCCAGAACGCCGTGGCGATCGTGGCCACGCCCTCGGCGATCTTGTCCACGTAGAAGCGCACCGGGTTCTCGTAGCCGCGCGACTGGCGCGCGACCTGGGCGCGCAGCTCCGGGGGCAGCGTCGCGTATTCGAGGCAGGCCTTCGGGTGGATCCCGATGGTGTTGGAGATCACGAACTCGAGGCGCGCGAGCCCCACGCCGTCGTTGGGGAGCTGGCAGAAATCGAAGGCGAGCTGCGGGTTGCCCACGTTCATCGCGATCTTCACCGGGATGTCGCGGCATGCGGTCGAGCGACACTTCCACCGCCTCGAATTCCATGCGGCCCGCGTAGACGAACCCGGTGTCGCCTTCGGCGCAGGAAACCGTCACCTCCGCGCCCTCCGCGAGCGTGCGCGTGCCGTCCTCGCAGCCCACCACCGCCGGGACCCCCAGCTCGCGCGCGATGATCGCGGCATGGCAGGTCCGTCCGCCGCGGTCGGTCACGATGGCCGCGGCGCGCTTCATCACCGGCTCCCAGTTCGGATCGGTCATGTCGGTGACCAGCACGTCGCCGTCCTGCACCCGGGCGATCTCGGAGACGTCCATGATGACGCGCACGCTGCCCTGGCCGATCCTGGAGCCGATCGCGCGCCCGGTCGCGAGCACCGCGCCGCGCTTGCCGATGCGGTAGCGCGTGAGGGTGCCGCGGCGTTGCTCCTGGCTCTTCACGGTCTCCGGTCGCGCCTGCAGCACGTAGAGCTTGCCGTCCTCGCCGTCGAGGCCCCACTCGATGTCCATCGGGCGCCCGTAGTGGCGCTCGATCGCCACGGCGTAGCGCGCGAGCTCCTCGACGTGCGCGTCGGAAAGCGAGAAGCGCTCACGCTCGGCGGCGGCTACCTCGACCTCCTTCACCGACCGCCCGGCGCGGGCCTCGGTGTCGAACACGAGGCGGATCGCCTTGGTGCCCAGGCCGCGGCGCACGATCGCGGGCTTGCCCGCGGCGAGGCAGACCTTCGACACGTAGAACTCGTCCGGGATTCACCGCGCCCTGCACCACGGTCTCGCCGAGGCCATAGCCCGAGGTGATGAAGACCACGTCGCGGAAGCCCGATTCGGTGTCCATCGTGAACGCGACGCCCGCGGCGCCGAGGTCGCTGCGCACCATGCGCTGCACGCCCGCCGAGATCGACACCTCGGCGTGGGAGAAGCCCTTGTGCACGCGATAGGCGATCGCGCGATCGTTGTAGAGCGAAGCGAACACCCGCCTCACCGCCTCGATCACGTGGTCGGCGCCGCGGATGTTGAGGTAGGTCTCCTGCTGGCCCGCGAAGGAGGCGTCCGGCAGGTCCTCGGCAGTTCAGACCAGCGGGCAAGCCAGAAGCCAAGCACGCCCGCAAAACCCAATGCCCAAACAATCAGCAATGCGAAGCTCAACCAGAGGGGTCTGACTACTGGGGCCAGCAGGACGGGTGCCTTGGCGGAAAAGGGCTGGGTCAAATTCACGATCAGGGCGGATGGGAAGACTGGAAGGGTTTGCGCCACCGGGGCAAGATGCGCGGCGAGCGATGCGCCCGCGCCCGTCAGCAGCAAAAAGGGGATGAGGAATTTGATCGAGGCGGTGAACCATAGCCAGTAGCAAATCCGGGCGCTGTTGCGGTCTAGCGCCAAAGTCAGAAATCCCGCCGCGACCGCAAACAGCGTGGATTGCCACAAATGATCCAGAACAAGGGTTATCATTTTCGTTTCCCCTTCCTAGCGATCTCTTGCAAGAGTTTTTCGGCCTCCCGCACATCGTCGAGCGTTAATTTTCCCGCCTGAACCAGATGGATCATAACGGGCTGCATGCGACCGCCGAACAAGCCCAGAAAGTCGTCGATTACGCGGCTTTGCGCGGCGGCGCGGGATATGGCAGCTTCGAAGATATGTGCATTGCTGATCTTTTTGGCGCGATGCACCGCCTGCTTTGCTTCGAGCCGGTTGATCAGTGTCTGCACGGTCGTATAGGCGGGCCGTATGCTTTCGGGGAATGCCTCTTGCACTTCGCGAATGGAGCTGGCGCCGTGTTCCCACAGAATCTCCATCACTTGCAGCTCGAGCTTGCTGAGTTTGCGGTGGGCCACGAGGTTGTACCCTCATAATGTAGTAGATACTACTACGCTCCCTGGGAGGCTGCAAGCCCTTCCGTAGCCAACGATTGGCGTTATGCCGAAGAGGAAAATCAGTCGCCCATATAATGCAGCAGGATTTCGCGTTCGTGCGGGCGATCGCGGTGTTCGAAGAGATAGAGATCCTGCCAGGTGCCAAGCGCAAGACTGCCGTCCCGGACCGGAATGCTTAAACTCGTGGCCGTCAACGCCGCACGGATGTGGCTCGGCATGTCGTCCGGGCCTTCGCTCGTGTGGCGGTAGAGATTTGGGGTCTCGTGGGATGATCCGGCGCATGAAATCTTCAAGATCGGCGAGAACATCAGGATCGGCGTTTTCCTGAACGACCAGCGACGCCGAGGTGTGACGAATGAAGCAGGTCAGAAGGCCGAGCGTGATCCGTTCCCGGTTCACGAACGCAGCCGCTTCGCGCGTGACGGCGTAAAGGCCGGGGCCACGCGTTTGCACCGGGATTGTCGATTGCGCCTGTTTCATCGTGGTGCCTTCCGCAAATAGACGTAGAGAGCGCCCGCGCCGCCATGTCTGCGATGGGCCGCGCGCACGTCGGCCACAAGCGGCGCAAGCGTGGCCTCTTTCAGCCAGCGCGGCACCATCATCTTCAGCACCCCATGGCGGCGCATGGACCAGAGCGCGCCCATCTCATCTTTCGGATTGCCTTTGCCGGTGATGACCAGCGCCAGCTTGACGCCATCGGCTTGGGCGCGGCGCAGGAAGCGGATAGAGCAGCGCCTGATGGGCGCGATCTTCGTCAAGCCATGCAGGTCGATGCGGGCGCCGGGCGCCAGTTGACCGCGCTTGAGCTTTTCCCGCCGTGTTGCCGTCCAGGCCGCTGCCGCCGGGTGCTGCGCTGGGCCGCTTGCGCGGCGACGGGGTTTTGCCCACCACCTGGGGCCGCGACGCCTTCAATCGCTTCGCGGAACAGCACCCGCTCCTCGTCGGTGGTTTTGCGCCGGCTCATGGCGCAAGAGTTTATCCGCCCCCAGCCTTGCCGCAACCGGTTTGGGCAGCAGCACAAACAGCCGGCCCGGCGCCTTCATCGGCCCGGCGCGCCGCTGCGCCTCCGCGCCTTGCCCAAAAAAAATATCGCCCCGCGCCGGCCCGCGGATGGCGCCGCCGGTACTCGGCCACAGTGAGGGCGGCGACGGGATCGGGCCCCTCTGCCGCGACATAAAAGGGGGCGCCCAAGGGATGAGGCGCGTGTCCACCGCCAGGCTGGCCAGCGGCGTCAAAGGCACGCCCAGGCTGCCGCGCGGCCCCAGGGCCGGATCGCCCAAAGGCGCGTCCTGGAAAAAGACAAAAGAACGATCCAGCTCCATCACCGCTTGCGCTTGGCCCGGATGGGCCTTCAGCCAATCGCGGATCGTCGCCATGGAGACGTTTCCCGCGTCAGGGCGCCCTGCTGGATCAAGGCGCCGCCGATGGCGGTATAGGGCCGGCCATTAACCCCGGCGAAGGCGACGCGGGCGAGGCTGCCGTCATCGAATGCGACCCGGCCCGAGCCCTGGATCTGCAGAAAGAACAGCGAAACCGGATCGTCGCACCAGGAATCCGGACCGGCGCATTGGCGATGCCCTTGGCGTCGATCTCGGCCCGCTCGGGATAGGGTTCCAGCTTTTGGCCCGCCAGCCGCCCGGAAATATGCTCGCCTTGCAGCTTGGGCAGAAAGCGGCCGAGATCGACGCTGCATCAGGTCGGGCGGCAAGCCATAGACCGGCGTCTGATAGGCGTCGTGAGCGCGTGCGGCTGCCGGAAATCTGCCGCTCGTGATCGCCGGTGAACAGCGCTTCGCCCGCAACCGCATAAGGAACGAAGTGGCTTTGGAAAAACTCCCGCGCCGGGCCGGAAGCCTCAGCGCAGGCCGCTTGCCATTCGCCGGCGGTTCCCCGCATAGGCCAGAACCTGGGTCGGCGGCAATTTCTCCAAGGCGGCGCAGCCGCGCTGGAAGGATGCCAGAGCGGCGTCGCTATCGGCGCCCTGCCAGCCGGGAAGATCGGCGAAGCTCACCCGCGTCAGGCGCAAGCCCGTTTCTTTTTTGCGGCGCGACGCAGGCCGCCAGTACCGCCGCGGCCGCGACCGCCAAACTCGCGGCAGGGCCCTCGGCGAATTCGCCGGAGGTCGCCACCAGCACCCAATTGGGATCGGCGGCGCCCAGCCGCCGCGAAAAGGTCCAGATGTCGCCGACATCCGCCTGGGTGCCGTCCTTGGCGAATTGGGCGCGGAAAGCGACCGTGATTTCGGCGTTGTCGCCATGCAGTTCCGCCGCGGTGATACGCGCATCGGTAATCGCGGACAGGCTGGTGGCCGCGCTGGCGCCGCCCCGGGCCGCGATCTCGGCTTCGAAGGCGGCGAAGACCTCGTCGACGAGCGGCCTGAGCGCGACCCGGTCGCCGGCGGCAAAGGCTTTTTGGATCATGTCATAGGCGGCGCGGGCGCCTTTGAGGAAATGCGCCTTGTCGAAGGCGCGATCGGCCAGCTGGATGTCCATCAGCCCACGCGCCAAGGGATCGCTGGGCGCCGGTGCCGGACGCAGGTCGGGGACGGCCGCAGCAGCGGGACCCGGCGGCGGCGGCTCATGGCCGGTGCGCCGGCCCAGCACGTGTAAAGCCGGAACAGCAGCACGGCGGCGACAGTGGCGGCGATAATGA
>CAVWUN010000021.1:0-139632 GCA_963758215.1 uncultured beta proteobacterium | reverse complement strand
AGCAGCTCGTTCTTCGAGCCGCTTCCCTGCAGCAGCAGCGGCCACTCCAGGCCTTCGGCCCGGAGCCTCGCGGCGACGAGGTCGTGGCCGCGATCCATCGCGCGAAGGCTCGTGAAGAGCAGGAACGCATGGCCGCCGCTGGCGCGCACCACGGGCCACGCCGCCTCGATCACCGCTTCCACGTAGCCCTCGGAGTTGGGATCGGGCAAGCCCTCGGGCACGTAGAGCAGTGCCTGGTGCTCGAAATCGTAGGGACTGGGCCAGCGAGTGCGTCGCGCGCCGGCGAGTCCCATCTCGCGCTGGTAGTGGGTGAAGTCGCCGTTCACGGAAAGCGTGGCCGACGTGAAGATCCAGGCGCGCTCCGCCCTTCCACCTGCGCCTGGAAGATGCGCCCCACGTCGAGCGGCGTCACGTAGAGCACCGCCGACTGCGGCATAGGACTCGATCCAGCGCACGATCTGCCGGGCTCGGCCTCGCCGTAGCGTCTTCGCGCGGGCGGTCATCGGCTTCGCGCCAATCGCGCGACGCGCGCGATGAACTCGTCGGCGCGGAGCGGCAATTGCGGATCTCCTCGGCGCGCTCCTCCTGCGCGGCGAGCGCTCGCAGTGAGCGTCCGCGAGGCTTCGGCGAGCGCGTCGAGGGCGCGATCGAATACCGCCCGATCGCGGAGCGCGGTGAAAGCGGCGCGTCCGCGGACGGGCCCAGCGAAAGGCGCAGGTCGCGCGCGGCGTTCTCGAGCGCCGTGGCGGCGTCGCCCATGCTGCGTGCCCTCCTTCGCGTGCTGCGCCTCGGCGAACCGCGCGTCGCGCGCGAGCTCGAGCACCTGCGTTGTCGACAGCGATTGCCCGAAGAAGAGCCGCGCGATGTCGGGCAGGTGGTGCGCCTCGTCGAAGATCACCGTGTTGGCCGCGGGCAGCAGGTCGGCCACGCCCTCGTCGCGCAGCACGATGTCGGCGAAGAACAGGTGGTGGTTCACCACGATCACGTCCGCCTCGGCCGCGCGCTTGCGCGCCTTCATCACGAAGCAATCCTGGTAGTGGGCGCAGGCCGAGCCGAGGCAGTTCTCGCGCGTCGAAGTCGCCTGCGACCACGCGCCGGACGATTCCGGGACATCGGCGCAATCGCTGCGGTCGCCGGTCACGGTGCGTGGCGGCGAAGCGGCGGATCTTCTGCAGGTGCGCCGCCTCCTCGCGCGCGCCGAACGTGCCCTGCGCGGCGGCGATCTCGAGGTGGTGCAGGCACACGTAGTTGGCGCGGCCCTTGAGCAGCGCCACGTCGACCGGCAGGCCCGAGCGCCTGGCGCACCAGCGGCAGGTCGCGGTGGAAGAGCTGGTCCTGCAGCGTCTTGGTGCCGGTCGAGACGATCACGCGGCCGCCCGACAGCAGCGCCGGCACGAGGTACGCGAAGGTCTTGCCGGTGCCGGTGCCGGCCTCGGCGATCAGCACCCCGCGAGGATTCGATGGCCTGCAGCACCGCCTGCGCGAACTCCACCTGCTGCGGACGGTGCCTGAAGCCCGGAACGGCCTGGTCGAGCGTGCCGCCGGGCGCGAAGAGCCTCGACGTCGACGTCCACGGCTCGTTCACGAGCGCCCGAAGACGATCCGCTCGTCGCTGCAGCTGGCGCGCGACGCCGCGCCAGGCAGATCGCGGCGACGACGACCGCCACGAGCGCGGGCACCGGCCTAGTCGAGCGAGCCCGACCGCATCGCCGCGCATCACGCGGCGCGAGCACCGATTGCTGGCCCAGCACCGGGCACCGCGAGCTGCCACGGCGCTTCCTTCAGGCCGGTGAACATCACGATCACCGGGACGAACGAGATCGCGGAGACGAGGTAGCTCACGTAGGTCTGCGCCTCGCGGTAGGAGCGCCCGATAGGTGCAGATGAGCATCTGTGAGCGCCGAGGTCATCGCGGCGAACGGCACGAGGATCAGCGATGAACTGCACGAGTTCCGGGGCGCCGATCGCCATGCAGTCGCGGGGATCTTCTTCTGCGCGTAGAGGACCGACGCGCCGCGGCGAAGCCCGAGAGCGTGAGCACCGCCACGGAGCAGGCGAAGGTCCACGCCGCGAGCCACTTGCCGACGACGAATCTGCGCGCGCCGGGACCGGATTGGCGAGCAACGGCTCGAGCGAGCCGCGCTCGCGCTCGCCCGGCGGTCGAGTCGATGGCGATCGTCATGCCGCCCAGCAGCGGCGAGAGGATGCGCGAACACCGGGAAGATGAAGAGGATCAACGCGCCGCGCTGGCGCGGCGTGGCGGTGTTGACGCGCTCGACCTTCACCGGCTGCACCAGGCTCGGGGCTCACGCCGCGCGCGATCATGCGCAGCGTCCCCGTCTCCCGGTTGAAGCGCGCGCAGCAGGCGCTCCGCCCGGCTGATCGCGGGCCCCGCATCGGTGCGCGAATCGTCGAATACGAGCTCGACGCTTCGCCCCGTCGCCGGCGCGCCAGCGTTCCTCGAAATCCTCCGGCACCACGATGACGGCGTCGAGCCGTCCATCCTTCACGCGCGCCTCGTAGTCCGTCGGGCGCCGCCTCGATCTCGCACGTCGTTGCGCTGCAGGAAATTCACCAGCTCCGGCGCCCGCTCCTGCCCCGCGATGACGCACCTTCGAGCGTGGCGCCCTTTTCCTCGAGGCTCGACACGAAATGCGCCAGCAGCACGAGCGTGAGCGGGCCCGTGACCAGCGAGGCCACGAAGATCATGAGCGCCGTGCGCCGGTCGCGAAGCGCGTCGCGCAGCTCCTTCAGGTACACGGTGAGCACGGGCGCGCTCACGTCCCGACCTCCTCGCCCGACAGGTCCACGAACGCATCCTCGAGGTTCGAGCGGCCGCTCGCTGCCAGGAGCTGCGCTCGCCGTGCCGTGCGCCACCACGTGCCCCGTGCGCGACGATCACGATCTTGTCGCACAGCGCCGACACCTCCTGCATCACATGGCTCGAGAACACCACGCACTTGCCGGCGTCGCGCAGGCGGCGGATCACGTCGCGCACGTTGCGCGTGGTCATCACGTCCAGGCCGTTGGTGGGCTCGTCGAGCACCACGTTGGGCGGGTCGTGCACGAGCGTGCGCGCGATGGCGACCTTCATGCGCTCGCCCTGCGAGAAGCCGTCGGTGCGCCGGTCGAGCAGCGCCGTGAGCTCGAGCAGCTCGGCGAGCCGCGCGACGGAAACTGCGAGCGCCGGCGGAGCCATTCCGCGCAACGCCCCGTAGTAGGCGATGTTCTCGCGCGCGGTAAGCCGCCCGTAGAGGCCGCGCGCGTCCGACAGCAGCCCGATGCGCGCACGCACGGCGAGCGCATCTGCGCTCACGTCGATGCCGTCGACCCGCGCGCTGCCTTCGGTGGGCTTCACCAGCGTGGAGATCATGCGCAAGGTCGTGGTCTTGCCCGCGCCGTTCGGTCCGAGCAGCCCGGTGATCGACCCGTCGGGTGCGGTGAACGTGACCTGGCGCACGGCCTGGATCGCACCGAAGCGCTTGGCAAGGTTTTCCGCGACGATCAAGACGACGGTCCGAGGGGCAGCACGAACAGCGGCCGCGGGATCTTCTCGAGGCAACTGCCATCGATCGACCGCGCGCTGCCCTGGCGCACGAACGACTCGATGAGGCGCGGCGCGCACCCCTGCTGGCTCACGCCGTGGCCGACCTGGGGCGCGACGAAGCTCACCGCGTTCGGCAGCGTGGCCGCAACCTGCTTCGCGTGGTGCGGCGGCGTCGCCGGATCGATGCCACCCGACAACAGCAACGCATGGACGTCGGAGCGCACCGGATCGTAGTAGTCCGCCGGCACCTTGCCCCGCGGCCAGATGCGGCAGGCGCGCAAGGTAGTCGTCGACCAGCGCCCGGCCGAAGAACGATGCTCCGCGGCGGCGAGGTCCGGCGCGTGAATGCGCGGTATGTCTTCGGCGCAGATCACCGACAGGTGCATGCCGACCGAGAGGTTCTCCGACACGTCGTCGGCGAACTCGAGATTCTGCGCGAGCAGCGGGTTGAAGTCGCCGCGCGAGGCGGCCGCCACCCCGTAGGGCAGCAGGCTGGCGAGCTCCGCCACGTACAGCGGCCGGAACAGCCCCGAGAGGAACACGTTCTGCGTGACGCGCACGGTCTGCTCCTCGCCGGTGCGCGGATCCTCGATGGCGACGCGCTGCGGGCGCCGCGCGAAGCGCTCGCGCAGGCGGTGGATCGTGCTGCCGAGCTCCGGATAGGCATGCTGGCAGGGCGCTTGCGCCTCGCATCCCGCCACCAGCCTGCGCAACGCCGTCTCGCCGTCGCTCACGAACGAAAGCGGCATCTTCATCGTGGAGGGCGCCACGCCGTCGAGCACCATGGTGCGCACGTGCTCGCCGTGCCGGCGCACGTATTCGAGGGCGCTGCGGGTTCCGTAGGAGCCGGCCCAGAGGTCGAGCTTCTCGTATCCCAGCGCCGCGCGCACTTCATCGAAGTCCTCGACCGCAATCGAAGTGATGTACTGGCGCGGGTCGGCATCGAGGCCGGCGAGGCACTTGCGCACCACGTCGCCGGGCAACGTGTCCTCGAACAGCGACTGCACCGGCGCGTCGTCGTCCTCGCAATCGAGCGGATGGGATTCCCCCGTGCCGCGCTGGTCGACCAGGACGACGTCGCGCGTATCGTTGAGCTTGGCGAACAGCGGCATCACCTGGGCGGCGAGCGCGACCGCGCCCTGCCCCGGCCCGCCGGCGAGCACGAAGATCGGGTCCGGCTCGCGCGTACGCCTGCGCGCCGGGATGACCGCGATGTTGATCGGGATGCGCCGCCCGGTCCGGGTGGCGCGGTTCTCCCACACCTCGTACTTGCCGCAACGCGCCTCGGACTCGACGCCCGGCAGCCGGCATGCGGCGAGACTCACGGCGCGGCGCGGGCTTTCGGTACCGGGGCTGCAGGAGGCCAGCACGAGGCTGGCGGCGGCGCAAAGCAGGAGGTGCTTCATCTCGAGGAATGCAGGGTGCGGCGCGAAGTATATCCGTTCGGCGCAAGCGCCCGCGAGGCGCGGCGCTCGAGGCTCAGGGCGCACCGAAGAGCAGCGATTGGGGGTAGGCGTTGGCGTGCTGCTCGTCCACGTGCAGGGCGTTTCCCGGGCGTGCCATGGCCGCTTCGGCCGCGCGCTTGGCGACCGCCACCACTTCGTGGCGCGTCTCGAAGACGCCCGGCAGGACCGGAACGATGCCGATCGCGAGCCGGGGCAGCGGACGCACGCTCTGATGGCCGTCGCGCTGCGCGAGCGTGAAGTAGCCGCGCGCGAAGGCGTCGGCCGGCACCTGGGCCTCGACCAGCGACGGAAATCTCGCGAGCACGGACAGCGCGCGTGCATGCCAATCCTCGCTTTGCGCCAGCACCACGAAGCGGCCGCCCGCCACGTGCCCGGCGAAATCCACGCCGGGCCCGCAGGCCTCCTCGAGCAAACGCGCGCACGCGTGGATCAGCGCATCGCCCCTGGTGAACCCCGCCGTGTCGTTGAGGCCGCGCATCTGGTCGACCTCGACGAACCACGCGGTGAATGCGACGTGGCGCGCGAGCAGGCGCTCGAGGTGCTCGTTGATCGGTACCTGGCCAGGCAGCAGCGTGAGCGGGTTGGTATAGCGCGCGGCGAGCACGCGCGAAGTCTGCAGCGAGCGCATCACGTCGCGGCTGGTGCCCATGCCCAGGTAGCGGCCGCGCGCGACCAGCACGAAGCCGTCGGCGAAGCGCTGCGCGTCGGATTCGACCAGGATCGCCACGAGGGCCCCCAGGTCCAGGTCGGCCTCCACCCGGATCGGCGCGCGATCGGCGAAATCGAGGCATGGACGCGCCCGGAGCGCGGCACCATCGGCGCTCGCCGCGACCAGCTCGAGCCACATCCTCGACACCACGCCCTCGACGCCCGATGCGCCGAGCACGGGAATCGCGGCGAGCGCGGGCGACGCCGCAAAGCGCTTCAGGACCGAGCCGAGCGTGACCTGCGCGGTGGCGGCGTCCACGGCGCGCACGAAGTCATGGGCGTGCGGCTCGGTGCCGGCCCGCAGCCGCGGAGCCGGCACCACTGGAAGCGCGCGCATCGGCCTGCGCGCGCCGCGCCTCGTCGGGGAGGTCTTGCACTGGGTGCTCCGCGGGCCGGCCGATGAACCAACCCTGGCCGCACGCGATGCCGATGTCCTTCACGACCTTGAAGTCGGCCGCGTTCTCGATGCCCTCGGCGATCACCAGCGAGCCGCAGTTGTCGGCGATGTGCTGGATCGCGCGCAGGAACTGCACCTTCACCGGATCGTCCGAGATGCCCGGTCACGAAATGCTTGTCCGCCTTCACGAACTCCGGGCGCAGCTCCGACCAGAGCCTCAGGCTCGCGAAGCCCTCGCCCAGGTCGTCGATGGCGATGCGAAAGCCCATCGAGCGATAGAGCATCAGCGACTCGTGGACCCGCCGGAAATCCACCGTGGGGTAGTCCTCGGTGAGCTCGATCACCACGCGGCCGGGCTCGAGCCCGAGGCCCGTCAGGAACCGCTGCGCGCGCTTCTGGTCGTGGCCGCGCTGCGCGACGAGCTGCGGCGAGACGTTGAGGAAGACGCTCCCGTGCAGCCCGCTTGCCGCGAAGGCGCGCAGGATCTGCCGGATGCACGCGACATTGAGCTCGAGGGCCACGTTCTCGGCCTGGGCCGCGGCAAAGAGCTCGGCCGGCGTCTGGAGAGCGAGTCGTCGGGCCCGCGCACCAGCGCCTCGTAGCCGAGCATGCGGCCCTCGCGGAAGCCGAAGATGGGCTGGAAGACGGTGCGCAGGGTCTGGCCCTCCAGCACTTTGTGCAACTGGAGCGAAGCGTCCCCGCGAATGTGCCGCACAGCGTCGTTCACGCGATCGTCCCGCGCGCCCTATGCGACCCCGCTCTTGCGGAACCAGGCGAGCAGGCGCAGCCATCCGTCCAGGGCCGCCTCCGGGCGATAGCGCGGCCGGTAGTCGGCGTGGAACGCATGCGGGGCGTCCGGATAAGTGTGGATCTCGCAGGGCTTGCCCGCGGCCTTCAGCGCCGCGCGCATGCGTTCCACGCCGTCGTTCGGGATTCCGGCGTCGGCGCCGCCGTACAAGCCCCAGCACCGGCGCCTGTCAGCTCGCGCACGACGTCGATCGGGTTGTTTCGGCTGCAGCTGCGTTCCTGCGCCCTCGACGCTGCCCGTACCACGCGACGCCCGCCCTGAGGTCCGGATTGTGAGCCGCGTAGAGCCACACGATGCGCCCGCCCCAGCAAAAGCCCGTGATCGCGAGCTTGTGGGCGTCGCCTCCGTTGCCTGCGGCCCATTCGGCCGCGGCATCGAGGTCCGAAAGGACCTGCGCGTCGGAAACGCGGGCGACGACCGAGCGAATCTCGTCGATGCCCGCAGCCTGGATACGTCGCCCTGACGGAAGTAGAGCTCCGGCGCCACCGCGAGGTAGCCCGCCTTCGCGAGGCGGCGCGCGATGTCCTTGATGTGCTCGTGCACGCCGAAGATCTCCTGCACCACGAGCACCGTGGGAAGCTTGCCGCCGCCGGCGGGCATGGCGCGATACGCGGGCATCAGCCCGTCACGTACCGGGATGCTCACTTCGCCGGCGACCAGCCCGTTGCTGTCGGTGTTGATCTGGGTCTGGGCCGCCACCGGCTGCACGGCGGCGGCGTAGCCCGAGGCGAGCGCGGTGGCGACGAATTCGCGCCGCGCGAAGCACGCCTTCAGCTCGTCGAATAGCAAGTCGCGATTGCGCACCGCCCCGTCTCCTCGGTCGATGGTGGAGTTCCCCGATTATAGGTCGCCCTCCCGCCGGATCGCGGCGGCAAATTCGCGGGCAATATTCCGGCAATTACGGACCGGGGCTGCGCAACGAAAAAGCCCCGGACTTGCGGACCGGGGCTTGGCCGCGTGCCGCGAACTATTCGCCGTAGAGCTTCTGCTTCAGCTCGCGGCGCTCCTGCGCCTCGATGGTGAGCGTCGCCGTGGGGCGCGCGAGCAGGCGCTGGATGCCGATCGGCTCGCCCGTTTCCTCGCAGTAGCCGTAGCTGCCGTCGTCGATGCGCGCCAGGGCCTGGTCGATCTTCTTGAGCAGCTTGCGCTCGCGGTCGCGGGTGCGCAGCTCGAGAGCGTGCTCTTCCTCGAGAGTGGCCCGATCGGCCGGATCGGGGGCGAAGGAAAGCTCGCGCAGGTGCTCGGTGGTCGCCCCGGCGTTCTCGCGCAGCTGCTTCTGGAGGTCGAGCAGGCGCTCGCGGAAGAACCTGAGCTGCGCCGCATTCATGTAGTCCGACTTCGGCATCCTGGTGATTTCGGCCTCGGTCAGAATCTTTGCTTTGCTCGCCATTGAACCTCGCTGCGTGGACTCGATGGCCCGGGCCCGGGGTCCCGGGAAGCGGCCACCAAAAGCCCGTAAGTTTAGCCCACGGTCGAAGCCTAATCAAACAATGGACACCGGCCGGCGAGATTCATCCTGAGCCGACCGGCCGCGCGCAATAGTTCATGTTTATAAACAGTGCGTTACGCCGCAACCCGGCGTCCGCCCTCTGAGCGCTCGCAAGGCGCTGCGCAGGGTTCAGTTCGAGCCGCCCGGCCGCGGCATGGGCATCTGGGGAGAAAGGACGGTGCCTCCCTGGCGATCGATATCTTCCTTGGTCACCGTGGACACCCCGTAGGCCTCGTCGACGTGGTGGCGCGGAATGTTGCTGCCGGTGACGTATACGGCTTCGCCACGATCGCGCGTCGAAGTCTCGTCGGGAGGGGTGATGGCGCAGCCCGCGGACAGCAACGCAATTGCGGCGCACGTCGACAGGGCGATCTCGTTCCTCAGGTTACGGGTCTTCATGGGACGGTGGCTCCTTGGGGGGCAAAAAAGGGTACATGATAGCCGCGAACGCCGCTCACGAATACTTGCGCGCGTCCTCGATCACCTTGCCGTCGTTGGGAAGCGATCCCGGGTGCGACCGAGACCACCGCGCCGCGCACCTTGATGACATCGCGCAACGTGGCTTCGATCGCCCGGGCGAGCGCCGCGTCCGCCGCGGCGGTGCTCCACGCGCAAGCGTCATGCGGTCCTCGCCCGCCTCGTTCTCGACCACGAGCCGGGCGCGTGCGAACCCGTGGCGGCGGAGCACCTCGGCCACCTGGTGCGGATGCACGAACATGCCGCGCACCTTGGTCGCCTGGTCCGCGCGGCCCAGCCAGCCCTTGATGCGCACGTTGGTCCGGCCGCAGGGGCTCGGCCCGGCGAGTAGCGCCGAGAGATCGCCGGTGGCGAAGCGTACCAGCGGATAGTCGGCGATTGAAGGTAGTCACGACCATTTCGCCCGACCTCGCCCTCGGGCACCGGATCGCCTGTTCCAGGGCGCACGATCTCGACGATCAGCTCTTCGTTCACGCACCAGACCTCGCGCGCGCGGAGAGTCTCGTAGGCGACGATGCCGAGGTCGGCCGTGCCATAGGCCTGGAACGCTTCGATGCCGCGTGCCGCGAGGAACTGCGCGCACCGGCGGGCAGAATGCCTCGCCCGAGACACGAGCGCGCGGCGAATGCTCGCCCCGGACAATCCGGCTCGTCGCACTTCTCGAGGATCAGCTTCAGGAAGGACGGGCGTGCCGACGTAGCCCGTGGGCTGCAGGTCGGCGATCGCGCGCGCCTGCAGTTCCGTCTGTCCCACGCCGCCCGGGAATGACCGCGCAGCCCAGATGGTGCAGGCCCGTCTCGAACATGCTCCCGCGGGCGTGAGATGGTAGGAAAAGCAATTGAGCACCACGTCACCGCTCCGGAAGCCCGCCGCGAACAGCGTGCGTGCGCCGTGCCAGTAGTCGGGCGCGCCGGCCCTCGGGATCGTAGATCGGTCCGGGCGACATGAAGAGGCGCGCAAGCCCCGAGCGCAGGCGTGGCATTCAATCCGCCGAAGGGCTTGTCGGCGGCCTGCAGATCGAGCAGGTCCGACTTGCGGGTGACCGGCAACGCGGCAAGCGCGGCGCGCGAGTCGACGGTGTCCGGCTCGATCGCCTGCGAAGCGCGCGGCGATAGTACGGCGCATTCGCTTCGCGTGCGTGCCGGATCTGGGCCGGCAGGCGCGCGAAAAGCGATCGCGTCGCGCTCGGCGGCATCGCGCATCTCGAGCGCGTCGTAGAATTCACCCATGACGTCAGGCGAGCCAGCGCTTGCGCCGCCGGTAGTTCTTGGTATCGCGGAAGCTGCGCCGGCCGCCGCTCGAGATGCCGAGGTAGAACTCCTTCACGTCCTCGTTGTCCGAGAACGCCTTCGCGTCGACCCTCCAGCACGACGCGGCCGTTCTCGAGGATGTAGCCGAAGTCCGCGAAGCGCAGCGCCACCATCGTGTTCTGCTCGGCGAGCAGGAAGCTCACCTTCCCGGCCGAGTTGAGGTTGCTTCACGATCTCGAAGATCTCCTCGACGATCTGCGGTGCGAGGCCCATCGACGGCTCGTCGAGCAGGATCATGCGCGGGCCGCGCCATGAGCGCGCGCCCGATCGCGGTCATCTGCTGCTCGCCGCCCGAGGTGTAACCCGGCGAGCGAGGAGCGCCGCTGCTTCAGGCGCGGGAAGAACTCGTAGACCCGCTCCAGGTCGGCGCGCACTTCGGCGCGCGCGACGCTGCGCGTGTACGCGCCGGTGAGCAGGTTGTCCTCGACCGTGAGGTGCGCGAAGCAGTGGCGTCCTTCCATCACCTGGATCACGCCGCGCTTCACGAGCTCCGAGGGATTGAGGCGGTCGACGCGCTCGCCGCCGAACTCGATCGTGCCCCTTGGTCACCTCGCCGCGCTCGGCGCGCAGCAGGTTCGAGATCGCCTTCAGCGTCGTGGTCTTGCCCGCGCCGTTGGCGCCCAGGAGGGCGACGATGCCGCCCTCGGGACCGTCAGCGACACGCCCTTCAGCACGAGGATCACGTGGTTGTAGATCACCTCGATGCCGTTCACCTCGAGCAGCGGCCGGCGACGTGGGGTTTCGCGACACGGTTCACGCGCTCAGCTTCTCCTTCGAGCAGTCGCGCGGCGTGGATGCTTCTTCTCCGCCGCGTACTTCTGCGCCGACTGCCTCGATCATGGGCCGCAGCAACTTGTTGTCGGCCGTGTACCAGTCCGACGTGTAGCTCCAGGTCGTGCCGTCCCACGTGTGGATGCGCGCCTAGCGCGAGCCCTCGTGGTCCTGGCACGAGGTGTGCAGCGGCTCGCATCATCCCCTCGACGCCGAGCGCCTTGATGCGGGCGTTGTCGATATTCAGGTGCTCCGCGCCCCAGCGCACCTCCTCGCCCGTCACCACGCGCTTGCCGTACTTGCCCTGCGCCGCGCGGATCGATTCGACCGTAAGCATCGCCGAGAGCATGCCGCGGTTGTAGAGCACCTGGCCCACCTCGCTCTTGTTGGCCGCGGTGCCCTGCCCCTTGTCGTAGAGGTACTTGATCATGTCCTTGTGGATCGGCCGGTCATTCTCGTCGGAGTGGCCCGAGCGCCAGGCCGTTGTAGCCCTTGGCCGCCATCTCCGCCGGGCATCACGTCGGGCTCGGCCGCCGACCACCACACGCCGTACATCTGCAGGCGCGGATAGCCCACCGCGATGGCCTCCTTGATCGCCGTGGAGTTCATCACGCCCCAGCCCCACAGGAACACGTAGTCGGGACGCTGCTGGCGGATCTGCAGCCAGGTCGCCTTCTGCTCGACGCCCGGGTGCGTAACCGGCAGCTTGAGCAGCTCGAAGCCCTCGCGCTTGGCGAGCTCCTCCAGGACCGGGATCGGCTCCTTGCCGTAGGGCGAGTCGTGGTAGACGAGCGCGATCTTCTTGCCCTTCAGGCTGCCGTGCTCCTTCTTCTTCACGTGCTGCACGAGCATGTCGGCCGCGCTCCCAGTAGGTGCCCATGCATCGGGAAGTTCCACTTGAACACGGCGCCGTCCGCGGAGTCGGCGCGGCCGTAGCCCGTGGTGATGAGCACGATCTGGTCGTTGGGCACCTTGTCCGTCAGCGCGAAGGTGATGCCCGTGGACAGCGGCGATTCACCGCCACCGGATGCTTGCTCTTCAGGCGCTCGTAGCACTCGACGCCGCGGTCGGTGGCGTAGCCGGTCTCGCACTCCTCGTAGGCGATCTTGACGCCGTTCACGCCGCCGTCGCGGGCGTTGACGAGCTTCAGGTAGTCCACGAACCCGTCGGCCCACGGCACGCCGTTGGGCGCGTAGGGGCCGCTGCGGTACACCAGCACCGGAACGAAGATCTCGTTCGACTGCGCCATGGCGTCCATCGCGAGCCGGCAGGGCGCTCCCCCGGCGAGCGCGAGCGCCGCCGCCTTCATCCGCAAATTGCTCTTCATCTCCATCCTCCTTGTCGTCGTGCGCTACAGGTTGCGGCTTCAATGCGGAAACGGCCACAGGCGCAGCTTTTCCTTGCCGATCGCCCAGAGCCGCGCCAACCCGCGCGGCTCCACGATGAGAAAGAAAACGATCAGCGTGCCGAAGGTCATCGACTCGATGTCCGAGATCATCGCGGTCGACAGCGGAATGCCGAGCGCGTCGGGCAGTTGGTTCAACACAGCGGCAGGATCACGATGAACGCCGCGCCCAGGAACGACCCGAGGATCGATCCCAGCCCGCCGATGATCACCATGAACAGCAGCTCGAACGAGCGGTCCACGTCGAAAGCGAGCGGCTCCCACGAGCCCAGGTAGACGAAGGCCCAGAGCGCGCCGGACACGCCCACGAAGAACGAGCTCACCGCGAAGGCCGAGAGCTTGGCCGACGAGCGGACGGATGCCGATCACTTCGGCGGCCACGTCCATGTCGCGCGTGGCCATCCACGAGCGGCCGATCGCGCCGCGCGTGAGGTTCGCGCCACCAGCGCGACGACCGACACGATCGAGAGCACGAAGAGGTATTTTTGCGACCGGCCCCTGGATCGTATGGCCGAAGAGAGCGAGCGGCGGCGCGCTCACCGAGCCCGAGGATTGGTCGTTGGTGAACCACCCGATGCGCGCGAAGGCCCAGTCGAGGAAGAACTGCGCCGCGAGCGTGGCCACCGCGAGGTAGAAGCCCTTGATGCGCAGGCTGGGTATCCCGAAGAGCACGCCCACCACCGTCGAGCACAGCTCCGGCGAGCAGGAAGACCACCAGCGAGGTTCAGGTCCGGCACGCGCACCGCGAGGTTGTAGGCGGCATACGCGCCCGACCGCCATGAAGCCGCCGGTGCCGAGCGAGACCTGGCCGCAGTAGCCCACCAGGATATTCAGGCCGAGGGCCGCGATCGACAGGATGAGGAACGGCGTGAGGATCGCGCGGAACAGGTACTCGGTCGCGAGAACGGCACCCCGACGAAAGCGAAGACGAGCAACGCCGACCACGAAGACGCGGTCCTGCAGGATCGGGAAGAGCTGCTGGTCCGATGCGTACGTGGTCTTGAACTGCCCGGTCTCGCGGTAGATCATCGCGCGCCCCTAGACCCGGTCGATGTGGCGTTTCGCCGAACAGGCCTTCGGGCCGGAACAGCAGGAACACCAGCGCCAGCATGTAGGCGAACCAGTTCTCGATGCCGCCGCCGAAGGTCGGGCCGAGGTAGACCTCGGAGAGCTTCTCGCCCAGGCCGATGATGCAGGCCGCCCGATGATGGCGCCGGGAATCGAGGTGAAGCCGCCCAGGATCACCACCGGCAGCGCCTTCAATGCGACCAGCTGCGAAAGCGAGAACTGCACGCCGAGCTTCGAGCCCCACACCACGCCGGCAACCAGCGCCACCAGGCCCGCCACGCTCCACACGATCACCCAGATGCGGTCCAGCGGAATCCCCACCGATTGCGCCGCCTGGTGATCGTCGGCCACCGCGCGAAGCGCCCGACCCGTGGCCGTCTTCTGGAAGAAGAGCGCGAGCGCCGCCACCAGGTGCGCGGCGATGAGCGCTGCGACGAGGTCCTCCATGTTCACCAGCACGCCGCCCTCGAAGAGTCTTCTCGAAGATGATCGTCGGCTCCTTGGGCATGCCCACGTCCAGTGTGTAGATGTCGCTGCCCCACACGGTCTGCCCGAAGCCGTCGAGCACGTAGGCGACGCCCAGCGTCGCCATGAAGAGCACGATGCCCTCCTGGTTCACCAGCGGGCGCAGCACCAGGCGCTCGACCAGCCAGGCGAACGCCACCATGACGGCGAGCGTGGCCGCCAGGGCCACGGGCAGCGGCATCTTCTCGACGAGGCGCACGAGCGTCAGCGCGGCGAACAGCACCATCGCGCCCTGCGCGAAGTTGAAGACGCCCGACGCCTTGAAGATGAGCACCAGGCCGAGGGCCACCAGCGAGTACAGCACGCCCGTGAGCATGAGCCCGCCCAGCACCACTTCGAGCCACTGCGGAACCTGCGTCGTCGCGTGAGCACCAGCGGCGAGACCGCCCCGATCGCGAGCAGCACGAAGAACGCGATGGTGAGGTTGCGCGTGGTCCTCATCGGCCACCTCAGTGCTTCACGCCGAGGTAGGCGTCGATCACCGCCTGGCTCGCGCGCACCTCGTCGGGCGTACCGTCGGCGATCTTGCGGCCGTAGTCGAGCACCACCACGCGGTCGGAGAGGTCCATCACCACGCCCATGTCGTGCTCGATCAGCACGATGGTGGTGCCGAACTCGTCGTTCACGTCGAGGATGAAGCGGCTCATGTCCTGCTTTTCCTCGACGTTCATCCCGGCCATGGGCTCGTCGAGCAGCAGCACCTTCGGCTCCGCGGCGAGCGCCCGCCCGAGGTCGACGCGCTTCTGCAAGCCCATAGGGGAGCCGGCCCACCGGCGCTTCGCGAACGTGCCTGGATCTCGAGGAAATCGATGATCTCCTCGACGCGCTTGCGATGCTCGATCTCCTCGCGAAGCGCCGGCCCCACGCGCAGCGCCTGCAGCAAGCAGGTTCGACTTCATCATGAGGTTGCGCCCGGCGAGGATGTTGTCCAGCACCGACATGCCCTTGAAGAGCGCGAGGCTCTGGAAGGTGCGCGCGATGCCCAGGGCCGCGGCATGGTGCGGGTCCATCGCGGTGCGCCGCTCGGCCGAGATAGGTGATGGCGCCTTGCTGCGGGACGATAGACGCCGTTGATCACGTTGAGCATCGAGCTCTTGCCCGCCCCGTTCGGCCCGATGATGGCCCGGATCTCGTGCGCGCGCACGTCGAAGCTCACTTCCGAGAGCGCCTTCACGCCCCCGAAGGCGAGCGAGACGTCGTCCACGGCGAGAATCACCTCGCCCACCTTGCGCTGCGACCGCGCCGGCATCGAGCTCGCGCAGGTTCATCGCGCGCCCGCGCTCATGCGGCCGCCCGCACCGCCTCGGGTGCGAAGGTCCGGGCGGCCGTCACCGGCAGCTCCGCGCGCACGCTCCCCGTCCGGCCGTCCTCGAAACGCACCTGGGCCTCGACCGTGCAACGCTCGACCCCCGCATACAGCGCCTCTACGATCGCCCCGTACTTCTCGGCGATGAAGCGCCGGCGCACCTTGCGCGTGCGGGTGAGCTCGCCGTCGTCTGCGTCGAGCTCCTTGTGCAGGATCACGAAGCGATGGATCTGGCTGCCCGCGAGCTTCGGGTCGCGGGCAAGGTCGGCGTTCACCTTTTCCACGCATTCGCGCACCAGCTCGATCACCTGCGGCTTTGCCGCGAGGTCCGTGTAGCCCGCGTACGGAATGCCGCGGCGCTCGGCCCAGTCGCCCACCGCCTGCATGTCGATATTGATCAGCGCCGTAGCTTCGCGGCGTGCATCGCCGAAGGCCACGGCTTCCTTCACCTGGGGAAAGAACTTGAGCTTGTTCTCGAGGTACTTCGGCGCGAAGAGCGTGCCGTCGGTGAGCCTTCCCACGTCCTTGGCCCGGTCGATGATCTTCAGGTGCCCGCTCGCGTCGAAGAAGCCCGCGTCGCCCGTGTGGAACCAGCCCTCCCCGTCCTTCGCCTCGCGGGTGGCCGCGTCGTTCTTGTAGTAGGCGCGGAACAGGCCCGGGCAGCGCAGCAGGATCTCGCCGCTGTCGAGGATGCGCACTTCCACATCCTTCATGGGCGGGCCCACCGTGTCGGGTTTCACCGCGCCATTGGGCTGCACGCACACCATCACCGATGTCTCGGTCGAACCATAGAGCTGCTTCAGGTTGATGCCGAGCGAGCGGTAGAAGACGAAGAGGTCGGGGCCGATCGCCTCGCCGGCGGTGTAGGCCACGCGCACGCGCGACATCCCGAGCGCGTTGCGCAGCGGCGCGTACACCAGCAGGTTTCCGAGCGCGTAGGCGATTCTGTCGTACGGGCCCACCGGCTGCCCGTCGAGGATCCGCGCGCCCACGCGGCGCGCGAGCTCCATGCAGCGCCGGAAGAGCCAGCGCTTGACCCGGCTCGCGTCTTCCATGCGGATGGTGACCTGGGTGAGGAGCGCCTCGAGCACCCGCGGCGGGGCGAAGTAGTACGTGGGACCGATCTCGCGCATGTCGGTGAGCACCGTCTCGGCCGACTCGATGCAGTTGATGCGGAACCCGACCGCCATCCACTGCGCATAGGAGAACAGGTTCTGCCCGATCCACGCCATCGGCAGGTAGGCGAGCACCTCCTCGTCGTCGCCCAGGCCCTCGAGCTCGGCGTACGCGCGGCTCGCCGCGAGCAGGTTGTCGTGGGACAGGACCACGCCCTTCGGATGCCCGGTGGTGCCCGAGGTGTAGAGCATGATCGCGGTGTCGTCGCCGCGTCCGCACGCTATCTCCGCATCGGCGAATCCGGGATTGGCAGCGGCGAATGCGCGCCCCGCTTCCAGCAGGCTCTCGTAGCTCGCGAGCTCGGGCCGCTCGTAGTGGCGCAGGCCGCGCGGTTGGTCGTACCAGATGTGCTGCAGCCTCGGGCACTCGGGCAGGATCTCGAGCAGCTTGTCCGCCTGTTCCTGGTCCTCGACCACCGCGAAGGCGATCTCCGCGTCCTGGAACACGTAGACCATTTCCTGCGCGACCGCGTCCTCGTAGAAGGGCACCGGGATGGCGCCCAGGCATTGGGCCGCGGTGAGGGTCCAGTAGAGGCGCGGCCGGTTCGCGCCGATCACTGCGATGTGGGCGCCGCGCGCGAGCCCCGCATGGGCCAGCCCGCCGGCAAGGCGCAGGACCTCTTCACGCACCTGCTCCCACGACCAGCTCTGCCAGATGCCGAGGTCCTTCTCCCGGATCGCCGGGTGATCCCCGCGCACGCGCGCATGGTGCAGCAGCAGTTTCGGGAACGTGTCGAGCGTCCCGGTTTGCACCGCCATGGACTGGGCCTCCCCCTGTTTGCGCCTAGTGTAGCCGCAGGGTACGCAGGGAGGTGTCTTTTCGTTGACAATCTCCGCGTGGAAACCCTTCCCGAACTGCTGCGGGCGTCCCTCTGGACCCGCTCCCTCACGCGCGCACAGCTCGACCGCGTCGAGGCGGAGACCGCGGTGCGCGACTTCCCCGCCGGTGCCTACGTCTGCCGCAAGGGCGAGCCGGTCGAGCACTGGATCGGCGTGGTCGACGGGCTGGTCAAGATGACGAGCGTCAACTCCGAGGGCAAGACCACCACCTTTACCGGCGTGACGAGCGGCGGCTGGTTCGGCGAGGGCTCGATCCTCAAGGACCCCACGCGGCGCTACGACATCGAAACGCTGCGCGCGAGCCGCATGGCGCTCATGCCCCGCGCGACTTTCGAGTGGCTGCTCGACACCGACATCGGTTTCAACCGCTTCCTGCTCATGCAGCTCAACGAGCGGCTGTCGCAGTTCATCGCGATGGTGGAAAACGAGCGCCTGCTCGGCCCGGACGCGCGCGTGGCGCGCTCCCTCGCCGCGCTGTTCAACCCGGTGCTCTATCCCGAGCAGGCCACCCACGTGCAGATCTCGCAGGAGGAGCTCGGCTATCTTTCGGGCGTATCGCGCCAGCGCGTGAACCAGGCCCTGCAGGTGCTCGAGAAGGCGGGATTGCTCAGGATCGACTACGGGCGCATCCGCATCGTCGACCTGCCGGGCCTGCGCGCGTTCGGCTGATCCGCGCGCACGGAGGGTGCAAGCGACAGGCTGGCGGGCACGGCCGATATAATCGTGGTCGTCGTACCCCGATCTCATCGCGGCGGGTGGTGGTGAAACTCCTCGAGGACGTGCGCGTGGTCTCCATGGCGCTCAACCTGCCGGGCCCGGTTGCGTGCGCGCGCCTGCGCGATCTGGGCGCGACGGTGGCCAAGGTCGAGCCGCTCGCGGGCGATCCGTTCGAGGCGTACTGCCCGGCGTGGTACCGGCGCCTGCATGCGGACGTGGACGTGCGCCGCGCGGACCTGAAGAGCGAGCCGGGACGGGCCGTGCTCGGCGCGCTGCTGGACGCGGCCGACCTCTTCGTCACGGCGCAGCGTCCCGCGGCGCTCGCGCGCCTGGGACTCGATCCGGCCTCGCTCGCAACGCGCCATCCGCGCCTGTGCCATGCGGCGATCACCGGCCATGCGCCCCCCGGCGAAGAGACGGCCGGCCACGACCTCACCTACCTTGCGCAGCACGGGCTCGTCACCCCGCCGCACCTGCCCGCGACCCTGTTCGCCGACATGGCAGGAGCCGAGCGGGTGGTGTCCACGGCGCTCGCCCTGGTGCACGCCCGTGGGCGCACCGGGCGCGCGGCGTCCTGCGCCGTGCCGCTCGCCGATGCGGCGGCGTACCTCGCCCAGCCGCTCGAGGAGGGGCTCACGCGCCCCGGCGCGCTGCTCGGCGGAGGGCTCGCCGGATACAATCTATATGCGACGCGCGAAGGCTGGATCGCGGTGGCGGCACTCGAGCCGCACTTCGCGCTGCGGCTGGCCGAATCGTTCGCCCTGCCCGCGTTGACGGTGGAGGCGCTCGCCGCGCGTTTCCTCGAACATGGCGCGGCGCATTGGGAAGCGTGGGCGCGCACGCTCGACCTGCCGATCGTCGCCGTGAGAGTTCCTTCCGCCTAGGACGCCCCATGCAAATCGAGAACAATGCATTCCTCGTTACCGGCGGCGGATCCGGCCTCGGCGCCGCCACGGCAAAAATGCTCGCCGACGCAGGCGGCAAGGTCGTGATCGCCGACGTCAATGATGCCGGCGATTGGGTGGCGAATCAGCTGGGCGGCGCCGGCCGGTTCGTGAAGGCCGACGTGACCGACGAAGCCTCGATGCAGGCTGCCGTCGACGCGTGCTGCGCCGCCTTCGGGGCGCTCCACGGGCTGGTGAACTGCGCGGGCGTCGCGCCCGGCGAGCGCGTGGTAGGCAGGAACGGGCCGCATGCGCTGGCGAGCTTCGAGCGTGCCCTGGCCATCAATCTCGTCGGCACGTTCAATGCGATCCGGCTCGCCGCCGCGAAGATGAGCATGCAGCCCGCGTTCGCGAACGGCGAGCGCGGCGTGATCGTGAATACGTCCTCGGTGGCCGCGTTCGAGGGTCAGATCGGCCAGGCGGCCTACAGCGCCTCCAAGGCGGGCGTGAACGGCATGACGCTGCCCATCGCGCGCGAGCTCGCGCGCTTCGGCATCCGCGTGATGACCATCGCGCCGGGCATCTTCGACACGCCGATGCTGCAGGGCATGAGCGAGGAGGTGCGCGCCTCGCTCGGCCAGCAGGTTCCCTTCCCTCCCCGGCTCGGCCATCCCGACGAATACGCGGCGCTCGTGAGGCACATCCTCGAGAACGAAGTGCTCAACGGAGAGGTGATCCGCCTCGACGGCGCGATACGGATGAGCGCCAAATGAGCGATAATTACAGTTCGGCGCCCCACGAGGGCCGCCGCCACGCAGCCCGGGGCACCACCGGGCGGACGACCTTCCACCCAGGGGAGCCGGCATGCTGTTCGATACCCATCTCACCGAGGAATTCGACGCGCTTCGCGACACGGTGAAGAGGATGTGCGACGCGGAGCTCGCTCCGCGCGCGGCGGGGATCGACGCGAGCAACGAGTTCCCCGCCGACATGTGGCGCAAGCTGGGCGAGCTGGGCCTGCTCGGCATGACGGTGCCGGAAGCCTATGGCGGCACCGGCCTGGGCTACCTCGCGCACGTGGTGGCGATGGAGGAGGTCTCGCGTGCGTCGGCCTCGGTGGGACTCTCGTACGGCGCCCACTCGAACCTGTGCGTGAACAACCTGCACCTGAACGCCAGCGAGGCGCAGCGGCGCAAGTACCTGCCGAAGCTCTGCTCCGGCGAGTTCGTGGGTGCGCTCGCGATGAGCGAGCCCGGCGCAGGCTCCGACGTCGTGGGCTCCATGGCATGCCGCGCAGACAAGAAGGGCGATCGGTGGATCGCCAACGGCACGAAGATGTGGATCACCAACGGTCCCGATGCCGACGTGCTCGTCGTCTACATGCGCACCGCCCCCAGGGAGCAGGGCTCGCGCGCGATGACCGCCTTCGTGGTCGAGAAGGGCATGCCGGGATTCTCGACCGCGCAGAAGCTCGACAAGCTCGGCATGCGCGGCTCCAACACCTGCGAGCTGGTGTTCCGCGATTGCGAGATCCCGGCCGAGAACGTGCTGGGAGAGGTGAACGGCGGGTCGCGCGTGCTGATGCGGGGACTCGATACGGAGCGCTGCGTGCTCTCCGGCGGGCCCATCGGCATCATGCAGAGCGCCATGGACCTCGTGCTTCCGTACGTGCACGAGAGGAAGCAGTTCGGCGAGGCCATCGGCACCTTCGAGCTCATGCAGGGCAAGGTTGCCGACATGTACACGAAGCTGCAGGCCGCGCGCGCCTTCAGCTATCGCGTGGCCACGGCGCTCGACCAGGGGCGCGGCCGCGCCGCGCGCAAGGACGCCGCGGCGTGCCTGCTGTTCGCCTCGGAGAACGCGGTCCAGGTGGCGCTGGAAGCGATCCAGGCCCTCGGCGGCAACGGCTACGTCAACGAATTCCCCGCGGGGCGCTTGCTCCGCGACGCCAAGCTCTACGATATCGGCGCGGGCACCAACGAGATCCGCCGCATGCTGATCGGGCGCGAGCTCTTCGAAGAATCGGTCTGAAGGAAAGGCAACAGGAGAAATCATGGAAAGCATCGTCATCGTCGGCGCCAAGCGCACTCCCATCGGCGCCATGCAGGGCAAGTTCAATACCGTCACCGCGTCCCAGCTCGGCGCCACGGCGATCAAGGCCGCCGTCGCGCAGGCAGGCGTCAAGTCGAGCGAGGTCGACGACCTGATTTTCGGCTGCGTGCTGCCCGCGGGCCAGGGCCAGGCGCCCGCCCGCCAGGCCGCGATCTATGCGGGGCTGGACAACACCACGCCCGCGACGACGGTGAACAAGATGTGCGGCTCGGGAATGAAGGCGGCGATGATGGCTTTCGACGAGCTCTCCGCGGGCCAGGCGAAGGTGATCGTGGCCGGCGGCATGGAATCCATGACCAACGCCCCGTTCATGCTGCCCAAGGCGCGCGGGGGCTATCGCTATGGCGCGCAGCAACTGCTCGACCACATGGCCACCGACGGGCTCGAGGACGCCTACCAGGGCAAGCCCATGGGCTTCTACGCCGACAAGACCGCGGAGAAGTACGGTTTCACGCGCGAGCAGATGGACGCTTATGCCAAGGAATCGACCGAGCGCGCGCTCCGGGCCGAGAAGTCCGGCGCTTTCACCGACGAGATCGCGCCGGTCACGGTCAAGGGACGTGGCGGCGAGGAGATCGTGAAGGACGACGAGACGCCGTTCACGGTGAAGCTCGACAAGATCTCGACGCTGCGCCCGGCGTTCAACAAGGACGGCACCGTGACCGCGGCAACTTCCTCGTCGATCTCCGACGGGGCGGCGGCCCTGGTGATGATGACGGAGTCGGAGGCCGGGAAGCGCGGCGCGAAGCCGCTCGCGCGCATCGTCGCCTACGCGAGCAATGCCCACGAGCCCGAGTGGTTCACCACCGCGCCGGTGGGCGCCATCCGCAAGGTGCTCGACAAGGCCGGCTGGAAGGCGGGCGACGTGGATCTGTACGAGGTGAACGAGGCCTTCGCAGTGGTCACCATGGCGGCGATGAAGGACATCGGCATCCCGCACGACAAGGTGAACGTGAACGGGGGAGCCTGCGCGCTGGGCCACCCGATCGGCGCCACCGGGGCGCGCATCATGACCACCCTGATCTATGCGCTCAAGAAGCGCGGCCTGAAGAAGGGGATCGCCGCGCTGTGCATCGGCGGCGGTGAAGCAACGGCAATTGCACTGGAGGTCCTGTAATGGCAACGAATCTCGCTACTCCGATCGAACACACGCCCAACATCGGCCGCTCGCTCGCCGCCGAGCTGCGCTCCATGGGTATCGACTCCCTCGAGGCATTGATGCGCGTCGGCTTCTGGGACGCCTGGCTGCAGCTGCGCCGCGCGAACCCGGAGCGCGACGGCGTGCCGGCGTGCCTCGCACTGGCGGGCGCGGTGGCCGGCGTGCGCTGGAACCACCTGCCGCCGAAGGTGCGCGCCGACATCCGCCAGCGCGTGAAGGCGGTACGCACGTGACGCGCGCCCTGCTTGCGCCTGCCGTCACGGCCCTGGTGCTGCTGCTGCCCGCGGCGTGCAGCAAGCCCGAGGAGCCGAAGGTCGACGCGGCGACGGAGCAGAAGCAGGCCCTGGAGCGCGCCAAGCAGGGTCCGTTCGGCACCCAGGTGAAGGCGTACGAGACCGCCAAGGGCCTGGGCGATGACGTGAACAAGAAGGTGCAGGACGAAGTCGAGAACGCCGAGAAGGCCGCGAAGTAGGTTTCCATGCTCACCCGGGCCCACGCGGACTTCCTCACCGAAGAGCAGCGCATGGTGCGCGACACGGCCCGCGAGTTCGCGCAGGCCGAGCTCGCGCCCCACGCGGGTCAGTGGGAAGAGGAAGGCTGGATTCCCGACGCGACGGTGGCCAAGCTGGGGGCGCTGGGGCTGCTCGGGATGGTGGTGCCGGAGGAATGGGGCGGCTCGTATTCGGATTACGTGGCCTACGCGCTCGCGATGGAGGAGATCGCGGCCGGCTGCGCCGCCACCGCCACGCTCATGAGCGTGCACAATTCGGTGGGCTGCGGCCCGATCCTCGCCTGGGGCAGCGACGCGCAGAAGAAGCGGTGGCTGCCGGACATGGCCGCCGGGCGCAGCATCGGCTGCTTCTGCCTCACCGAGCCCCAGGCGGGCAGCGAGGCGAACAATCTCAAGACCCGCGCGGTGCTGCAGGACGGGCGCTGGGTCCTCAACGGTTCGAAGCAGTTCGTCACCAACGGCAAGCGCGCCGCGGTGGCCATCGTCTTCGCGGTCACCGACCCCGGCCTCGGCAAGAAGGGGCTCTCCGCCTTCGTCGTTCCCACCGACACCCGCGGCTTCCACCCGCAGAAGCTCGAGGACAAGCTCGGCATCCGCGCCTCCGACACCTGCGCAGTCTCGCTCGAGGATTGCGCGATTCCCGAAGACCACCTGCTCGGCCCGCGCGGCAAGGGCCTCGCCATCGCCCTTTCGAACCTCGAGGGCGGGCGCATCGGGATCGCGGCCCAGGCCCTCGGGATCGCGCGCGCCGCGTTCGACGCCGCCCTCGCCTACGCGAAGGAGCGCACCCAGTTCGGCAAGAAGCTCGTCGAGCACGCCTCGATCGGCAACATGCTGGCCGACATGCACACGCGCATCAACGCCGCGCGGCTGCTGACCCTGCACGCGGCGCGCCTGCGCACCGCGGGCGTGCCGTGCCTGTCGGAAGCCTCCCAGGCCAAGCTCTACGCCTCCGAGCTCGCGGAGTGGGTGTGCTCGAAGGCGATCCAGATCCACGGCGGCTACGGCTACCTGCGCGACTATCCGGTCGAGCGCCATTACCGCGATGCGCGCATCACCCAGATCTACGAAGGCACCAGCGAGATCCAGCGCCTGCTCATCGCACGCGGACTCGCCGAATGAGCGGACGCACCGCCCGGCCCCGGCGCACCCAGATGGCCATCCGGCTTTCGTGCCGGCCGCTCGCCGGCCCGGCACGCTGACATGCCGCGCATCCATTCGAAGCTCGATCCGGCCGCGCCCGCGTTCCGCGCCAACGCCGAGCACCATCGCGCGCTCGCCGCGGACCTGCGCGCACAGGTGGCGCGCGTGGCGGAGGGCGGAGGCGCCGAGGCGCAGAAGAAGCACGTGGCCCGCGGCAAGTTGCTGCCGCGCGAGCGGGTGCGCGGGCTGCTCGATCCGGGCACGCCGTTCCTCGAGCTCTCCCAGCTCGCTGCGCTCGGCATGTACGGCGACGACGCGCCGAGCGCGGGCCTGGTCACGGGCATCGGGCGCGTCGAGGGCCGCGAGGTGGTGGTCATCGCCAATGACGCCACGGTGAAGGGCGGTACCTACTACCCCATGACCGTGAAGAAGCACCTGCGCGCCCAGGAGATCGCCGCGCAGAACGCCCTGCCCTGCGTCTACCTGGTCGATTCCGGCGGCGCCTTCCTGCCCCTGCAGGACGAGGTCTTTCCCGACCGCGAGCATTTCGGGCGCATCTTCTACAACCAGGCCAACCTCTCGGCGCGGGGCATAGCGCAGGTGGCCGTGGTCATGGGCTCGTGCACGGCGGGTGGCGCGTACGTGCCCGCCATGTGCGACGAGTCGGTCATCGTGAAGGACCAGGGCACCATCTTCCTGGGCGGCCCGCCGCTGGTGAAGGCGGCCACCGGCGAGGTGGTGAGCGCCGAGGAGCTGGGCGGCGGGGAGGTGCATTCGCGCACCTCCGGCGTGACCGACCACCTGGCCGACGACGACCGCCATGCGCTCGCCATCGCGCGCGAGATCATCCGGCATACGCGCGGTCCCGCCCCGGCGCCGGCCGCCGCGTTCGAGGAGCCGCTGCATCCGGCCGCGGAGCTCTACGGGATCATCCCGAAGGATCCGCGGCAGCCCTTCGACGTGCGCGAGATCATCGCCCGCCTCGCCGACGGCAGCGACTTCCATGAGTTCAAGGCGCTCTACGGCACCACGCTCGTGACGGGATTCGCCCACGTGCACGGCTTTCCCGTGGGCATCCTCGCCAACAACGGCATTCTCTTTTCCGAATCCGCCCTCAAGGGCACGCACTTCATCGAGCTGTGCGCCCAGCGCGGCGTCCCGCTGCTCTTCCTGCAGAACATCACGGGATTCATGGTCGGCAGGAAATACGAGGCCGGCGGAATCGCCAAGGACGGCGCGAAGATGGTGACCGCCGTTTCCTGCGCCCGGGTGCCGAAGCTCACCGTGATCCTCGGCGGATCCTTCGGCGCCGGCAACTACGGCATGTGCGGGCGTGCGTTCGACCCGCGCTTCCTCTGGACCTGGCCCAACGCGCGCATCTCGGTGATGGGCGGCGAGCAGGCCGCCAGCGTGCTCGCCACGGTCAGGCGCGAGGGCATCGAGGCGAAGGGCGGCAAATGGTCGAAGGATGAGGAGGACGCGTTCAAGTCGCCGATCCGCGATCAATACGAGCGCCAGGGCCATCCGTACTACGCCACCGCGCGCCTCTGGGACGACGGCGTGATCGACCCCGCCGAGACGCGCCGCGTGCTGGCCCTCGGCCTCGCGGCGGCGGCGAACGCGCCTGCCGAGCCGACGCGGTTCGGCGTCTTCCGCATGTAGCCGCCGGAGGCCACATGACCTCGCTCGCGATCGAACGCCAGGGACCGCTCGGTCTCATCACGATGAACCGCCCGGAGCGCCACAACGCCTTCGACGACGAGCTCATCGCGGAATTGACCGACTCGCTGCGCTCCATGGAGGCCGAGGACGGCATCCGCGTCGTGATCCTTTCCGGCGCGGGCAAGTCGTTCAGCGCCGGCGCGGACCTGAACTGGATGAAGCGCATCGCAGGCTTTTCCATGGACGAGAACCGCCGCGACGCGATGGGGCTCGCGGCCCTCATGCGCACCCTCGCGCACCTGCGCAAACCCACCATCGCGCGGGTCCATGGAGCGGCGTACGGCGGCGGTGTCGGGCTCGTGGCGTGTTGCGATGTCGCCGTAGCCAGCCCCGGCGCCGTCTTTTCCCTGTCCGAGGCGCGCCTCGGCCTGGTTCCGGCGGTGATCTCTCCCTATGTCGTCGCCGCGATCGGCGAGCGCGCCGCGCGCCGCTACTTCCTCACCGCCGAGCGCTTCGACGCCGCCGAGGCGCGGCGCCTGGGACTGGTGCACGAGCTGGCCGCGGCCGAGGGCGACCTGGACCGCAGGATCGGTCTCATCGCGGATGCGATGCTCGCGTGCGGCCCGGTGGCGCAGCGCGAGGCGAAGGAGCTGATCCGCGCGATCGGCGGCCGCCCGGTCACGAGCGAGCTGATCCAGGACACTGCCGAGCGGATCGCGAAGGTCCGCTCCTCGCCCGAAGGCCGCGAGGGTGTGGCGGCATTCCTCGAGAAGCGGCGGGCCGCCTGGATCCCGGCCCAGCCCGAGCCCGAGATTCCGGCCGATCCGATGCCGGGCATCTAGCGCCGCCATGTTCGCGAAGGTCCTCATCGCCAATCGCGGGGAGATTGCCTGCCGCGTGATGCGCACCTGCCGGCGCATGGCCATTCGCACGGTCGCGGTCCACTCGTCGATCGATGCCCGTGCCCTGCACGTCGAGCAGGCCGACGAGGCGTATGTCATCGGCGGGCCGCGCCCGGCCGAATCGTACCTGCGCGGCGACACGATCCTCGAGGTGGCGCGGGCCTGCGGAGCCGAGGCGATCCATCCCGGCTACGGCTTCCTCTCGGAGAACGAGAATTTCGCGCGCGCGGTGGAAGCGGCCGGGCTCGCCTTCATCGGTCCCACGCCCGAGGCGATCGCGCAGATGGGGCTCAAGGATCGCGCCAAGGCGATCATGGAGCAGGCGGGCGTGCCGGTGGTTCCGGGCTACCACGGCGAGCAGCAGGACGACACGTTCCTCGCCGCGCGGGCCAAGAAGATCGGCTATCCGCTGCTCATCAAGGCGGTCGCCGGCGGCGGCGGAAAGGGCATGCGCCTGGTCACGAAGGACGCGGAATTCACCGGCGAGCTCGCCTCCGCGCGGCGCGAGGCGAAGAGCGCGTTCGGCGACGAGCGCGTGCTGCTCGAGCGCTTCGTCGAAGGGCCGCACCACATCGAGTTCCAGGTATTCGGCGATACGCTCGGCCACTACGTGCATCTTTTCGAACGCGAGTGCTCGATACAGAGACGCCACCAGAAGGTGCTCGAGGAGACGCCCTCGCCCTTCGTGGACGACGCGATGCGGCTGCGCATGGGAGACACGGCGGTGGCCGCGGCGCGTGCGATCGGTTATCGCGGCGCCGGCACGATCGAGTTCATCGCCGGCGCCGATCGCGAGTACTACTTCATGGAGATGAACACGCGCCTGCAGGTCGAGCACCCGGTGACGGAGATGGTCACCGGCGAGGATCTGGTCGAATGGCAGCTGCGCGTCGCGGCGGGCGAGCCCCTGCCGCTGACGCAGGCGCAGATCCGCTCCAGAGGACACGCGATCGAAGTGCGCCTGTGCGCGGAGAATCCCGCCAACCGCTTCCTGCCGGAAACGGGGCGCATCGGCGTGCTGCGATCGCCCCGCACGGACGGCGACGTGCGCCTGGATACGGGTGTGCGCCAGGGCGACGCGGTGAGCGTCTACTACGACCCGATGATCGCCAAGCTCGTCGCCTGGGGCAGCGATCGCCGCGAGGCCACGCGGCGCATGCAGTCGGCGCTGGCCGAGACCGACATCCTCGGCGTGCAAACCAACCTCGCCTTCCTCGAGCGGGTGGTGGCCCATCCGGCGTTCCTCGCCGGCGACACCGACACCGGCTTCATCGAGCGGCATCGCGCGCAGCTGCTGCCCGCCGCCGGGGACGTTCCGGTCGAGGCGCTGGTGGCTTGCGCGGTGCGCGTGTTCCTCGACGAGCTTGCGGCCCACGCGGGCGAGCCGCGCTCCCCGTGGAGCGATACCACCGGGTGGCGGCTGAACCGGCCGGCGCTGCGTCGCATGGAATTCCGGCTTCCCGGCGGGCGCGCAGTGGCGGTCGAGGCGGAGCGGCGTGCCGACCATGCCGTCGCGACGATCGAGGGCCGCCGCCACGAGGTGCGCATCGGGCCCGAGGACGGCGATCGGCTGCAGATCGGCCTCGACGGGGAGACATACTTCGCGCGCGTCGCACGCCTCGGGACCAGGCTTTCGGCCACGACTCCCCGAGGCCGCCACGATGTCGAGCTCGTGGATCCCTTCCATTACGAGCCGATGGACGCGCTGCCCGACGCGCGCCTCACGGCCCTCATGCCCGGGCGCGTGGTGAAGGTGATGGCCACCGCGGGCGATAGCGTGGCAAAGGGCCAGGCGCTGATGATCCTCGAGGCCATGAAGATGGAGCACACCATCACGAGCCCGCGCGAAGGCGTCATCGAGCGCGTGGCGTTCCGCGAGAACGACCTGGTGCCGGCCGACGCGGTGCTGTTCGCGTTCCGCGAGTAGCCGGCCTGCGCGCTCCTATTCCTTTACGGGATGCGGCAGGGGCTTGCCGTCGAGCCACGCGAGCAGGTTCGCGACCACCCCGGGACCGAACCTGCTGAACACCGGATCGTTCACGAATCCCAGGTGCGGGGTGAGGACCACGTTGTCGCGCCGTGCGAGCGCGAAGTCCGCGGGCAGCGGTTCGTCGTCGAAGACATCGAGGGCCGCGATGCCCGGGCGGCCCGCTTCGAGGGCGGCGGACAACGCCGCCATGTCCACCAGCGCCGAGCGCGCGGTGTTCACGAGGATCGCATCGGGCCGCATGGTGGCCAGGCGCGCGGCGTTGACGAGCTTGCGCGTCTCCGGCGCAGGCACCAGGTGCAGGCTCACCACCTTCGAGGTGGAGAGCAGCTCTTCGAGGCTGAGCGATTTCGCCCCGCCCTGCTCGGCGCGGTCGGCCGTCATGTGCGGGCTCCAGGTCACGACCTCCATGCCGAAGGCCCTGCCCACCTGCCCGACCCGCGAACCGATGCTGCCATAGCCGATCACTCCCAGGCGCTGGCCCGCGAGGACCACCGGCAGGGCGCCTGCGTCGCGCCAGCGGCCCGCGCGGACGAGCGCCAGGTACGCCTCGAGGCGCTTGGCCGCGGCGAGGATCAGCGCCCAGGTAAGCTCCGTGGTGCTGTCCTTCGAGCCGCCCATCTCGGTGTTGCCCACCGGGATGCCGCGCGCCTTGAGCGCCGCCGCGTCGAGCTGGGTGTTGCGCGCGCCGGTGAAGAGGAAGAGCTTCAGCTTCGGCAGTTGCGCGATGAGCTCCGCCTTGAACGGCGTGCGGTCGCGCACGACCACGATTGCCTCCGCGTCGGCGACCGCCGCGCTCAGCGCTGCCCCGCGCAGGCGCTCGTGATGCACGCGGACGTCGGCCCGCGCGTCCACTGCGCTCCAATCGGCAGTCTTGCGCAGGGATTGCTCGTAATCGTCGAGCACGACGATCTTCGGACGGGCGCTCATGGACGCCTTCCCCGCCCGGCGAAAGGGGCGTTGGCGAATTCGGCAAGTATGTTGCTCGGGATCATGGAGGCGGGACTACGGGAGTCGGACGAGCGATTATAATTGCATCATGTGATGAAAGGCCGTTCGAGCGGACGCAAAGCGCCGCTCAACGGCCGATCCGGGCTGTTCCAAGGGCAACGACGCGGTTAGCCCATCAGACAGGATTTCGAGGAGATCGACCATGGCCGCAAATCCCAAGCCGAATTCCGGTGCCGTTCCGACGGTAAAGCTGCTCATCAACGGCCAGTTCGTCGAATCGCAGGGCGCACGAGTGGCGCGACGTGGTGAATCCCGCGACCCAGGAAGTCCTGGCGCGCGTGCCGATGTGCGGCTCCGAGGAGGTCGATCAGGCGGTCAAGGCGGCGGCCGGAAGCGTTCAAGACCTGGCGCAACGTCCCCGATCGCCGCGCGCGCGCGCATCATGCTGAAGCTCCAGGAGCTGATCCGTCGCGACATGAAGAAGCTCGCCGCAGCGCTTACCAACGAGCAGGGCAAGACGCTGCCGGATGCCGAGGGCGACGTGTTCCGCGGCCTCGAGGTGGTCGAGCATGCCTGCTCGATCGGCACGCTCACCCTGGGCGAGATTCGCGGAGAACGTGGCCGGCGGCGTCGACACCTACTTCATCCGCCAGCCGATCGGCGTGTGCGCCGGCATCACGCCGTTCAACTTCCCGGCGATGATCCCGCTGTGGATGTTCCCGATGGCGATCGTCTGCGGCAACACCTTCGTGCTCAAGCCCTCCGAGCAGGATCCGATGACGCCGATGCTGCTGGCCGGAGCTGGCGCTCGAGGCGGGCGTCCCGCCGGGCGTGCTCAACGTCGTGCACGGCGGCAAGGAAGCGGTCGACGCGATCTGCACGCACCCGGACGTCAAGGCGGTCTCGTTCGTCGGCTCGTGCCACGTGGGCGAGCACGTCTACAAGCTCGCGAGCGCAGCACGGCAAGCGCGCGCAGTGCATGATGGGCGCCAAGAACCACGCGGTGGTGATGCCGGATGCGAACAAGGAGCAGTCGCTGAACGCGCTGGTCGGCGCGGCCTTCGGCGCCGCCGGCCAGCGTTGCATGGCCACCTGCGTCGCCGTGCTGGTGGGCGAGGCGCAGCAGCTGGATCCCCGACATCGTGGCGAAGGCGAAGACGCTCAAGGTGAACGCCGGCACGAGAACCGGGCGCCGACCTCGGCCCGCTCATTTCGAAGCAAGCGAAGGAGCGCATCGAGGGCCTGGTCGAGCAGGGCGTGAAGGAAGGCGCGAAGCTCGAGCTCGACGGGCGCGACCCGAAAGTCCCCGGCTACGAGAACGGCAACTTCATCGGCGCCGACCATCTTCTCCGGGCGTGAAGCCGGGCCACAAGGTCTACACCACCGAGATCTTCGGGCCGGTGCTGGTGATCGTGAGCGTGGACACCCTCGACGAGGCGATCGACCTGATCAACGACAACCCCTACGGCAACGGCACCGGGCATCTTCACGCAGTCGCGGCGCCGCCGCGCGCAAGTTCCAGAACGAGATCGACGTCGGCCAGGTGGGCATCAACGTGCCGATCCCGGTGCCGGTGCCCTACTTCAGCTTCACCGGCTCGCGCGGCTCGAAGCTGGGCGATCTCGGGCCCTACGGCAAGCAGGTGATCCAGTTCTACACGCAGATGAAGACCGTCACGTCGCGCTGGTTCGACGACGCCGGCTACCAATCGCCGGCAGTCCAATACGACGATCAGCCTCAAGTGAACCGGCCCATGAAGATCGGCTTCATCGGCCTGGGCCACATGGGCAATCCCATGGCGCGCAACCTGCGAAGCACGGCCACGCGCTCAAGGTCTACGACGTCGTGCCGGAGCTCGCGACGCAAGCTGGGCGAACAGGGCTGCGACGGTCGCCACCTCCGCGCCGAAATGCGCCCGCGGCGTGGAGATCGTGATCACGATGCTGCCCTCCTCGCCCCATGTGCGCTCGGTCTACGAGGGCGAGTACGGGGTGCTCGCGGCGGTGGCGCGGGGCACGCCCCTCATCGACTGCTCGACGATCGACCCGCTTACGTCGCGCGAGGTCGCGATGGACGCCAAGGCGAAGGGCTGTCCGATGATCGACGCGCCGGTCTCCGGCGGCGTGGCCGGCGCGGAAGCCGCGACTCTCACCTTCATGGTGGGCGGAGAGCTCCACGACTTCGAGGCGACCAGGCCGGTGCTGCAATGCATGGGCAAGAACGTCGTGCATTGCGGCGGCGCGGGCAACGGCCAGGTGGCCAAGATCTGCAACAACATGATGCTCGCCGTCGAGATGATCGCGACCGCGGAAGGCATGACCCTCGCCGCCAAGCTCGGCATGGACCCGAAGGTCTTCGCCTCGATCGTGAACACGTCGAGCGGCCGCTGCTGGAGCTCGGACACCTACAATCCCTTCCCCGGTGTGCTCGACAACGTTCCCGCGTCGCGTGGCTACGCGGGCGGCTTCGGCGCGGACCTGATGCTGAAGGACCTCACCCTGGTGACCGACGCCGCCAAGGCCGCGCGCCAGCCCGTGCTGCTCGGGGCGATCGCGCAGCAGATCTACCAGAAGCACTCGGCGGACGGGCACGGCGGCAAGGACTTCTCCAGCATCATCCTGCAATACATGAAGGCATGATCCACCACCGCACGCAGGGTCACACCGCCTTCGTCACCATCGACAATCCGCCGGCCAACACCTGGACGCCGGAGGACCTGCGCGCCCTCGAATCGCTGGTGGCCGCCCTGAACGACGACCGCAATGTATACGCGGCAGTCCTCACGGGCGCCGGCGAGAAGTTCTTTTCCGCGGGAGCGGACCTGAAGAGCTTCCAGTCGGACAAGGTGCTGGCGCGCCACTTCATCGCCTGTTTCGGCGCCGCGTTCGAGGCGCTGATGAACGCGCGCTTTGTCACGATCGCCGCCGTCAACGGATATGCCATGGGCGGTGGGCTCGAATGCACCCTCGCCTGCGACGTGCGCATCGCGGAAGCCCACGCGCAGATGGCGCTTCCGGAGCCCGCGGTGGGCCTGCTGCCCGCGGGCTGCGGCACCCAGATGCTGCCCTGGCTGGTGGGCGAAGGCTGGGCCAAGCGCATCATCCTCACCAACGAGCGCATCGATGCGGCGACGGCGCTGCGCATCGGACTGGTGCAGGAGGTCGTGGACAAGGGCAGCTCGCTCGCCACGGCCACCGCGCTGGCCGAGCGCGTGGCCACGCTGTCGCCGCGTGCCGTCGAGTACTGCAAGTCGCTCATCCATAACGCGCGCAACGGAATCCCGCGGCGTGCCGGCCTCGCGCTGGAGCGCGAGCGCTTCATGGATCTGTTCGACCACGGCGACCAGGCCGAGGGCGTGACGGCGTTCCTCGAGAAGCGCAAGCCCGCATGGAAGAACGACTGACCGCGGCCGGCGGCGAGCTCATCGCCCACGTCCGCGGCAGGGTGGCGACGGTCGTCCTGAACCGTCCGGCGGCGCTCAATGCCCTGTCGATGGGCATGCTCGAAGGACTTGCGGCATGGCTCGCGGCGTGGGAGCGCGACGCGCGGATCGGCACCATCGTGCTGCGCGGCGCGGGCGAGAAGGCTTTCTGCGCGGGCGGCGATATCCGCGCGCTCCACGCGAGCCACTCATCCGGCGCCCACGGGCACCACGCGTTCTTCGAGGTGGAGTACGCCCTCGACTACCGTATCCACACCTATCCCAAGCCCATCGTCGCGCTGATGGACGGGATCGTCATGGGTGGCGGCATGGGCATCGCCCAGGGCGCGGCGCTGCGCATCGTCGGCCCGCGCACGAGGATGGCGATGCCCGAGACGGCGATCGGGCTGTTCCCCGACGTGGGCGGCAGCTTCTTCCTCTCCCGGCTTGCGGGCGGTCTCGGCCTGTATCTGGGCCTTGTCGGCCCCACGATCGACGCGGCCGACGCGATCTATTGCGGTCTCGCCGACCTCGACGTGGGGGCGGCGGCGCAGCCCGCGTCCGAAATCGAGGCGGTGCGGCCCGCGATCGACCTCCATTTCACCCGGGATTCCGTGGCCGCGATCGCCGCTTCGCTCGAGGGCGAGGAGCGCCCGGCGTACCGGCAGTGGGCGGTGAAGACGCGCGCGGCCCTCGACCAGCGCTCTCCGACCATGCTCGCGGTGACCTTCGAGCAGCTCAGGCGCGGCGCGACGCTGCCGCTCGCCGACTGCTTCCGCATGGAGCTGAACCTCATCCACGGCTGCTTCGAGCAGGGCGACTTCGCGGAGGGCATCCGCGCCCTCATCGTGGAAAAGGACCTGCATCCCCGCTGGCGCCCGGCACGACTCGCGCAAGTGCAGCGCTCCGCGGTGGAGGCCTTCTTCGCGCCGCGCTGGCCTGCCGCGCAGCATCCGCTCGCCGCACTACGATGAGAGGAGAAATCGATGAAGCTCGCGACGTTCTCGCCGCTGCCCTCCGGTGATCCGCGCCCGGGCCTCGTGATCGAGGATCGGCGCGTCGTCGACATTCCCGGCAGCCTGGGCGCCGACGCCGATACCGCCACGATGCTCGGCGTCATCCGCGCCGGGGCGCCGATGCTCGCGCGCCTGCGCGAGTTGGACGCGCAGCCGCCGGTCGCATCCCTCGCGCTCGCCGACGTGAAGCTGCACGCGCCCATACCGCGCCCGGCGAAGAACGTCTTCTGCGTGGGCTGGAATTATCTCGAGCATTTCGAGGAGGGGGCGAGGAAGCTGCAGGAGCACCGGGAGCTGCCGAAGTGGCCGGTATTCTTCAGCAAGGCGGTCACCGCGGTCACCGGCCCCTTCGATCGCGTGCCCTTCGATGCGCGGATCTCGACCTGCCTCGACTGGGAGGTCGAGCTCGGCGTGATCATCGGCACCGGCGGCAAGGACATTTCCGAGGGCGACGCGATGCGCCACGTGTTCGGCTACACCGTGGTGAACGATGTGTCGTGGCGCGACCTGCAGCGGCGCCACGGCGGCCAGTGGCACAAGGGCAAGAGCCTCGACGGCACCTGCCCCATGGGGCCGTGGATCGTGACGGCCGACGCGCTCGAGCCGAACCGCCTGCGCGTGAGCTGCCGCGTGAACGGCGTCACCAAGCAGGATTCCAACACGCAATTCCTCTACTTCAAGCTGCCGCGGCTGATCGCCGACCTCTCGCTGGGCATGACCCTCGAGGCGGGCGACATCATCTCCACGGGCACCCCCGAGGGCGTCGGCTTCGCGCGCACCCCACCCGAATTCATGCGGCCGGGCGACTTGCTGGAGACCGAGGTCGAGGGCATCGGCGTGATGCGCAATCCCATCGGTTGATGCGCTCGACCGGCGCCCGGACTAGAATGCGGCAAGGAGGAAGAACCGCATGGTGAGCAAGGTGCGGCCGGGCCAGAGCGTGATCGGCCGAATGGGGATCTACCAGCTGCTGTGCCGGGTGACCCCCGTGCGTGGCAGCTACGCGGGCAAGTTCGTGCTCGCCGCTTTCGTGGGCGTGCTCGTGCCCCTGGCGATCTTCATACTCTACCTGCTGATCGCGCACGCCGACTGGCGGGAGATGTATCCGGTGCTTGCCGCGCTCGTGCTCGCCTCCTTCATGGGCTTCCTCGGTACGCTGTGGATCCTGAAGGAGCTCCTCGTGCCCATCGACCTTACCGCCGAGGCCCTGCGCGAGTACATCGACCGACGCAAGATTCCCGACCTGCCGATCGATTTTCCGGACCGGGCCGGGCGCCTCATGGAGGGCACGCAGTACACGCTCGTGCAGCTGCACGAGACGATCAACCGCCTCGAGCGCGTATCCGATTCCGACGAGCTCACCGGCCTGTACAACCGGCGCGCCGGCGAGAAGCGGCTCGCCGAGGAAGTGGCGCGTGCCGAACGCGACCTGCAGACCTTCCAGATCGCGCTCTTCGATATCAACGAGTTCAAGGGCCTGAACGAGCGCTTCGGGCACAGCGCCGGGGATGCGTGCATTTCGCACGTCTCGGCGCTCCTGCAGCTCAATAGCCGGCGCGGCGATTGGGTCGTGCGCTGGGGCGCAGACGAGTTCGTGGTGGGCCTGCACCGCAACCGCGCCCTGAAGATGGTCGTGGGGCGCATCGTGAAGGCGATCGAGGCAAGCCCCTGCGAGATCACCCCCGGCCTGGAGCTGCGCGTGAAGGTGAGCTGCGGCGTGGCCGACTATCGATTCGGCAGCGGCTCGGCGGGCCTCATCGCCGACGCCGAAGCGGCGGCGTACGCCGCGCAGGAATTCGCGCGCCACGACGGCCAGTCCCACATCTGCTATCGCAGCGAGCTGGACCTTCCCGGGCGCACGGCGAAGCCCGAGGGCGCGACGGTCTCCGTCTAGAGCAACGAGTCCTCGACCGAGAGCACGCTGTCGGCTCCGCGCATTGCGCTCATCGCCAGACCAGCCGTCTGCGGCAGGATGTGCTCGGCGTAGAAGCGCGCAGTGAGCAGCTTGCCTTGCAGGAACTCCGGGTCTGCGCCGCCGGCCGCCAGCTGGCGCGCGGCGATCAGCGCCGAGCGCGCCATCATCCAGCCGCCGCAGGCAATGCCCATCAGCTTGAGGTAGTACGCCGCCGCCGCCGCTACCGCGGCGGGATTCGCCGCGTAGCTCACCACGATCCACTGCGTGGCCTCCTTGAGCCGCGCCACGGCCGCCGAGAATCGATCGGCGATCGCGGCCAGCTGCGCGTCCTTCGCCCCCGCGAGCTCGGCGGCAAGCGCTTCCATGTCGGCGATGATCGCGAACGCGGTGCGCCCCGACTCGCGGCCCACCTTGCGCCCCGCGAGGTCGTTGGCCTGTATCCCCGTGGTGCCTTCGTAGATCGTCGTGATGCGTGCGTCGCGCAGGTGCTGCGCGGCGCCCGTCTCCTCGATGAAGCCCATGCCGCCGTGGACCTGGATGCCGAGGGACGCGATTTCGATGCCGTTCTCCGTGCTCCAGCCCTTCACCACGGGAACGAGCAGGTCGACCAGCGCCTGGCTGCGGCGGCGCTCCTGCTCGTCGGGATGGTGGCGCGCGCGATCGAGGACCGCCGAGGTCCAATAGGCCAGCGCGCGCATCGCCTCGGTGAGCGACTTCATGGTGAGCAGCATGCGCTTCACGTCGGGATGCTGGACGATGGGCGCGATCTTCACTCCGGTGGCGCCCACCGGTTTGCCCTGCAGGCGCTCGCGCGACCATGCGAGTGCGCGCTGGTAGGCGCGCTCCGAGACTGCCACCCCTTCGAGGCCCACGGACAGGCGCGCGGCGTTCATCATGATGAACATGTACTCGAGACCGCGATTGGCTTCGCCAACCAGGTAGCCGACCGCGCCGTCCTTCTCGCCGTAGATCATGACCGCGGTCGGGACTCGCGTGGATGCCGAGCTTGTGCTCGATAGAGGCGCACTTCACGTCGTTGCGCGCGCCCAGCGCTGCCGTCCGGCGTTGACCAGTGACTTTCGGCACCACGAACAGCGAGATGCCCTTCACGCCCTCGGGCGGCGCCCGGCGATGCGCGCGAGCACCAGGTGGATGATGTTGTCGGTCGTAGTCGTGCTCGCCATAGGTGATGAAGATCTTCTGCCCGAAGAGGCGCTAGGTGCCGTCCTTCTGGGCGACCGCCTTCGTGCGCACGAGCGGCAGGTCGCGACCCGGCCTGCGGCTCGGTGAGGTTCATCGTGCCGGTCCACTCGCCGGACACCATCTTCGGCAGGAAGCGCTGCTTGAGCGCTTCGGAGGCCACGGTCTGCAGCGCCTCGATCGCGCCCTGGGTGAGCATCGGGCAGAGCTTGAACGCGAGGTTGGCCGCGCCCCACATCTCCTCGACGGGCGTGGCGAGGAGGTGCGGCAGGCCCTGCCCGCCGTACTCGGGGGGCGAGAGGATGTTGCCCCAGCCCGCGCCCACGAACCGCGAGTAGGCGTCGCGGAAGCCCGGCGGCATCGCCACATGGCCGTCCTTGCAGCTCGCGCCGGCCCGGTCTCCCGGCGCATTGAGCGGCGACAGGACCCCGGCGGCAAACTTGGCCGCCTCCTCGAGGATCGCATCCGCCACGTCGTCGGTGATCTCTTCCCAGCCGGGCAGCTGGTTGACCTGGTCGAGGCCGACTACGTGCTCCAGGACGAACCGCATGTCCTTCAGGGGGGCGGCATATTCGGCCATCACTGTCCCTTTCGCTGGCAGCGACGCTCAGAGCTTCGCGGTGAGCTCCGGCACGATCTGGAAGAGGTCGCCGACCAGACCGTAGTCCGCAACCTGGAAAATGGGCGCCTCGGGGTCCTTGTTGATGGCCACGATCACCTTGCTGTCCTTCATGCCGGCCAGGTGCTGGATCGCTCCCGAGATGCCCACGGCGACGTAGAGCTCGGGGGCGACGATCTTGCCGGTCTGCCCCACCTGGCAGTCGTTCGGCACGAAGCCGGAGTCGACCGCCGCGCGCGAGGCGCCGATCGCCGCGCCCAGCTTGTCGGCGAGCGCCTCGAGCATCTTGAAATTCTCGCTGCTCGCGAGTCCCCGTCCTCCCGAGACCACGCGCCGCGCGCCGGCCAGCTCGGGACGCGCCGACTTGGTGAGCTCCTGGGAGATCACCTTCGATTGGCCCTTGTCCGGGCCCGCAGGCGCGGACTCCACCGGCGCCGAGCCCGTGGCGGGCGCCGCGTCGAAGCCCGTCGCGCGCACGGTCACCACCTTCACGGCATCGCAGGACTGCACGGTGGCGAATGCGTTGCCCGCATAGATCGGGCGCACGAACGTATCCGCCGACTCGATGGCGGTAATCTCGGAAACCTGCGCCACGTCGAGCAGCGCCGCGACGCGCGGCATGATGTTCTTGCCGAATGCCGAGGCGCTCGCCACGATGTGGGAATACCCCTTCGCCATGGAAACCACGAGCGCGGCCCAGTTCTCCGCGAGCCCGCTGTCGTAATGGGGCGCGTCGACATGGATCACCTTCGCCACGCCGGCCAGCTTCGATGCCGCATCCGCCGCGGCCCGCGCCTGCGAGCCGGCGACGAGAACGTGTACCTCGCCACCCATCTTCGCGGCCGCGCAGACCGCGTTCGCGGTGCCGCCCTTGAGAAGCGTGCCGGCGTGCTCGGCGATGACCAGGGCGGCCATCAGATCACCTTCGCTTCGTTCTTGAGCTTGTCGACCAGCTCGGCCACGTCCTTCACCATGACGCCGGCCTTGCGCTTGCCTGGCTCCACTACCCTGAGCGTCCTCAGGCGCGGGGCCACGTCCACGCCCAGCTCGGCGGGCTTGACCACGTCGAGCGGCTTCTTCTTCGCCTTCATGATGTTGGGCAGCGTCGCATAGCGGGGCGTATTCAGCCGCAGGTCGGTGGTCACGACCGCCGGGAGCGCGACCTCGATGGTCTCGAGCCCGCCGTCGATCTCGCGCGTCACGCGCGCGGCGGCGCCCTCGATCTGCACCTTGCTCGCGAAGGTGGCTTGCGGCCAGTCGAGCAGCGCGGCGAGCATCTGGCCGGTCTGGTTCGCGTCGTCGTCGATCGCCTGCTTGCCGAGGATCACCAGTCCCGCCGATTCCTTCAGCGCCAGCGCCTTCAGCAGCTTCGCGACCGCGAGCGGCTGGAGGTCGGCATCGGTCTCGACGAGGATCGCGCGGTCCGCGCCCATCGCGAGCGCCGTGCGCAGCGTCTCCTGGCACGCGGCGCTGCCCGCGGAAACGACCACAACCTCGGCGGCCTTGCCCCCCTCCCGGAGCTTCAACGCCTCTTCCACGGCGATCTCGTCGAAGGGATTCATCGACATCTTGACGTTGGCGAGCTCCACGCCGCTGCCGTCCGTCTTCACGCGGACCTTGACGTTGAAGTCGACCACCCGTTTCACGGGCACCAGGATTTTCATCGGGAAGCGTACGGATTCAAACGAGTGTTTGAATTATACCGCGCCGCGCCGACGCGCGATAATCAGGCCATGCTGCGCTTCGTGCTGCTCTTCCTCGCCGCGCTCGGGGCCCTGTTCGCCGCCGAGCTCACCCCGCCGATCCAGCGCGCCGTGGTCGCGCCCTGGACCGCGTCGCTCGCGGCCATCTGCGCGCACCTCGTCACCTTCTTCGACGGCCACGCGGCGGCGCACGGCAATGTGCTCACCAGTACGGTGAACGGCTTCGCGGTTTCCATCGAGGCCGGCTGCAACGGCGTGGAGGCCGCGCTGGTCCTGGTGGCCGCCATGCTCGCCTTCCGCGCCCCCTGGAAGGCACGGCTCGCGGGGATTGTCACGGGCCTCGTGGCGGTGCAGGCGCTCAACGTGGTGCGCGTCGTGAGCCTGTTCTACATCGGCCAGTGGAGCCCGCGGGCGTTCGAGTGGGCGCACCTGTACCTCTGGCAGGCGCTGATCATGCTCGATGTGCTGATCGTGTGGCTGCTCTGGATGCGCTGGGTCTCGGCGGGCGTGGATCGGGCCGGCGCCCGTGCGTAACGCGATCTGGCCCTTCGCGCTGCGCGTGCTGGCCTGGCTCGCGCCCTGCCTGGCCGCGTGGTACTGGGTGGCGCCCTGGCTCGCGCGCCCGGCGGCATGGCTGGCGCGAGCGATCATCGCCCTCTGCGCCAACGATGTCGTGAGCAGCCTCGAATTCCAGGCGCGCACGGTGGTCTTCGTAACCTCGATCGAGGTTCGCCAGGGCGCGGGACCCCTGGGTTCGGTGCTGGTCGAGGTGAATCCGCTGATCTACACGTATGGTGCGGCGCTCTTCGCGGCGCTGATGCTCGCGAGCCGTGCGCGCCCGTGGCCGATCCTGGCCGGGCTCGCGCTGCTGCTGCCCTTCGAGGCCTGGGGCATCGCGTTCGACTTCCTCGTGAACGTGGGCGTGCGCTCGGGAGCGGACGTAGCCTCCCAGGCCGGGGTGATCGGCTGGACGCGGGAATTCGTCGCGCTCGCCTACCAGCTCGGGGCGTTGATCTTCCCCGCGCTGGCGCCGGTGCTGGTATGGGCCCTCGTGGAGCGGCGCTTCATCGCCGCGCTCGTGCGGCCCGCCGCATCCGGCGCGGCCCCGGCATGAGCAGTCGCCGCGACGAACGCGCGCTTCAGCCGCGCTCCGCGCCGCCCGGCAGCTGCCGCGCCTGCTCGCGCAGGACGAACTTCTGGATCTTGCCGGTCGAGGTCTTCGGCAACTCCCCGAAGACGACCGTGCGCGGCGACCTTGAAGTGCGCGAGGTGCTCGCGGCACCATGCGACGAGGTCCTCAGCCGAAACGGGCGCCGCCCCGGGCTTGAGCACGACAAAGGCGCACGGCGTCTCGCCCCACTTCTGGTCGGGCCGCGCGACCACCGCCGCCTCCATCACCTGCGGATGCCGGTACAGGCACTCCTCCACCTCGAGCGACGAGATGTTCTCGCCGCCCGAGATGATGATGTCCTTCGAGCGGTCCTTCACCTCGATGTAGCCGTCGGCATGCCACACGGCGAGGTCGCCCGTGTGATACCAGCCGGCGCGGAACGCCGCCTGCGTCGCGCGCTCGTTCTTGAGGTAGCCCTTCATGATCGTGTTGCCGCGCAGCATCACCTCGCCCAGCGTCGCGCCGTCGCGCGGCACCGGCGCGAGGGTCTGCGGATCGGCCACCTGCATGCCCTCGAGCGTGGGATAGCGCACGCCCTGGCGCGCCATGAGCCGGGAGCGAGCGGTGAGGTCGAGAGCCTCCCATTCCTCCTGCCAGGCGCACAGCGTAGCCGGCCCGTAGCTCTCGGTGAGCCCGTAGAGGTGCGTCACGCGAAAGCCCATGGACTCCATCGCCTCGATGACCGCCGAAGGCGGCGCGGCGCCCCCGGTGGCCACCTCCACGGTGTGTCGAAAAGCGGCGCTTCACCGACGCGGGCGCATGCACGAGCATGTTGAGCACGATGGGAGCGCCGCACAGATGCGTTACGCGATGGCGCTCGATCGCCGGGAAGATCAGTGCCGGATCGACCTTGCGCAGGCATACGTGCGTGCCGCCCGCCGCGGTCACCGCCCAGGTGTACGTCCAGCCGCTGCAATGGAACATCGGCAGCGTCCAGAGGTATACGGAGCGCGGCGTGAGCCCGAAGGCGAGCGCGTTGCCGAGCGCGTTGAGGTACGCGCCGCGGTGATGGTAGACCACGCCCTTGGGGTCGCCCGTGGTGCCGGAGGTGTAGAGCAGCGCCAGCGAGTCCCACTCGTCGTCAGGTCCGGGCAACACGAATTGCGGATCGCCGCCCGCGATCCACGCCTCGTAGCCCGTGGCGCCCAGCCGCTCGCCGCTTGCGTGCGCATCGTCGATGTCGACCACGAAGATCGCGCGGTCGAGCTTCGCGAGCGCGGCCTTCACGACCGGGGCGAAATCCGCGGTCCGCGATCAGCACCTTCGCCTCGCCATGCTCGAGGCAGAACGCGATCGTGGCGGCGTCCAGCCGGTAGTTGAGCGCATTCAGCACCGCGCCCAGGCCCGGCACCGCGTAGTGCGCCTCGAGCAGCGCCGGGACGTTGGGCGCAATGATCGCCACGGTGTCGCCGCGTCCGATGCCGCGCGCCGCGAGCACCGAGGCCAGCCTGCGCACCCGCTCGCCGAATTCCCGGTAGCTGTACGCGAGCTCGCCGTGGATGACCGCCGTCTTGCCCGGGTAGACTGCGCCAGCCCGCTCGAGGAACGAAACGGGCGTGAGCGGCGCGAAATTCGCCGCGTTGCGATCGAGGCCGCTACGGAACGGGTGTTCGGTGGAGCTCACCTCGGCATCATGACTTGCGCCGCTTGCGCAGCCACGCCTCGAGCTCGCCGATGATGCCGCGGCGGAAGGCGAGCACGCAAACCACGAAGACCGCGCCCTGCACGATCGTGACCCAGGCGCCCAGCTCGGAGAGGTAATTCTCCATCGAGGTGATCACGAACGCGCCGGCCACCGGGCCGAACACCGTCCCGAGGCCGCCCAGCAGCGTCATCAGCACCACTTCGCCCGACATGCTCCAGTGCACGTCGGTAAGCGATGCGAGCTGGAACACGATCGCCTTGGTGGCCCCCGCGAGCCCGGCGAGCCCCGCCGAAAGCACGAACGCCGCGAGCTTGTAGCGTTCCGTGCGGTAGCCCAGCGAGATGGCGCGCGGCTCGTTCTCGCGGATCGCCTTCAGCACCTGCCCGAACGGCGAATGGATGATGCGGTGGATCAGGAAGAACCCGCCGCCGAAGACCGCGAGCACGGTGTAGTACATCGGCAGCTGCGTGAGCGGCAGCAGGCCGAGCAGCTTGCCGCGCGGCACCGCCTGGATGCCGTCTTCGCCCCCGGTGAACGGCGCCTGCAGGCAGAAGAAGTACACCATCTGGGCGAGCGCGAGGGTGATCATCGCGAAGTAGATGCCCTGCCGGCGGATGGCGAGCAGCCCCGTCACCGCGCCCAGCAGCGTGGCCGCGAGGGTGCCCGCGAGGATCGCGAGCTCGGGCGGCAGGCCCCAGGTCTTGGCGGCGTACGCGGAAGTGTATCCGGCCATGCCGAGGAACATCGCGTGACCGAACGACAGCAGGCCGCCGAAGCCGATGAGCAGGTTGAAGGCGCACGCGAAGAGCGCGAAGCACAGCGCCTTCATGAGGAATATCGGATAGACCACCGCGGGTGCGACGAGCAGCAGCGCGAACAACCCGATGGAGCCGATGCGCTGGTAGCGGGCCTCCCCGGCCGCGTCGCGCGAGGCCGGTGCGGGAGCGGACGCGTCGTCCATGGCTAGCGCTGCCCGAACAGGCCCTGCGGCCGGATCATGAGGACGATGGCCATGACGACGAAGATCACCGTGTTCGACGCCTCGGGATAGAAGTACTTCGTCAGGCCCTCGATGATGCCCAGCGCGAAGCCGGTCAGGATCGATCCCATGATCGAGCCCATGCCCCCGATCACCACGACCGCGAACACCACGATGATGAGGGAGGAACCCATCTGCGGCGATACCTGGTAGATAGGCGCGGCGAATACCCCGGCGAGCGCGGCGAGTGCCACGCCGAAGCCGTAGGTGAGGGTGATCATCCGCGGCACGTTCACCCCGAAGGCCTGTACCAGCGCCGGGTTTTCCGTCGCGGCACGCAGGTTGGCGCCTAGCCTGGTGCGCTCGATCAGGAACCATGTGCCAAGGCAGATCGCCGCCGAGGCGAAGATCACCCACCCGCGATAGACCGGCAGGAACATGAATCCGAGGTTCCACACGCCCGTCAGGGCCCGCGGCATCGAATAGGGCAGGCCGGCCGAGCCGAACTCGTTGCGGAACACTCCCTCGATCATCAACGCGAGCCCGAACGTGAGCAGCAGCCCGTAGAGATGGTCGAGCTTGTACAGGTGCTTGAGCATGAGCCGCTCGATCGCCACGCCCAATGCGCCTACCGCGAACGGCGTGATCGCCAGTGCCCACCAGTAGCCGAGTCCCGCCTTGTTCAACAGGAAATAGGCCAGGAACGCGCCGAGCATGTATTGCGCGCCGTGGGCGAAGTTGATGATGTTCAGCAGCCCGAAGATGACCGCGAGCCCCAGGGAAAGCAACGCGTAGAACGAGCCGTTGATCAGCCCGATCAGCAACTGCCCGAATAGCGCCTGTGTGCTCATGGGGACGTATCCGCCGAGGAGAATGGCTGGCCGGAGGGGATGAGCGGCACCAAGCGCGTCCGCTCCATCCCCGTTCCCGCTGCTATCTCACTTCCCGGCGATCCTCACTTTGCCGCCAGCGGGCAACCGCCCTCCGAGAGCGGACGGAACGCCTCGTCGGCGGGAATCGTCGCGCGGATCTTGTAGTAATCGTACGGACCCTTCGACTCGCTCGGGCTCTTCACCTGCACGAGATAGGCCGGGTGAATCGTGCGCCCGTCGACGCGCACGTAACCCTTGCCGAACAGGGGATCGTCGGTCGGCAGCTTCTTCATCTCCGCGACCACCTTCGTGCCGTCGTCGCTCTTGATGGCCTCGACGGCCTTCAGGTAATGCAGCACTCCGCTGTACACGCCCGCCTGCACCATCGAGGGATACTTCCCGCCGTTCAGGGCCGCGAAGCGCTTGCTCCACGCGCGGGTCTGGTCGTTCAGGTCCCAGTAGAACGTGTTGGTGAGGATGAGGCCCTGCGCCTTCTCGAGCCCCAATCCGTGCACGTCGGTGAGGAACACGAGCAGGCCCGCGAGGTTCTGGCCGCCCTTCACGATCCCGAACTCGCTCGCCTGCTTGATCGAGTTGATGGTATCGCCCCCCGCGTTGGCCAGGCCGATGATCTTGGCCTTCGACGCCTGGGCCTGCAGCAGGAACGACGAGAAGTCCTGGGTGTTGAGCGGTACCTTCACGTCGCCCAGCACCTTCCCGCCATTCGCCTTCACCACCGCGGCGGTGTCGCGCTCGAGGGCGTGGCCGAAGGCATAGTCCGCCGTGAGGAAGAACCAGGTGTCGCCGCCGGTCTTGACGATCGCCTTGCCGGTGCCGTTGGCGAGCATCCAGGTGTCATAGGTCCAGTGCACCGTGTTGGGCGAGCACTTCGCGCCGGTGAGGTCGGAGGTTGCCGCGCCCGAATCGATGAAGGCCTTCTTCTTCTCGCGCGTGATCTCGTTGATGGCGAGCGCGACGCCCGAGTTGGGCACGTCCACGATCACGTCGACGCCCTCCTCGTCGTACCACTTGCGCGCGATCTGCGAGCCCACGTCCGGCTTGTTCAAATGATCCGCGTAGACCACCTCGACATTGAGTCCCTTCTTCTTGGCGCCGAAGTCCTCGATGGCCATCTTCGCGGCGACGACCGAGCCCATGCCGCCCAGGTCGGCATACAGGCCCGACATGTCGTTCAGGACTCCGATCTTCACCACGTTGCCCGAGATCTGCGCGTGGGCGACTCCCCCCACGAGCGCCAGCGCCGCTGCCGCGGCGAGGATTTTTCGCTTGATTGTCATTGCCATAGCTCCTGTTGACCTGCCGTTTCGATTACACACCCAGGTACTCGTGCAGCATCTGCGTCTTCGAGGCGAGCTGCGCCGCCCCGAACGATTCCGCGATCTTTCCATGTTCCATCACGTAGTGCCGGTCCGCCAGCGGCGCCGCGAACCGGAAATTCTGCTCCACCAGCACGATCGTGAAGCCGCGCTCCTTGAGCCGCACGATGACGCGCCCCAGCGCCTGCACGATCACCGGCGCGAGCCCTTCGGTGATCTCGTCGAGCAACAGCAGGTTCGCGCCGGTGCGCAGGATCCGCGCCATGGCGAGCATCTGCTGTTCGCCACCCGAGAGCTTGGTGCCCTGCGCCGTCGCGCGCCTTTCGCGCAGGTTCGGGAACATCTCGTAGATTTCGTCCAGGCTCATGCCGCCCTGGCCGATCTGCGGCGGCAGCGTCAGGTTCTCCTCCACCGAGAGGCTGGAAAAGATGCCCCGCTCCTCGGGGCAGTAGCCTATTCCCAAATGCGCGATACGGTACGTGGGCCACTGCACGGTCTGCACCCCGTTCACCACGATCGACCCGGAGCGGCGCCCCACCAGCCCCAGGATCGACTTGAGCGTCGAGGTGCGCCCGGCGCCGTTGCGCCCGAGCAGCGTCACCACCTCGCCGCGCTGCACGCTGAAGTCTACGCCGTGCAGCACGTGTGATTCGCCGTACCACGCGTGCAGGTCGGAAACGCGCAGTACTTCCTCAGCCATGCGCCTCTCCGACGGCCTCGGTCGAACCCATGTAAGCCTCGATCACCTTGGGATCCGCCGCGATTTCCGAATAGGGCCCTTCGGCCAGCACCGAGCCGCGCTGCAGCACGGTGATGGTGTCGCAGATCCCGGACACCACGCTCATGTTGTGCTCCACCATGAGCACGGTACGGCCCGCGGCGACTTCCTTGATGAGTCCCTTCACGCGGTCCACGTCCTCATGGCCCATGCCGGCGGTGGGCTCATCGAGCAGCATGAGCTCCGGCTCCATCGCAAGCGTGGTCGCGATCTCCAGCGTGCGCTTGCGTCCGTAGGCGAGCTCGCCGGCGTGCAGGCGCGCGAACTTCGCCAGTCCCACGCGCTCGAGCAGCGCCATGGCCCGGTTGTTGAGTACCTCGAGGGTCTTCTCGCGCTTCCAGAAGTGGAAGCTCGTGCCGAGCGTGCGCTGCAGGGCGATGCGCACGTTTTCGAGCACGGTGAGATTCGGGAAGACGGCGGAGATCTGGAACGACCGGATCACGCCGCGGCGCGCGACATCCGCGGGCATTTCGCGCGTGATGTCCTGGCCGTTGAACAGGATCGTCCCGGAGCTGGGCACCAGGAACTTGGTAAGCAGGTTGAAGGTGGTGGTCTTGCCCGCGCCGTTGGGGCCGATCAGCGCGTGGATGGCGCCGCGGCGCACGTTCAGGTTCACGTTGTCGACTGCGACGAAGCCCTTGAATTCCTTCGTGAGTCCGCGGGTTTCGAGGATGGTGTCGCCGGTCATCGGGGATTGGAAGGGCGCGCCCGCCTCGTCTTGCCGCGAGGTCCGTGTGCCGTGAATGGTCCGCGCATGCTACCCCAGCCGCGGCCCGGCGAGCAAGGCGCGGGGGCCCGAATTATCCCGAAAAAATCGGGATTTACGTCGCAGGTGCCGGGCGGGCCGGACGCTTCGCCGGGGAGCCCGGCAGAGCGATCCTCAGCCCCCGCCGCGGCGCCCGAAAGCCACCGCGCCCTGGTTGCCGCCCAGGTTGTACAGGAGCCCTGCGCGCTCGCCCGACTGGCCCGCGAAGAAGCCGTCGAAGCTGCCTGCCGCGTTGGCGCCGCACGCGGGGGTGCAGCCGAGCACGAGCGGCGTGGGATTGATCGCGCCCGGAATCGGGCTTCCCGAATACGCCGAGAAGTACTGGTCGCGATAGATCGGCACGTTGCTCGCGCTTCCCGACCAGTTCTGGCCGTTGATCGCGATGTTCACCGCGGTGTCCACGGTGCGGTTGGTGAAGTTCGCGTCGAGGGTCGCCGAGCTGAGCGTCCCCACGTGTCCCGCGGCGTCGGTCGGGCTGGTGCTGCCGATCACGTCGTACGACGCGGTACCGGTAAGCGGAAGCGTTACCGGGCCGCTCTGCGGCCCGGCGAAGATGTAGTGCAGGCTTGCGTTGCCGAGCGGCAGCGCCGCGGTCTGGCCTGCGCCGGTCACCTGCGCGACACCTCCGCTCCAGCGGCCCCAGACCAGCCCCGTCGTCGGATCGGCGCCCGACTCCACGACCTGCGCGGTACCGATCGAGTACGCCGCATGCGAGCCGAGCTGGCCGTATGGCGCCGTGAACGCGGTCACGTTGCCCTGGGTGTCGCCGATGACCTCGTCGGGGCGGTCCGTGGTCGAATAGCTGCGCACGAAGTCGGCGAGGATGCCGGCCGGATCGGACACGCGTCCCTCTCGATAGGGAGCAAGGCCGTCCTGCGCGGGTCCCGTGAAGGCCGCCACGCCGTCCACGAAGCTCCAATTGGCCGAGCTTGCCGCGGTGCGATCGGAGATGCCGTAGCCCAGGATCGCGCCCGAAAGCCCGGTCCCCACGAAGCCCCCCTCGACGCTGCCGGTGAGGCTCGCGTTCGACGAGGACGACTGCCCGGTGCCGTTCGCGATCACCAGGGTGTCGGAGGTGGAGCAGTAGAAGCGGTTGAGCGAGAACGAGACGCTGTTCGCGCTCAATTGCCAGTTGCCGCCGGCGCTGCCCGGCACCGACACCGTGAGGCCCAGGCCGAGCGTGCGGTTGGTGAAATTCACGTTGAGCGTCGCAGCGCCGAGGCTGCCCGTCGTGCCGTTCTGGTTGGTGGGCGAGGTGGCCCCGGCGAGGGTATAGGTCGCAACACCGGTGAGCACGTCCGCGAGGTACGTGGGGTAGCCCGACGGGGCGGAGATCCACTGCACGTCGCCCGGGATGGGCGTGGCGGTGTTCGGCCCGAAGAATCCCACGGAGGCACCCTCCCAGCGCCCCAGCGTGATCGCGCCCGATCCGAGCGAGATGGTGGCGAAGTCATGCGCGGCGCCGCCGGTGAACGCGGGGCTCAGGCCCGCCTGGGACGGTCCATAGGAGGTATAGCCGCGCAGCAGGTTGCCTTCGGTCATGACGTTGCCGAGCGTCGCCTGCCCGGGGATCGGGGAGCCGCTCACCACGAAGATCACGTCCTGCAGGCGCTCGGGGTCCACGGCGAGGTTCTGCGAGGCATCGATGGTCACGAACCCGAGGCCATTGTTGCCCACCAGCTGTGTCCCGTTGGCCTGGCTCGCCGTGAGTACCGGCGTGTCGTCGGGCGAGAAGCTGCGTACCTCGCCCACCGCCGTCGAAGAGGCTCCCGCCGCCGGCTTCGCGTTCACCATGTTCGTGGCGGCATCGTTGATGAACTGCGGCGTCGGGATGAAGCGCGGCGGCTCGCTGCCCGCCACCAGTACGGACTGCCCGGGACCGGTGATCAGCGTGCGCTCGGCATTCTCGTCGGGAAGGATATTGGTGACCGCGTGGCTGCCCTCGATCGTGTAGTTCACGGTAATCGGGGTGTTGCCGGGAGCATCGCCCGCGACGCTCGCGTCGCAGTCCTTGCCCTCGCACGCGTACAGGATGTTCCCGGAGCCACGGATGCCCACGGTGGCCACGCGGGTCTTCATCACGAAGCGGTCGCGGTTGCTCGCCGCGATAAGGCCGGTGAAGGCCCGCAGCGTTCCGCGCAGCAGGCTCAGCACCGCCCCCTCCGTCGACTCCCTGTGTTCCGGATAGCGCTCGATCGCGAACTGGGTATTGGGCCGCAGCGACAGGCGTGCCTGGTCGACCATCGTGAGCTGCGCCATGCCGTTGGGACCCGTCACGATGTGATCGCCGGGGTCCACGGCGACGCCCCGGGCCGCCGGCACGCTCTGGCCGTTGGCCTTCACGAGGCTCACCTGGCCCACCACGAAGGTGAATTGCCCCGCGGCGGCGGCGGCGACGAGCGGCGCCAGCGCGACGAGCGCTGCGGCAAGCAGGCGCATCGGTTGGCAGGAGCGGGCTCGAATCATGGCGGTTCTCCAGTCGCTAGTTCATGTCGCAACGGATCGTGGACGAGACCTCGTGGCGATTGAAATCGTAGATGTCGATGTTGGAATCGTTGCGCGAATAGGCGTATTGCACGCGCAGCGCGCACTTGTCGCGAAACCGCCAGGCCACGCCCAGCGTCGCGTCCGCGTAGGTATCGCGGCCCTTCTCCACCGTGGTCGAGCGCGCGTAGGGGTCCTTGTCGCGCCGCCCGATCAAGCCCAGGGCGCCGTAGAGCTGCGTCTTGGGATCGAGCGAATACTGCAGGACGGCGCGCATGCCGTACAGGTTCTTGCTCTTCGACGTGGTCGTGCCTGGAGTCGCGCCCGCGAAATCGTTGCGCGCGTGGTCGTCGGTCACGAACGCCGTTAGGTAAAGCAGCGGCACGCCCTTGCGCTCGAAGCTGTGCAGCCACGAGCCGGAGAGGTAGATCTGGTCGAAGTCCTCGACCGAGTTCGTCGGAAAGCGCACGTCGTTCAACTGCAGGCCGAGGCCCACCTGGGTCTTGGTGTCGAGCGCGTGGCGCCAGTCGACCGTGAGGGCGCCCATGCGCCGGTCGTTGGTCGGCTGCGGATCGCCGGGCGCGTCACCCTTCTGCCAGTACGCGTTGTAGTCAACGCCGATGCGCCATTGGTTCGGGCCCTCGTTGCGCGCACCTCCGCCGTGCAGGTCGCCGGAATACGAATTGAAGTCCGGCTCGCCGCTGTACCCGCGCCCGTGCACCTCACCGCCCCCGAACAGGCTCCAGCCGCGCGTGAGCGGCCGGAAGTACTCCCCGCCCGCTCCGCCCTGGGCATAGGCCGCCGAGCGCTTGATCGCGTTGCCGGTGGGCTCGATGCCGGTCAGGTTGAACGATTGCTGCGCGGCCGCGCCGAAGTTGACCGGCACCCCGGTGATGTTCGAGTCGTATCCGAGGCCCAGCTCGCCGAAGCCCGACCATCCGGCCTGCGTCTGGTGCTTGCGCGCCTCGATCGCGTCGAGGTAGCGGCCAATCGCCTCCTGTGCCGCCGGCGGCGGATGCGAATCCCGCAGCTTCTTGAAGGCGGCCTCGGCAAGGTCGAAGGATCCCGCGGCGTAGTAGGCGCGGGCAAGGTCCATCTGCGCGCCGGCGTGATTGGGCATCAGGGCGAGCACGCGCTCGAAGGCGATGATCGCCTCGTCGATCCGCCCGGTGTCCAGCGCCGCCACGCCCAGCAGGTAGTCGAATTCCGGCGTGCCGGACAGCCGATCCTGGGCCGCGGAGAGCTCGTCGTAGGCCTGCTTGGCATTGCCCGCCGCCAGCAGCGCCCGGGCCTGCCCGATCGGGGCCGGCTCCTGCGCACGCGCCCCCGATGGCACGAGCGCCCAGACAAGGGCAACGAGAACGACTGCGCCAAGCCGTGCGCGCTCCATCATGGCGGGTTTTCCTTGTTATCGATTCGAGGAGCCGCCCTTCCCCGGGGCCCGGGATCCGCGCCCGGACGGCTCCGGCCGATGTTATTCCTGTTATTTCCCCAAGGCAACGAACGCCCCGGATGCGATAATCGGGTCCATTCCCCGCGCACGGGACCCTCATGAACGACCGCACCCCGGAGCAGCGCGCCGAACCGGTTCTCGCGGTATGCGCCCGGGACGGCGTTGCGCAGCTCACGCTCAACCGCCCGCGCCAGTACAACGCACTGTCGGCCGAGTTGCTCCAGGCGCTGCACGACGCGATCGACGCGCTGGCCGGCGACGAATCGGTACGCGTGGTGACGATCACCGGCGCCGGCCCGGCGTTCTGTTCCGGCCACGACCTGAAGGAGATGCGCGGGCTCGGCTCGCAGGGCCAGGTTGAGGCGCTGTTCGGCTCGTGCAGCGCGATGATGCGCAAGCTGGTGGCCCTTCCGCAGCCGGTGATCGCCGTGGTCAACGGGATCGCCACGGCGGCGGGCTGCCAGCTCGTCGCGCAATGCGACCTCGCGGTGGCCGCGGAGGACGCGCGCTTCGCGGCCTCGGGAATCAACCTCGGGCTTTTCTGCTCGACCCCGGCAGTCGCGATCTCGCGCAACATCGGACGCAAGCGCGCCGCCGAAATGCTCTTCACAGGCGACTTCATCGGCGCGCGTGAAGCGCTCGATTGGGGACTCGTGAACCGCGTGGTCCCGGCGGCGCAGCTCGACGGCGCGGTGCGCGCGCTCGCCGCCACGCTCATGGCGAAGCCGCGCGACGCGCTCGCGCTCGGCAAGGCACTCTTCTATCGCCAGATCGAGCAGCGCCTGGCCGCCGCGTACGACGACGCCTCGAGCACCATTTCGGCCAACATGGATACGGACACGGCGCGCGAGGGCGTGGATGCCTTCCTCGGCAAGCGCGCGCCAAGATGGGAGCCGTAGCATCCGGCCACGGTAGCCGCACGGCGGTGCCTTGCGCGAGCGCATGTTCCGCGCGCGAAACGCCGAATATTCCCTACGCGTGGCGCTTCCAGGCCCGGTCGCGGATGACTTCGCGCGCCGCATTGTGCCCCGGCACCCCGGTCACGCCGCCGCCCGGGTGGGCGCCCGATCCGCACAGGTACAGGCCCGGGAGCGGCATCCGGTAGTCGCCGTGGCCGAGCACCGGGCGCGCGCTGAAAAGCTGATTGAGCGCGAGCTTGCCGTGGAAGATGTCGCCGCCCACGAGGCCGAATTCGCGCTCCAGGTCGAGGGGCGAGAGCAGCCGCCGGCCGACAACCGCGGACTTGAAGTTGGGTGCAAACCGCGTCACGTGCTCGACGATCGCGTCGGCGGCGCGCTCGCGCTCGTCGTCCCAGCTGCGGCCGGCGGGCAGCGCATACCGGAAATGCTGGCAGAAAAGGCTCGCCACGTGCTGGCCGGGCGGGGCGAGCGAGTCGTCCACCGTGCTGGGGATCAGCATCTCGACGATGGGCTCGCGCGACCACCCCGTCTCCCGCGCCGCGCTGTAGGCCCGGTCCATGTATTCGAGCGACGGGGCGAGGATGATTCCCGAGCGATGATGCGGCTGGACGCCTCGGCCGGGAAGGCAGGCGAATTCCGGCAGCTCCGCGAGTGCCACGTTCATGCGGAACGTCGCCGATTCCGAGCGGTATGCGGCGAACGGCGCGCGCCACGCGCCCGGCTCGCCGCCCAGCAACTGCAGCAGCAGTTGCGGATGCGCATTCGATACCACGCACCGCGCTGCGATCTCGGTGCCATCGTCGAGCGCCACGCCCGCGGCACGCCCGCTTCGCTCCAGGATGCGCGCCACACCCGCCCCGGTGCGGATCTCGACGCCGCGCGCCTCGGCCTCGCGAAGCATCGCCTGCGCGATCGCGCCCATGCCACCGATCGCGTGACCCCAGGCGCCGCGCTTTCCGTTCACCTCGCCGAACACGTGGTGCAGCAGGACATAGGCGCTGCCGGGCGACCACGGGCTCGCGAAATTGCCCACCACGCTGTCGAACCCGAAGCAGGCCTTCAGGGGCTCGGACTCGAACCAGCGTTCCAGCCAATCGGCGGCGGACAGCGTGAAGAGGTCGAGCATGTCGCGCTGCGCATCGAGCGGCAGCCGCGCGAAGCGCCTGCCCGTCTTCCACGCGTGGAACAGCTGCGGCCATCCGCCGCCGGCGTTGGGGGGCGTCTCGAGCAGCAGGCCGCGCAGCACGTCGGCCGCCGCCTCGAGGCGCGCGAGGTACTCGGGCAGGCGCCGCGCGTCGGCCTGCGAGAAGCGCGCCACCTCGCGCTGCGTGTCCTCGAGCCCGCCGCCGACCCGAAGGCAGTCCCCGCCCGGCAACGGGAGGAAATTGGCCAGCGGGCGCTCGACGATGCGCAGCCCGTGCTCGGCGAGCCGCAGGTCCCGGATCACTTTCGGATGCAGCAGGCTCACCGTGTAGCTCGCCGTGGAATTGCGGAATCCGGGGTGGAATTCCTCGGTCACGGCGGCACCTCCCACGACGGCGCGCCGCTCCAGGACGCACACGCGCGCACCGGCCTGCGCGAGATAGGCGGCGCACACCAGCCCGTTGTGCCCCGCCCCGACTACCAGCACGTCGTACGCGCCGCGCGCTTCGGCCATGGCCTTCAGGCGAGCAGGAAGTGCCGGACGGCGCCGGCCTGGGCATCGTCCATCAGCATCGGCGCGTGACCGGTGCGCGGGACGATATAGGCCTGCGTGTGGGGGCGCTGGCGCATCTCCGCGAGGGTCTCGGGGAGGAGCAAGTCGGAATCCTCCCCGCGGATCACCAGCACGGGGCCGTGCACGGCGCTCCAGTAGGCGCGCAGGTCGATGTCGACGAGCGCTGCGGCGCGGAAATTCACGGCGATGCCGGGGTCGTAGCGCGCCCGCCAGCGCCCGTGCGCGTCCTGGTGCGCGACGTTGAGCGCGAGGTGCCGCCATTGCGCGCCGGACAGCTCGCCGAACGGGCTCGCGCTGCGCATCGCCGCCTCGAAGGCATCGAGCGAATCGAATGCGGGATCATTGCCGACATAGCGCCCGATGCGCTCGAGCGCCGCCTTCGGGATGAGGCATCCCACGTCGTTCAGCACCAGCCTGCGCACCGGCGAGCCCGGGACGCCCGCGAGGATCATGCCGATGATGCCCCCCATCGAGGTGCCCAGCCAATCGACGGAGTCGGCCTGCAGGCTGCCGATGAGGGCGGCCATGTCGTGGCAATAGACCGAGTACGTGTAGTCGGTGGGGTCGCGCAGCCATTCGCTGCGCCCGCGCCCGGCCACGTCGGGGCACACCACGCGATAGGCGTCCGAGAGCTGCTCCGCGAGGTGGTCGAAGTCGCGCCCGCTGCGCGTGAGGCCGTGCACGCACAGCAGCACGCGCGGGTTGTGCGGGTCGCCCCACTCGGTGTAGCGCATCCGGTGGAACCCGTGCGGGTCCAGGCACAGCAACGCGCCCTCGCGCATGCTCACTCGATCGCGGCCGTGCTCTTCGCACGTTCCCGCAGCAGGAACTTCTGGATCTTGCCGGTGGAAGTCCTGGGCAAGGGTCCGAACACCACCGACCTGGGCGCCTTGAAGCGCGCCATGCGCGCGCGGCAGTACTCCATGATCTCCTCGACCGTGGCCGAGGCGCCCTCCTTGAGCTCCACGAACGCGCACGGCGTCTCGCCCCACTTCGGATCCGGCTGCGCCACCACGGCGGCGAGCATCACCGAGGGGTGGCCGTGCAGCACGTCCTCCACTTCCTGGGAGGAGATGTTCTCGCCGCCCGAGATGATGACGTCCTTCGAGCGGTCCTTGATCTTCACGTAGCCGTCGGGGTGCATGACCGCGAGGTCGCCCGAATGGAACCAGCCGCCGCGGAACGCCTCTTCGGTGGCGCGCGGATTTCCCAGATAGCCCTTCATGGTGATGTTGCCGCGGAACATGATCTCGCCCATCGTCTCGCCGTCCGCCGGCACCGGCAGCATGGTCTCGGGATCCATCACCGCCATGCCCTCCTGCAGCAGGTAGGCCACACCCTGGCGCCCGTTGCGGCGCACCTGCTCCTCGAGCGCGAGGCTGCGCCACTCCGGATGCTTCGCGCACACCGCGGCGGGGCCGTAGGTCTCGGTGAGCCCGTAGACATGGGTGATGTCGAAGCCCATGCGCCCCATGCCCTCGATCACCGCCGCGGGAGGCGGAGCCGCGGCCACCAGGCAGTGCACCTCGTGGTCGATGTCCTGCTTCCACTCTGCGGGCGCGTTGAGCAGCATCGAGTGCACGATCGGCGCCCCGCAGTAGTGGGTGACCCGGTGGTCGCGGATCAGCTCGAGGATCGCCCGCGCCTCTACCCGGCGCAGGCACACGCTGGTGCCTGCGGCCGCGGCCAGCGTCCAGTTGAAGCACCAGCCGTTGCAATGGAACATCGGCAGCGTCCACAGGTAGACCGCGTGCTTCGGCATCGACCAGTCGAGGATGTTGTTGATGGCGTTCAGGTAGGCGCCGCGATAGTGGTACACGACGCCCTTGGGATTGCCGGTCGTGCCCGAGGTGTAGTTGAGGGCGATCGCGTCCCACTCGTCGGGCGGGGGGCGCCACTCGAATGCGGGGTCGCCTTCGGCGAGGAAGGCCTCGTATTCCACCTCACCCAGCGCCTCGCCACCCGCGAACAGCGCGTCGTCCACGTCGATCACCAGCGGGCGCGACTTGGCGAGCTGCAGCGCACGCGCCACGGTCGCGGAGAATTCGCGGTCGGTGAACAGGACCCGCGCGCGGCCGTGATCGAGCATGAAGGCGATCGCCTCGGCGTCCAGGCGCGTATTGAGCGTGTTGAGGACCGCGCCGAACATGGCTGGGCCGAAGTGCAGCTCGAGCATGGCCGGCACGTTCGGAAGCATGGCCGCCACCGTGTCGCCGCGCCCGATGCCGCGCCGTTCGAGCGCCGAGGCGAGCCGGCGGCAGCGCGCGTAGGTCTCGCTCCAGGTGCGGCGCACCGTGCCGTGGATCACCGCCGTGCGCTCGGGATAGACGTATGCGGCCTTGGCGAGGAAGGACACCGGCGAGAGAGCGGCGTAGTTCGCCGCGTTGCGCTCCAGCCCGCTGTCGTAGATGCCGGTCATGATCTGCATTCCTCCTCTCAGGCGATGCGCGTCTCGCCGCGTGCCGCGAGTCCCGCCACCCGCTCGGCCGAGCGCACCGCGTTGGCGAGCAGCATCGCGATGGTCATCGGCCCGACGCCGCCGGGCACCGGAGTGATGCGCGAGGCGACTTGGGCCACGGACTCGAATTCCACGTCTCCCGCCAGCTTGCCGTCCGGCAGCCGGCTGATGCCCACGTCGATCACCACCGCGCCCGGCTTCACCATGTCGCCGCGGATGGTGCCCGCCTTGCCCACGGCCGCCACGAGCACGTCGCCCTGGCGCGTGATCTGCGCCAGGGCACGCGTGCGCGAGTGGCACACGGTGACGGTCGCGCTCGCGTTGAGCAGCATGAGCGCCATGGGCTTGCCCACGATCGTGGAACGCCCCACGACCACGGCATGGGCGCCGGAAAGGGCCACGCCCTCGTGCTCGAGCATCTTCATCACTCCCCACGGCGTGCAGGGATAGAAGGCGGGCTCGCCCGCCACGAGCGCGCCCATGTTCTGGTAGTGGAAGCCGTCCACGTCCTTGTCGGGCGCGATGGCCTCGATCACCGCGCGCGCGTCCAGGCCGCGCGGCAGCGGCATCTGCACCAGGATCCCGTGGATTTTCGGGTCGGCATTGAGGCGCCCCACGAACGCGACGAGCTGGGCCTGCGGAGTTTGCGCCGGGAGCGCGTGCACCTCGGAGTACATGCCGATGTCCTGGCAGGCGAGCGCCTTGTTGCGCACGTACACGTGGCTCGCCGGGTCGTCGCCCACGATCACGACCGCGATCCCCGGCACGACACCGGTCTCGCGCAGCCGCGCCACGCGGATCGCAAGCTCCGCCCGGAACCCGCGCGCGATCGCCTTGCCGTCGATGATGCGCGCGCTCATGCGGGTACGGGGCCGCCGGCCGGCAACGCCCGGCGCTCGTCCACCACCAGGTCCACGCACACGTCGTGCGCCTCGCGCGGCAGGCGCTCGACGACGAACTGCGCGGGCAGCGCCGAGACGCAGAACGTGCGCGGCGTGCGCGCGTGCAGCAGCCGGTCGAAATATCCCGCCCCGTAGCCCAACCGGTAGCCGCCCAGGTCCACGGCGAGCGCCGGTACCAGCGCGAACTCCACGTCGGCCATCGCGACCTGCGGGCAGCGCGCAGGATCGGGCTCCGGAATGCCCCACACGCCCGGGACCAGGTCGCGGTCCAGGTCGTCCACCGCATGCAGCGCGAGGTGGCGCGGCGGGGGGGTCACCCGCGGCAGCACCAGGGTCTTGCCGTGGGCGCGCGCCCGCTCGAGGAAGGAACGCATGTTCCATTCGCTGCCGATTGCCATCGTGGCGAGCACCGAGCGCGCCGCCGCGTACCGGGGAAGCGCCACCAGCCGCTCGACGAGCAGTGCCGCGATGCGCGCGCGCTCCGCCTCGGGAATGCCGTCACGCCGGGCGATCATCTCGCGGCGCAGGTCCGCCTTCGCGGAAGGGATGGCGGTAGAGTCCATGCCGCTATTCTCGTTTCCCGGTAGTCCCGTTCGCGCGGGGATCGGTTATTCTCGCATTTTCAACTGCGCAAGGTGCCCCGCGATGAGAATCCTTTCCCTGCTCACCCTGGCCTGCGCCGCGACGCTCCCCGTGGCCGCGGCCGCCGCCGACAATCCCTTCGACGCCTTCAAGGGCAAGATGAAGGCCGGCATGTACGAGTACAAGGTAGACATGGACATGGGCGCGATACCCGGCCTGCCGCCGGGCATGGGCCACCAGGTCCACACGTTCCAGCATTGCGTGACGGAGGAAGACATCGACCGCGGCCGCATGAACCGCGAGGATGCCCGCAGGGCGCCGAAGGACTGCCAGATCGAGAACTTCCGGATGTCGGGCAACAGCGCCGACTACACCATGGTCTGCACCGGCCGCCTTCAAATGCGGGCCGACAATCACATCACGTTCACCGGCGACGGCTATAAGATGGACATGAAGATGGCCATGGACCAGGGCGGCCGGCCGATGAACATGACGCAGCACATGGAGGGCCGTTACATAGGCGCCTGCAGCAAGTAGCGCGCCGCGCGGCTCAGGCGGTGGTCTTCCCCGGGGCCACCGCCCCCCGGATCTGCTCGAGGGCGCCCGGGTCCTCGATGGTGGTGAGGTCGCCCGGGTCGCGCCCCTCGCAGATCGCCTGGATCGAGCGGCGCAGCAGCTTGCCCGAGCGCGTCTTGGGCAGCACCGTCACGAAGCAGATCCGCGCCGGACGCGCGATCGCGCCGATCTGGCGGTCGACCGTCGCCATGATCTCCTTCTCCTCGGCCGCCGCGAGCTCCTTCGTGGCGGTGCGCGAGGCATCCTTCACCACGACGAACGCGACCGGCACCTGGCCCTTCACCGCATCGGCCACGCCGACCACGGCGACCTCGGCGACGTTCGGGTGCGCCTGGACCGCCTCCTCGATCTCGCGCGTGCCCAGGCGATGGCCGGCCACGTTGATCACGTCGTCGGTGCGGCCGAGGATGAAGTAGTAGCCGTCCTCGTCGCGCGTGGCCCAGTCGAAGGTGGTGTAGACCATCTCGTCGGCGAACGACTTGTAGTACGTGGCGACAAAGCGCGCGTCGTCGCCCCACACCGTGGTCATCGCACCCGGGGGCAGCGGCGGCACGATGCACAGCACGCCCTTCTCGTTGGCACCCACCTCGCGCCCGGTCTCCTCGTGCTTGAGCTTGATCCGGTAGCCGTAGGCCGCGAACGAGGGCGAGCCGAACTTGCGCGGCGTGTCCTCGACGCCGGGACAGGCGGTGAGGATCGGCCAGCCCGTCTCGGTCTGCCAGTAGTTGTCGATCACCTGCAGCCGAGCGATTCCGACATCCAGCGCGCGGTCGGCTCGTCGAGCGGTTCGCCGGCGAGGAACAGGTAGCGCAGGCTCGAGGTGTCGTACTTGCTCAGCAAGCGGAGTCCTGCTTCTTCAGCACGCGGATCGCGGTGGGCGAGGTGAACATCGAGGTCACGCGGTAGTCCTGAACGATCTTCCACCAGATGCCGGGATCGGGGCGGATCGGCACGCCTTCGTACATGATCGTGGTCAAGCCGTTGATCAGCGGTCCGTAGACGATGTACGAGTGGCCGACGACCCAGCCGATGTCCGAGGTGGAGAAATAGGCCTCGCCCGGCTTCGAGCAGAAGATGTGCTGCATCGAGGCGGCGAGCGCCACCGCGTAGCCGCCGGTGTCGCGCTGCACGCCCTTGGGCTTGCCCGTCGTGCCGCTGGTGTAGAGGATGTAGCTAGGGCGCGTTGGACTCGAGCCAGGTCACCGGCACCTTCGCGCCGCGCTGCTCCTCGCGTGCGCGCGCGTAGTCCACGTCGCGGCCCGCCACACGGCTCATCGACTTGTCGAGCCCGCGGTCGACCACGAGCACGTGCGCCGGCGGGGACTTCGCGAGCCGGATCGACTCGTCGACCAGCGGCTTGAGCGGGATCATCCTGCCCATGCGCATGCCGGCGTCGCTCGCCACCATCACCTTGGGCTGCGCGTCGTCGATGCGCGCGGCGAGGCTGGCGGCCGCGAAGCCGCCGAAGACCACGGAGTGGATCGCGCCGAGCCGCACCGTGGCGAGCATCGCGAACACCGCCTCGGGCACCATCGGCATGTAGATGAGGACCCGGTCGCCCTTGCCCACGCCCAGCGAGCGCAGCACGGCGGCGAAGCGGTTTACTTCCTCGTGCAGCTGCGTAAACGTGTAGGCGCGCTTCTCGTCGACCTCGGTGGAGATCCACACCAGCGCGAGCTGGTGCGCGCGAGTGGCGAGGTGGCGGTCGACCGCGTTGTGGCAGAGGTTGGTCTCGCCCCCGACGAACCACGAACGGAACGGCGGGTGCGAATAGTCCAGCACCCTGGTGAAGGGCTTGTGCCAGTCGATGAGCTTCGCCTGCTCGGCCCAGAAGCCCTCGGGATCGTTCACCGAGCGCGCATGGAACTGCCGGTAGGTGGCGGCGGATGCTTCCACGGTAGTCATGTTCTCCTCCTAGCGATTCACGTCCACGACCAGGCGGCCGCGGATCCCTCCGGCGATGACCTCGGGGGCGCGCGCGATCGCCGCGTCGAGTCCGATCTCGTGCACCATCGACTCGAGCTTTGCGGCGTCGAGCTCGCGGGCGAGCAGCCGCCAGGCCTCGCGCCGGCGCTCGAGCGGCGCGGTCACGCTGTTGATGCCGGCAAGCGTGATTCCGCGCAGGATGAACGGCGCCACGGTCACCGGGAAATCCATGCCCTGGGCAAGGCCGCACGCCGTCACGACGCCCTCGGCCATGGTCTGCGCGCAGGCATTGGCGAGGGTGTGGCTGCCGACGCAGTCCACCACGCCCGCCCAGCGCTCCTTCTGCAGCGGCTTGCCCGGATCCGAGAGCGTCCTGCGGTCGATCACCGCGGCCGCGCCGAGCGACCGCAGGTACGCTTCCTCGGCCAGCTTGCCGGTGGAGGCGACCACGCGGTAGCCGCGGTGGGCCAGGATCGCCACCGCCACGCTCCCCACCCCGCCGCTGGCGCCCGTCACCAGCACCTCGCCGCGCTGCTTGTCCACGCCCAGGCGCTCGAGGCTCATCGCGCACAGCATCGCCGTGTAGCCCGCGGTACCGATCGCCATCGCCTGGCGACTGGTCATTCCGTCGGGCAGCTTCACCAGCCAGTCGCCGCGCAGGCGCGCCTTCTGCGCGAGGCAGCCCCAGTGGCTTTCGCCCACGCCCCAGCCGTTGAGGATCGCGCGGTCGCCGGGTTTCCAGGCCGGGTGCGAGCTCGCCTCGACCACCCCCGCGCCGTCGATCCCCGCAACCATCGGCCACTTGCGCACGATGGGCGACTTGTCGGTGATCGCGAGCGCGTCCTTGTAGTTGACGGTGGAGTACTCCACCCGCAGGGTCACGTCGCCTTCGGGCAGGGCGTCGTCATCGATATCAGCGACGCGGGCCTGGAACGCCGCGCCGTCCTTCGCGAGCAGGATCGCCTTCATCTCTCCTGGCCTGGTGCAATCACGATTGGAGGGTGGACAGGCCCCATTATCATGAAAACCGCCGGGCGGTTGCTGCTATTTGGCAAGGACTCGCGGATTTTCGGCCGAGGCATGCTTGCGGGAGAAGTAGTCGCGCGACTGCATCTCCCGCAAGCGGCTCGCGGCGCGAGCGAATTCCCCACGCACCATTCGCTCGGGACCCGATTTCTCGTCACCCGGGGCGAGCAGCTCCTCCGGGGGCGCCTCGGCCGAGAGCACCAGCTTCACCCGCTGGTCGTAGAACACGTCCACCAGCCAGGTGAAGCGGCGCACGACGTCGGTCTGCGAGGCGCTCATGCGCTTCACGCCGGAGATGAGCACCGTGTGGTAGGCGCTCGCCACCTCGAGGTAGTCGACCTGCGAGCGGGCCTTCTCGAAGAGCTCCGCAAAATCGAACCAGATGACGCCCTTCGCTCGGCGGCGGAACGCCAGTGCCCGCCCGCCCGCCTCGATCGTCCCGTGCTCGGCGTACGTCGCCTTGGTCATGGCCTCGAAGAAGCGTCCGAGATGCTCGTCCGCGTGCGCATCGATCGGAGTGTAGTACACGCTCAGCGCATCGAGCAGCCGCCGGCGGTGGTCCATGGAGCCGGCCAGCTCGACCACCACCAGCTCGCGCTGCAGGATCTCGATGGCGGGCAGGAAGCGCGCGCGCTGCAGGCCGTTCGGATACAGGGTGTCCGGGCGATAGTTGGACGTCATCACCAGGACCACGCCCTTGGCGATCAGCAGCTCGAGCAGGCGCCCGAGGATCATCGCGTCGGCGATGTCGGCCACGTGGAATTCGTCGAAAGCGAGCAGGCGCAGCTCCCGGGCGATCTCGGTCGAGATCGCGTCGAGCGGATCCTCCTGCCCGGAGAGCGCGCGCATCCGGGCGTGGATCTCGCGCATGAACTCGTGGAAATGCACGCGGCGCTTGCGGCGATGGCGCGACACCTTGAAGAAGGCGTCCATCATGAGCGACTTGCCCCGCCCCACGCCTCCCCAGATGTACATCCCCCGCGGCGGCTTGCGGCCCGCGCCCAGGTTGGTCACCAGGCGGTTGATCTTTCCGGCGCGGTACTGCCGGTAGTCCTCGAGCTCCTCGAACAGGCGCTGCAGCTCCTCCAGCACGCGCAGTTGCGCGCCGTCGGTCTGGAAATCCGCGCGCTGGCTGTAGTGCCAGTACCACTCGAGCGGGCCGGAGAACTCCGCGGCGTCGACTTCCTCGTCGCGGCCGTCGCTCGGGATCTCGAGGTTTTCGGCGGGTTGCATGACCCGCTACATGTTGAGCGAACGCTTGTCCACGTTGAGCGCCGCCTCCTTCACGACTTCCGACAGCGTGGGATGGCCGTGCACGATGCGTGCGATGTCCTCCGCTGCGCCCGCGAACTCCATGGTGGTGACGCCCTCCTGGATCACGTCGGAGGCGCGCGCGTGGATGATGTGCACGCCCAGCACCCGGTCGGTCGCCGCGTCGGCGACCACCTTCGCGAATCCTGCGGGCTCGTCGATGCCGAGCGCCCGGCCGTTGGCGGCGAACGGAAACTGCCCGGACTTCACCGCGATGCCCTCGGCCCTGGCCTGCTGCTCGCTCTTGCCCACCCAGGCGATCTCCGGGTGGGTGTAGATGATCCACGGAATGCATGGCGTAGTCGATGTGCGGCTTCTGCCCCGCGATGAGCTCCGCGGCCATCACGCCCTCGTCCTCGGCCTTGTGGGCGAGCATCGGGCCGCGCACCACGTCGCCGATCGCGTAGACATTGGGCAGGTTGGTACGGCAATGCGCGTCGACCTCGATGAAGCCGCGGCCGTCGAGCCTGCAGTCCCACCGCCTCGGCGCCCAGCCCGTCGGTATTGGGCACGCGGCCGATCGACACCACCAGCCGGTCGCACTCGAGCTTCTGGGCGGCACCCTTGTCGTCGGAGTACTCGACCACGACACCGGCTTTGCGCGCGACGACCTTGCCGATCGTCACGCCCAGGCGGATGTCGAGCCCCTGCACCTTGGTGAACTGCTTCCACGCCTCCTTCTGCACCGCCTCGTCGCAGGCGCCGAGGAAGGCCGGCAGCGCCTCGAGGATCGTGACCTTCGGCGCCCAGGCGCCGCCACACGCTGCCCAGCTCCAGCCCGATCACGCCGGCGCCGATCACGCCCAGGCGCCCGGGCACCGCGCCGAAGGCGAGCGCGCCCTCGTTGTCGCAGACGATCTCGTTGTCGACCGCGACGCCGGGCAGATGGCGCGCCTTGGATCCGGTCGCGATGATCACGTGCTTCGCCTCGCAGCGTCTCGCCGCCGACCTCGATCGCGTAGGAGTCCCCGCCGCCCACGAGCCTGCCGAAGCCCTGCAGCCACGTGATCTTGTTCTTCCGGAAGAGAAACTCGATCCCGCTTCGGTCATCTTGGTGACGATCTGCGTCCTTGCGCGCCTGCATCTTCGCCACGTCGATGCTTCACGCCCGTCACGCCGATGCCGTGGGCCGCCCAGGTGGCGGCTTGCCTTTTCGTACTCTTCGGAGGACGCGAGCAGCGCCTTGGAGGGAATGCAGCCGACGTTGAGGCAGGTCCCGCCCAGGCGTGAGCTCCCCCCTGGCGTTCTTCCAGCCATCGATGCACGCCGTCCGGAAACCAAGCTGCGCCGCGCGGATCGCGGCGATGTAGCCGCCAGGACCGGAACCGATCACGACCACGTCGAATGCCTGCTCCATGGATTTCCCGTTCATCTGAGCCAGAATTTCGCGATATGCACGCCCAGCCGGCACAAAGGCCCGCCGCGAGCGGCGGGACGTCACGCAGCAAGAGCGGCGGATGCTTGAGCAGGCGCAGGAGCCAGAAGGTGACGCCGACCGCGATCCCCACCGCCAGCGATACGGCGAAGTGGCGCGGCAGGTAGATACCCAGTTCCGCGTCGAGGAATACGGTCAGGAACCCCACCAGCAGCGAGCCCGCGAAAAAGAGGAAGATCCGCCACGCGATGGCCCGGGCCGTGATCCGCTTCCTCCGGCGCGCCACCATCGGCCCTAGATATCCAGCAGCAGGCGCGCCGGATCTTCGAGCGCTTCCTTCATCGCCACCAGCGCCAGCACCGCCTCGCGGCCGTCGATGATGCGGTGGTCGTAGGACAGCGCGAAGTAGTTCATCGGCCGCACCACGACCTGGCCGTTCTCGACCACCGGCGCGGTCCTTGGTCGCGTGCATGCCGAGGATCGCGCTCTGCGGCGGGTTGATGATCGGCGTGGACAGCATCGAGCCGAACACCCCGCCGTTGGAGATCGAGAACGTGCCGCCGGTGAGCTCCTCGATCGTCGAGCTTGCCGTCTCGCGCGCGCTTGCCCGAAGTCGGCGATCGCCTTCTCGATCTCGGCGAAGCCGACAGCTGGTCGGCGTCGCGCAGCATCGGCACCACCAGCCCGCGCTCGGCTGCCCACCGCGACGCCGATGTCGAAGTAGCCGTGGTAGACGATGTCGTTGCCGTCGACCGAGGCGTTCACGACCGGGTACTTGCTTCAGCGCATGCGACCGCGGCCTTCACGAAGAACGACATGAAGCCGAGCTTCACGCCGTGCTCCTTCTCGAAGCGGTCCTTGTAGCTGCGCGCGCAGGTCCATGCACCGGCTGCATGTTGACCTCGTTGAAGGTCGTGAGGATCGCCGCGGTGGACTGCGACTGCACGCAGGCGCTCGGCGACGCGCTGCGCGCAGGCGCGACATCGGCACGCGCTGCTCGGTGCGGTCGCAGCCGCGTCGAGGTCGACGCGGACGGCGGGCGCGGCGCCGCGCGGCGGGCGCGCGCTGCGCGCGGCGCGGCGCCGGTGCCGCGGCGCGGCCGCGCAGCACGTCGGCCTTGGTGACGCGGCCGTCGCGGCCGCGTGCCGGCGATCGCCGCCGTGTCGATCGGCCTTCTCGGCGGCGATCTTCGCGCGCCGCGGGCATGGCGGCCTGCGCGGGCGCGGCCGCCGCGGGCTGCGGCCGGTGACGGCGGTGCCGCGCGGCAGCGGCCGCCGGCGGCTGCCGCGGCCTGGGCGCCGAAGCGGCCGTGGCCTTCGCCTCGGTATCGATCACGCGCGATCACGTCGCCGGCTCGCCACGCTGCTCGCCGTCGCCCTTGACGATCTTCGCGCAGCACGCCGTCGACGGGCGCCGGCAGCTCGAGCACCACCTTGTCGGTCTCGATGTCGATCAGGTTCTCGTCGCGCTCTGACCGCCTCGCCCGCCTTCTTGTGCCAGGCGAGCAGCGTGGCCTCGGAGACCGACTCGGACAGCTGCGGTACTTTGACTTCGACGATCATGAGCTCTTCCTTATCCGGGCGTCGGCGCCTCGCCGCGTGTTGTCGGTCAGGCGGCTTGCGTACGCGCGCAGCTGCGGTCGGTCCTCGACGGCATCGAAGGCCGCCTCGACCAGCGCCTTCTGCTGCTCGTTGTGCAACTGCAGATAGCCCACCGCGCGGCGAGCGGCCGCGACGGCGCGCCCCGCGTAGAGACAGCGTCTGGTCCGGCCGCAGATTCGCTGCAGGTAGTGCCGGATCTGGTACCACGCGCCCTGGTTCTGCGGCTCTTCCTGGCACCACACCACGCTCGTGTCGCGTTCGGGTAGCGCTTGATCTCGCGCCGCGAACTCCTCGTGCGGGAACGGATAGAGCTGCTCGATGCGCACGATCGGCGACGTCGTCGACGCCGCGCTTGCGCGCGCTCCGCAGCAGGTCGTAGTAGACCTTGCCGCGCAGAACACGATGCGCCGCACCTTCTTCGGCGTCGAGCTTCTCGATCTCCGGGATCGATCACCTGGAACTCGCCCGTTGGCGAGCTCGCCGAGCGGCGAGGCCGCCTCCTTCTTGCGCAGCAGGGTCTTGGGCGTCATCACGATCAGCGGCTTGCGCAACGGGCGCAGCATCTGGCGGCGCAGCAGGTGGAAGATCTGCGCCGGCGTCGACGGCACGCACACCTGCATGTTGTGCTCGGCGCACAGCTGCAGGTAGCGCTCCAGCCGCGCCGAGGAATGCTCCGGCCCCTGCCCCTCGTAGCCGTGCGGCAGGAACATGCGTCAGGCCGCAGATCCGGCCCCACTTCGCCTCGCCCGAGGCGATGAACTGGTCGATCACGACCTGCGCGCCGTTGGCGAAGTCGCCGAACTGCGCTTCCCAGATCACCAGCTCGATCGGGCTCGCGCGGTGGAGTAGCCGTACTCGAACCCGAGCACCGCCTCCTCGGAGAGCACCGAGTCGATCACCACGAAGTTGCGCCTGGCCGGTGCGGATGTTCTGCAGCGGGATGTACACGCCCGAATCCCAGCGCTCGCGATTCTGGTCGTGCAGCACCGCGTGGCGATGCGCGAACGTGCCGCGGCCCGAGTCCTGGCCGGACAGGCGCACCGGGTAGCCGTCGTTCACGAGCGAGGCGTAGGCGAGGTTCTCCGCCATGCCCCAGTCGAGCGGGGTCTTGCCCTCGCCCATCTCCCGGCGCGCGGCGAGCAGCCGCTCGACCGAGGGGTGGAGCTTGAAGTCCGGAGGAACGTCGGTGAGGCGCGCGGCGAGGTGCTTGCAGCTTCGCGAGCGGCACCGCGGTCTGCGCGCTCTGGCGCCAGTCCACGCCGATGTAGGGCGCCCAGTCGATCGCGAGCGCGGGCTTGAGGCCGATAGAGGATCTTCGGGTTGGTGCCCTTGCCGGCGTCGAGCGCGGTGCGCACGCTCGTCACCAGCTCGTCGGCGAGCCCTTCCGGCGATCACGCCCTGCGCGCTCGAGCCGGTCGGCGTAGAGCTTGCGCGTGCCCGGGTGCTGGGCGATCTTCTTGTACATCAGCGGCTGGGTCACGAACGGCTCGTCCTGCTCGTTGTGGCCCAGGCGGCGGAAGCACACCAGGTCGATCACCACGTCCTTGCGGAAGCGCCGGCGGAATTCGAGCGCGACCGCGGAGACCATGACGCACGCCTCGGGATCGTCGCCGTTCACGTGGAAGACCGGCGCCTCGATCATCTTGGCGACGTCGGTGCAGTAGAGCGAGGAGCGCGCGTCGCGCGTGTCCGAGGTGGTGAAGCCGATCTGGTTGTTGACCACGATGTGCACCGTGCCGCCGGTGCGGTAGCCGCGCGTCTGCGACAGGGCCAGCGTCTCCATCACGACACCCTGCCCCGCGAAGGCGGCGTCGCCATGGATCAGCAGTGGGCAGCACCTGGTCGCCCGTGTGGTCGCCGCGGCGGTGCTGGCGGGCACGCACCGAGCCTTCGACCACCGGGTTCACGATCTCCAGGTGCGAGGGATTGAAGGCGAGCGTGAGGTGCAGCGTGCCGCCGGCGGTGCGTATGTCCGACGAGAAGCCCTGGTGGTACTTCACGTCGCCCGACTGCAGCTCGAGCGCGTGCTTGCCCTCGAACTCGGAGAACAGCTCCGCGGGAATCTTGCCGAGGTTGTTCACCAGCACGTTCAGGCGTCCGCGGTGCGCCATGCCGATCACGACTTCCTTGGCGCCCTGGGCGCCGAAGTTCTCGATGATCGTGTCGAGCATGGGGATCATGCTCTCGCCGCCCTCGCCCGAGAAGCGCTTCTGCCCGACGTAGCGCGTATGCAGGTAGCGCTCGAGGGTCTCCGAGGCGGTGATGCGCTCGAGGATCGCGCGCTTCTGCTCCGGGGTGAAGTCCGGCGTCGACAGCGTCCCCTCGAAGCGCTGCTGGATCCAGCGCTTCTGCTCCGTCGACGAGATGTACATGTATTCGATGCCGATCGTCCCGCAATAGGTCTTCTTCACCGCGGCCACGATCTCGCGCAGCTTCATCGGCCCCTTGGCGCCCTGCCACGAGCCGGGCGAGAACGCGCGGTCCATGTCGGACTCGCCCAGGCCGTAGTAAGAGAGCTCCAGCTCGGGGACGGGCGTGCGCTCGAGGCGCTTGAGCGGGTCCAGCTGCGAGTAGCGCGAGCCCATCACGCGGTGCGCGCGGATGAATTGCAGCACCTTGAGGGACTTGTCGTCCGTACCCGCCGCGGGGGCGGGGGTCGGGGCGCCCGCGCGCGCCAGGTTCCGGAAGGCCGCGACCACCGGCCCGTGGGCCACGTCACGGCCCCCGCCGCCCTGCTGCCAGGCGTCGAACTGCGCGCGCCACTCGGGGTCCACCGACCCCGGGTCGGCCAGGTAGCGCTCGTAGAGCTCCTCGACGAAGGGCGCGTTGGCCCCGTACAGCAGCGAGGAGTCCTCGAAGTCCTGCATCACGCCGGCCATGGTTATTTCCTCAATCCGATCGGCGTCACGTCGCGCTGCGTGGGGCCGTTGTAGAGCTGGCGCGGGCGGCCGATCTTCTGCTCGGGATCCGAGATCATCTCGTTCCATTGCGCGATCCAGCCCACCGTGCGCGCGAGCGAGAAGATGCAGGTGAACATCGAGGTGGGGATGCCGAGCGCGCTTTGCACGATGCCCGAGTAGAAGTCGACGTTCGGGTAGAGCTTGCGGGACACGAAGTACTCGTCCTCGAGCGCGATCTTCTCCAGGGCCATCGCGAGCTTGAGCAGCGGCGCGTCGTGGACGTCGAGGGCGTCGAGCACCTCGCGGGTGGTCTCCTGCATGAGCTTGGCGCGGGGGTCGTAGTTCTTGTAGACGCGGTGGCCGAAGCCCATCAGCTTCACGCCCGAGTTCTTGTCCTTCACCTTCTTGATGAACTCGCCCAGCTTCGCCACGCCGCCCTCGCGCTCGAGGTCGATCAGCATCTGCAGCGCGGCCTCGTTGGCCCCGCCGTGGGCGGGTCCCCACAGGCACGCGATGCCCGCGGCGATGCACGCGAACGGGTTGGCGCCCGAGGAGCCCGCGAGGCGCACGGTCGAGGTCGAGGCGTTCTGCTCGTGGTCCGCGTGCAGGATGAAGATGCGGTCCAGCGCCCGCACCAGCACGTCCTTCACCTCGTATTCCTCCGCCGGCACGCCGAACATCATGCGCATGAAGTTCGCGGTGTAGCCGAGGTCGTTGCGCGGGTACATGAACGGCTGGCCCATGTTGTACTTGTAGGCCATCGCCACGATGGTCGGCAGCTTGGCGATCAGGCGGAAGGCGGAGATTTCGCGGTGGTCCGGGTTAGTGATGTCGAGCGAGTCGTGGTAGAAAGCCGACAGTGCCCCGGTCACGCCGACCATCACCGCCATGGGATGCGAGTCGCGCCGGAAGCCGGAGTACAGGCGCGCGAGCTGCTCGTGCACCATCGTGTGGCGGGTGACCGTGTAGACGAACTCATCCTTCTGCGCCTGGGTGGGCAATTCCCCGTTGAGCAGCAGGTAGCACACCTCGAGGAAGTCGCAGTGCACGGCGAGCTGCTCGATGGGATAGCCGCGGTAGAGGAGCACGCCCTGGTCGCCGTCGATGTAGGTGATCCTCGAGGCGCAGCTCGCGGTCGAGAGGAAGCCCGGGTCGTAGGTGAACATCCCGGTCTTGCCGTAGAGCGCGCGGATGTCGACCACGTCGGGTCCGATGGTGCCCTTGTAGACCGGAAATTCGAGCGTCTTGCCGCTGTCGTAGTTCAGTGTCGCCTTGCCCTTCGCTTCCATCTTTTATGGCTCCGTCGTTCCCGCGCCGACTCTCAGGCGGCGCGCAGTTGTTCCAGCAGTGCCCGGAGGTGCGCATCCGGGGCCTCAGCCCGCCCCATCACAAGGTCGAGCAGGTCGTTGTCGCCGAGGGCAAGCAGGCGCTCCATCGCCTCCGCCTCGCCCGTCGTCATCCGCATTCCCGCCCCCGCCCAGTAGCGGTCGAGCACCAAGTCCAGCTCCAGCAGACCGCGGCGGCTCCTCCACCGAAGTCGTTGCACGGCCCGCGCGTCCATCGCGCCGCCCCAGACCGCCCGGCGCGCGAGCATCTCGCGGATCTTCGCGATCGCGAGCGCGGGATTGAGCCCCTTCGGGCAGACATCCACGCAGTTCATGATCGTATGACAGCGGAACAGCCGGTAGGGATCCTCGAGGTTGTCCAGGCGCGTCGTTGGTCGCCTTGTCGCGGCTGTCGGCGATGAAGCGGTAGGCCTGCAGCAGCCCCGCCGGGCCGACGAACTTGTCCGGGTTCCACCAGAAGCTCGGGCAGGCGGTCGAGCAGCACGCGCACAGGATGCACTCGTACAGGCCGTCCAGCTCCTCGCGATCGCGCGGGCGACTGCAGCCGCTCGCGCTCCGGCGGCGGGCTCGTCGTTGATCACGTAGGGCTTCACCGAATGGTACTGCGCGAAGAACTGCGTCATGTCCACGATCAGGTCGCGCACGACCGGCAGGCCGGGCAGCGGCCGGATCACGACCGGCTCCTTGAGGTCGGTGAGCTTGGTCATGCACGCGAGCCCGTTCTTGCCGTTGATGTTCATCGCGTCGGAGCCGCACACGCCCTCGCGGCACGAGCGGCGCAGCGACAGCGTGTCGTCGAGCGTCTTGATGCGCACCAGCGCGTCGAGCAGCATGCGGTCCGCGGGACCCATCTGCACGTCGTAGTCCTGGAAATGGGGCCCGGCGTCCTGGTCGGGGTTGTAGCGCTGGATGCGGAATCTCATGGTTTCAGTAGACGCGGGCCTTCGGCTCGAACGTCTCCACGGTGAGGGGTTTCAGGTGCACCGGCTTGTAGTCGAGCCGGTCGCCCTCGCGCGACCAGAGCGTGTGCTTGAGCCAGTGCACGTCGTCGCGCTTGGGATGGTCCGCGCGGTCGTGCGCGCCGCGGCTTTCCTCGCGCGCCGCAGCCGAGATCATGGTGGCGCGCGCGGTCTCCATCAGGTTGTCCAGCTCGAGGGCCTCGATGCGCGCGGTGTTGAACACCTTCGACTTGTCCTTGATGCGGGTGCGCCGCGCGCGCTCGGCGACGGCCTTGATCTTGGACACGCCCTGCGGCAGCAGGTCGGGGAAGCGGAACACGCCGCAGTGCGCCTGCATGGTGCGCTGGATCTCGGCGCGCACCTCGTGCACCTCCTCGCCTTCGAGCCTGCGAGTCCAGCCGCGCTCAGGCGCTCGCGCGAGTAATCGCCCGCGCCCTTCGGCAGCTCGCGGACCTCGCGCGGCTCGGCCGCGATGAATCGCGATCATGCGCTGTCCCGAGCTCTTGCCGATCACCAGCAGGTCGGTGAGCGAATTGGTGCCCAGCCGGTTGGCGCCGTGGATCGACGCGCACGCCGCATTCGCCGGCGGCGTAGAAGCCCGGCACCGGGACCGCCGGGTCGCCGCCGCTGCGGCATCACCACCTCGCCGTGATAGTTGGTCGGGATGCCGCCCATCTGGTAGTGGACCGTCGGAACCACCGGGATCGGCTGCTTCACCGGGTCGACGTTGGCGAATTTGATGGCGATCTCGCGAATGCCGGGCAGGCGCTTCTCGATGATCTCCAGGCCCAGGTGGTCGAGCTTGAGCAGGACGTAGTCGCCGTGCTCGCCCAGCCCGCGGCCCTCCTTGATCTCGGTGGCCATCGCGCGCGAAACCACGTCGCGCGAAGCCAGGTCCTTCATGTTCGGCGCGTAGCGCTCCATGAAGCGCTCGCCGTCCTTGTTGAGCAGATAGCCGCCCTCGCCGCGCACGCCTTCGGTGATCAGCACGCCCGCACCGGCCACGCCGGTCGGGTGGAACTGCCAGAACTCCATGTCCTCCAGCGGGATGCCGGCGCGCGCCGCCATGCCCAGCCCGTCGCCGGTGTTGATGAAGGCATTGGTCGCTGGCGCGAAAGATGCGCCCGCCCCGCCGGTGGCGAAGAGCGTCGCCTTGCGCGTGGAAGATCGCGATCTCGCCGGTCTCCATCTCGAGGGCGGTCGACGCCGAGCACGCGGCCGCCGGCGTCGCGGATGAGGTCGAGCGCCATCCATTCGACGAAGAACTGGGTATTGGCGCGCACGTTGCGCTGGTAGAGCGTGTGCAGCATGGCGTGGCCGGTGCGATCGGCCGCGCACGAGCTCCTCTGCACCGGCTTCTCGCCGAAATTCGCCGAATGGCCGCCGAACGGGCGCTGGTAGATGGTGCCGTTCTCGTTGCGGTCGAACGGCATGCCGTAATGCTCGAGCTCGAACACCACCTCGGGGGCCATGCGGCACATGAACTCGATCGCGTCCTGGTCGCCGAGGTAGTCCGAGCCCTTGATGGTGTCGTACATGTGCCAGATCCAATTGTCCTCGCCCATGTTGCCGAGCGCGGCGCCGATGCCGCCCTGCGCGGCCACCGTGTGCGAGCGCGTCGGAAACACCTTGGAGAGCACCGCGACCTTGAGGCCCGCGTGGGCGAGCTCCAGCGAAGCGCGCATTCCGGCTCCGCCGGCCCCCACGATGACCGCGTCGAACCTGCGAACCGGGATCGCCATCGTCAGGGTCCCCACAGGATCGCGGCCGACCACACGAGATAACCCAGCAGCACCACGCCCACCGCGGTCTCGAGCGCGAGGCGCGCGAGCGCCGGCTTCACGTAGTCCATGAGGATGTCGCGCATCCCGACCCACGCGTGGTAGAGCAGCGCCGCCATGAAGACCATGGTGCACACCCGCACGAGTCCGCCCGAGAAGATCGCCTTCCAGTCGGCGTAGGACGCCGGCGCCTTCCAGCACGCCAGCGCCAGCACGAGCACGGTGTACGTCGCCATGAGCGCGGCCGTGAGGCGCTGCAGCAGCCAGTCTCGCAGTCCGTAATGCGCCCCGACCGGGGACTTTGCGTAGCGGCTCACCACAGCCTCCATGCCACGAGCGCGGCCACCAGCGCGCCGAGCGCGAACACCGCCAGCGCGCTTGCCCGCGCCGCGGGCTTGGAGGATCCCACGTGCACGTCGAGCAGCAGGTAGCGGATGCCGGCGAAGAAGTGGTGCGCATATGCCCAGGCGATCCCCAGCGCCACGAGCTTGGCGAGCGGATGCGCGAGCAGGGCGCGGCATCGCTCGTAAGCCCGCCTCGGAGCCGAGGCTCGCCTGCATCGCGTAGAGCAGCGCGGGAACCACCGGGAAGAACAGCAGCAGGCCGGTGATGCGGTGAAAGATCGACAGGACCGCCGGGGGCCAGTGGTGCGGCAGGTTGAACTCGTAGTACTTCGGGCGCGGCTTGGGTGCGGAGCTCATCTTCTGTTCTTGTCCTGTCGGCACATCTTCGATTTTAAGCCCATTTGCTGCGACCGCACATGCCGCGCGGCCGCCATCCTCAGCTGAGGTCGTTGCGGTACGAAAAGCCGTCGGTCACGCACAGGCCGCGGCGCCATTCGACCGGCTTGTCCCCGTAGGTGAAGGCGATGCGGTCCACGCACAGCAGCGCGGCCCCCGCCGCCACCCGCAGGTGCGCGGCTGCCACGCCGTCGGCGGCTACCGCGCGCAGCCGCTCCTCGGCGCGGATCATGCGTACGCCGAACACCGTCTCGTAGAAGCCGTAGACCGAGCCGCCGAACTCCTCGAGCTCGGCGAGCGTGAGGCCGGGGAAGCGGCTCGCATCGAGCACGATGTCGTCGAGAATCATCGGCCGGCCGCCGAAGGACATCACGCGCTTGAACTGGAACACGGGCGACGCCGGCTTGAGCCGCAGCGCGCGCGCCGCCTCGCCCACGCCCTTGTGGCGCTCGAGGCCGAAGAACAGGTTGTGCGGATGCACCTTCTCGCCCGAGTCCGGAAGCACGCGCAGGAACCGGTACTGGTACGAGGGCTCGCTGTGGGAGGCGACGAACGTGCCCTTGCCCTGGCGGCGCAGCAGGATGTGCTCCGCGGCGAGCTCGTCGATCGCCTTGCGCACGGTGCCCTGGCTCACACGGAAGCGCGCGGCGAGCTCCAGCTCCGACGGGATCGCCTCGCCCGGCTTCCATTCGCCCGCCACCAGGCCCTGCGTGAGCAGGACCTTGATCTGCTCGTATAGTGGCCTGAACGAAGGGGTGGCGCCGGTTCTCTTCATGTCCGGGACATCCTACCATGGCAATTTCCGCGTGTCTTATATAAGATAAAGGTTGCGCGGGAACATTCGCATTGCTATTCACCAATGATTTCAAGCCTTTGACTCCATGAATCCCTATTACTCGTCCGCGCCGCTCCATGCTCTACGTGCCGGGATGCAACGCGCGCTACCTGAACAAGGCGCGCACGCTGCGGGTCGATTCGGTGATCCTCGACCTGGGGGACCCGATCCTGGTGGAGAAGAAGGTGGAGTCGCGTCGCCACGTCGTCGAGGCGGTGCTCGCGGGCGGCTACGGACGGCGCGAAGTCGTGGTGCGCGTGAACGATCTGGACTCGCCGTGGGGCCGCGACGACGTGAAGGCGGTGGCCGGCTCGGGCGTGGACGCGGTGCTCTTCCCGAATGTGGAGTCGCGCGCCGACGTCGAGGAGGCGCTCGCCCTGCTGGACGCCTCGGGCGGCGGGCACCTGCCGGTCATGCTCATGATCGAAAGCCCCATCGCCGTGCTGCGCGCCGAGGAGATCGCCGCGGCTTCCGATCGCATCGCGTGCATCGTGATGGCCACCTCCGACCTGCTCAACCAGCTGCACGGCAGGCGCACGCCCGACCGGGTCGCGGTGGTGCACAGCCTGTCGCACGTGCTGCTCGCGGGACGCGCCTGCGACCGCGCCGTGGTTGACGGCATATCGACCGACCTGAAGGACATGCAGTCGTTCGAATACGGCTGCCGGCTGGCACGTGACCTGGGGTTCGACGGCAAGAGCCTCGTGCACCCGTTCCAGCTCCCCTATTGCAATGACGCGTTCACGCCCAAGCCCCACGACCTCGCGGCGGCCAACGAGGTGATCGAGGCGCTCGAGCAGGCCCACCGCGAGGGTCGCGGGACGGTGGTGGTCAACGGCCGCCTCGTGGAGGGACACCACGTGAAGGCCGCGCGGCGCCTGCTCGCCCTGGCCGACATGATCGAGAAGCTGGAAGCGGGCCAGTGAACGAGCGCGCGATCGCCCGGCAACGGCCTGTCGCAGGCTGGCTGTTCGAGGACTACGCGCTCGGCCAGCGCTTCGTCCACCCGATCCCGCGCACGCTCGGCGCCGGCGATGCCGCGCTCTACATCGCGCTCACCGGCGCGCGCCAGCCTGTGCATTGCTCCGCCCCGCTCGCGCGCGCGCTGGGGCATCCCTCCTGCCCGCTCGACGACCTGCTGGCCTTCAACGTCGCGTTCGGCAAGACCGTGGGCGACATTTCGTACAACGCGGTGGCGAACCTCGGCTATGCCGACGTGCGCTTCCTCGCGCCCGTCTACGCGGGGGACACGCTCGCCTGCGAGTCGGAAGTGATCGGGGTAAAGGCCAACTCGAGCGGCAAGAGCGGCGTCGTGTACGTGCGCTCGCGCGCGTTCAACCAGGATCGCGCCGAGGTGCTGCGCTGGATCCGCTGGGTGATGGTGGCGGCGCGCGGCGCGGGCGGGGCGCCCGGCGCGAGCGCTCCCGCGCTGCCGCACGAAGTGCCGGCCGCCGAGCTGCGCCTGCCCGCGGGCGTGCGGCCGCAGGCGCTGGACCACGCCGCGACCGGCGGCACGCGCTGCTGGGAGGACTACCAGCCCGGCGAGGTGATCGACCATCCGGGCGGCATGACCGTGGAAGAGGCCGACGCGATGACCGCCACGCGCCTCTACCAGAACACCGCCCGCATCCACTTCGACGCGCATGGCGCGACTTCCACCCCCTTCGGCCGGCGCCTGGTCTACGGCGGACACGTGATCTCGCTGTGTCGCGCCCTCTCCCACGACGGCCTGGAGAACGCCTTCGCGATCGCGGCGATCCATGGCGGCGCCCATGCGAACCCGACCTTCGCGCTCGACACGCTGCGCTGCCGCCATGTGGTGACCACGCGCGAGGCGCTGCCGGGCCGCTCCGACGCGGGCGCGCTGCGGCTGCGCATGCTGGGCGCCAAGAACATCGCGCTGGCGGACCTGCCGATGCTCGCGGCGGGCGAAAAGCATCCCGCCGTGGTGCTCGACCTCGACTATTCCGTGTTCATTCCCCGTCGGCAAAGCGCCTAAAATGGATGTCCCTTCCGGAGTGCGCATGCCCTCTTCCCCGAAACCGGCCGCCGTCCCCCATCCGCGCGATGCACTGTTCGCCGGCGAGAAGCCTTTCCCCGCGATTCCCGCATGCGAGCACTTCGCCGGCAGCGAGAAGCTGATCGCGCAAGGCGCTCGAGCTGCAGGGGCAGCTCGGGCCGGTGTTCGACGTCGACCTGCGACTGCGAGGACGGCGCCCCCGCCGGCCGGGAGACGCGAGCACGCGGTGATGATCGCGCAGATGCTCGCCGGCCCAAGGCAACCTGCACGGCATGGCGGGAGCGCGCATCCACGACTACACCCACCCGCACTGGCGCAGGACGTCGACCTCCTCGTGGCCGGCGCCGGCGCGCGGATCGCGTATCTCACGCTGCCGAAGTCGACGTCGGTGGCGCAGGTAGCCGAGATGATCGACTACATCCGCGGCGCGGCAGGCAAGCACCGGCTCGAGCGCGTGATTCCCGTGCACGTGCTGGTCGAGACCCATGGCGCGCTGCACGACGCCTGGGATATCGCGCGCGCTGCACGGCGTGCAGGTGCTCGACTTCGGGCTCATGGATTTCGTCAGCGGCCACCACGGCGCGATGAGCTCGGCGAACATGCGCTCGCCGGGGCAGTTCGAGCATCCGCTGGTCGTGCGCGCCAAGACCGAGGTCGTGGCCGCGGCGCTGGCGCATGGCGTGGTGCCGGCGCACAACGTGTCCCTCGACCTGCGACAACCCGTACAGCGTGTTCGCGCGACGCCTGGCGCGCGCGCAACGAGTTCGGCTTCCTGCGCATGTGGAGCATCCACCCGTCGCAGATCCGGCCCATCGTCGATGCGATGAAGCCCGAGCTGGGCGAGGTGTCGCGATGCCGCGCAGATCCTGCTCGCCGCGCAGCGCGCGCGACTGGGGCCCGATCCAGTACGCAGGGCGAGCTGCACGACCGTGCGACCTACCGCTATTTCTGGGAGCTGCTGCAGAAGGCGAAGGTGACCGGCGTGCCGATTCCGCAGGAGGCCGACGCGGCCTTCTTTCCCGAAGCATGAAAGCCCAGGAGAGCCAGGCGAACCCGATGACCCCCGGCGCGAAATTCAGGCAGGCGATGGCGGAGGAGAAGCCGCTGCAGGTTCCCGGCGCGATCAACGCCTACCACGCGATCCTCGCCAAGGCGAACGGCTACCGCGCGCTCTACCTCTCGGGCGGCGGCGTGGCGGCGGGCTCGCTCGGCATGCCCGACCTGGGCATCTCCAACCTCGACGACGTGCTCACCGACGTGCGACGCATCACCGACGCGTGCGACCTGCCGCTGCTGGTCGATGTCGACACCGGCTTCGGCGCCAGCGCGTTCAACGTCGCGCGCACGGTGAAGTCGCTGGTCAAGTTCGGCGCGGCCGCGATGCACATCGAGGACCAGGTGGGCGCCAAGCGCTGCGGCCACCGCCCGGGCAAGGAGCTGGTCCCCGCAGCGCGAGATGGTCGACCGCATCAAGGCGGCGGTCGACGCGCGCACCGACCCGGCGTTCTTCATCATGGCGCGCACCGACGCGCTGGCCGTCGGAGGGCCTCGAGCGCGCGATCGAACGCGCAGTCGCCTGCGCCGAGGCCGGCGCCGACGGCATCTTTCCCGAGGCGGTCACGGACCTCGACATGTACCGGCGGTTCGGCGGGCGGTGCAGGTGCCGGTCCTCGCCAACATCACCGAGTTCGGCAAGACGCCGCTCTTCACCGTGGAGGAGCTGCGTGGCGCGGGCGTGGACATCGCGCTCTACCCGCTGTCGGCCTTCCGGGCCATGAACGCTGCGGCGCTGGAGGTCTACGCGACGCTGCGGCGCGACGGGACGCAGAAGGCGGTGCTCGACTCGATGCAGACGCGCGACGACCTCTACGCTACCTCGGCTACCACGACTACGAGCGCAAGCTCGACGCACTATTCGCAAAGACCAAGTGAGGCAGAGCATGAGCCAGACCGCCCCGGTAGCCGCAGCCGCCGGCCCGAAGCCGAAGAAGTCCGTCGCCCTGTCCGGCGTCACCGCCGGCAACACCGCGCTGTGCACCGTCGGGCGCACCGGCAACGACCTGCACTACCGCGGCTACGACATCCTCGACATCGCCGAGCAGTGCGAGTTCGAGGAGATCGCCCACCTGCTGGTGCACGGCAAGCTGCCGAACACGGCGGAGCTCGCGGCCTACAAGCGCAAGCTCATCTCGCTGCGCGGCATCCCGGCCGCGGTGCAGGACATCCTCGAGACGATTCCCGCGAGCACCCATCCGATGGACGTGATGCGCACCGGCGTGCTCGGCGCTCGGGCGCGGTGCTGCCCGAAGGCGACGACCACAAGCTCGCGCCGCGCGCGCGACATCGCCGACCGGCTGATGGCCTCGCTCGGCTCGATGCTGCTCTACTGGTACCACTTCGCCCATTCGGGCCGAGCGCATCGACGTCGAGACCGACGACGACTCCATCGGCGGGCACTTCCTGCACCTGCTGCACGGCCGAAGCCCTCGCGAGCTGTGGGTGCGCGCGATGCACACCTCGCTCATCCTGTACGCCGAGCACGAGTTCAACGCCTCGACCTTCACCGCGCGCGTCATCGCCGGCACCGGCTCGGACATGTACTCCGCGATCACCGGCGCGATCGGCGCGCTGCGGGCCCGAAGCATGGCGGCGCCAACGAGGTCGCCTTCGACATCCATCGGCCGCTACGACATCCCGACGAAGCCGAGGCCGACATCGTCGCGCCGCGTCGCCGACAAGGAAGATCATCATCGGCTTCGGCCATCCGGTCTACACCATCGCCGACCCGCGCAACCAGGTCATCAAGGAGGTGGCGCGGCGCCTGTCGCAGGATGCGAACAACATGAAGCTGTTCGACATCGCCGAGCGCGCTCGAAGCGGTGATGTGGCGCGAGAAGAAGATGTTCCCCAACCTCGACTGGTTCAGCGCGCGTCGTACCACATGATGGGCGTGCCGACCGCGATGTTCACGCCGCTGTTCGTGATCTCGCGCACCTCCGGCTGGTGCGCGCACGTCATCGAGCAGCGCATCGACGGCAAGATCATCCGCCCGTCGGCCAACTACACCGGCCCCGAGAACCTCGAGTTCGTTCCGATCGACAAGCGCAAGTGACCGGGACGTCCGGAGCTCGGCAGGAAGGAAACCGCACAGTGTCCGCCCACATCAGCAACGTCCGCCCCGAGCCCGACCAGGTCCTGGTCGACATCGTCGACTACGTCCTGAACTACAAGATCACGTCGCGGCGGACGCCTACGAGACCGCGCGCAACTGCCTGATCGACACGCTGGGCTGCGGCCTCGAGGCGCTCGACTACCCCGCCTGCACCAAGCTGCTCGGGCCCGATCGTGCCCGGCACGGTGGTGCCCAACGGCGCCAAGGTGCCGGGCACGCCGTTCCAGCTCGATCCGGTGCAGGCCGCCTTCAACATCGGCGCGATGATCCGCTGGCTCGACTTCAACGACACCTGGCTCGCCGCCGAATGGGGTCATCCGTCGGACAACCTGGGCGGCATCCTGGCGGTGGCCGACTGGCTGTCGCGCAACGCCGTGGCCGCGGGCAAGACGCCGCTCACGATGCGCGACGTGCTCACGGCCATGATCAAGGCCCACGAGATCCAGGGCGTGCATCGCGCTGGAGAACTCCTTCAACAAGGTCGGCCTGGACCACGTGGTGCTGGTCAAGGTCGCCTCGACCGCCGTGGTGGCGGCGCGATGCTCGGCCTCACGCGCGACGAGATCATCAACGCCGTGTCGCTGGCCTGGGTCGACGGCCAGGCGCTGCGCACCTACCGCCACGCGCCCAACACCGGCTCGCGCAAGAGCTGGGCCGCGGGCGACGCCACCTCGCGCGCCGTGCGCCTGGCGCTGATCGCGAAGACCGGCGAGATGGGCTATCCGTCGGTGCTGACCGCCAAGACCTGGGGCTTCTACGACGTGCTCGTTCAAGGGCAAGCCGTTCAAGTTCCAGCGCCCGTACGGCAGCTACGTGATGGAGAACGTGCTGTTCAAGATCTCCTTCCCGGCCGAGTTCCACTCGCAGACCGCGGTCGAGGCGGCGCATGACTCTGCACGCCGAGCTGCTGCGCGCGGCCAGGACGCGCCGAGGACATCGAGAAGATCACCATCCGCACCCACGAGGCCTGCATCCGCATCATCGACAAGAAGGGCCCGCTCAACAACCCCGCCGACCGCGACCACTGCATCCAGTACATGGTGGCGGTGCCGCTCATCTTCGGCCGCCTGACCGCCGCGGACTACGAGGACGACGTCGCGGCCGATCCGCGCATCGACGCGCTGCGCGACAAGATCGTCTGCGTCGAGGACCGGCAGTTCACGAAGGACTATCACGACCCGCACAAGCGCTCGATCGCCAACGCCCTCACCGTCGAGTTCAACGACGGCACGAAGCTGAAGGAGATCGTGGTCGAGTACCCGATCGGCCACAAGCGCCGCCGCAAGGAGGGCATGCCGCTCCTGGTCGAGAAGTTCCGGACCAACCTCGCGCGCCGCTTCGCCGGGAAGCAGCGCGCGGCCATCCTCGAGCTGTGCCTGGACCAGAAGCGGCTCGAGGCGACCGCCGTCCACGAGTTCGTCGACCTGATGGCGGTCCCGACATGAAAGGAGTCGCCATGCGCCCATTGCTGCTCGTCGCCGCCCTCGTCCTCGGCGGCTGCGCCACGACCTACGATCTCACGCTCATGCCGCGCGACAGCGGCAAGCTCTATACCGGCGTCGCGCACGACGACGGCCACGGCGAGGGGCCGATTTCGATCACCATAGAAGGCAAGTCCTACAACGGCACCTGGGTGCAGGCGACCCCCGACCAGACCAACGCCTACGTGGGCGGGGGCGTCGGCTGGGGGTGGCGCCACGGCGGCGGGCTCGGCGCCATGGTGACGATGGACAACCCGCAGGGCGCCCTCGCCAAGGCCTTGCTCACGGCCTCCGACGGCTCGGGGCTGCGCTGCGACCTGCGCGGCGGCAACGGGCATGGCGGCGGCGTGTGCCGCGACGACAAGGGCCGCGAGTTCGACGTACAGGTCAGGCCTGCCCCGCGCGCCTGAAGCATTCAATCCACGAGGTGACCACCACCATGCCCCACAACTCCTTCGACACCCTCAAGACCTTCCAGCCGGCCGCGGGCAAGAGCGGCCAGTACTACTCGCTCCCCGCCCTCGCCGCCACGTTCCCGAACGTGAAGCGCCTGCCGGTGTCGATCCGCATCGTGCTCGAGTCGGTGCTGCGCAACTGCGACGGCAAGAAGGTCACCGAGGAGCACGTGAAGCGAGCTCGCGAACTGGGCGCCCAAGGGCGCGCGCACCGAGGAGATTCCGTTCGTCGTCGCGCGCATCGTGCTGCAGGACTTCACCGGCGTGCCGCTGCTGGTGGACCTGGCCGCGATGCGCACCGTGGCCGCGCGCATGGGCAAGAACCCGAAGATGATCGAGCCGCTGGTGCCGGTCGACCTGGTGGTCGACCACTCCGTGCAGATCGACTACTTCGGCGCGCAGAACGTCGCTCGACCTCAACATGAAGATCGAGTTCCAGCGCAACCACGAGCGCTACCAGTTCATGAAATGGGGCATGCAGGCCTTCGACACCTTCGGCGTCGTGCCGCCCGGCATCGGCATCGTGCACCAGGTCAACCTCGAGTACCTGGCGCGCGGCGTGCTCACCGACGAAGGACGGCGTCTACTACCCCGACACGCTGGTGGGCACCGACAGCCACACCACCATGATCAACGGCCTCGGCGTGGTCGGCTGGGGCGTGGGCGGCATCGAGGCCGAGGCCGGCATGCTGGGCCAGCCGGTCTACTTCCTGACGCCCGGACGTGGTCGGCGTCGAACTCACCGGCAAGCTGCGCGAGGGCGTCACCGCCACCGACCTCGTGCTCACCGTCACCGAGATGCTGCGCAAGGCCAAGGTGGTCGGCAAGTTCGTCGAGTTCTTCGGCGAGGGCACGGCGTCGCTCGCCGGTGCCCGACCGCGCGACCATCGCCAACATGGCGCCCGAGTACGGCGCGACCATGGGCTTCTTCCCGGTCGACGACAAGACCGTCGATTACTTCCGCGGCACCGGCCGCACCGCCGAGACGATCGACGCCTTCGAGGCCTACTTCAAGGCGCAGGAGCTGTTCGGCATGCCGAAGAAGGGCGACATCGACTACAGCGAGATCGCTCGAGCTCGACCTGGCCACCGTGCGCGCCCGCCGTGGCCGGCCCGAAGCGTCCGCAGGACCGCATCGACCTCGGCGAGCTCAAGGCGAAGTTCACCGAGCTCTTCGCGCAGCCGGTGGCCGCGAACGGCTTCGCCAAGAAGCCCGAGGACCTCGGCAAGCGCTTCAAGGCGAAGGACAACCGCGAAGTGGGCTCGGGCGACGTCCTGATCGCCGCGATCACCTCGTGCACCAACACCTCGAACCCGAGCGTGATGCTCGCCGCGGGCCTGCTCGCCAAGAAGGCGGTCGAGAAGGGCCTCGCGGTGAAGCCGCACGTCAAGACCTCGCTCGCGCCGGGCTCGCGCGTGGTCACCGAGTACCTGACAAGGCCGGCCTGCTGCCCTACCTCGAGAAGCTCGGCTTCTACGTCGCCGGCTACGGCTGCACCACCTGCATCGGCAACGCGGGACCGCTCGCCCGAGTCGCTCGACGAGGCCATCGTCGACAACGACCTCGTGTGCGCCGCGGTGCTCTCGGGCAACCGCAACTTCGAAGCGCGCATCCACCCGAACCTGAACGCCAACTTCCTCGCCTCGCCGCCGCTGGTGGTGGCCTACGCGATCGCCGGCACCGTGCTGAAGGACCTGATGACCGAGCCGCTCGGCAAGGGCAAGGACGGCCCGGTGTACCTGGGGGACATCTGGCCGACCTCCGACGAGGTGCACGCGCTGCATGCAGTTCGCGCGCGATCCCAAGGTCTTCCGAGCCTGTACGCGGATTTCGTCGAAGGACAACCCGATGTGGGAGGCCATCCGACGCGCCACCGGCCAGGTCTACGACTGGCCGAAGTCCACCTACATCGCGAGCCGCCGTTCTTCGACGGCTTCGGCATGAGCGCTGGCAAGGCGGCCGACGTGAAGGGCGCGCGCGCGCTCGGCGTCTTCGGCGACTCGATCACCACCGACCACATCTCGCCCGCCGGCGCGATCAAGGAGACGTCGCCCGCCGGCAAGTACCTGCTAGGCCACGGCGTGCAGCAGGCCGACTTCAACAGCTACGGCTCGCGCCGCGGCAACCACGAGGTGATGATGCGCGGCACCTTCGCCAACGTGCGCATCAAGAACCTGATGGTGCCCGCCCGCGCCGACGGCGCGCGCGTCGAAGGCGGCGTCACGCTGTTCCAGCCCGCGCGGCGAGGCAGATGCGCGATCTACGACGCCGCGATGAAATACATCGCCGCAGGGCACGCCGACGATGGTCTTCGGCGGCGAGGAGTACGGCACCGGCTCGTCGCCGCGACTGGGCCGCCAAGGGCACCCAGCTGCTCGGCGTCAAGGCGGTGATCGCGCGCAGCTTCGAGCGCATCCACCGCTCCAACCTGGTCGGCATGGGCGTGCTGCCGCTGCAGTTCAAGGGCGGCGACTCGGTGGCGAGCGCTGGGCATCACGGGCGACGAGACCTTCGACATCGTGGGCCTCGACGACGCATCACGCCGCAGCATGGACGTGACGCTGGTGATCCACCGCGCCGACGGCACGAGCGAAGCGAGGTGCCGCTGATGCTGCGCATCGACACGCCGATCGAGGTCGACTACTACCACCACGGCGGCATCCTGCCGTACGTGCTGCGCGACCTGGTGAGCAACGCGCCCGCCGCCGCCATCGCCTGAGCCCTCGATCACTACGCCGCCGCATCGAGCGATGCGGCGCTACCCCTCCCATGATCTTTCCCGCCCGCCAGGAAGAAACGCTGCTCACGAGCCTCGGGATCGAGGTGGTCGAGGCCACGAAGGAGCGCGTCGTCGCACGCATGGCCGTCGGGCCGAGGGTGCACCAGCCGTTCGGCGTGCTGCACGGCGGAGCCTCCGTCGCGCTCGCCGAGACCGTGGCCTCGACCGGAGGATGGATGAACGTCGACCAGGAGAACGAGCGCGTGGTCGGCATCGAGATCAACGCCAACCACCTGCGCGCCAAGCGCGACGGGGTGGTGACCGCGGTGGCGACGCCCATGCACATCGGGCGGCGCACGCACGTGTGGGAGGTGCGCATCACCGATGAGCAGGACAAGCTCGTGTGCGTGTCGCGCTGCACGCTCGCGATCGTGCCCGCCCAGGGCGCGTAGGGGAGGAAACGATGGCCGACGAGACCTACGACGGCGGGCTGCGACTGCCGCGCGGTGCGCTACCGCATGGCGTCGAAGCCGCTGTTCGTGCACTGCTGCCATTGCCGCTGGTGCCAGCGCGAGACCGGCGCGTCGTTCGCGCTCAACGCAATGATCGAGGCCGATCGGGTCGCAGCTGCTCGCAGGGCGACGCCGGAAGTCGTCGAACACGCCGTCCAACAGCGGCAAGGGCCAGAGGATCGCGCGCTGCCCGGTCTGCCGCATCGCGCTCTGGAGCAACTACGCCGGTGCGGGCGACGCGGTGCGTTTCGTGCGCGTGGGCACGCTCGACGATCCCGACCGGTTTCCGCCGGACATCCACATCTTCACGGCGTCGAAGCAGCCGTGGGTGGTGCTGCCGCCGGGCACGCCGGCGGTCGCCGAGTACTACAAGAGCTCGCGAGTACTGGCCGAAGGAGAGCCTCGAGCGGCGCGCGGCGGTGCTCGCGCAGCCACGCGAGTAGCCCCTCCTCAGGCCTCCACGCCTGAGCGCCGCTGCGGGGATTCGAGCAGCCCCTCGCGCTCGACGAAGCGCACCACGGCATCGAGCCCCGCGCCGGTCTTGAGGTTGGTGAACACGAACGGCCGCTCGCCGCGCATGCTGCCTGGCGTCGCGCTCCATCACCTCGAGCGAGGCGCCGACGTGGGCGCCAGGTCGATCTTGTTGATGACGAGCAGGTCGGACTTGGTGATGCCGGGGCCGCCCTTGCGCGGGATCTTGTCGCCCGCGGCCACGTCGATCACGTAGAGCGTCAGGTCGGAGAGCTCCGGGCTGAAGGTCGCCGCGAGATTGTCGCCGCCGGACTCGATGAAGACGATGTCGAGCGCCGGGAAACGCCGCACGAGGCGCGCGACCGCCTCCAGGTTGATCGAGGCGTCCTCGCGGATCGCGGTGTGCGGGCAGCCGCCCGGTCTCCACGCCGATGATGCGCTCCGGCGCGAGCGCCCCGTTGCGCACCAGGAACTGCGCGTCCTCCTCGGTGTAGATGTCGTTGGTCACGACGGCGATCTCGTAGCGCTCGCGCAGCGCCTTGCACAGCAGCAGGGTAAGCGCGGTCTTGCCCGATCCCACCGGTCCCCCGATACCCACGCGCAGCGCTGCGGATCGCGCGCTCATGACCGGAAGATCCGGCTGTACTGCGTCTCGTGGCGCGAGGACAGGATCGCCAGCCCCGGGGCGAAGTTCGAAAGGTCCTCGTCCCGTGCCGCGCAGGCGTGCGCGAGCGCGTCGGGAATGCGCGCTGCGAGCCCGAGCAGCATGCGCTGCGCCTCGGTCTGCCCGAGGGGCACGGACTTCACCGCGGCGAGCACCTGATTCTCGAGCCACGCGAAGAGATAAGCGGCCAGCGCCTCGGCCGGATCGATGCGCCATGCGCTCGCCGCGAAGGCGAATGCCGTGGGATACGCCAGCTCGTCCACCGCGTCGAGCGCGGCGATGCCTTCGACCCCGAGGTCGCGCAGCAGCGTGCGCAGCGATGCGCCCATCTGCAGGGTCTCGGCGCGCAGCTCCGCGGTCTCGCGGCTCGCGACGAGCTCCGCGTTCCATTCCGCCGCGGCCCCGCCGTCGCCGCGCTCCCACGCCGCCGCGATGCGCGCGAAGAGCGGCGCCTCCATCGATTGCGCGCTGAGCGCGAACACCGCGCCGATCCAGTCCGCGGCGCTTTGCGCATCGCGCACCACACCGGCCTCGACCGCGGCCTCCAGTCCCTGGGAGTAGCTGTACGCGCCAACCGGGAGCGCGGGGCTCGCGAGCTGCAGCAGGCGCAGCCGCGCGGCAAGCTCCGTCATGCGTGCACCTCAGTCATGCTCGTGGTGCTCGCCGAATTCGTGGATGCGCCCACCGTGGCCGGACTCGTTGTCGTGGCGGTGATGGGCGCCGTAGGCTCCCGCCTCGGGCTCGAACGGCTCCTCGAGGAAGGCGAGCTGCGCGTCGAGTCCTTCGAGCATGCGCTCGAGCACCGGGTCGGACGCGATGCGCAGCCAGCCGTCGCCCACCTGCACGGCGACGTGCCGATTGCCCAGGTGGTAGGCCGCGCGCGCCAGCAGCCGCGGCGTTGCGCAGGTGACGTGCACCACCTGCTCGGGGCGGCCACGACCTCGATCACGCGCCCGTCCGAGGCGAGGACGCGGTCGCCGCCGCGCAGCACCTGCCCGCGCGGCAGCTCGATGGCGACCTCCTCGCCCGAATCGAGCACCGCGCGCTGCCGGCTCTTCTGGCGGCGCTCGAACGGCAGCTCGAGCCGGCCCGCGACGCGCGCTTCCCGCGTGGGGTCCTGCTGCGCCGGCGCACGCGATCGGATCGGCGATCATCAGAACAGGAAGTAGCGCTGCGCCATGCGGCAGCACCGCTGCCGGCTCGCAGGTCAGCAGCTCGCCGTCGGCGCGCACCTCGTAGGTCTCGCGGATCGACCTCGATCCTCGGGCAGCGCAGTCGTTGATGCACCATGTCGCGCTTGCCGATGCGCACGCGTGCCGCGCACCGCCACGAGCGGCCGCTTGCAGGCCGCAGCGCCGGCGACAGCCGGCTTCGCGAGCGCCGCCTGCGAGACGAACGTGACCGAGGTGCGCGACGCGCGCCGCCGAAGGCGCCGAACATCGGCCGGTAGTGCACCGGCTGCGGCGTCGGGATCGAGGCGTTGGGATCGCCCATCGGCGCCGCGGCGATCATGCCGCCCTTGATGATCAGCGACGGGCTTGACGCCGAAGAAGGCCGGCTTCCACAGCACCAGGTCGGCCAGCTTGCCCGACCTCGATCGAGCCGACCTCGTGCGCGATGCCGTGCGTGATCGCCGGGTTGATCGTGTACTTGGCGATGTAGCGCTTGCACGCGGAAGTTGTCGTTGCGGCGCGGTCGCCCGGCAGCGCGCCGCGCTGCACCTTCATCTTGTGCGCGGTCTGCCAGGTGCGCAGTGATCACCTCGCCGACGCGGCCCATGGCCTGCGAGTCGGACGACATCATGCGAGAACGCGCCGAGGTCGTGCAGGATGTCCTCGGCGGCGATGGTCTCGCGGCGGATGCGCGACTCGGCGAAGGCCACGTCCTCGGCGATCGCCGGATCGAGGTGATGGCAGACCATCAGCATGTCGAGGTGCTCGTCGATCGTGTTGACGGTGTAGGGCCGCGTCGGGATTGGTCGACGACGGCAGCACGTTGGGCTCGCCGCGACCTTGATGATGTCCGGCGCGTGGCCGCCGCCCGCGCCTTCGGTGTGATAGGTGTGGATCGTGCGGCCCTTGAACGCCGCGATCGTGTCCTCGACGAAGCCCGATCTCGTTGAGCGTGTCGGTGTGGATCGCCACCTGCACGTCGATCGCGTCGGCCACCGCCAGGCAGTTGTCGATCGCGGCGGGCGTCGTGCCCCAGTCCTCGTGCAGCTTCAGGCCGATCGCGCCGGCGTCGACCTGCTCGTCGCAGCGGCTCCGGCAGGCTGGCGTTGCCCTTGCCGAGGAAGCCGAGGTTCATCGGGAACGCCTCCGCCGCCTGCAGCATGCGTGCGATGTGCCACGGGCCCGGCGTGCAGGTGGTCGCGTGGTGCCGGTGGCCGGGCCGGTGCCGCCGCCGATCATCGTGGTGACGCCGCGACATCAGCGCCTCCTCGATCTGCTGCGGGCAGATGAAATGGATGTGGGTGTCGATGCCGCCGGCGGTGACGATCATGCCCTCGCCGGCGATGACCTCGGTGCCGGCGCCGATGACGATCGTCACGCCCGGCTGGATGTCCGGGTTGCCGGCCTTGCCGATCGTCGGCGATGCGGCCGTCCTTGATGCCGATGTCGGCCTTGACGATGCCCCAGTGATCGACGATGAGCGCGTTGGTGATGACGGTGTCGGCGCACCTCGGCGGCGGCGCGCTGGCTCTGCCCCATGCCGTCGCGGATCACCTTGCCGCCGCCGAACTTCACCTCCTCGCCGTAGACGGTGAAGTCGCGCTCGACCTCGATGAAGAGCTCGGTGTCGGCGAGCCGCACGCGGTCGCCCGACGTCGGGCCGAACATCTCCGCGTAGGCGTGGCGCGAGATGCGCGTCACTTGCCAGTCTGCCCATGACCTTGCCCTGGAAGCCGTAGACACGCGCGCGCGCCGGCGAGCGCCACCAGTTCGACCGTCGCGCGTCTGGCCCGGCTCGAAGCGCACGGCGGTGCCCGCCGCGATGTTGAGGCGCATGCCGCAGCGCCGCTCGCGATCGAAGCGCAGCGCGTCGTTGGTCTCGGAGAAGTGGTAGTGCGAGCCGACCTGGATCGGGCCGGTCGCCGGTATTGGCGACCGTCACCGTGGCCGCGTCTCGCGCCCGTCGTTGAGCTCGATGGAGCCGGCGGCGGACCAGGATTTCGCCGGGAATCATTGCTGCGCCTCACGCGATCGGGTGATGAACGGTGACGAGCTTGGTGCCGTCGGGAAACGTGGCCTCGACCTGGATCTCGGGGATCATCTCCGGCACGCCCTCCATCACGTCGGCGCGCGTCAGCAGGGTGGTGCCGTAGCCCATCAGCTCGGCGACGCTGCGCCCGTCACGCGCGCCCTCGAGGATCGCGGCGCGTGATGAACGCGATCGCCTCGGGATAATTGAGCTTCAGTCCGCGCGCCTTGCGCCGCTCGGCGAGCAGCGCCGCGGTGAAGAGCAGCAGCTTGTCCTTCTCGCGTGGCGTCAGTTCCATGGCCTGCGCCTCAGGTGCGCCAGATGCGCGGCTCGACCGCCGCACGGCCTGTCACCGGGGCGCGCAGGCGCTTCCACAACGCAACGAAGTACGATCGCGCCGATTCGGTGGAATGCCCGCGGTAGCGCGCGAGCAGCACCCCGGGCAGGCGCGTCACCGCCGCCTCGCCCGGAGGCCGGCGCCTCCCCGCGGCACATCTCGACCCAGTCATCCTCGATCGTGGGAGCGGACACCAGCATGGTGGCGAACACGGTGCAGCCGTTCAGGCCGGCCGGCGCCGCCACGACCGGCGATTCCGGCGCGATCGTCCCGCGCTCCATCCACGCGAGCCTTCCGTCGCGCCACAGCCGTGCTGCAGCCGGCAGCGGCCGCGCGCGAAGCGCTCACCCGAACCGGTGCGCCCGAGGCAGTAGATGTCCCAGCGAGTAGGCGGGCGTCACCTTCGATGCGCGCCTCCGCACGCGATGTCGGCAAGGGCCCCGTCGTAGACGATGGTGTCCTGCGGCAGCCACTCGACGAGGCTCGCCGCGCGCGCCTCGATCGTCACGCGTTGGCGCGCCCACGCCCCAGCCGACCGGTACCACTTCGCCGCGCCCGGCGTCGTGAGCACCACGCGATGCGCCCGGTCCCGCCTCGGCAGCGAGGACCAGGTCGTCGCCACCGGCGATGCCCGCCGGCGGGTGCACTACGATCACATGGCACGTCGCGTCGCCTTCCGGGTAGAGCGGCTTCTGCACCACGCAGCGGCCCGTCGTGGCGCCGCGAGGCGAGCACGGTGCGCGTCCCGCGCCGCTCGAACGCCAGGGCGAGGTTGCGCCTGCCAGCGCGCGGCGGCGGGGGCGGCATCCAGGGGCATGCGGACATCATACTGCGAGCATTGCGCGCACGCCGTCGCGCTCCATGTCGGCGCCCGCGCCGCGCGCGACGACCTCGCCGCGCTCCATCACGAGGTAGTGGTCGGCGAGCGGCGCGCGAAGTCGTAGTACTGCTCGACCAGCACGATCGCCATTTCGCCCGGCGGCGGCGAGCGTGCGGATCGACGCGCCCGATGTCCTTGATGATCGACGGCTGGATGCCCTCGGTCGGCTCGTCGAGGATCAGCAGCTTCGGCCCCGGCGCCAGCGCGCGGGCGATCGCGAGCTGCTGCTGCTGGCCGCCGGAGAGGTCGCCGCCGCGCCGGTGCAGCATCTGCTTCAGCACCGGGAACAGCTCGAACATCCGCTGCGGGATGCGCGGCGCCGCGGGCCCGCGTGGCCAGGCCCATCGCGCAGGTTCTCCTCGACCGTGAGGCGCGCGAAGATCTCGCGGCCCTGCGGCACGTAGCCGATGCCCGGCGCGGGCGCGCTGGTACGGCGGCGCGCGCGCGTGAGGTCCCGGCCGTCGAAGCGCGACGCTGCCGGTCCGCGCGGCACCACGCCCATCAGGCTCTTGCAGCAGCGTCGTCTTGCCCACGCCGTTGCGGCCCAGCAGCACGGTGACCTGCGCCGGCCGGCAGCCTCGAAGCGCGACGTCGCGCAGGATGTGGGAGCCGCCGTAGTACTGGTTGAGGCTCTTCGACCTCGAGCATGCCGTCAGCCTATCGCGCCGATAGGTCTCATCGGCCCAGGTACACCTCGATCACGTGCGGGTCGGTCTGCACCTCGTCCAGCGTGCCCTTCGGCCAGCACGCTGCCCTCGTGCAGCACCGTCACCTTGCGCGCGATGCTGCGCGACGAACTTCATGTCGTGCTCGACGACCACCAGCGAATGCTTGCCCGCGAGCGACAGGAACAGCTCCGCGGTGCGCTCGGTCTCCTCGTCGGTCATGCCGGCGACCGGCTCGTCGAGCAGCAGCAGCTTCGGCTCCTGCATCAGCAGCATGCCGATCTCGAGCCACTGCTTCTGGCCGTGCGACAGCAGGCCGGCGGGGCGCTCGCGCTCGCCTGCAGGTGCATGAGCTCCAGCATCGCGGCGATGCGGTCGCGCTGCGTCGCCGGTGAGCTGCGCGAACAGCGTGCGCCGCACGCGCTTGTCGGCCTTCAGCGCCAGCTCGAGGTTCTCGAACACCGTGAGGTGCTCGAAGACCGTCGGCTTCTGGAACTTGCGGCCGATGCCGGCGTGGGCGATCTGCGCTTCCGCGAGGCGCAGCAGGTCGATGGTCTGGCCGAAGAACGCGCGTGCCCGTCGTCGGGCCGCGTCTTGCCGGTGATGACGTCCATCATCGTCGTCTTGCCGGCGCCGTTCGGGCCGATGATGCAGCGCAGCTCGCCCGACGTCGATGGCGAGCGAGAGCTCGTTCAGCGCCTTGAAGCCGTCGAAGCTGACGGTGATGTCGTCGAGGTAGAGGACGACGCCGTGCGTGACGTCGAGCTCGGCGGGATCGACGCTGCGCCCGTAGCTCGCGTCGCCGCGGGAGCTCGCTCATCTTCAAGCGCCGCGCTCCCGCCCCGAAGCGCGCGATCCACACCCGTCTCACCCAGCCCACGATGCCGTCCGGCAGGAACAGCGTCACGGCGATGAACAGCGCGCCGAGGAAGTAGAGCCAGAACTCGGGGAAGGCCTCGGTGAACCAGCTCTTCGCGCCGTTGACGAAGAAGGCGCCGATGATCGGCCCGATCAGCGTGGCCGCGCCCGCCGACCGCGACCCAGATCGCGATCTCGATCGAGTTGGCGGGCGACATCTCGCTCGGGTTGATGATGCCCACCTGCGGCACGTAGAGCGCGCCGGCGATGCCGCACATCACGGCCGACAGCGTCCAGATGGAGAGCTTGTACCGGAGCGGGTCGTAGCCGGTGAACATGACGCGCGCCTCGGCGTCGCGGATCGCCTGCAGCACGCGGCCGAACTTGCGAGGTCACGATGCAGCGGCCGAGCAGCAGCGGCCGATCAGCGTGGCGCCGGTGATGCGCGAACAGCGCCATGCGCATCTGCGGCGTGGCGATCGGGATGCCGAGGATGCGCTTGAAGTCGGTGAAGCCGTTGTTGCCGCCGAAGCCGGTCTCGTTGCGGAAGAACAGCAGCATCGCGGCGAAGGTCAGCGCCTGCGTGATGATCGAGAAGTACACGCCCTTGATGCGCGAGCGGAAGGCGAAGAAGCCGAACACGAACGCGAGCAGGCCCGGCACCAGCACCACGAGGACAGACTGCGCACAGGAAGCGAGTCGGAGACCGCCCAGTGCCAGGGCAGCTCCTTCCAGTCGAGGAACACCATGAAGTCGGGCAGGTCGCTCGTGGTAGTTGCCGTCGCGGCCGATCTGGCGCATCAGGTACATGCCCATCGCGTAGCCGCCGAGCGCGAAGAACAGCGCCGTGGCCGAGCGACAGGATGCCGGTGTAGCCCCAGATCAGGTCCATCGCCAGCGCGCACGATCGCGTAGCACATGATCTTGGCGACCAGCGCCACGCGCGTAGTCGCAGATGTGGAGCGCGCTGCCCGCCGGCACGACCAGGTTCAGCACCGGCACCAGCACGGCGACGACAGCGCGATCGCACGCGCCAGCCGGCCATGCGCAGCCGCGAGCGCGAGGCGCGCTTCGGGCCGTGCATGACGGCGCGCGCCGCATCACGCTTCGGCGCTCCGGCCCTTCAGCGCGAACAGGCCCTGCGGGCGCTTCTGGATGAAGACGACGATGAAGACCAGCACGAAGATCTTGGCGAGCACCGCGCCGGCCACGCCTTCGAGCAACTTGTTCAGCACGCCCAGGCCGAGCGCGGCGAACACGGTGCCGGCGAGCTGGCCGACGCCGCCCAGCACCACCACCATGAACGAGTCGACGATGTAGCTCTGGCCGAGGTCGGGGCCGACGTTGCCGATCTGCGACAGCGCGCAGCCGGCCAGCCCGGCGATGCCCGCGCCGAGCGCGAAGGCGCAGCGTGTCGATGCGCGCGGTGTTGACGCCGATGCACGAGGCCATGCGCGCGGTTCTGCGTCACGCCGCGCACGAACAGGCCGAGGCGCGTGCGCGCGATCAGCAGCGCCATCGCCAGCAGCACCAGCGCCGGCGAAGAGCGATGATGGCGATGCGGTTGTAGGGCAGCACCAGGTTGCTCGATGAGCATCTCGACGCCGCCGGACATGCCAGGACGGGTTCTCGACCTGCACGTTCTGCGCGCCGAAGATCGAGCGCACCGCCTGCATCAGCACCAGGCTGATGCCCCAGGTGGCCAGCAGCGTCTCGAGCGGCCGGCCGTAGAGGAAGCGGATCACGCCGCGCTCGAGCACCGCGCCGACCAGCGCCGAGACCAGGAACGACGCCGGGATCGGCCAGCGACGAGGTACCAGTCGAACGCGCCGGGCAGGTGCGCGGGAACAGGTTCTGCACGACGTAGGTGGTGTAGGCGCCGATCATCATCAGCTCGCCGTGCGCCATGTTGATGACGCCCATCAGGCCGTAGGTGATCGCCAGGCCGAGCGCGACCAGCAGCAGGATCGAGCCAGGCTGATGCCGGTGAAGAGCGAGGCCCAGCGGTTCCGCCCCAGGCCAGGCGCGTCTCGATGGCCTGCAGCGCGGCGTGCGCTGTCGCGCCGGACGTCGGGATCGGTCTCTGCCGGGTCGGCGAGGCGCGATGCAGCAGCGTCTTGGCCGCGGGATTGCTCGCGCCCGAGAGCTGGCGCACCGCGGCCAGGCGCGTGGCCTTGTCCGTGCTCGTCAGGTCGAGCCCGGCGGCGACCATGCTCGAGCGAGGCCTTGATGCCGGGATCCGTCTCGGCCGCGAGCGCCTTCTCGACCAGCGGCAGCCATCGACTCGTCGAGCGTGCCGAAGAGTTCCTTCACCGCGGCGCGCCGCACCGTTGGTCGGGCGACAGCAGCCTGCAGGACGGCCAGCGCCGCGTCGAGCGCGCCGCGCATGCGGTTGTTGACCGATCACGTCCTCGGCGGCGTCGGGCACCGGCTCGACCGCCGCGCCGGTGGCGGCGTCGCACCGCCGTCGTCGTCCGTGACGATGAGACGCCCTTGCCCGTCGACCTTGCACGACGTCGTCGGCCAGCGCCTGCAGCAGCGCCGGGAACGCGCGGGTCGCCGGCGGCGACCAGCTTCCTGCAGCGCGGCGATGCGCGCGTCGCCGTCGCCGAGGCGAGCTTGGCGACGACTGCGCGCATCGAGCGCCCAGGCGCGCGGGCCGCACAGGCCGCGAATGCAGGCACAGCACAATGGCGATTGCCCGCAGCATCGTTGCACGCAATTGGCGACGCCAAACGACAGCGGCGCTCGCGCGCCGCCGTCCTTGCATGGCTCGCGGCAGCGCCGTCCCGCTCACTTCTTGGCTCGCGGGCTCGTCCTTCTTGCCCTTGTCGTTCCGGGGATGTACGGGCTCCACGGCTGGGCCTTGATCGGGCCCGGCGTCTTCCACACCACGTTGAACTGGCCGTCGGCCTTGATCTCGCCGATGAACACCGGCTTGTGCAGGTGGTGGTTCTTCGGGTCCATCGTCGACGATGAAGCCGCCCGGCGCCTTGAAGGTCTGGCCGGCCATCGCCGCGATCACCTTGTCGGTGTCGGTGCACTTGGCCTTCTCGACCGCCTGCTTCCACATGTGGATGCCGATGTAGGTGGCTTCCATCGGGTCGTTGGTCAGCGGCTTGTCCTTGTCGCCCGGCGATGTTCTTGGCCTTGGCGTAGTCGCTCCACTCCTTGATGAACGCCGTGTTGGTCGGGTTCTTGATCGACATGAAGTAGTTCCACGCCGCCAGGTGGCCGACCAGCGGCTTGGTGTCGACGCCGCGCAGTTCTTCCTCGCCGACCGAGAAGGCCACCACCGGCACGTCCGTCGCCTTCAGGCCCTGGTTGCCGAGCTCCTTGTAGAACGGCACGTTGGAGTCGCCGTTGATGGTCGAGACGACCGCCGTCTTGCCGCCCGCCGAGAACTTCTTGATGTTGGCGACGATGGTCTGGTAGTCGCTGTGGCCGAACGGCGTGTACTCCTCGATGATGTCCGCGTCCTTCACGCCCTTGCGAGTGCAGGAAGGCGCGCAGGATCTTGTTGGTCGTGCGCGGATAGACGTAGTCGGTGCCGAGCAGCACGAAGCGCTTGGCGCCGCCGCCGTCCTTGCTCATCAGGTATTCGACCGCCGGAATCGCCTGCTGGTTCGGCGCGGCGCCGGTGTAGAACACGTTCTTGCAGAGCTCCTCGCCCTCGTACTGCACCGGGTAGAACAGCAGGCCGTTCAGCTCCTCGAACACCGGCAGCACCGACTTGCGCGACACCGAGGTCCAGCAGCCGAAGACCACGGCGACCTTGTCCTGGGTGATCAGCTGGTGCGCCTTCTCGGCGAACAGCGGCCAGTTGGAAGCCGGGTCGACGACCACCGGCTCGAGCTTGCTTGCCCAGCACGCCGCCCTTGGCGTTGATCTCGTCGATCGTCATCAGCGCGATGTCCTTCAGCACCGTCTCGCGAGATCGCCATCGTGCCCGACAGCGAGTGCAGGATGCCGACCTTCACGACCTTCTGCTCGGCAAGGGCATCGGCCGAGACGAGGCAGAGTCCCGTGGTGACGAGGGCGGCGCCGAGTGTGAGCGCCTTGAAGAAAGAGCGACGTTTCATTGAAATCCTTCCCCTGGGTGTGGATAAGTCGCGCCGGACCATCGCGCGGTGAAATGGTGTCCGCCGTATCCGTAGCGACATTTGTGCCAAGCGGCGCCACGGCCGCCAAAGAGGCAATTCCCCGCGACACAGGGCTTCAAACGGGCCGATCGGCCCCAAGGGCGACGCTCGGCATGCTCCGCGAAGGGGCGCGGGGCGACTTTACGCCCCGAAAGGGTGCGCCGTCTTCAGAAGTCTGCGACGTCGCCGGCGTCAGCGGCCGCGCTCGCGGCGAGCTTGCGCTGGGTGCGGCGGTGTTGCCAAAGCGCGAAGACCACGGACACCACCGCGGCGCCGAGCAGGGCCCCGGATATCGGCCGCGTTACGAACAGCCACGGATTCGCGTCGGTCATGATCGAGCGCACCAGGTTCACCTCGATCTGGTCGCCCAGGATCACCCCGAGGATGAAGGGCGCGAGCGGCAGGCCCACCTTCACCATGAGGTAGCCCAATACGCCGAAGACCAGCAGCACGTAGACCGTGGACATCGAGTTGTCCAGGGCGTACGCGCCGACCACGCACAGCACCAGCACTACGGAGAACAGGATCGACTTGGGGATCGTCATGAGGCGCATCGCCCAGCGCGCCCCGACGCCCATGATCAGCACCATGATCGGGTGCGCCAGGATGTACGCGGCGAAGATTCCGTAGGCGAGGTCCGGATGCTGCGAGATGAAGAGCGGACCCGACTGGATGCCGTGGATGGTGAGCGCGCCCAGCATCACCGCCGTCACCGCGTCCCCGGGTATTCCGAACGCCATGATCGTGACCAGCGAGCCCCCCACGTTGGCATTGTTGGCCGATTCCGAGGCGATGATGCCTTCGGGGATGCCGGTGCCGAACAGCTCCGGGCGCTTGGAGAACTTCTTCGCCTGGTCGTAGGACATGATATTGGCCGCGCTGCCGCCGATGGCGGGCAACACGCCGATCCACACACCGATGATCGAGGACCACAGCAGCAGGAACGGCCGCGAGAGGATCTCGCGGATCACCTTGAGCTGCGAGACCGCGAGGTCGGCCGCAGCGTCGACCGCCCGGGCCGCCGCGGAGTCCCCCCCCATGTGCTCCACGTCGGACATGATCTGCGCGAACGCGAACACGCCGATCAGCACCGGCAGGAAGGGCACGCCGCCCTCGAGGAACGGGATGCCGAGGGTAAGGCGCGGTGCGCCGAGCAGCGGATCGTTGCCGAGCACCGTGACGATGAGGCCCAGCATCCCCGAGAGCAGCCCCTTCAGCAAAGACTCCCCCACCAGGCCCGCCACCATCGAAAGCGCCAGCACGAAGAGCGAGAAGTACTCCCACGGCCCGAAGGCGAGCGCGAATTCGGCGAGGGGACCGGTGGTGAAGATGAGGAAGATCCCGCCCAGCAGGCCGCCGAAGAACGACGCCCAGATGCCGAGCCAGACGGCGCGTCCCGCCTGTCCCTTGCACCGCATCGGGTAGCCGTCGAAGGTAGTCGCCACCGCCGAAGGCGTTCCGGGAATACCGAGCAGGACCGCGGTGATGAGCCCGCCCGCGGAACCGCCGACGTACAGGCCCGCCATCGCGGCCAGTCCCTGCAGCGGATCGAGGCCGAAGGTGAACGGCAGCGCCACGATGATGGTCATCGTGATGGTGACGCCGGGCAGCGCGCCTCCGATCACGCCGGCGAGCGTGCCGAGCATCAGCGGCACCAGGTACTTGAGGTGCGCGATGTTGACGAGGGCGGCGCCCAGCAGCTCGAGCATCCCTAGAACCCCGTCCAGAGCCCGCGCGGCAGCAGCACCTGCAGGTAGGAGTCGAACGTGTAATAGGTGACGAGCGTCGTGGCGAGCGCGACCGCCGCCACCACGATCACGCGCCGCCGCCCCCGCGGCGGATCGATCGCCGACTGCATGACCGCGAGGAACGCGACGGTGGCGACCCGGAATCCCAGGTACGGAAGCGCGACCACGTACACGGCGAAGATCGCGAACAGGATCGCCACCATCCCGTAGCGCGGCCGCGGCTGGGTCGGCGCGGGGCGGGGTCGCTTGCGCGCCGCGCGCACGTCCGTCGCCACCAGCGCGCAGCTCAGGATTGCGCTCACCCCGAGCACCAGGCGCGGATAGAAGGCCGGGCTTACCGGGACGAGCGGATTCGACTGGATGGAGAGCGTCGCCCAGTACAGCGCGAGGCTCGCCACCAGCACGACAAGACCGGCGATTCCGTCGCGGCCCATGGTCGGTCGCGGCGGCGAAGCGCTAGCGCTTCAGCAAGCCGAGATCCTCCGCAAGGTCGTGGTTCAGCTTGTCGTCCGCCTTGAGGAAGTGCGTGTACTGCTCGGCCCCGAGGTAATGCACCAGCGTGCCCTGCAGCTTCATCGCCTCGGCGAATCCGGGTTCGTTCACCGACGCCTTGCACGCCGAACGCAGCTTGGCGAGCACCTCCGGCGGCGTCCCCTTGGGTGCCACCAGGCCGCGGTTCACGGCGTAGGTCACGTTCACTCCGGACTCCTTGAGCGTCGGGACGTTCGGGATCTCGGGGCTGCGCGCATCGGTGGCAATGGCGAGGAAGTGGATGTGCCCCGCATCGGCCTTGCCCTTCTGCGTGAGGTTCGACTCACCGAGGTCGATGTGGCTGCCCAGCAATGCGTTCATGCGCGCCGCGGTGCCGTCATAGGGGACGTACTTGAACTTGATGCCCGCGGCCCGCTCGACGAGCGCCGGGAAGAAATGGCTGGTCGAGCCGAGCGAGGCGCCGACCGTGATCTGGCCGGGGCGCTTCTTCGCGTCGGCGAGCATTTCCTTGATGTCCTTCCACGGTGCCTTGGGTGACGCCGTGAGGATCGAGGGTGTCGAGGATACGAGGCAGATCCGGTCGAAGTCGCTCCAGTCCACGTCCGCGACGCCGGTCCAGTAGGTCGAGTGGATCGAATCGTGCAGGGCGAGCAGCGTGTAGCCGTCGGCGGGGGCTTCCTTCGCTTCCTTGGCGCCTTTCGTGCCCGAAGCGCCACCCACGTTGGCGATCACGACCGTGGCGCCGAGGTGCTTCTGCAGGAACGGCTGCAGCGCGCGATAGATCACGTCGGTATCGCCCCCGGCACCCCACGGCACGATGAGCTTCACCGGGCGGTCGGGATAGGTGGCGAGCGCGGATGCGGGGCCGAGCACGGCGCAGGCCAGCAGGAACGCGGCGATGCGATTCATGGGTCTCTCCTCAGGACGGGCCGAGCGGGCATAGTAAGCCACGCCGCCGTGCCCAACAAATCGGCATGGCAGAATCCCGCTTTCCTTCCGCGGATTCGGACATGCGCATCGGAATACTCGGCGGCGGCGTCATCGCGCGGCTCCTGCTCGAGCAGGTCCGTGACGGGCGCATGCGGCCCGTGCACGTGGTCGCGATCGCGGGCCGCGGTGGGCGTTCGCGGGGCCGCGAGCTCGCGCGGGAGTTCGGCGTCGAATACGCGGCGGACCGGGCGGCGCTGATCGCCGCCCGGCCGGAAGTGGTGGTCGAGGCCGCTTCCCACGAGGCGGTCCGCGAGCACGCGCAGGCCCTGCTCGAGAGCGGGATCGCGATGATCGTGCTCTCCGGAGGCGCGCTGGCCGATGACGCGCTGCGCGAGCGCCTGGAGCGCGCCGCGGCCGCGCATCGCGCCCTGCTCTACCTGCCCTCGGGCGGGATCGGAGGGCTCGATGCGCTCAAGGCCGCGTGCGCCGCCGGCGTGGACGAGGTGAGCATCGCGGTCACCAAGCCGCCGCGCGCCTGGCGAGGGATCGCCTACGTGGAACGCCTCGGCATCGACCTCGAGCGGCTCGAGTCCGCGGTCACGCTCTACGAGGGCAGCGCACGCGAGGGCGTGCCGCATTTTCCCGCCAACGTGAACATTGCCGCGGTGCTTGCCCTCGCCGGCGTCGGGTTCGAGCGCACGCGGCTGAAGGTCGTCGCCGATCCCGCACTGGAATTCAACACGCACTTTATCCGCATTCATGGAGCGACCGGCGCCATCGACCTCAAGTTCGAAAGCGTGCCCTCGCCGGACAACCCGAAGACCGCCATGCTCGCCTGCTACAGTGCGCTCGCGGCACTGCGCGAATTCGCCTCCCCGGTGCGCTACGGCACCTAGGCGGTGGCATACTCGCGCATCACCCGTCCGCAAGGAATCGAGATGAGAGACGACCTTCGCAACGCCAGGTACGTGATCGATATCGGCCCGGCGCCGTCGTTGCCCGTGGCGGGCAGCGAGCTGCGCTTCCCCGTGGGCCGCATCTACTGCGTGGGCCGCAACTACGCGGACCATGCGCGCGAGATGGGGCACGATCCGGACCGCGAGCCGCCGTTCTTCTTCATGAAGCCCGCCAACTCGATCGTGCAGGACGGCTCGACGATTCCCTACCCCATGGCAAGCAAGGACGTCCACCACGAGATCGAGATGGTGGTGGCGATCGGCAGGGGCGGCAGCGGCATCCCGGTCGGCACGGCACTCGAGCACGTGTGCGGCTACGGCGTCGGACTGGACATGACGCGCCGCGACATCCAGGGCGAGGCCAAGAAAATGGGGCGGCCCTGGGAAATGGGCAAGGGATTCGACGCATCGGCGCCGTGCTCGGCGCTGCAGCCGGCGTCCTCGATCGGCCATCCCGCGAAGGGCGCGATCTGGGTCAAGGTCAACGGCGAGGTCAAGCAGAAGGGCGACCTCTCGCAGCAGATCTGGAACGTACAGGAGCAGATCGCCTACCTGTCGAACCTCGTCACGCTGCAGCCCGGCGACCTGATCTATACCGGCACGCCCGCGGGCGTCGGGCCGATCAAGCCCGGCGACAAGCTCGAGGGCCACGTCGACGGCGTAGGCGACCTCACCATCACCTACCGCTGAGCTTCACGGCCGGCGCCTGCCCGGCCGGGTCCATCCCGGTTGCGATGCGCGCGGCGCGGCAATCGCGCCGCGGCGCGTACCGCGTCGATCGCGCGATATAATCCGCCACCTTCCGCCCTGCTGACTCGCCCGCAGTCACGGCTTCCGAGCGGCGCGACACCACGATGGCCCCGCTGCTCCGCACGCTGTACCCCGCCCGCTGGCTCACCGGGCTGTGGCGCAATCCCGACTTCCTGAAGCTGTGGGGATCGCTCACGGTCACCCACTTCGGCGGGCAGATCACCTTCCTCGCGCTGCCGCTCACCGCGGCGTTGATGCTCGACGCCTCGCCGTTCGAGGTGGGGGTGCTCACGGCGATGGGCGCGGCGCCCTACCCGATCTTCGGCCTCTTCGCGGGGGTGCTCGTGGATCGCGCGAGCAAGCTGCCGGTGATCGTCGCCTGCGACGTCGGCCGCGGCCTCGCGCTGCTCGCGATTCCGCTGTGCGCCTGGCTGGGCGTGCTCAGCATGCCGCTGCTCTGCGTGGTCAATTTCTTCGTGGGCTTCGCGAGCGTGATCGGCTGGCCCGCCTACCAGGTCTTCATGACCGAGCGCGTCGGGCGCGAGCATCTCGTCGAGGCGAACGCCAAGATCGGCGTGGCGGATTCCGCGGCCCAGCTGCTCGGCCCGGGCATCGCGGGCGTCCTCATCCAGTGGCTCACCGCGCCGTTCGCCATCCTCATGGACGCAACGTCGTTCTTCCTCTCGGCATGGATGCTGCGCGGCATCCCGCCGCGCGCCTCCGACGCGCCGCGATCGCGCCCCCGCTCCATGGCGCGTGAGATCCGGGAAGGCCTGGACGTGGTGTGGCACAACCGCACGCTGCGCGCGCTGGTGTGGGCGATCGCGCTGTGGCAGCTGTTCCGCCATGCGTTCGTCGCCATCGTCGTGCTGTTCGGAGCGCGCGAGCTCGGCTTTTCCGCGGGCCAGGTCGGCCTGCTCTTCATGGCTGCGGGCCCGGGCTCGCTGATGGCCGCGAGCGTCACGACGCGCCTGAACGCGCGCTACGGCATGGGGCCCACGATGCTGGGCGGGATCGCCGGATGCGGTATCGCCTGGCTCGTGATCGCCGCGGCCACCGGCCCCCATTGGCTCGCGGGGGTGCTGATGGGTACAGGCCTGTTCCTGCTCGACCTGGCCGCGATGACTTTCTTCATCAATTACCTCTCGCTGCGCCAGGCGGTCACGCCCGACCCGCTGCTCGGCCGAGTGACGGCCACGATGATCTGCCTCACCATTTCCACCGCTCCCCTGGGCGGGGTGGCGGGCGGCTGGATCGCGGATCACTTCGGCTTGCGGGTGGCGATGACCTGCGTGGGCGCCGGAGCGCTGCTGCTGGCCCCGCTCGTGACCTGGCTCTCGCCCCTGGCGGGCATCCACGAGCTTCCCGGGCCCCAGGAGCCCGCCCTCACGGAAAGCGTGGCCGAGGAAGCCACGGTCTAGGGCGCTCCGGAGCGGTCCCGGAGCGAGCGCGTCACTTGATCAGGTGCTCGATCGCAGTACGCTCTTCCGTGAGCTCCTTGCGAGTCGCGGCAATCTTGGCCTTGGCGAAATCGTCGTGCATGAGGCCTTGCACGATCTCGAAGCGGCCGCCCGAGCACTTCACCGGATAGCCGAACATCAGGCCCTCGGCGATGCCGTAGCTGCCGTCGGAGGCGATGCCCATGGACACCCAGTCGCCGGCGGGCGTGCCATGCACCCAGTCGCGCACGTGGTCGATCGCCGCGCTGGCAGCGGACGCCGCGGACGAGAGTCCGCGCGCTTCGATGATCGCCGCCCCCCGCTTCTGCACCGTGGGAATGAAGGTCGACTCGATCCACGCCTGGTCGTTGACGCGCCGCGCAGCGGGCTCGCCTTCCACGAGCGCGTTGAACACGTCGGGATACTGCGTCGCGGAGTGGTTGCCCCAGACCGACATGTGGGTGACCGACGTGACCGGGCAGTGCGTCTTCTGCGCGACCTGGCCCAGCGCCCGGTTATGGTCGAGGCGCATCATCGCGGTGAACTGCCGTGGGTCGAGTCCGGGCGCGTTCTTCATCGCGATCAGCGCGTTCGTGTTGGCGGGATTGCCCACCACCAGCACCTTCACGTCGCGCGCAGCCACCTCGTCGAGCGCCCTGCCCTGGGGCACGAAGATGGCGCCGTTGGCCTCGAGCAGGTCCTTGCGTTCCATGCCCGGCCCGCGCGGACGGGCGCCCACCAGCAGCGCCACGTCGGCGTCGCGGAACGCGACCTTCGGATCGGACGCCGGCACCATGGAGCGCAGCAGCGGGAAGGCGCAGTCGTCGAGCTCCATCATGACGCCCTTGAGCGCCTTCTGGGCCTTCTCGTCGGGGATCTCGAGCAGCTGCAGGATCATTGGCTGGTCCTTGCCGAGCATCTCGCCGCTCGCGATGCGGAACAGCAGGCTGTAGCCGATCTGGCCGGCGGCGCCGGTGACGGCGACGCGCATGGGCTTCTTCATGGGAGCTCCTTGGACGTTCGTGATGCCGGGAAGCGGCGGTGGAATTATACGTCGCCCGGCCCTATTTCCGGGCGAGCGATATCGCGAGCACGCCGGCCAGTACGAGCGCGGCGCCCGCGAGCTGCACGGCGGTGATCTCCTCGTCGAGGAAGATCGCGCCCAGGAAGATGGTCGCGACCGGGCCCACCGAGCCGACGATCGAGGCATGGCTCGAGCCGATGCGCCGGATGCCTTCGCTCGTGAGCACGATGGGCAGCACCGTGGAGACCGCGGCCATCAACAGGCCCAGCGCGTAGACCGGGGCGGGCTGCGAGAAGATCACCGCCACGTCGCGCGTCGCCAGGAAGTGCGCCGCCACCGCCAGGCACGACACCAGCCCGGCGTAGCTCGCGAAGCGCAGGCTCCCCACGCGCCCCACGAGCCGCCCGCTGCCGAGCAGGTAGGCGGCGTAGAAGAGCGCGGAGAGCAGCACCCAGGACGCCCCGAGCAGGACGTTGCCGGGCTGCGTCGCCAGGTCGTTCGCGAACACGAGCGCGCGTCGGCGGGCGTGAGCGGGGCAGCCCGCCCGCCGCGCCCGGCCCACCACGCGAGCACGGCGAACAGCGGCGCGCTGAATACCATGCGCAGCGCGAGCAGCGTGAGGGCGTCCACGCCATGGCGATAGGCGAGCTTGATGATCACCGCCTTGCCGGAGAAGGCGACGGCGGCGATTCCCACCAGGAGCGCGCCGCTCAGGCGCGCGGAACGCTCGCCGGACGTCATCGGGTCAGATGCGGTCGGCGGGCCCCGCGATGCGCTCGCCGGCCGCCACGAGCTTCGCGCTCGCGAGCGAGGTGTCCGCGGCCAGAATCAGGGTCTCGATGGCATCGGCGTCGCGCGGGTAGCGCGCGTATCCCGCGGCGTTGCGCACCGCCACGCCGGAGAAGTCGAAGGTGAGCGCCGCGTGGATGGCGCGCGCGAGCTCGCTCGCCGCGCCCTCGACGCTCATTCCGACGGCAAGCACGGCGAACTCGTCGTCGCCGACGCGCGCGATGAGATGCGCGCCGGCGGCACGGCGAACGCGTTCCGCGGCCTCGCGCAACACGGCGTCCGCGGCCCGATGACCCACCACCAGGTTCATGCGCCGGAAGCCGTCGAGGTCCACCAGTACCAGGACGCAGCGCTCCTGGCGCGACTTGGCGCCGGCGAGCAGCGCCGCGGCCTGCTCGAGGAACGCCGCTCGATTGGCCATGCCCGTCACCGGATCCCCGGCCGACGCGAGATGCGCGTCCCCCAGGCTGCCGAGCAGCTTTTCGGAAGCCACGCGCCCGATGGTCGCGAACAGGGCCGTCACCATGACGAACTCCACCAGCTGCTGCCAGCCCGAGTGATACCCGATCCGGCTGTGGGTGAGCCCTTTCATGTCGAGCACGAAGACCGTGACGCTCGCGAGCAGGGTGAGCGCGCAAACCAGGAAGAAAGACCTGCGCGAGAGCACGAGCGCGCCCACCAGCACCGTGCCGCTGTACGCGGCGAGCGCGGGATCGTGCACGCCGAGCGGATTGAGGACCAGCACCAGCGTGACCACCGTTATCAGCACGCACGACAGCAGTACCATCGCAGCCTCGTGGTGGCCGGCGCGCGCGAAGCCCCAGGCGGAGATGCCCAGGGGCGTGGCGAGGGCGAGCATCACCGCGATGTCGCGATGCCCGAGCAACGCATGGAACGACGAAGCGAGGAACAGGGCTATGGTCACCGCCACGATCGTCACCCGGACGATCGTGGTCATCGGCCCGGTGGCCGGTGAGGCGGAGCTACCGCTCGTCATCAGGGAGTGACTCGGACCTGGTAGAGGACCGTGCCGTTGCCTCCGGAGAGCAGCGTTCCGCCCAGGGTCCAGACCACGGACCCGGAGGCGCCCACCGCGGGCTGCGCGCTCACGACGCAACTCGAGATGTTTGCCGGCAATGGCGCGCCGCATGCCGCGGACTCGAACGTGGTGAACGCCGGCGTGGCGTCCGTGATCACGATCGTCGACAACGTCCCGGCGCCGGTATTGGTGTAGGTCACGGTGTACTCGAGCACGTCGTTGGGACGTGCGGTGTTGGAGGTGCCGGCGCCGCTGCCGAGCGTCACGTTGCGCACCGTCTTCGCGAGGACGAGCCCCGCCCCGGCGACCGAACCGACGGTCGTCGTGTCGTGGCGGGTGATGGTCTGGACGCCATCGAAGGTGGAGGTGACGGAAATGAGTGCCTGCCCATTGTACGGCGCGGTGGCCGGCACGGAATCCTTCACGATGATGCAGATCACGTCGCCGGCATTGACCGCGATCGTGGTCGTGAGCGGGGTCGCGCCCTCCGCGCCGTTCAGCACGCCGTTGCAGTCCAGGTCGCGGTAGATGAGCTGCGTCCAACCCGCCACCACCGGGGTGATCACCGCCGTCGTGGAGAAGCCCACGGTTCCCGCCGAGCCGGCGGTGAACGTGTGCGGATAGAACACGACGGTGCCGGGCGTGGCGGACTGCGCGCCGTCGGGCTGGAACGTGTTGACGCCAGCCGATACCACGATGGTGTTGTCCGAGGCGGTGTTGTTGCCCATGGTCCCGGCCGGCTCCCCTCCTCCGCTCACCGTCGCGAAGTTGGTGACCGAGGGCGCCGCGATCGAGGCGACGGAGACCACGAGCGTGATCGGGCTGGCGGAAGTGCCCGCCGCGATCGCATTCGAGGTCGTGCAGGTGACGGTGGAGCCGGCGTTGCCGCACGCCCATCCGGCACCGGCGGCGGACACGTAGCCCAGGCCGGCCGGCAGCGTATCGGTGACGGTCACGGTCCCGCTGGTCGACAGGGAGCCCGGCGAGTTCGACACCGTGATCGTGTAGGTCCCGTTCACGCCTACCGTGAAGCTGCCGCCGTGGGTCTTCGTGATCGACAGGTCCGGCGCCAGGATGTTCGTCGTCGCGGAAGCCGAGTTGTTGCCGGGCACCGGATCGGGCACTCCGCCCGGCGAAGCGATGCTCGCGGTGTTGGTCACGCTGCCCACGCCGCTCGCCACGCCCGAGACCGTGATCGACACCGACCCGCCCGCCGGAAGCGTCGGGATGGTGCTCGTGACGGCGTTGCCGGCGACGTTCATCGCGCCGCAGGCCGCGCCGCCGGCCGCGCCGGTGCACAGCGCCGAAACGCCGGTAATGGCCGCGGGCACCGTATCGGAGAACGACGCGCCGTTGGCCGCGTCCGGGCCCGCGTTGGTGATGGTGATCGTGTAGTTGACCGCGCCGCCCGTGGCGACCGATGCGGGGCCGAGCTTGGTGATGCCGAGGTTGGCGAGCGGGTTCACGGTGAGGGTCGCGCTGCCCGCCGCGGCATTGGATCCGGCGCTCGAGGCAAGCGCGCCTACCGGTATGGTGTTGACGTAGGCCCCCGAAGTCGGCGCCGTGACGTCGATCTGGAAGGTGCACGACGCGCCTGCCGCGATCGTGGCGCCGGCGAGCGTCACGCTGCCCGCGGTCGAGGTGACCGTTCCACTCGCGCACGTGGTCGAGGCGTTCGGGGTCGCGGCGCGCGCGAGGCCCGTGCCCGGCGCCACCGGGAACGTATCGGTCACGCCCACGCCCGTCACCTGCGAGCCGTTCGGATTCTGCACCGTGATCGTGAGCGTCGACACGCCGCCCGAATTGATCGGATTGGGCGCGAACGCCTTGGTGACCACCGGTGCGGCGGCATTGACGACGAGGTTCGCGGTATTCGAGGCACTCCCCGTCGCCGCCTCGTTCGAGGACACGCCGCTCGCCTGGTTCGGATGCGTGCCGACCTGCGCGCTCGTCACCACGATGGTGACGGTGCACGATCCGTTGGCCGGCACCGTGAGGCCGCTGAACGTGAGCAAGCCGGTCTGCGCGTTGGCGAAGCTGTTGGCCGCGGCGCCCGTGCAGGTTCCCCCGGCGGACTGCGCGCCCGAGATTTCCATCGCGGCGAGCGTATCGGTAAATCCCGCGCCGGTGAGCGGAACGCCGTTGGTGTTGGCGAGCGTGAAGGTGATCGTGCTCGTGGCGCCGTAGACGATCGGGCTCGTGCCGAACGCCTTCGCGATCGTGGGCGGCACCGAGGTGACGGTGAGCACGGCAACGTTGGACGCGGCGCCGGTCGGGGCCTGGGCGCTCGCCACGCCGCTCGACTGGTTGTTGTGGGGACCCGGCACGTTGCTGGTCACCACGAAGGTCACCGTGCAGCTTCCGGGGGTCGCACCCGCCGCGGCCGGGATGGTAAGGCCGGCGAAGGTGAGGAGCCCGGTCTGCGCGTTGGCGAAGCTGTTGCCGGCGGCGCCGATGCAGGTGCCGCCCGCCGACTGCGCGCCGGAGACCGCCATGTTCGCCAGCGTATCGGTGAAGGTCACCGAAGTAAGCGGCGTGGCATTGGCGCTCGAGAGGGTGAAGGTCACCGTGCTCGTCGCGCCGGCCGCGATCGGCGAGGTGCTGAATGCCTTGGTGATGGTGGGCGCGACGGGATTGATCACCAGGTTCGCGTTCGCGGCCGCGGCGTTGTTGCCGTTGGAGGTCTGCAGCGCATTGGCGGCGATCGTATTGCCGAAGGTGCCGCCGATCGAGGACACAACGTCGACCGTGATCGTGCACGTTCCGGGAGTCGCGCCCACCGCCGCGGGTATCGAACGCGTGGCGGGCAGGCTCACCGAGCCCGTCCCGGAAGCCGCCGTCACCGCGCCGGACCCGGAGCACGTCGTGCCGGCATTCGGCGTCGGCGCCACGACGACGGGAACCGGGAACATGTCGACGAGCGCCGCCGACAGCGCGGCTGCGGAGGTGTTCGGGTTGGTGAGCGTGATCGTGAGCGTGGATGGCGAGCCCGCCGCCACCGGACTGGGGGCGAACGCCTTCGCGACCGAGGGCGCCCCGCCCGTCACCGTGAGCGTGCGCGACGTCACCGCGTTGGTCACGTTCGCCGTGCCGCTGATGCTGGCAGCGTCGTTGGTGTACACCCCGCCGATGGCCGAGGTGACGTCGACGCGCACGTCGCACGAAGCAACCCCGTTGCCGATCGAAGCCGCGCTCACCGTCGCGAGGGCGCTCCCCGCGGCCGCCGTGACCGTGAAGCCCGGCGCCGCAAATGCGCCTCCCGACGGACAGTTGGTGAGCACGTTCGGCGCCGCCGCGACGCGCACGTTGCCCGGCAGGTTGTCGGTGAAGGCGATGCCGGCCTGCGGGGGGTTGCCCGCCGCGTTGCTCAGCGTGAAGGTCAGCGTGGAAGTGCCGCCCACCGCGATCGAGACCGGGTTGAACGCCTTGTCGAGGCTCGCCTGCTCCACCGTGACGAGCTGCGGAGTCACCGAGTTGGTCGCGCCGGCAACGGTCATCGACGCGGCGTTGTTGGTCTTGGCGCCCAGCGTGGTGCCGCGCACGGTGAAGGTGATCACGCACGCCTGGCCGACGTTCACGCCCACGCTCGAAGCGCCGATGGTGGTGGACGTGTTCGCGGTGCCGGTGAGCGTGGGTGCGACGCATCCGGCGCTGGTGGTGGCAGCGGGCGGATTGGCCACCTCGAGGCCCGCCGGCAGCGCATCGCTGAAGGAAATGCCCGCGCGGCTCACGGGACCCGCCGTATTGTCGACGGTGAACGCGAGCGTGGTTGTCTGCCCGATGCCGAGATTCGACGTGCCGAATGCCTTGGTGAGGATGGGCAGCGCCTGCACGACCAGCTGGGCGTTCACGCCGGTGGTCGTCACGTTCGCCGCGCCGGAGATGTTCGCGGCATTCGTATTGTTGTAGGTGCCCGCGGTAGCCGAAGTCACGTTCACGCGGATGTCGCAGCTCGCCACGCCGGCGTTCATCGCAGCGCCGCTCACGGTCACCGAGCCCGCGCCGGTAGCGACGAATGCCGGGTTGTTCACGAGGGCGCCGCCCGCCGGGCAGTTGGACTGCACGTTCGGGGTGCCGGCCACCGTGACGCCCGCGGGCAGCGTGTCGACGAAGTTGATGCCCGACTGCGCCGGGCTCGTGCCGCCGTTGCTGAGCGTAAAGGCGAGCGTCGATGTGCCGCCCAGGTCGATCGTCGCCGGCGAGAAGACCTTGCCGAGACTCGCGTTGGCGCGGTTCACGACCAGGCACTGGTCGGTCGAGCCGTTGGTGATGCCGGTCGTGGTGACGTTGGCCCCGAGGTTGGTGAACCCCGCGGGATTGCCCACGCAGCTCGCATTGACCTGGGTCGCCTGATTGGTCACGCCCGCCACCGTCACCGTGCAACTTGCGGTACCGGCGCTCATCGACGACGCCGGTGAGGCCCGAGAGCACGCGCGTGCCCGCCGTGTAGGTGGCCGCGGCAGGTCCCGCGCAGCCGGCCGAGTACGCGACCGCCGGCGTGGCGGAGTTGATCTGCAGCCCCGTGGGCAGCGTGTCGCCCACGGTGATGGCCGATTGGGCCGGGTTGGTGCCGCTGTTGGTGAGCGTGAAGACAGCGTCGTCGTCGCGGCATCGTTGATCGAGGCCGGCACCGAAGGTCTTGGCCACCGTCGCGTTGGCGCGGTTCACCACCAGGCACTGGTCGGTCGAGCCGTTGGTGATGCCGGTCGTCGTGACGTTCGCCCCGAGGTTGGTGAACGCCGCGGGATTGCCCACGCAGCTCGCATTGACCTGTGTCGCCTGGTTGGTCACGCCCGCCACCGTCACCGTGCAACTTGCGGTACCGGCGCTCATCGACGACACCGGTGAGGCCCGAGAGCACGCGCGTGCCGGCCGTGTAGGTGGCCGTGGCAGGTCCCGCGCAGCCCGCCGAGTACGCGACCGCGGGTGTCGCGGAGTTGATCTGCAGCCCCGTGGGCAGCGTGTCGCCCACGGTGATGGCCGATTGGGCCGGGTTGGTGCCGCTGTTGGTGAGCGTGAAGACGAGTGTCGTCGTCGCCGCATCGTTGATCGAGGCCGCACCGAAGGTCTTGGCCACCGTCGCGTTGGCGCGGTTCACCACCAGGCACTGGTCGGCCGAGCCGTTGGTGATGCCGGTCGTGGTGACATTCGCCCCGAGGTTGGTGAACGCCGCCGGGTTACCCACGCAGCTCGCATTGACCTGCGTCGCCTGGTTGGTCACGCCCGCCACCGTCACCGTGCAACTTGCGGTACCGGCGCTCATCGACACACCGGTGAGGCCCGAGAGCACGCGCGTGCCCGCCGTGTAAGTAGCCGTGGCAGGGCCTGCGCAACCGGCCGAGTACGCCACCGCGGGTGTCGCGGAGTTGATCTGCAGCCCCGTGGGAAGCGTGTCGCCCACGGTGATGGCCGATTGGGCCGGGTTGGTGCCGCTATTGGTGAGCGTGAAGACGAGTGTCGTCGTCCCCGCATCGGCGATCGAGGCGGCACCGAAGGTCTTGGCCACCGTCGCGTTGGCGCGGTTCACGACCAGGCACTGGTTGCTCGAAGTGTTCGTCGCGTTCGTGGTCGTAACGCTGGCGGAAAGGTTGGTGAACGCCGCCGGGATTGCCCGCGCAGCTCGCGTTCAATTGCGTGGCCTGGTTGGTCACGCCCGCCACCGTCACCGTGCAGCTCGCCGTGCCCGCGGTCATGCTGATGACCCGTGAGGCCCGAGAGCACGCGCGTGCCCGCCGTGTAGGTGGCCGTGGCAGGTCCCGCGCAGCCGGCCGAGTACGCGACCGCGGGTGTCGCGGAGTTGATCTGCAGCCCCGTGGGAAGCGTGTCGCCCACGGTGATGGCCGATTGGGCCGGGTTGGTGCCGCTGTTGGTGAGCGTGAAGACGAGTGTCGTCGCCGCACCATCGTTGATCGAGGCCGCACCGAAGGTCTTGGCGACGCTGGGCGCGACACTGTTCACGACCAGGCACTGGTTCGCCGAGGCGTTGGTGATGCCGGTCGTGGTGACCGAGGCCGCGAGGTTGGTGAACGCCGCCGGGTTGCCCGCGCAGCTCGCGTTCAATTGCGTGGCCTGGTTGGTCACGCCCGCCACCGTCACCGTGCAGCTCGCCGTGCCCGCGGTCATGCTGAGACCCGTGAGCCCGGAGAGCACGCGCGTGCCCGCCGCGTAGGTGGCCGTGGCAGGTCCCGCGCAGCCCGCGGAGTACGCGACCGCGGGTGTCGCGGAGTTGATCTGCAGCCCCGTGGGCAGCGTGTCGCCCACGGTGATGGCCGATTGGGCCGGGTTGGTGCCGCTGTTGGTGAGCGTGAAGACGAGCGTCGTCGCCCCCGCATCGTTGATCGAGGCGGCACCGAAGGTCTTGGCCACCGTCGCATTGGCGCGGTTCACCACGAGGCACTGGTCCGTCGAAATGTCGTTCGACGCCGTCGTGGTCACGTTCGCGCCGAGGTTGGTGAAGGCCGCGGGATTACCCACGCAACTCGCGTTCACCTGCGCGGCCTGGTTGGTGAGGCCCGCCACCGTCACCGTGCAACTTGCAGTGCCCATGGTCATGCTCAGACCCGTGAGCCCGGAGAGCACGCGCGTGCCGGCCGTGTAAGTGGCCGTGGCCGGACCCGCGCACCCGGCCGAGTACGCGACCGCGGGTGTCGCGGAGTTGAGCTGCAGCCCCGTGGGCAGCGTATCGCCAATCCCGATGCCGGACTGGGCGGGATTGCTGCCCTGGTTCGTGATCGTGAAGACCAGTGTTGTCGCTGCGCCGTCGGCGATCGAAGCCGCCCCGAAGGTCTTGGCGACGTTCGGGCTCTGCAGGTTCACCAGGAGGCACTGGTTGGTCGAGGCGTTGGTGGCGTTGGTCGTGGTGACATTGGCCGCGAGGTTGGTGAAGGCTGCGGGATTACCCACGCAGCTCGCGTTCACCTGCCCCGTTTGGTTTGTGAGGCCCGCCACCGTGACCGTGCAGCTCGCCGTGCCGCCGGACATCGTGATCCCGCTCAGGCCCGAGACCACCCGCGTACCGGCGGTGTAGGCGGCCGCGGCGGGACCTGCGCAGCCCGCGGAGTACGCGACCGCCGGCGTGGCCGAATTGAGCTGCAAGCCAGTGGGCAGCGTGTCGCCCAGCGCGATGGCGGACCGGGGCGGGTTGGTGCCGGTATTGGTGAGGGTGAAGATCAGCGTGGTCGTCGCGGTGTCGTTGATGGACCCGGCGCCGAAGGTCTTCGCCACGCTCGGGCTGGTCGAGGTCACCACGAGGCACTGGTCGGTCGAGGTGTTGGTCGCCGCGGTCGTCGTCACGTTCGCCGCGAGGTTGGTGAAGGCCGCGGGATTGCCCGCGCAGCTGGCATTGACCTGCGTCGCCTGGTTGGTGAGGCCCGACACGGTCACCGTGCAGCTCGCGGTGCCCGCGCTCATCGTGATGGCGCTCAATCCCGACAACACGCGCGTGCCCGCCGTGTAGGTAGCCGCGGCCGGGCCCGCGCAGCCCGCGGAGTACGCGACCGCGGGTGTCGCCGAGTTGATCGCGAGTCCCGTCGGAAGCGTGTCGCCCAGCGCGATCCCCGCTTGCGCAGGATTGGTTCCGCCGTTCGTGAGGGTGAAGACCAGCGTGGTCGCGGTGCCGTCCGCGATCGATGCCGCGCCGAAGGTCTTCGCGGCGCTCGGATTCGCGCGCGTGACGACCAGGCACTGGTCCGTCGAGGTGTTGGTCGCCGCGGTCGTCGTGACGTTCGCCGCGAGGTTGGTGAAGGCGGCCGGGTTGCCGGCGCAGCTCGCGTTCACCTGGGTGGCCTGGTTGGCCAGGCCCGCCACGGTCACCGTGCAGCTCGCGGTACCGCCGGACATCGTGATCCCGCTCAGGCCCGAAAGCACCCGCGTACCGGCGGTGTACGTAGCGGTGGCCGGCCCCGCGCAGCCCGCTGAGTACGCCACCGCGGGCGTGGCGGATGTAATCTGCAAGCCCGTCGGCAGCGTGTCACCCAGCGCGATGCCGGATTGCGCCGGATTGCTGCCGGTGTTGGAGAGGGTGAATACGAGCGTCGTCGCGGCACCGTCCGCGATCGAGGCGGCACCGAAGGTTTTCGCCACGTTCGGATTCGTGTGGTTCACGACCAGGCACTGGTCGCTCGAGCCGTTGGTGATGCCGGTGGTGGTCACCGAGGCGGCGAGGTTGGTGAAGGCCGCTGGATTGCCGGCGCAGCTCGCATTCACCTGCCCCGCCTGGTTGGTGAGCCCCGAGACCGTCACCGTGCAACTTGCGGTACCGGCGCTCATCGACACGCCGGTGAGGCCCGAGAGCACGCGCGTGCCGGCCGTGTACGTGGCCGTGGCAGGTCCCGCGCAGCCGGCCGAGTACGCGACCGCGGGTGTCGCGGAGTTGATCTGCAGCCCCGTGGGCAGCGTGTCGCCCACGGTGATGGCCGATTGGGCCGGGTTGGTGCCGCTGTTGGTGAGCGTGAAGACGAGTGTCGTCGTGGCCGCGTCGTTGATCGAGGCCGCGCCGAAGGTCTTCGCCACCGTTGCGTTGGCGCGGTTGACCACCAGGCACTGGTCGGTCGACGTGTTGTTCGCGGCGGTTGTCGTCACGTTGGCCGCGAGGTTGGTGAAGGCCGCCGGGTTGCCAGCGCAACTCGCATTGACCTGTGTCGCCTGGTTCGTGAGCCCCGAGACCGTCACCGTGCAGCTCGCCGTGCCCGCGGTCATGCTCAGACCCGTGAGCCCGGAGAGCACGCGCGTGCCGGCGGTGTAAGTAGCCGTGGCCGGGCCTGCGCAGCCCGCGGAGTACGCCACCGCGGGTGTCGCCGAGTTGAGGCGCAGTCCGGTCGGCAGCGTGTCACCGACCGCGATGCCGGATTGGGCCGGGTTGGTGCCGCTGTTGGTGAGCGTGAAGACGAGCGTCGTCGCCCCGCATCGGCTATCGAAGCGGCACCGAAGGTCTTGGCCACCGTCGCGTTGGCGCGGTTCACCACCAGGCACTGGTCGGTCGAGCCGTTGGTGATGCCGGTCGTGGTGACGTTCGCCCCGAGGTTGGTGAAGGCCGCGGGATTGCCCGCGCAGCTCGCGTTCACCTGGGTCGCCTGGTTGGTCACGCCCGCCACCGTCACCGTGCAGCTCGCCGTGCCCGCGGTCATGCTCAGACCCGTGAGCCCGGAGAGCACGCGCGTGCCGGCGGTGTAAGTAGCCGTGGCCGGGCCTGCGCAGCCCGCGGAGTACGCCACCGCCGGCGTGGCGGAGTTGATCTGCAGCCCCGTCGGCAGCGTGTCACCGACCGCGATGCCGATTGGGCCGGGTTGGTGCCGCTGTTGGTGAGCGTGAAGACGAGCGTCGTCGCCCCCGCATCGGCTATCGAAGCGGCACCGAAGGTCTTGGCCACCGTCGCGTTGGCGCGGTTCACCACCAGGCACTGGTCGGTCGAGCCGTTGGTGATGCCGGTCGTGGTGACGTTCGCCCCGAGGTTGGTGAACGCCGCCGGGTTACCCACGCAACTCGCATTGACCTGTGTCGCCTGGTTGGTCACGCCCGCCACCGTCACCGTGCAACTTGCGGTACCGGCGCTCATCGACACACCGGTGAGGCCCGAGAGCACGCGCGTGCCGGCCGTGTAGGTGGCCGTGGCAGGTCCCGCGCAGCCGGCCGAGTACGCGACCGCGGGTGTCGCGGAGTTGATCTGCAGCCCCGTGGGCAGCGTGTCGCCCACGGTGATGGCCGATTGGGCCGGGTTGGTGCCGCTGTTGGTGAGCGTGAGGACCAGCGTCGTCGCCGCACCATCCGCGATCGAGGCGGCACCGAAGGTCTTGGCCACCGTCGCGTTGGCGCGGTTCACCACCAGGCACTGGTCGGTCGAGCCGTTGGTGATGCCGGTCGTGGTGACGTTCGCCCCGAGGTTGGTGAACCCCGCGGGATTGCCCACGCAGCTCGCATTGACCTGTGTCGCCTGGTTGGTCACGCCCGCCACCGTCACCGTGCAACTTGCGGTACCGGCGCTCATCGACACACCGGTGAGGCCCGAGAGCACGCGCGTGCCCGCCGTGTAAGTAGCCGTGGCAGGGCCTGCGCAACCGGCCGAGTACGCCACCGCGGGTGTCGCGGAGTTGATCTGCAGCCCCGTGGGAAGCGTGTCGCCCACGGTGATGGCCGATTGGGCCGGGTTGGTGCCGCTGTTGGTGAGCGTGAAGACGAGTGTCGTCGTCCCCGCATCGGCGATCGAGGCGGCACCGAAGGTCTTGGCCACCGTCGCGTTGGCGCGGTTCACCACCAGGCACTGGTCGGTCGAGCCGTTGGTGATGCCGGTCGTGGTGACGTTCGCCCCGAGGTTGGTGAACGCCGCCGGGTTACCCACGCAGCTCGCATTGACCTGGGTCGCCTGGTTCGTGAGCCCCGAGACCGTCACCGTGCAACTTGCGGTACCGGCGCTCATCGACAAACCAGTGAGGCCCGAGAGCACGCGCGTGCCCGCCGCGTAAGTAGCCGTGGCAGGACCTGCGCAACCGGCCGAGTACGCCACCGCCGGTGTGGCCGAGTTCAGCCGAAGGCCGGTGGGAAGTGTGTCGCCCACGGTGATGGCCGATTGGGCCGGGTTGGTGCCGCTATTGGTGAGCGTGAAGACGAGTGTCGTCGTCCCCGCATCGGCGATCGAGGCGGCACCGAAGGTCTTGGCCACCGTCGCGTTGGCGCGGTTCACGACCAGGCACTGGTTGCTCGAAGTGTTCGTCGCGTTCGTGGTCGTAACGCTGGCAGAAAGGTTGGTGAACGCCGCTGGGCTGCCCGCGCAGCTCGCGTTCACCTGGGTCGCCTGGTTGGTCACGCCCGCCACCGTCACCGTGCAACTTGCGGTACCGGCGCTCATCGACACACCAGTGAGGCCCGAGAGCACGCGCGTGCCCGCCGTGTAGGTGGCCGTGGCAGGTCCCGCGCAGCCGGCCGAGTACGCGACCGCCGGCGTGGCGGAGTTGATCTGCAGCCCCGCGGGCAGCGTGTCGCCCACGGTGATGGCCGATTGGGCCGGGTTGGTGCCGCTGTTGGTGAGCGTGAAGACGAGCGTCGTCGCGGCACCATCCGCAATCGAGGCGGCACCGAAGGTCTTTGCCACACTCGGGCTGGTTGAAGTCACCACGAGGCACTGGTTGCTCGAGGCGTTGGTCGCGTTCGCGGTGGTAACGCTGGCCGCGAGGTTGGTGAACGCCGCCGGGCTGCCTGCGCAGCTTGCGTTCACCTGCGTGGCCTGGTTGGTGAGGCCCGCCACCGTCACCGTGCAGCTCGCCGTGCCCGCGGTCATGCTTAGCCCGTGAGGCCCGGAGAGCACGCGCGTGCCGGCAGTGTACGCAGCCGTGGCCGGGCCTGCGCAACCGGCCGAGTACGCGACCACGGGAGTCGCGGAGTTGATCTGCAGCCCCGTGGGCAGGGTGTCGCCGAGGGCGATGGCCGACTGCGCCGGATTGCTGCCGCTGTTGGTGAGCGTGAAGACCAGCGTCGTCGCCGCACCATCGGCGATCGAGGCCGCGCCGAAGGTTTTCGCGGCGCTCGGGTTCACGCGCGTGACGACCAGGCACTGGTCGGTCGAGGTGTTGGTCGCCGCGGTCGTGGTGACGTTGGCCGCGAGGTTGGTGAACGCCGCCGGATTGCCCGCGCAGCTCGCGTTCACTTGCGTGGCCTGGTTGGTCACGCCCGCTACCGTCACTGTGCAGCTCGCGGTGCCGCCGGACATCGTGATCCCGGTCAGGCCGGAGAGCACGCGCGTACCCGCTGTGTAAGTAGCCGTGGCCGGGCCTGCGCAACCGGCCGAGTACGCCACCGCGGGCGAGGCGGAGTTGATCTGCAAGCCCGTGGGCAGCGTATCGCCCAGCGCGATTCCGGCCTGCGCCGGGTTGCCCGCCCCGTTGGTGAGCGTGAAGACCAGCGTGGTCGCGGCCGCGTCGTTGATCGAGGCCGCCCCGAAGGTCTTCGCCACGCCCGGCTGCACCACCGCGAGCGGCTGGTTCGTGACACCGTTGGTCACGCCGCTCGAGGCCGTGATCTGGGCCGCGCCGTTGATCGCGGTGCCGAGCGCGGTGCCTCGCACCGTCAGCGTGATGGTGCACACGAGTCCCGCGTTGACCGAAATCGCGCTCGCGGTGAAAGGCTGCGTTCCGTTGGTGGCAGTGAACGCCGGAGCCCCGCAGTTGGCGTTCGCGGTTGGCACCGGCGGGTTGGCGATGGAGATACCCGCCGGCAGCGTATCGGTGAAGCTCATCGCGGCGCGATTGACCGCGTTGGCGCCCGTGTTGTCCACGGTGAAGGCGAGCGTGGTGGTCTGCCCCAGGCCGACGCTCGACGCGGCGAACGCCTTGGTGAGCGTCGGCAGCGAGCGCACGGTGAGGGTCGCATTGACGCCCGTCGTGTCGATGTGCTGCACCGCGCCGATGTTGGCCGCGTTGGTGTTGTTGTAGGTGCCGGCCGTGGCGCTGTGGACGTCGACGTTGATCGTGCAGGAAGCCTGCCCGTTGCTCATCGTGGCGCCGGTCACGGTGATCGTCGAGCTGTTGACGAGCGCGGCCACCACGCCCGCGCCGCTGGGGCACGTGGACGCGATGTTGAGCGGCGAGCCGGTCAGCAATCCGGCGGGAAGCGTCTCGGTGAAGTTGATGCCCGACTGCGCGGGATTGCCGGTGCCGTTGGTGAGGGTGAACGTGAGCACCGAGACGGCGTTGATGTCCACCGCGGCCGGCGCGAAGGACTTGGTGAGCGCAGGCTGCACCACCGTGAGCGAGCCGCTTGCCGTGGTCCCGGTGAGCGCGACCGGTCCCGTGGCGCTCACCACGCCGCTGGTGTTGTTGTAGGTGCCTGCCGAAGGCGCGGTGACGTCCACGCTCACCGTGCAGGTGCCCGAGGCGGCGATGGTCCCGGCGCTGAACGCGATCGACGCCGCACCTCCTGCGGGCGCGAAGGTCGGCGCACCGCACCCGCTGGTCGTGGCGTTGGGCGCGGCCGCCACCACCATCGCCGCCGGGGCCACGGGGAAGGTGTCCGAGAACGCCACGCCGGAAAGCGCGGTTCCCGCGTTCGGGTTGGTGAGCGTGAAGGTGAGCGTCACCGTACGGCCCGGGCCGCTCGGGCCGGCGAAGGACTTGGCAATGGTGGGCGCGGACGGGACCGTGAGCGATGCGCTGGTCGCCGTGGCGATCGTGCCCCCGTTGGTGGTCGTGATCGTGTTGGCGGCGATGGTGTTGGTGTAGGTTCCCGCCGAGGGGACGGTGATGTTGACGCTCACCGTGCACGAGCCGTTCGCGGGAATGGTGCCCCCCGCCAACTTGACTCCCGTGGCGCCTATGGCCAGCGCCCCGCCCGCGGCGTTGGTGAGGGAGCCGCCGCAGGTGTTGGTCGTGGTGGTGTTGGCGAGCGTCATCGCCGCGGGCGCCACCGGGAACGTGTCGGTGAACGCGAGGCCGGTGATCGCCGTGTTGTTGCCGTTGGTGAAGGTGAGCGTGAGGCTCGTGGTCCCGCCGGGCGCGACGAAGGCCGCGCCGAAGGACTTGGTCGCCGTCGGCAGGGTGAGGACGTTGAGCGTGGCGTTCACCCCGCTCGTGTCCATGGTCGCGGTCTGGCCGGAAATGTTCGACGTGGCGTTCGGGTAGACGCCCGAGACCGCCGAGGTCACGTTGACCGCGATGACGCAGCTCGCCTGGGCGGCGGCGAGCGCGCCGGCGGAGAGCGCGACCGAGCCCGCCCCGGCCACGGGCGCGAACGTGCCGCCGCAGGTGTTGGACGCCGACGGCGGGCTGGCCACCACAAGCCCGGCCGGGAACGTGTCGGTGAACGCGAGCCCCGATTGCGCCGGATTGCCCGTGCCGTTGGCGATGGTGAAGGTGAGTGTCGAGGTCGCGTTCACCCCGACGGTGGTCGGCGCGAACGCCTTGGTGAGCGTCGTGCCGACCACCGAGAACGAGGCGTTGGCCGTGGCCGCGGTGAGGCCCCCCGCAAGCGAGCCCACGTTGGAGCTGTTGTTCACGTAGGTGCCCAGCACGCCCGAGGTCACGTTGACCGACGCAGTGCAGGTCGCAACCCCCGCCGCGAGCGAGCCGCCGGTGAGTGTCACGGACGAGCTTCCCCCCGTGGGCGCGAAGGTGGCGCCGCAAGTGTTGCTCGCAGCCGGAACCGCGGCGACGACGACGTTGGTGGGCAGCGTGTCGGTGAATCCCAGCCCGGCGACCGCGAGCGCGCCGGCCGGATTGGTGAGCGTGAAGGTGAGCGTCGTCGTGCCACCGGCGGCGATCGCGGTCGGAGCGAACGCCTTGGTGAGCGTCGCATTGTTGAAGTACTGCACCGTGGCGGCCGCCCCGGAGAAGACGAGGCCCGGGGACGGCAACGAAATATTCGCAGCGTTGTTGGTATAGGTGTTGGCGACCGCGCTCACGACGTCGAAGCTCACCGTGCAGGGGCCCGCGCCCGACGCCATCGTGCCGCCGGATAGCGTCACCACGCTGCCGCCGGGTGCGGCGGTCACGACCCCCGCACCGCACGTCGTGACCGCGTTGGCAGGATTGGCCACCACCAGGTTGGCCTGCAGCGTGTCGGTGAACGCGAGCCCCGTCCAGTTCACCGCCTGGGTGCTGGTGAGGGTGAGCGTCGCCGTCGAAGCCACTCCGAGCGGGCGGGTGGCCGGGCTGAAGGACTTGGTGAGGTTGATCCCGCCGACCGTCAGGTTCACCGCGCCCGAGTTGGTGCCGACGGTGGGTGTCTGCGTCGTCGTGATCCCCGAAGCGGTGTTGGGCTGCACGCCCACGGTCGAGCTGCCGACTACGAGCGTCACCGTGCAGCTTCCGCCGGGGGGAATCGTGATGCCCGTGAACGAGAGCGCCGTGGCGCCATTGGCGAGCGCCGAAGGCGTCGTTCCGGCGCAGGTGCCGCCCACGCTCTGGGCCCCGGACACCGCCATGTTGGCGAGCGTGTCGGTGAAGGCCGCGCCGCTCAACGCGCCGAAGCCGTTCGGGTTGGTGAGCGTGAAGGTAAGCGTCGAGGTGCCGCCCGCCGGAATGATCGCCGGCGCGAACGCCTTCGCGATCGTGGGCGCATCGAACACCGTGATGGTCGCCGAGTCGGTCGCACCGTTGAACTGGCTGGGTGCCGTCCCGGTCACCGTGTTCGTCTTGGCCCCCGCCGTGGTGCCCTTCACCGCGAACGAGATGGTGCAGGTCACGCCATTGTTGAGGTTGAGTGCGGTGAGGTTGTATGCGGTTGCATTCGCGGTGACGGTGGTGGGCGCCAGCGCGGTACAGGTGCCGCCCGTGGTGACCGCGCCGCCCACCGCAACGAGTCCCGCGGGGAACGTGTCGGAGAAGGTGAGACCGGTACGGTTGGCACCGCTGTTGTTGAAGATCGAGAACGTCATCGTCGCCGTGCCGTTGGTCTGCAGCGTGGCGGCGGAGAACGACTTGGTGACCTGGATGCGCCCCACCGAGAGCGAGTCGCTGCCCCCGGTAGTCAGCGTCGGCGTCTGGTCCGACTGGATGTTGGTGACCGTGTTGGTGTAGAAGCCCACGGTGCTCGACGTGACGTCCATGAGGATCGTGCAGCTCGCGCCAGCGGCCAGGTTGGTGCTGGAGAACGTGATCGGGTTGATCGCGCCGGCGACCTTGCTGGTGGGGATCGTCCCCGTGCAGGTGCCGCGGGCGCCGCCGATGAACGTCTGCGCCGCGGTGTTCGAGACGTTCGCGGGCACGTTGTCGGTGATGCGGATGTTCGTGAGGCCCAGCGCGTTGGGGTTGGTGATCGTGAAGGTGATGGTGGATGTCCCGCCGCTCGCGATCGAGTTGGGCGAGAACGACTTGGTCACCGTAGGCGCCACGTAGACAATCAGGTTGCCCGTGGCCGCCGCCCCCGGGTTCACCGCGGTCTGGGTGCTGCCCACGGTGCCGGTCGTGTTCGGGTGCCCCGCGGCGGGGCTCATCACGTTCGAGGTGACCGAGATCGTGATCGTGCAGCTCGCGCCCGCCGCGAGGGTGGGCACGTTGAGGTTGAGGCTCGTGGCGCCCACCGTGAGCGCCGGCGCGTTCGTGGTGCCCGAGCACGTGCCGCCGATCGTGGTGCCGCTACCGACATGTTCGTGAGCGCGTCGGTGAACGTCACGTTGTTGAGCGTCGAGCCGTTCGGGTTGGTGAGCGTGAAGACCATCGCGCTCGTGGCGCCGGCTTCGATCGAGCCCGGCACGAAATTCTTCGTGAGCGTAGGCGGCGAAAGCACGACGAGCCTCGCGGTGTTCGACGCCGCGCCCGCCGTCGGCGTCTGCGTGGCGGTGACGCCGCTGGTCGTGTTGTGCCACGTCCCCGAGACGTTCGACGTGATCGTGACCGTGACCGTGCAGCTCGCCCCCGCCCCGAGCGTGGGCACCGTGAGGTTGAGCGCCGTGGCGCCCACCACCAGGGCCGGCGCGTTGGTGATGCCCGCGCAGGTCCCGCCGATCGTGGTGCTCGCCACCGACATGTTGGACAGGGCGTCGGTGAAGTTGAGGTTCTTGAGCGCTATCGTGTTGCCATTGGTGAGCGTGAACGTGATAACGCTCGTGCCGCCCTGCGCGATCGGGCTGGTGCCGAAGGCCTTCGCGATCGTGGGCGCGTTGGCGACGTTGAGCGTGGCGGTGTTGGAGCCGGTACCCGCGGCGCCGGTCTGCGTGGTCGCCACGCCTGACGCGGTGTTGTTGTAGCTCCCGGTGCCGCCGCCGTCACCGCGACCGTGATGGTGCAGCTCGCGCTCGCGGGAATGTTGCCCGCGGTGACGTTGAAGGTGTTACCACCGCCCGTCGCGGTCGTCGTCACGCCGGTGCAGCTTCCGCCGACGGTGAGCGGCGTCGCGTTGACCAGGCCCGCCGCGCCATAGCTGTCGGTGAAGCTCATCCCGGATGAGCGCCGCGGGACCGGGATTGGTGATCGTGAACGTGAGCGTGCTGTTGGCGCCCGGTGCGATGGTGCGCCGGCGCGAACGCCTTCGCGATGGTGGGCTTGCCGAGCACGGTGAGCGTCGCGGTGTTCGAGCGGGACCGACGGCAGGCTGGCCGTCGTCACGCCGCTCGAGGTATTGTTCTGCGCGCCTACGGTCGAGCTGGTCACCACGAGCGTGATCGTGCAGCCCGCGGCCGGCATGTTGATCCCGGAGAAGCTCAACGCAGTCTGTCCCGCAGTGAGCGCGGTCACGGGCAGGCAGGTGCCGCCCGTGTTCTGGTTCACGTTCACCGACATGTTGGCGAGCGTGTCGGTGAAGGCCCCCGCGGTCTGCGCCACGCCGGTCGGGTTGGTGAGCGTGAAGGTGAGCACCGACGTGCCGGTGGCGACGATCTGCGTCGGCGCGAACGCCTTCGCGATGTTGATCAGCCCCACGCCCAGGTTGGCCGTGTTGGACGCGGGGCCGGTGGTCCCGGTCTGCACCGTGGTGACGCCCGAGGTCGTATTGCTGTAGATCCCGGTCGTCGCGCTGTGCACCGCGAAGGACACCGTGCAGCTCGAGTTCGCCGGCAGCGTACCCGCGGTGAGCGCGAAGCTGGTCGAATTCGCCGTGATCGTGGTGGGCGTGAATCCGGTGCACCCCGCGCCGGAGACCGTCACCGCGCCGCCCGTGGCCACGAGGTTGGCGGGGAAGCTGTCGGTGAGGCCGGGATTGGAAAGCGTGAGGGCCGAGCTGTTCGGGTTGGTGAGGACGATGGACAGCGTGCTGTCCGCGCCCGGGGCGACCGCGTTCGGCGCAAACGACTTCGCGACCGTCACGTTGGTGAACAGCGTCGCGCTCGCGGCCGCGAGATTGCTCACGTTCTGCGTGTCGGTGAGCGTGCCGGCGGCGATCGTGTTGGTGTACGAGCCGGCCGCCGTGAGCTTCACGTTGACCGTGACCGTGCACGAGGTGACCGCGCCGAAAGTCGCTCCCGAGAGGGTGAATCGGTGCCGCCCGGGGCCGCGGTGACGCTCCCGCCGCAGGTGGTCGCGCCGCCCGGGGCGGCCGGTGTTCACCATGCCCGCGGGATAGTTGTCGACCAGCCCGCCGTTCGTGAGCGCCGTGGAGCTGGGATTGGTGATCGTGACGGTGAGCAGGCTCGCCGCGCCGACGTGACCGCCCCGGGGTTGAACGATCTTCGTGATGTCGGCCCGGCGAGCACCGTCACGTCCTCGTTGGTGCTCGACGCGGGGTTGTAGTTGCTGCCGCCCACCACGCCGCCGGCCGTGTAGGTGCCGCCCGGCGTGACGGTCTGCGACGCCGTGCGCGTCGGATCGTCGTAGCTGACCGTGGCCGGATTCTGGTAGACGCCGGGCGTGATGCCGGCAGCGGTGTTGGCGACGAAGGTGAGCGCCACGCTCGCCGCCGCCCGGAATCGTGAAGTTGCCCCACGAGGGAGACGTGGCGCCGACGACCGGATTGACGATCGAGGTGCGCGTCGAGCCGCCCGCGAGCACCGGGGCGGAGTTGCTCGCGAACGTCATGTTGGGATTCGCCGGCAGCACGTCGCGCCAGCGCGACTCCGGTGGCCGAGCTCTTGCCCGCGGCGTTGCTCACCGTGATCGTGTAGGTAGCCGGAGCACCGGCCGCGACGAACGGCGTCGACGTGGCCTTGGTCACGGTGAGCACGGGAAAGCACGCCGTGGAGGAGCCCGAGCCCGTGATCTGGCTCGCCGTGAGGCTCACGATCTGGAAGCCGCCGACGGAGCTGGTCGAGCCGTAGTCGGGCGTCGAGGTCGCGCTTCCCGCCGTGACGCCGAACGCACCGCCCGCCGCGTTGACGGTCGCATTGCCGGACAGCAGCGCGAAGCCACCGCTGCCGCCGCCGCCCGGGCCGTGGGGGGAGTCCTCCCGTGGGCACCTGGCAGGTGCCAGTGAAGGTGCCGCCACCGGTATTGCATCCGCCGTTGCCGCCCTGGATGTTGATCGTGGCTCCGACGGAAGCTCCGCCGTTGTTCACGAAGACGAGCACGCTGCCGCCCGCGCCGCCGCCGCCCGAGGCGTCGTTCAATACTGTGGTGTTGCCCGCCGTGCCGCGCGCGTCGATGGTGACGGCGCCCGAAGTGGTGCCCGCGCGCACGAACACCAAGCCGCCGCCGGGCGCGCCCGAGTCCGCCGCACCGTTGCCCGGAGTGCCCGTGCTGTTGTTGGTCGAGCCCGCACCGCCGCCGCCGCCGAAGAAGAGGCGCGTCGTGCCTCCGGGAACCGACATGCCGCCGAAGCCGCCGCCGTCCCATCCCGGCGGCGTGCCGGGCGTCCAGCCGAAGCCGCCCTTGCCGCCGATGCCGTAGTTGCCGCCGCCCGCCCCGCCCGTGTTCTGGTCGTTCGCCGGCTCGTCGCCGTCGGTGCCGCCGCCGCCGCCGTTGCCGGGCGCGCCGCGCCCGAAGCTGCCACCCGGGTAGCCGCCGGTGGTGCCATCGGTCCCGCCGGTGTTGGTGATGGTGCCCGCCGCACTGCTGTTCGGACGTGGTGGGCGTGAAGACGATGATCGGCGTGCCCGCAACGCCTTCGCCCTTGGCACCGTTGGGCACCGTGCCGGCCGCCGTGGGCGCCACCCCGAGGGTACCGGTGCCGACGTTGCTCACGTAATCGGTGCTCGCGTTGACCGGCGCGCCGGTGCCGTCCGAAGTCGAGTTCTGGCCGCCGCCGCCGCGGAAGCCGCGCCCGTCCACGTCGATGGTCTGGCCGTTCCAGTTGAGGTTGCCCGCGACGTCGATCGCGACGATGCCGCCGGTGTTGCCGTCCCAGGGTGGCGCCGTCAGCGTGCCCGTGATCGTCGCCGACGAAGCCTGCGGCACGCGGATCACCTGGTAGCGCTTCTGGCCGTCGATCGAAGTTCGCCGAGCCCGTGTGATACGAAGTTGACCAGCGCAGTGGCGAGCGGGATCGAGCCGCCGGACACCGGTCCTGCGGCCACCGAGTATTCGTAGATGCCGCTGGAATTGAGGCTCGTATAGCCCTGTCCGCTGCCGCTGCCGCCATAGGCGGAGCTGTTCGAGCTGCTGATCGAGGCGTCCTGGATCTGGATGATCAGCAGCAGGTCGCCCGCGGCGACCGGAGTGGCCGCGCCGCGGCCGTCCGCCCCGCCCACGCCGATCGAGGTCGAGCCCGCGGACGCCGTGGCGCTGGCGCCCGGGTAGTAGGTGTTGACGATGCCGGTCCACGACGCGCTGCCCTGCGTGAGCGGCGCGCAGCTGATCTGGGCGAGTGCGGGAGCCGCGGCGCATGCGAGCGCCGCCAGTGCGAGGGCGAAGAGCCCGCGGACCCGCCTCATGGTGACTTGCCCTCCCCGGCCTTGTCGTTCATCGCTTTCTTGTCTTCGCTCGTGCCGCCCTGCAGCAGCGACTCGTCGAACTTGTAGCGCACGCGCACGTACGGCCCCTTCGCCGTGTAGTCCGCGCCCGAGAGATCCGCGTCACGATAACCGAAGAAGTTGTATCCCGCCGAAACCCACAGGTTGGTGACCGCAAGATAGCCCACCTCGAAGCCCACGCCGTACTGGCGCGAGCTCGCGCTCGCGCCCATCAGCACGCTCGCCACGATGCCCGCGTCCCAGCGCGGCGCGAACTCCCACGTGGCCCGGCCGCCGAGCACTTGCGCACGGTCGCGCGTCGCCAGCCCGTTGGAATTGTCGGTGGCCCACTTCGCGGCGTAGCGCCCGGTGACCAGGAACGGGCGGCTCAGCTGCCAGTCCGCGTTGACCGACAGCAGCTGGGTCGATGTCTTCAGCACGACGCCCGGCTGGGTGGTGTCGTTCTCGAGGCGGTCCTCGACACGCGCGAGGACGTTCCACTTGTTCGTGTCGTTGTCGCGCCAGGCGAGCCCGGCCTGCATGCGCTCGATCACGTGCTCGCCGCTGTCCGCACGGTTGCGCGTGAGGTTGTACGAGTTGCGCGCGAGCGCCGTGAGGTCGCTCTTCACGCGCGCGGCCAGCCCGACGGTGAAGAGCAGCGTCTCCTGGGTGGCGCCGCGCTGCAGCTCCAGGCGCGTGCTGCCCTTCCACGCCTTGCTGCCCGTGTACTCCAGGGCAAGCGCGATCGCGGTGTTCTCCGCCTGGCTGGTGCCGGAGATCGCGTGCACCTGCTCGAGCGAGGTGCCCAGGCGCACGCCCGGGGCGATCGACCAGAGGTTCTTCAGCCCGAGGGCCGCCTCGGCGTCTCCGCCGGCCATCGCGTCGCGGATCCGGTATTCGCTGAACAGGTGCCCGTCCTTCATGTACTCGGAGTCCACGCCGACCGCGGTGGTGTTCTGGCGGTCGGTCTGGTTGAGCGCGAACGGCCCCGAGATCGACGAGATGAACTCGTGGCGCGCGTAGATGCGGCTCTTGTCGGGCAGCTGGTACTCGCCGCCCACCGCGAGCACCTTGCGATCGGTCTCCTTCACGTCGACTTCGGCCTCGCCGTACATCGTCGCGCCCTTGACGCCCGGCACCGGGCCGGTGACGCGTGCGTGCACCGTGGTGACGTCGTCGGGCACCGCCTGCTCCGTGGGTTGTCCCTCGACCGGGGGCACCGCCGTGGTGGTGCCCTTCTGCGCGGCATGGCGCAATCCCGCCTCGAGCGTGAGGCCGTGCACCTGGTGCTGGACGGTAAGCGATGCGCCGTCGAGCACCGCGCCGCTGGTCACGTCCTCGGTGCGCAATGCCTCGCCCTTGATCGTGGTTGCGGGGCCCAGCTTGTAGTCGAACTGGCCGCCCGCCTCGCCGCGGCCCTGCGAGAGATACGCGCCGGGATTGTTGAAATCCTTGTCGGTGTGGGCGACGTAGGCCCGCGCCTTGAGGTTCGCCGAGTCGTGCTTCAGCTCGACGCGGCCGGCGTTGCCCTTCTCGTCGTCCAGGCCGCTCTCGGTGCGGGCCACCTCCGAGATGAGGTAGGTCCCGTTGCCCACCTTCACCGTCGCGTTGGCGCCCTCGAGCGTGAAGGGCGCGAGCGGGTTCTTGTCCTTCACGTACACCCCGCCCACCTCGACGCGGTCGGTAACCTTCACCTGGCCATCGACGCCCACCACCCAGAACTGCTCGCCGCCCTGGTCGACCTCGTAGGTCACGCGCACGAATACCGGGTTCAGGTTCTGGTCCACGCTGGGCACCGGCGCCTTGAACAGGATGCGGCCGGTGAGCGTCTCGATCTCGTAGTCGCTGAAGCGCGACTGGGGCACCGTGGACAGGACGAGCGCGGGCTGGTTGCGGTCGCGCGTGATGATCTCGACCGTTTCGCTGTTGATGAGCGCGCCCTGGGTGCCGAGCTGGAAGGGGCCCGACGTGCCGTTGGCGCGCAGCTCCTCGATCACCTGGCGGGTCGTGTCGCGGCTCGCGAAGGCGTTGATGCTCACGCGCGAGTTCTCGTAGTGCTCCTTCACGCCGGTGAGCGAGCGCGTGTAGTTGGAGAGCTTGCGCACTTCCGCGGTCGCGGTGGTGGTGAAGTCGCCCCACAGCAGGTAGGAGCGCTTGTTGTCGACGCGCACATACAGCTTGCTGGTCGATTGGGCGTCGTAGCCGCGCACTCCCGAGTCGCCGTAGACGGGATAGAACTCGTCGGGCTGGATGTCGCGGAACAGCCGCTCCTGGGTGTCCTTGTCCGAATCGTAGGCCGCCGTGAGCAGGTATTCGCCCTTGATCTTGCCCTTGAGGTAGAAGGCGGCGCGGGCGCCCGCCTGGGTGCGCCCGCCATCCCAATCGCGCGACAGGTGGGACAGCTCCTGTTCGAAGCCGTCGGAGGCGCGCGCCGGGGTGAGGGCACGGGTGTTGATGTTGCGCATGTTGACGATGCCCTCGACCACGCCCGCGGCCATGAGGTTGCGCAGCTCGGGCAGGAAATCGAGGCGCGCCTCGGCCTTCAGCGTGCCGCTGGTGGCCACGATGCGACTTTCCCCCGGGTCGAGCGGCGGCTCGAGGCCGAACTCGCCGCGGCCGCCCTCGATGAATACCTGCACGCCCGGCTGCGTGGGATCGAGATCCGCGACCTGCCACTTGCCGCGCGAGGCCTCGAGCGTCACCGCCGTGCGCGAGGTCACCGGCACCCCGTTGGCGTCGGCGAGCTTCACGACGACCTTGGCGGGAGTCTTGCCGTCGGCCACGGCGCCACCCGCGGGCAGCTCGACGAAGACCTTCGCGAGCTCGCCGGGCGCCGTCACGTGGATCGTCTGCGCGCCGCGCGCGTTGCCGAACTGGTCGACCATCGAGACGGTGAGCGTGTTCGCGCCGGGCTTCAGCGCGACCCCGATGTATTCCCAGGCCTGGACCTGCTTCTCGGCGAGCGTCGAGCGCTTGCCCACGTGCTTGTCGCTCACCTCCTCGCCGTTCACCGTGAGGCGGAACGTGCTTCCGGCAGTCCCCTTCACGCGCACCGTCGCCTGCGCGTACGGCAGCGTGTCGCCGTCGGCGATGCCCACGAAGCCCAGCTTGTTGTCGAGGGTGGGCACGATCTTCTCGAGCGGCTGCACCGCGGGGTTCGGCGCAGATGCGGCGAGCTCGCTGCCGGGACTCGCGGGTGCGGGCACGGCCGCGGGAGCTGCGCCTGCGGCACCGGGCACCGGGCCGGCGACGCCAGCGACCGGCGGCGCACCCGGCAGCGGCAGCGCCGTCGTCGTCGCGCCGACCACGCCGCTCGCGGGAAGCGCCTTCACGTCGGTGATGACGGTGGCCTGCGTGGCGAGCTGCGTGCCGGCCATCGCCGCGAGCTCGTCGACCTTCGCCGCGCTGTGCACGCGCGCCTTCACTTCCTTCACGATGCCTTCGGCGCAGCCTTCGATCGCGAAGTCCGCGCGATGCATCTCGCCCGCCTTCAGGTCGACGATGACGCTGCCGCCGTCGCCCAGGTTGCGTGCGCTGATGGCCTCGAGCCGGCTGCCCGCGGGCAGCGTGGTGCGATCGACCTTGACCACGTGGGTGCGATTGTCGATGCCGTAAAAGCTGAACTTGCCGCCCCCGTCGGTGATCACGTAGGTGCCATCCTCGAGCAGGATGCGCACGCCCGGCACGCCCATCTCGCCCTTGTCCTGCAGGCCGTTGGCGTTGCAGTCCATGTAGATGCGGCCGAGGATGAAGCCCTGGTCGCTGAACACGCCGCCCGAGACCTGCACCCTGGCCGAGGCGACATTCGACACCGTCGATGTCCCGTTGGCGCTGTAGCTCGCCTGGGCCCGGTTCACGCCGTCGCCCTGCATCGCGCCGGGGCCGATGCGCACCCGATAGGTGATCGTCGCCGTGGCACCGCGATCGAGCGTGCCGAGCGAGAACGTGAGGCGCGGGCCCTGGCCGCCGGCGGGATCGTCGATGCGGCTCCCGTCGCGCCGCGCCGTGCCCGGCACGTAGGCGAATCCGGCGGGCAGGTTGTCGGTGACCATCACGCTCGCGCGGTTGAGGGCATTGCCCGTGCTGTTGCTCACGCGCACGCTGTAGTCGACGAAGTCGCCCAGCTCGGCCTGCGTCTTCGAGGGGTCCTTCTGGACGAACAGGCCGGACTGCGGCACGCCGTCGACCGGGAGGTCGACGACGATGAGCCCGCCGGCGGCCGCGACGAACGGATTGCCGTACGAGCCGCCGCTGGTGAGCCCGGTGACGTTGAGGTTGTGGCCCTGCGGCAGTTGCGTCCACGGCACCTGCGAGGGGAAGTGGTAGCCGTTAGGCGCCTGGACGGAGAGGCAGTAGCTTCCGGCGGGCACCGGCGGAAACGCGAAGCGGCCGTCGGCGCCCGAGGTGGCGGGGTTGCCGCTCACGGCCGCGGGAGTCGTCGAGCATTGCGCGCCCGAGGCGGTCAGCAGCGTCACCACCGCGCCGGCGACCGGGCTGTTGTCGTGGCTGTCGAAGACCGCGCTGGTGGGCGCCATCAACGTGACGACCGTGCCGATCGCCTTGCCGCAGCCCTGCATCTCGATGTCGAAGACGTCGCCCGCCTGCCCTTCGAGGACGTGGTCGCCGGCCACCACGGGCGGGCCACGCACGGCGAGTGCGGGCACCACGAAGATTCCCGTGTTGGGCCCGGTCTCGACGGCGATGACCTGCTCGCTCTCGCCGCCGGGACCCGTGATCACGACGAGGCGCGACTCCGCCACCGCGGGATCGGCGTTGCACGCTGCCGCGTCGGCGCGCAGCCAGAGGTTGCCGCCGAGCGCGCCCCACGGTGTGGCCGCCGCGTAGGTCCCGTCGGTGAAGTTCTGGATCACGTTGTCGGTCTGCTGCGGGATGTCCTGGTCATCGAGCATCGTGGTGTCGTTCACCGCGAGCGCGCCGGAGCCCGAGCTCGTGAGCGACAGCGTCGTCACGTTGGTGTCGACGATCGATTTCAGCTGCGCAGCCTTGGTCTGCGGGGCCTGCACGTCGACCAGCACGCGCTTGGTCTCCCCCGGCGCGACGGTCACGCTCCAGCTGCGGGTGACCTGCGTGTCCGTCGAATCGATCACGCCGGGAATCGAGGCGCCGCCGGCGACGGGGTTGTCGATGTAGGCGGTCGAGGTCCAGCCCGCCGCGGCATGGCTGTCGGCAAGGTAACCGGCGAGCGCCTGCACGGTCTCGGTGCAGTTGCCGCGGTTGGCCAGCGTGTGGGTGTAGGTCACGTGCTGGCCGCGGCCGATGTGCGACTGGTGGTCCGGCTCGAGGACCGTCGCGCACTTCGAGGTGATGGTGTCGACGATGTCGTCGGCCGACGCGGCGAGCGCCGGCGCGGAGGCGGAGCGGGCAGTCTTGGTCACCTGGTAGGCGGCCGGGATCGCGGTGGCCGGAATGCTCGCGCGCACCACGATCACGTAGGTCGCGCCGGGCGCCACGGGGCCGGTATCGGGCGTGCCGTTGCCGTCGGTGTCGGCGAGCGGGGTGACGCCGTCGGACTTGAGGAGCACGAGGGTGGTTCCCGCGGGGAACGTGCTCGCGCCCAGCGTGATGTCGAATGTGTCGGTTGCGCTGCCGCGGTTGGTGAGCACGTTGCGGAACGTGACCGTGGATCCCGGGTCGGCGCTCGCCAGGCGCTGTCCCACGAGGTCGAGGTCCACGCGGCCGGTGACGAGGTAGCTCACCGTCTCGGTCTCGTGCTGTCCCAAGTAATTGCCCGCGGCATCGTAGAACACGTAGCTCGCCGTGTTGGGCACGCTCGTGCCGATCGCCAGGCCCGCGTCGATGCTCACCTGGAACGTGACGCTGCCGCCGGTTCCCGCAGGGATGTTGAACACGGTGGCGGTCACCGTGCCCGGCGCCGTGACGTCGTAGTCGTAGGCGACCTGCCCGGTGGAGGGGCCTTCGCGGTCGTCGCCCACCACGCCGTCGGAAAGCGCCGCCGATCCGGTGCCGCTCCAGCGTCCGCTGCCCGCCACGTATTTCATTCCGGCCGGAAGGTGGTCGGTGAGGCGCACCTTCGCGCGCGCCTTGTCGCACGAGCTGTACGAGAGCGTCACGGTGATCGGGCCGCCCGGCGAAGGGCCGCTATCGCGCGACAGGCTCTTGGAGACCGTCGCGCAATCGGCCACGCCCTGGTCGAGCAGGCTCACGACGTCGGTGTTGGGGGCGACGACCGCGCCCCCCGTGCTCGTCACGTGGATCGAGGCCGAGTCGCTGATGCGGCCGCGCGCGCCGGCCGGCACCACGTAGCGCACCACGAAGCGCAGCGACTGTCCCGCCGCGAGAGTAATCGGGCCGCTCAGCGCGACCGTTCCGTCCGGCTGCCCGTCGCCGTTCGCATCGGGGAAGAAGGCGATCGAGCTGAAGCTGTAGCCCTGGTTCAGGTCGGTCGCCGCGAGCGTGAACGTGTCCGGCGACAAGCCGGTGTTGGTGAGGGTGTGGGGCAGGTATACCGTCGCTCCGGCGGTGGCGATGGCGTAGCCGTTGGCGGTGAGCGTGGCACCCGACGAGGGCGGCGGCAACGGCGCGCCCACCGTGAGGCTCACGATGTTCGACGTGCCCGACACCGGAACGGCGCCGACCTGTCCCGATGCGCTCGCCTGGTTCTGGATGACCGTGCCGGGTGCGGGCCCGGCGTGGGCCACGAGCGCCGCGAGCGCGCACGCGCAGGCGCAGGCGGCGAAGCGCGCCAAGCGCCCCGCCATTCCGCCGCCGCCCATGTCGCCCGTCGCTTTCACGATTCCGTATTCGCTTCCCTGTTCTCTATTCGCTGGCCCCTCGCAGGGAAGGGACAGCGAAAAGAGGAGGCGCCTTGGCAGGCGCCTCCGGAAGTCACTCGGGTGCCGTCAGAACGGCACGGCCACCCGAGCGGAGTGACACGGTTCTCACGGGTTGATCTGCACGCAGAAGTACAGGATCGCCGACTGCGTCGAGGTGAGCGGTCCCACGTTCGCGATGACCGTTCCCGTGGCGCCATCCGCCGCCGAGCCCCCGCCATCGCGCCCACCGACACCGACGGAGTCGCCAGGCCGTTGCCGCTGCACGAGAACTTCATGGCGGTGTTGGCGGGAACGACGTCGCTGATCACGACGTTGGTGATGGTGCCGGCCGTGGAGTTGCTGGCCGTGATCCGGTAGGCGATGCACTGCCCGGGTGCCGTCGCCGGGCCCGCCGGGATCGCCGCGGTGGTGTAGCCCGCATGCGGACCTGCCGCCGCGCAGCTCACCGCGACCTGGTCCTTCGTGAGCACGAGACCATCGGTCACCGACGTGGAGTCGGTGGCGTTGGTCGTCGCGACCCCGTAGGTGGCCGTGATGGTGGTCACGTTGGCCGGATCCGCGCCCGTGGCCGAGCCCGGGGCGAAGACGCGCACGAACACCGAGCGCGATTCGCCCACGTTCAGGGACAGCGAGGTGGAGCCGCAGACCACCAGCGTGTCGGTACCTACGTCGAGTACGCCGTTCGCATTCGCGTCGATGTACGCGGTCGAGGTCCAGCCCTGCGCCGAGCGGCTGTCCGCAAGGCACCCGGCGGTGAAGTTCGCCGTGTCCGTCGCGTTACCGGTGTTGGTGATGGTGTGCGTGTAGGTCACCGAACCGCCCGGGAAGGTCTGCTGCGTGTTGTTGGGCGTGATGGTGATGCTGCGCGCCACGTTCACCGTGATGCGATCACGCTTCGAATCGCTCACCGCCCCGTTGGTGGACGAGGTGGCGACGAAGTCGAAGTCGTAGTTGCCGGGAATCGCCTGGCCGCTGGTCGTCGCGGGGATGGTCACCTCCGCGCAGATCAGCCGGTTGGCACCCGCAGCGAGCGCACCCGTGGTGGTGACAGTACCGCCCACCGTCGAGCAGTTGGCCGAGCCGCCGTCCGCACGGAACACTACCGACCAGCCCGCGGGCAGCGTCGGAGGCGTGACACCCGTCGCCGTCGTTGCCGCGAACGTCGTCGACAGGTTGAAGCTGTCGGAGACGAAGCCGGTGTTGTTCACGTACAGCTGGAAGCGCGAGGTCGTCGTGCCCGAGGTGCTCGGGGTGACCACGTTGGCAGTGATCACCGTCGCACCCGTTGCGCCGAAGCCCGTCGTCGCGGCGTTGCCCGCGTTGGCGGTACCGGCCGGGGTCGAGTCCGAACGCGCGCTGTTGTTGGTGATGTCGACCGTGTTGGCCGCGACCACCGTCAGCGTGTCGATCACGTCGTCGAACACGGTGTTGTTGAACACCGAGGTCGCGCGCTTGGTGATCGAGTACGGACCGCCGCTCGCGTTGGACGGGAGCGTGACCTTCACCACGACCTTGTAGCCGCAGTACGTGCCGTCGCTCACCAGCGGCGCTGCGCACGCCTGTCCCGCGCCCGGGATGGGACCCGTGTCGGGAGCGGCGGAGCCGGCGCTGTTGATGAGTGAGGTGACGCCGTCTTGCTGCAGCAGGCTCACCGAGGTTCCGGCTGGGAAGTTGTTGATCTGGATCGTGATGTCGAACGTGTCCGTCCCGTTGCCGCGGTTCCAGATGTAGTTGTTGAACGTGAACGTCGATCCGGCTGCCGCGGAAGCGACGGTCACCGGCTCGCTGGTGCCGTTGACCGAGCTCGTCGCGGACCCGTTCGCCACCACCGCCGCGGTCTGCAGCACTGTGTAGCCCGAGGTGTTGGTGTTGGTCGAAGCCTGCGTCGCGGTCTGGTATTGCGCCGTGTTGTTGATCGTCTGCGGGGGCAGGTTCGCGTTCACGTTGACCTGGAACGTCACCGTGCCCGAGACGCCTGCGGCCACCGACGGGATGATCGCCGTCACCGTGCCTGCAGCCGAGCGGAAGTCGATGCCCGGCGGGAAGGTGCCCGCCTGCTCGACGCCGTCGGAGGCGTCGGTGAGGACCGTCGCTCCCGAAACGCTCCAGCGTCCCGAGCCTGCGACGTACGTCATGCCAGCTGGCAGGACGTCCGTGAGCTGGACGTTGGTGGCGGCGGCCGTTCCCGAGTTGGTGTACGACAGGGTCACCGTGATCGGCGCTGCCGAAGGCGACGGACCGCTGTTCACGGACAATCCCTTCGTCGTGCTGATCACCGAGTTCGCGACCGTGGTCGTGTCGTTGTTGGTCAGCGTGGTGGGCGTCGTGTCGGCAACCGTCACCGTGATGGTGGCCGTATCGCCGCTGTTGGCCGCCCCGGGCACCGTGCCCGCCACCACGAAGCGGAAGATCCCGCCTGCGGCGATAGGTCCGGTCGTGGTGATCGGAGTTCCGTTATCGGGAACGCCGTCACCGTTCGCGTCGATGTAGTACGCGAGCGAGCCGTGGGGTGCGGCAGCGCCGGCGAAGTTGGTCGACGTCGGACCGGTCAGCGTGTACGTGTCCGTGCCATTGCCGGTGTTGGTGATGGTGTGCGGGTAGTACACCGTCTGCCCGGGCGCCGCGGTGCGCGCGCCGTTGGCGGTGAGGGTGTAGGTCTTGACTTGCGAGACTGTGGTCGTCACCAGGTTGGACGTCGTCAGGCGCGGCGTGCCGCCCGCGTCGTTGTACGTGGCCGTGGCCTGGTTACCGATCACGGTGCCCGCCGCAGGCGCCGCGTGCGCGCTCGTCGACCCGAGCGCAAACAGCGCGCCGGCGACGAAGACGAGCATTGCGACGACCCACGTGCGAAGGGTTTCCCCTTGGCTCCTGGCTTGCGTGGTCGCGTTCATGTGTTCTCCTTGGTTGTTGCGGTTGCTGCGTTGATGAAATTCCTGCCCTTGAATGCGACGAAACCGGCTCGCGGCCGATTCCGGTGAAAATCGTCAGGAGGCATTCATGTCCCGCCTCCCTTGTTCCCCGGCTCTTTCGGGGGCTCGCCTTCGATCACTCGCACGCGGGCGGTGAAGCTCACCGCCTTCTCGCCGCCCAGCTCGCCGGGAAACCAGCGCAGGGAGCGGTATTCGCGAATGGGTACCTGTTCCTCGACGGTCTTGCCGTCGCGCACGACCTGGCGCACGAGCGGCATGTCGCGGAAGGAGCCCTCGCCGGTGCTCGCCTTCGCGTTGGCGGGCTTGGCACTGCCGGCGACGTACTCCGTGTTGGGGGGAATGGGCAGCGTGGCGACGAGGTTCTCGACCGCCTGCTGGCCGGTGTTGCGGTAGGTCGCGACGTACTCGATCACGTCGCCGGGACGCGCGTTCTCGGCCGCAGCGAAGGTCTCGCTGCCGTCGGCCGCGCGCACGACTTTGCGCGCCTCGAGATGCGATTCGACCGCGGCGCGTTGAGCCGCTGCCGGCAGGGCCACCGCGAGCGCGATCGCAGCGAGCGCTTTGCACATCGTTTTCATCGGGTCACTCCGAAAAGTTGTTTTGTGATCAAAAAGTTGTGTGGCAAGGATACGGTGGACACCCCCCCTGCCCTATGACGGAAGTCACAGGGGAAGGCGCATGGCTTTACAGATGCAACCAGGGGGGTCATTTGCCCGGTTTCAGGCGCAAGATTCCGCCCAGCGCGTGTTCAGTTATGCGCGCCGACAGCTCGTTGCAGGCTTCCGCGCCGCTGGCGAGACCCGGATGGATGCGCTCGAGCGTGGGGCGGGCGAAAAGGAAGAGCAGGCATTGGCCCATTACGGCGAGGGCCGCGTGGTTGAGCTCCCCCTCGGGCACCCCGGGCCCGGTGATCTCGGAGATCACCGCCCGAAGGCGCCGGAGCTCGGGGCGCATCATCGCTTCGATCAGCGGCTCGAGGTAGGCCGTGGGATGCATCGACTCGTGCGCGAGGATGCGCCCGAGTGGCGAAGGACGCTCCGCTCCGATGAAGCGCTCGAGGATCGCGCAGACGAGCTGGTGCAGACGCTCGTTCGGCGACTGGCCGCGACGGTTGCGCGGGGTCTTCGCTCGCGGCTGCCGCGCGAGGAAGCGCAGCGTGGCCCGATACAGCCCCTCCTTGCCTCCGAAGTAGTAATTCACGGCGGCCTGGTTCGCCCTCGCTGCCACCGCAATCTGGCGGATGCGTGCGCTGGCGAAACCGTGCCGCGCGAATTCCTCGGACGCCGCAGCGAGCAGACGGCGCGTCGTCTCGTTGCCCTGATCCTCCTGGTCACGGGCCAGCATCGCCTGTGCCCCCCTTTTAACAAGCGTTTGAAATCTTTGTTTGAAACGCAATTCTCCGCGTACTTACAAGCATTTGCAACGCTTTTTTGATAGATAGCGCGAAGTATTGCAAAGTGTTGCTCACCGGCGCGACGAACGGGCGCGCCAGGGCGACAAACGGCGCGCCACAGCCTCCACCGACCGGTGAATCCGGGTGGGGAGGACGGCCAGGGGAACGGGGGTCCTACGGGCAGGTATTTCCGGCGGTCGCCAGGGTGGTCGTGCAGCTCGCGGCAGCGGCGGCGCAGCTTGCGAATTCCGAGATCGTGAACGACGAATCCACGACGCTGATCGTGGAGTGAAGCGCCGTGACTTGGACGGTATCGAAGTCGGCGGAAGCGGTGATCGCGTAGCTCGCGAGCGGGCTGCCCGCATTGCACGCCTGCTTGGTCACGCTGTCGACGGTGACGCCCCCCATGAGAAAGCTCACCTGGACCTGTTCGGCGTATGGATTGCCGAAATAGGACCCCGTTCCGAACCGGTTGAGCGTCAATGCAAACTGCCGTGCCGATTGGCTGAGCGCGAAGCGAACGCCTTCGCCGGCGGAGCCGGTCAAGGCGTTGCTGCCACCCCCCACCTCCCCGATCCCGGAGTTTCCGCCCGCCGTCGAAAACGAGATGTCCCTGGCAGCGCCGGAATTGAACGCCGAGACCGTGGCTCCGGCGAATGCGATGCTTGTCTGCCCGGTGTTGGTGCCCGGAGCGTGGCCGAGGGCTGCGGTGAGGGTGGCGCTGTCGAATTTCACGTTGGCGAGCGGGCCGGAGGTATCGGGCCAAAGTCGCGCAGCCAGGTTCGCGCGTTGCGCAAGGTCGGTGACCGTGCGATACAGCAGCACGTCGTCAAAGTGCGTTGGGTCGGACGCGGAAACGTCGGGATTCGACGCTGCTTTCGCGACAAACGGGCCGGTGGCCGTCGTGTTGCTGAGCTCGTCCGCGGAAGCCGGCATCGGCTGCTGCGCGCCGGAGGCGGTGTAGGCTCCGAGCCCCGTGGGTCCGTGGCTGATCAGGACGTATGCCGCGCCGGTCGACAACGGCCCGGAATATTGGATGCCGAAGTCAGTCACCGAAAGTCCCTTGCCCGAGGTGAATGCGGCCGTGGGAGTGTCATGGGTTGCCTGACATAGCCCGTTCGCGTCCACCGTCGTCGGCAGGCTGGGCGCCCCGCTCGTGCAGTTCACCATGCTCGCGCCGCCGGATTGGGTGAGGCTGCCGACCACGTTGCTGTACACGCGGTATGAAATCCTCCATCCCCACGCGTCGAAGGAATCGTCACGGCGCATCCCGATCGTCTGCCAGGGCAGCGTCCCCTGCGGGAAATCGCAGTTCCCGGTCGGCGTGGTGGGCTCCTCCACGCCGTCCAGGCTTGGAGTGCTCGGGTTCGGATTTGCGGGACAGGGCAGCCGGCCCGACGCGCCGGCGAACTGCTCGAGCGCGGCGGCTGCGGCCGCGAGATGCGCGGTGTTCTGCCCGAAATCGGCCACCGAATTGGACGAGCGCACCAAGGCGCCCACCGCGAGCACGACGAGCGCCGCGATGACCAGGACGATGACGATGAAGACGGCGCCCGCGCCACGCTGCGCGCGCTTCATGCTCAATGGCTGCGGGGACCGAGGCCCGCCTTGTTGATCACCGTGAGCAGCGACGGGCGCGAGACCACGTCGTCGAAGTGGGTGGCGCCCGAGTTGTCGTTCAGGGTGTCATCGACGTAGTAGGTGACCAGCGGCGTGTACGGCAGGCTCGCGTAGTTCTTCATTTCCTCGGTGCCGTCCACGACGGTGCTTGCGCCGAGCACGCCCGAGCCCAGGTAGGCACCCCCGCCGCTCTCTCCCGCGCTGATCACGACGTAGCCCGCGCCGGTGGGCGGCGCAATCGTCGGATCCATGACGATTGCTCCGCCGACATTGTGGACCGCGAGGCCCTTGTTCAAGAGGAAATCGGAGGGCGCAGTGCACGTTGCAAAGGTCGCGGATGTGCATCCGCCAGCGCAAGCGGCGGTTGCCGTGCCGGTGATTGCTCCGGCTGGATCGCATCCCGACATGTCCAGCGCGTTGTCAGCCGCAAGTGCCGGCTGGATGCGATAGGTCAGCCGGTGGTCCCACCCATCCGTCGCATCGGTCTCGGACAATCCGAGGGCCTGCCAGGGCACGACACCGTTTTGCTCGCTGGTGCAGCCTCCGACGGTCCGGTTGGCCTCGGTTCCCGCGCCGGCGACCCCCGACGCAACCGTGCCGTCCGCCGGACACGGCAGCCGCTTCTGCTGCATCACGAACTGAACCAGCGCGGTATCGACCGTCGCCATGCGCGTGGTCGTGAGCGAGCGTTTCTGGGTGCCGATCACGGCGCGCGTGATGGCGGCGGCCATGCCGATCACCACCGCGAGGATGAACAGCACCACCACGATCTCGATGAGGGTGAATCCGCGCGGCGCGGACGATGGACGCGGGAACGAGGACGACGCAGTCATGGCCGGCGTAATGATACCGGCTGGAGCGCCCAGCCCGCTGTGAATCAACGCACTTTGGCGCCTACTTTACGGCGACCAGCTCCACGTCGAAGACGAGCGTCGCATTGGGCGGAATCACTCCGCCTGCCCCGCGCGTTCCGTACGCCATCTCGGGCGGGATCACGAGCGTGCGCTTGCCGCCCACCTTCATGCCCGCCACGCCCTCATCCCAGCCGCGGATCACCTGCCCCGCGCCCAGCACGAACTCGAACGGCGAATGGCGATCGACGGAGCTGTCGAACTTGCGGCCGTGGCCGTCCGACTGGCCCGGATCGTGCAGCCATCCGGTGTAATGCACGACGACCGCGCCGGAGCGCGCTTCAGCGCCCGATCCCTCGACCACATCGACCTTCTTCAATTCGGCCATCGGCATCTCCGGAAACTGAATGAACAAGGATCCAGTATGCCAAACCTTCCGGGAGTGGGCCCGGATGTTACGATTAACACATCTTAATGAGGTGCCGCCAACCGATGACACTGCGGAACATCACGAATGCCCAGTTGGGCGCTCGCACGCTCGAGCTTGCGGCGCGGCTTCGCGCATTTCAGCTAGGCGCCGACGAGTGCAGGAACGAGATGATCGACAAGACCTTGCCCGGCTGGTCCCGGGAAGAGCAGGGAAAGGCGTTTCGCCAGATGTCCAAGTCCCTCAGGCACCATCACGACGACACGCAAAGCGAATTCAAGGCGCAGTTCCTGGCCGAGGCGCTGGCGCTGCAAGAAGAGATCATGGGGAGGTTGGACATGAAGGTTCCCCCCGAGCACCCGCTGGCGCCCATTCGCTACGATGCGGCTGATTATCTCGAGGAGCTGGCCCGCAAGTTGCCGCCCTAGGCAGGCAGCGTGCGCAATCCCCTGGGATCTATGGGCCGGGAATGGAAACTGGCGGAGAGGGAGGGATTCGAACCCCCGGTACGGAAACCGTACAACAGATTTCGAGTCTGCCGCATTCGACCACTCTGCCACCTCTCCGGTGACGATCGAAAGAGGGCGATTTTAGCAGCTTTGCTAAGCTCCTTCGATTCACCCGGAGGCCCACATCATGCGAATCCCCGCCTGGACGCGCGAATCCGCTCCGCGCGACCCCGCCCTCATCGAGGCGATCCTCGCCCGGCGCGGCGGCCGCTTCCTCAACCTCGATCTCGCGCTGCTCTGGAGCGAGCCCCTCGCCCGCGGGTGGAACGCGCTGCTGGGCGCAGTGCGCCGCGAGTTCGCCTTTGCGCCCCGATTGCGCGAGATCGCGATCTGCACCGTCGCCCGCCTCACCTACGCCGACTACGAATTCAGCCACCACTGGCCCGAATACGTGAGGGCGGGCGGAGACGACGCGATGCGCTCGCGCCTCGAGGATCCCTTTCCGCGCCTCCTCCGACCCGTGTTCGAC
>CAVWUN010000020.1:0-119117 GCA_963758215.1 uncultured beta proteobacterium | reverse complement strand
GAGCATCGGCGCCGCGAGCGCCATGCCGACGCCGCAGTCCTTCGCGATGCGCACCTGCTCGTGCAGCGCCGGTGCGCCTCCGGAGAACGTCGGCGCGTAGAGCGTGCGCCCGCCGGTCTCGCGGTTGGCCGCGTCGATCGCGCGCTGCACCGCGGGCACGCGCTCGGCGAACGGCGAGAAGGCCTGGTTGGCGAGCCCGTGGTCGTCCTTCACGACGTCGATGCCGGCCAGCGCGAAGCTGCGCGCGAGTCCCGCGAGGTGCGCGGTCGTCGCGCCCTGCGGCTTGAGCGCCGAGCAGGTGAGCGGCCGGTCGGCGGCGCCCGCGAGTGCGCGGATGCCCTCGACGCCGAAGCGCGGGCCGGGGAACGCCTGCTCGTAGCCGGCAGGGAACGCGACGTCGAGCAGCTCCACCTCGGGTTGCAGGGAGCAGTTGCCGAACAGCATGTTGAGCAGCTGCGCGGGCTCGTGCCCGGTGGTGCCGGGAGCGATGCCGAGGTCGACCTCGAACGCACCGTCTCCGGGACGGATCGATTCCACCGTGGCGAGCACCTCGCCCAGCACGCGCGCGTCGCCGATCGCCTCGACCGGCATCTCCACGCTCTGCTCGCAGGCCAGGGCGAGTGCGCGCGCGAGCGCCTCGTCGGGCGGCGCGGCGATGCGATAGGTGGCGAGGAGGCGCTCCATGTCACGCGGCCCGCAGCGAGTCGACGATCTCGAGGCGCGCGGCGCGCACGCTCGGCAGGAAGCCGCCCACCAGGCCCATCAGGACCGAGAACACGAGGGTCGTCGCGACGATGCGCGGGGTGAGGTAGAAGCCGAACGCGAGCTGGCTGAACGATTGCCAGTTCATGGTGGTGATGGTGAAGGCCTGCAGGAAGGAGGCAAGCGCGAGCCCGGCGAGGCCGCCCACCGTGGCAAGCAGGATCGACTCGGCGAGGAACGCGGCGAGGATGCTCGAGCGGCGGAACCCCAGGGCGCGCAGGGTACCGATCTCCGCGGTGCGGTTGGCCACCGCGGCGTACATGGTGATCATCGCGCCGATCATGGCGCCGATCGAGAAGATGATCGAGAGCGTGATGCCCAGGATGCTGATGAACCGGGAAAGCGCCTGCGACTGCTCCTCGTAGAACAGCGGCTCGCGCTTCACGTCGAGCACCAGGCGCTGGTCCTCGCCCACGCGCCGCGCGAAGGCGTCGAAGTCCGAGGGGTTGCGCAGGCGCACGATGACCGAGGAATACGAGATGCGCCGGAACGCCTGCATCATCTGGTCCACGTCGCCCCACACCTCGGAATCGAAGCCCGACTTGCCGGCGTCGAACACGCCCACCACGGTCCACTCGCGCCCCGCGAAGCGCTGGTGCTCGCCGATGCCCACGCCGGCGAAGCCGTCGGCGATGCCGCGGCCCACGACGATCTCGGAGGAGCCCGGCCGGAACATGCGCCCGTCGACGATCCGCACCTGCGGGCGCAGCGCGAGGCCGACGGGCGGCAGCCCGCGCACCACCACGTTGGCGGGCCGGTCGCCGCCCTTCTTCGCGATCTGGGTGAGCACGATCGTCTCCTTCGAGACCTGCGGCGCGCCGCGCGCGTCGCGCGCCACCTCGGGCAGGGTCTCGAGCAGCGAGGCCTGGTCGCGGTACACCGAGCTCTGGATCTCGGTCTGCGCCGACTGGCGCAGCAGGATCGCGTTGTCGTAGGAACCGGTCGAGACGAGCGTCTTCTTCAGGCCGGCGTCGAGCATGAGCACCGCGGCGAACACGAACACGACCAGCGCCATGCCGCCCGCGGTGAGCAGCGTCGTGAGCTTGCGCGTCCACAGGTTGCGGAACACGTAGGAGGCCGGGATCTTCACGCGCGGCGCCTCACCCGATGTACCTCAGCCCGTCGACGATCTTCACGCGGCCGGCGCGGATCGACGGCGCCAGCCCCGCGAGCACCCCCACCGCGACGGCGGCCGCGGCCTGCATGGCCACCGTCCCCGGCGCCACCTTGAACACCGGGAACATCGAGCCGAGCATCGACTTGAACACCGCGGCCACCGGGAAGGTGGCGAGGATGCCGAGCGCCCCGCCGAGTGCCGTGATCATGATCGACTCGCCGGCGATCAGGCCCGCGACGAACCCGGGCCCGAAGCCGAGCGCCTTCAGGGTCGCGTACTCTGCCATGCGCTCGCGCGCGGTCATCGCCATCGTGTTCGCGACCACCGCGAAGATGATCAGGATCACCACGAACGAGACGATGCGCACCGCCACCACGATGGTCTCGGTCTGCGCGACGAAGCCGAGCTGGAACGCCTTCTCCGTCTCGGTGAGGGTCTCGGCGAGCGAGTTCCTGAACTCGCGGTCGATCGCCTGGCTCACCTCCGCGGCGCGGCCGGGGTCGGAGATCTGCACCACGTACAGGCCCGCGTACTCGGCGCGCTTGGGGAAGAGCTGCTTCATGCGCTCGTTGAGGTAGTCCCAGTGGAAGTACATCTGGCGCGTGATGGTCGTGTCGTCGCGGGGTTCGAAGATCCCGCGCACCGTGAACTCCCAGTTGCCGGGGAAGATCGCGCCCTTGAGGGCGATGGTGTCGCCCACCTTGAAGCCGTGCTGGTCGGCGAGCTGGCGGCCGATCATCGCGCCCTGGCGGTCCTTCTTCCACGCGAGCAGCTCGTCGGGCTTCGTCCTGAATTCCGGGTAGAGGTCGAACCAGATATCGTGGTCGACGGCGAATTGCGGGAAGAAGTTGCCGTAGGACTGGTCCTTGTAGATGCCGCCGAACCAGTTGGACACGGCCACGGCCCCCACCCCGTCCACGGCCCGGATGCGCTCGCGGTAGTAGATCGGCAGCGGAAAGACGAGCGAGGTGGCGTTGCGCGTGATGAGGCGCGTGGCCGAAGCCATGTCGGCGCCCGCGTACCATGCGCCCACCACCGTCTGCAGCAGCCCGAAGGCGAGGATCGCCACCACCAGCCCCACGATGGTGAGCAGGCTGCGCAGCCGGTGGCGGAAGATGTTCTTGAAGACGAGCTTGAGGTACATGGCATCGGGCCTCGCCCGCCTTCAGGCGGAACGGTCCGCGGCGAGGCGCGGCCCATCGCCGGCCACCAGCTCGCCCTTCTCGAGGTGGGAGACGTGGCGCGCGCTCTCGACCGCGTGCCAGTCGTGGGTGACCATGATGATGGTCTTGCTGCATCTCGGCATTGAGGCGGCGCAGCAGCGCGAGGATCTCCTCGGCGCTCTTGCGGTCGAGGTCCCCGGTCGGCTCGTCGGCCACGATGATGGTGGGATCGGTGATGAAGGCGCGCGCGATCGCCACGCGCTGCTGCTGCCCGCCGGAGAGCTCGTTCGGGTAATGGTCCATGCGATCGGAAAGGCCGACCAGCGCGAGCGCCATCTCGACCCGCTCGCGCCGCTCGCGCCGGCCGAGCGTCGTGAGCAGCAGCGGCAGCTCGATGTTCTCGAATGCGTCGAGCACCGGGATCAGGTTGTAGAACTGGAACACGAACCCGACGTGGGAGGCGCGCCAATCGGCGAGCTGCGATTCGCCAAGGCGCGTGATGTCCTCGCCGCCCACCCGCAGCTCGCCCGCGTCGGGCTTGTCGATGCCGGCGATGAGGTTGAGCAGCGTCGACTTCCCCGAGCCGGACGGGCCCATCAGGGCGATGAAGTCGCCGCAAGGAATGGCGAGCGTGATGTCGCGCAGCACCGGCACCACCTGGCCGCCGCGCCGGTAGCTCTTGGAAAGGTGCGAGATGTCGACGATCGGTGCCGCGGCCCCGGACATGGCGGGCTACTTCTTCGCCAGCGTGACCGGGGCGCCGTCGCGCAGCTTGGGGGGAGGGCTGAGCACCGCCTTGTCGCCCGCCTTCACGCCCGACACCGCCATGAGGTCGCCCACCTTCACGGGCTCGCCCACGTCGACCTGGCGCACCACGTCGTGCTCGCCCACCACGAAGACCGTGCTGCGCCCCGCGCGCTTGACGATCGCCTCGGGGCGCACGGCGACCACCGGCTTGCGCTCCTCCGGGGTCGGCGCGCGCTCGAGGAACGCCACCTTGGTGCTCATGTCGGGCAGCACGCGCGGGTCCTTCTCCTCGAACGAGACCTTCACCAGCAGCGTGGCCTTGCTGCGATCGACGGTGGGCACGATGCGCGAGACCTGGCCCAGCAGCCGCAGCTCGGGATAGGCGTCGAACTGGATCTCGGTGGGCATGCCGGGGTGGATCTTCGCGATCGACGATTCCGAAACGTCCGCCTCGACCTCGAGCGTGCTCATGTCGGCCATGTTCACCACCGCGCCCTTGGAGTCGGTGGCCGAGGAGAAGGGCGTGATGATGTCGCCCATGTCGGCGTTCTTGGTGAGCACCATGCCGTCGAAGGGGGCGCGGATCAGGGTCTGGTCGTAGGCCACCTGGGCCTGGCGAGCGTTCGCATCCGCCACGCCGATGGCCGCCTGCAGGCTCGCGACCGCCGCCTTCGCCTTGTCGAGGCGCGCGCGCGCGGTGTCGAGCGTGGACTCGGAGATGAACTTGCGCGCGAACAGGTCGCGCGAGCGATCGTAGTTCGACTGGGCGTCGGTGAGCTCCGCCTCGCCCTGCTGGACGTTGGCGCGCGCGGCGACGGCGTTCGCGGCGGCCGAATCGCGGGCGGCCGCCACGTCGCGGTTCTCCAGGCGCGCGATCACCTGGCCTTCCTTCACGCGCGTGCCCTCCTGCACTCCCAGCCATTCGAGCAGGCCGGTGGCCTTGGTCGACACCGCGGCCTTGCGCCACGCCACCACGCGCCCGGTCGCGTTGAGCACGGTGAACGCCTGCGTCGGATACGCGGTGGTCACGTTGGCGGTTTCCACCGCGATCGGCGCGGTCGATGCGCGGTACGCCCCCACGGCCGCAACGGCGAGCAGCGCCGCCGCGCCGATGGTCCACTTGTTGAGCCAGCGCCGGCCGCGGCGCGGGGCGAAGGATTTCGACCCGCGGTCGATGGCGAGCCTGGAAAGGTCCGGATTGTCCAAGTGGAAATTCCCTTCAGGCGAAGAGCGCGCGGGTCGCCTCGTGCAGCGCCTGGCCACGCTCGGCGAGGGCGTCCACGACGCTGAAGTGATGCAGGCCGGGCAGCTCGAGGTGCGCCCGCACCTGCGGACGCCACGCCTCGGCGAGCAAGCGCGACTGGCGCAGGAACTCGCCGCTCTCGGCGGCCCCCGCCGCCACCACGAGCGGGGCGGCGATCGTGCCGCGCTCGCCGCGCGAGGTTGAGGCGCGCCACGTCCTCCGGGCCGAGCCGGAAGTCCGCGTTGAATCCATGGTGCAGCAGCGGCTCGAAATCGAACACGCCGCTCACGGCCACGCCGCCCGCGATATGGGCCGGATCGAAGCGCAGCCGCCCGGCGGGGGTCGCGAAAAGCGCCGCGACCAGGTGGCCGCCCGCCGAGTGCCCGGCGAGGACGACGTGCTCCATCGCCACGCCCTCGTTCGGCCCGTGCGCGAAGAGCCAGTTCAGCGCCGCGAGCACGTCGTCGACGATGTCGTCGATGCGCGCCTCGGGCGCGAGGCGGTAGCGCGGCAGGGCGACGTTCACGCCGCTCGCCACCCACGGCGCGGCGAGCCACGAGAACATGTCCTTGTCGAGCGAGCGCCAATAGCCGCCGTGGACGAACACGAGCGTGCCGCGCGCCCGTGGCGCCGGGAACAGGTCGATGCGGTGGCGCGCATGCGGGCCGTAGGCGAGGTCGGTCTTGCCGGCCAGCGTGGAGCGCACGAAATGCGAGTCCCGCTCCCAGCGCGCGAAGTACGCCGGGTGGTCGGGCACGAGCGCGCGGTTGTTGTACTCTCGCTCGACGAAGGCGGCCGAGAGCGGCTCGGCGGGGGACGGGGGCATATCCATGGGGAGCGGGAATTGTAGTCCCTCGGAGGCGGGACGCGGGATCGTCGAGCGCGCAACCGCCCTCGCGATGCACAGCGATTCGCCGCACCACTACACGCGCACCTATCTCGGCCCCGCGCACCAGGCCGCCGCGCGCCAGATCGCGCAATGGATGCGCGCTGCCGGGATGGAGGTGCGCGTCGATGCCGTGGGCAGCGTCATCGGCCGCTACGATGCCGCGTCCGGGCCCGGCGCGGCGACGCTGATGCTGGGATCGCACTTCGACTCGGTGCGCAACGGCGGCAAGTACGACGGGGTGCTGGGGATCCTGGTGCCGATCGCCTGCGTCGAACTCCTGCATCGCAGCGGCGAGCGCCTGGCGCACGCGATCGAGGTCGCCGCCTTCGCCGACGAGGAGGGGGCGCGGTTCCAGACCAGCTTCCTCGCGAGCCGCGCGATGATCGGGCGCTTCGACGCGCAGTTGCTCGAGCGGCGCGACGCGCAGGGCGTTGCGCTCGCCGAGGCGATGCGCGCATGCGGGCTCGATCCGGCAGCGCTCGCGGGCATGGGGCCGAGCCTGCCGCACGGCCTCGCCGCCTATGTGGAGGTGCACATCGAGCAAGGCCCGGTGCTGCTCGGCGCGGGCCTGGCGCTCGGCGTGGTCACGTCCATCGCGGGCGGCACGCGCCATCGCGTCCGCGTGCACGGCACCGCGGGGCACGCGGGCACGGTGCCGATGCCGATGCGCCGCGACGCGCTCGCCGCCGCCGCGGAAATGGTGCTCGCCGTGGAGGCGCGCTGCTCGGCCGGCGGCTCGCTGGTCGGCACCGTCGGCATGCTCGAGGTGAAGGAGGGCACCGGCAACGTGATCCCCGGCGACGTGCAGTTCAGCGTCGACATCCGCGCGGGCGACGACGCGACGCGGCGCGCGGCCGAGGAAGACGCGTGGGTGGCGATCGAGGCGATCGCCCGGCGCCGCGGCGTGGCGGTCGAGCGCGCAACGGTCCACGAGGTGCACGCCGCGCCGTGCGCCGGCTGGCTGCAGGATCTCCTGGCCGCGAGCGTCGAGCGCGCGGGCCTTACGCCGCGCAGGCTGCCGAGCGGCGCGGGGCACGACGCGATGATCCTCGCGCAGGTGACCGACGTCGGCATGCTCTTCGTGCGCTGCGGCGCGGGCGGCGTGAGCCACCACCCCGCGGAGACGGTGAGCGCAGATGACGCCGGCCTCGCCGTCGTGGCGCTCACCGACTTCCTGCGCCGCTTCGCGCCGCGGGCCTGAAATCGCGGAAAGCGTCACATTGTGTCCGCTTTGTCCCCTGCCCGGCCCTCGCCGGGTCGGGAGGCGTACGCGGCTCCCCGACCGTGTCCTGCCGTATCGCGTTGTTTTCGCTCGCCCAATTTTCCGGCGCCAGCATGGTCCGGCAACGCCACCTCGGCGGCACGTTCGTTGCATATACCTCTGCGCTTCACGCTGGCGCGAATGCGTCCCGCGCACCCGCATCTCTCAAACAAGGAATCTCAGTGAGAAAACTTCAGCAAGGCTTCACCCTGATCGAACTGATGATCGTGGTTGCGATCATCGGCATCCTGGCCGCGGTCGCCATTCCCGCGTACCAGGATTACCTGAACCGTTCGAAGATGACGGAAGTGCTCGCCGCGGTCGGCGCGTGCAAGACGTCGGTTTCGGAATACGCGGCGGCGAAGAACGTGCTGCCCGCCGACATCACCACGTCCGGCTGCTCCAACGCCGGCACGCAGTACATGTCGAACATGGACGTCGCCGCCGGTGGCGTGATCAAGGCGACGGTTGCCAACATCGCCGACCAGACGGGCGACATCCTGCAGATGGCCCCCTCCAAGACCGCGATGCCGACGTTCACGGCCGCGGGCGACGGCGACCCGATCCTCGGGTGGCAGTGCACGTACAACGGCAACGTGAAATACGTTCCGGCGACCTGCCGATAAGCATTGCCCTTCGGGGCAGCGCGACGAAAGGGGGCGAGCGATCGCCCCCTTTTTTCATGGGGCGGTGGTGCCGGGAGAGGGAATCGAACCCTCATGGTGTCGCCACCGCGGGATTTTGAGTCCCGTGCGTCTACCAATTCCGCCATCCCGGCGCGGGAGGACCCGAAATTATAGTCGCGCGGGGTGCCGAATATTCCGCAGAGGGGGATGGGGAGCCGTGGTATCTTGGCGGGGAATTTCCCTCGACAGGAGGCGCCATGAGCCGCAAGAACGACCAATCGACCCCCTCCCAGGACGGTGAGTTGTCGGAACAGCAACTGGACCGCATCTCCGGTGGCCAGGAAGTGCACAAGATGGGGACCATCGTGGTGGAGGCCAAGCGCGAGCCGGCTCCCGTCAAGGTGGTGAAGATGGAGACCATCGTCGTGACCGCCCAGCGCGACAAGGGCGACCTTTCCGGAGCCCAGCTTGCCCAGGCCGACACCAAGGCCGGGACCAAGAAGGATTGAGCTAGGCCACCTGCCGCATCAGCAGTTCCGAGAAGCGGCCGGGAGTCGCGGCAAGCTCGCGGAACGTCCCCTGCTGGACGATCCGCCCCTGGTCGAGCACCACGATGCGATCGGCGTGGCGCACTGTGTTGAGGCGGTGCGCGATCGCCACGCGCGTGGCCCGCAGCGCGGCCAGGCTGTCGAGCACGACCGCCTGGGAAGCGTTGTCCAGCGCGCTCGTTGCCTCGTCCAGCAGCAGGATTTTCGGCGCCCCGACCAGGGCGCGTGCGAGCAGCACGCGCTGGCGCTGGCCGCCCGATAGCGTGCTCAATCCCTCGCTCACGACGGTGTAGATTCCCATGGGCATCGCCTCGATGTCGGCCGCGAGGCCGGCCTGGCGCGCCGCATTCCACGCCGCGTCGACGCCCGCGTTCGAGGCCCCCAGGATGTTGGTGAGCAGGTCTCCCGCCCACAGCGTGCCCCCCTGCAGCACGGTCCCGATCCGCTTGCGCAGGTGGGCCACGTCGAGGCTCGCCAGGTCGCGCCCGTCGTAGCGCACCGTCCCGCGGGCCGGGCGCTCGAATCCCAGCAGCAGGCGCAGGAGCGTCGATTTGCCCGACCCGCTGGCGCCCACGATGGCCACGAACTCCCCGGGCCGCACGGCGAGATCGATGTCGTGCAGCACTTCGGCCCCGCCGGGATAGGCGAAGCTCACGCGCTCGAGGGCGATGGCCCCGGTGGGGTCGAGGCGCAGGCCCGCCGCCCCGGCATCCTCGGGCGCCGTCTCCAGGATCGGGCGCGCGCGGTCCCAGACCGGCTTCAGGTTCATGAGCGCGAGCGCGGTCGAGATGAGCGCGCGCACGCCGCCCAGCAGGCTGAAAAGCGCGGCGTGGAAGGCCACGAATTGCCCGGTGGTGAGGAAGGCGTTGGCGGTCAGACGCCATGCCAGGGCGAGAACCAGCACGGTGGCGGCGGGTCGCAGCAGGCTCAGCAGCACCGATTCCCAGTTCGCCAGCCGCGCGCTTGCATCGTTGGCGCTGCGGAACGCTTCGTACTTCGCCTGCCAGCGCTCGAAGGCGCGCGGCTCGGCGGCGCCTGCGCGCAGCTTGGCGATGCCGGCGAAGAGCTCGAAGGTGAGCGAGCTGAGTCGCCCGTCGAGCTCCTCGATGCGCGGGCCGAGGCGCAGGCGCGCGCTGCCCAGCAGCATCGAGATCGCCGCCACCAGCGCCACGATCGCCGATGCGCCGAGCGTGAGCTCCGGGCTGTAGGCGAGCATGAGCCCGAGGTTCGCGAGCAGGAAGAGCGAGGTGACGAAGGTGCCGATCGCCGAGCCGGTGAGCGTGCGCTGGACAGTGTTGACCGACCCCATGCGCAGTGCCAGGTCGCCGCTCGAGAAGGCGCGGAAGAAGGGCGCGGGAGCGCTCACCACGCGATCCACGATCGCGCCCTGCATCGCCACCCCCACGCGTGCCTCGAAGCGCAGGATCGCGAAAGTGCGCAGCGCATCGAGCGCGATCAGCGCGGCGCCCGCCACCGCGAGGCCCGCGATCAGCGCGATCACGCCGTGCGAGTCGCCCGCGGGGATCGCGCGGTCGATGAGCCAGCCCGTGGCGACCGGAGTGAGCAAGCCGACCAGGGAGGCGGCGAACCCCATGGCGAGCAGGGTCGCGAGGTCGCGGGCGCCATGCTCGAGCGTGAAGCGCGCCACGTCCTTCATGGTGAGCGCCCGGCGCTCGAAGCGGCGATGGAACGTGAATGCGAAGGGGGCGAGCCGCGCCGCGAGCTGCTCGTCGACGCGCCATTCGATCGGTGCCGGCGCGCCATCGCCATCCGCCAGGGCGATGGTGCGCATGCGATAGCCGCCCCGGGCCTGGGGAATCAGCGCCACCCATCCGGTGCCGATCGGGGCCGACGGGCTCGGGCCCGGGGGCGACTCGCGCGTGAAGCGCCGGCGCTCGGCCACGCGGGCGATCATCGGCAGCCCGGCTTCGCCCCACCAGCCGGCGCCGAGGATTACCCGGCGCGCGCGCATGCCGGCCGGAACGGCCAGAGCCTCCACCGCCTCGATCGCATCCTGCGCAGGTTCCGCGCGCGCTTCGACGGCGGCGCCCGGCGTCGGGGTGATCAGCCCGAACGCGGCTTCGAGAGTCGCCGCCTGGAACGCGAGCCCCGGATCGGCGCGCGTCATGCGGGGGCCTCGATCGCGATCAGCCGGGCGTAGCGCCCGTCGGGAATGGCGGCCAGCTCGGCGTGGCGGCCGCGCTCGACCACACGGCCCGCCTCGAGCACCACGATCTCGTCGGCGTCGCGTACCGTGGACAGCCGATGGGCGACCACGAGGCAGGTGATGCCGCGCCGGCGCAGGTTCGCTTCCACCTGCGCTTCGCTCGTCGCGTCGAGCGCGCTGGTGGCCTCGTCGAGGACCACGATCGCCGGCCGCTTGACCAGCGCGCGCGCGATCTCCAGGCGCTGGCGCTGTCCGCCGCTCAGGTTGCGCGCGCCTTCCTGCAGGTGCGCGTCGAGCCCGCCCGGGCGGCGTGCGATGTCGTCGGCGAGGGCCGCGTCGCCGAGGGCCGCGTTGAGCGCCTCGTCCGGCGCGCCTTCCCAGAGCGTGAGGTTGTCGCGCACGCTTCCCTCGAAGAGCACCACATCCTGGTCGACGAAGGCCACCGCCGCCGCGAGGTGGGCGCGCTGGTACGCCGCGCGCGGCTTGCCGTCGAACAGGATCGCGCCGCTCCAGGGCGTGTAGAGCCCCGCCGCGAGGCGTGCGACGGTGGACTTGCCGGAGCCCGAAGCGCCCACGATCGCGACGCGTCCACCGGGGCGCACGGCGAGCGAGAAGCCCGCGAGGAGCGGCGGCTCGTTGCGGCTGTATCCGAACGTCACGTCGCGAAACTCGATGGCGCCCGCGATGCGCTCGGCCGGCGCCGTGGGTTCGGGTCGCGCGACCGCGATGCCGGGTTCCGGTGCATGGTGCAGCACGTCGTCCAGGCGCGCGAGGTCGCCGCGCAGGGTCTGCAGTTTCTGCGTGCGCGAGAAGAGCTCGAAGACGGGCGCGGAGAACCCGGCGAGGAGCACCTGGAAGGCGACGAGGTCGCCGACGCTGAATGCGCCCTGCATGATGCTCGCTGCGCCCAACCCGAGGACGGCCAGCTGCGCGACCAGCCCCAGCACGGCCGGCGCCTGCCCGAGGGTCAGCATGAAGCGCTGCGCCCGGGTCGACGCGTTCACGAACTGGACCTGCAGGCCGATCCACTTGGCGAACAGGGCACTTTCCTGGCCGCCCGCCTTGATGCTTTCGATGTTGGACAGCGCGCCGGTGGCCATGCCCGCGAGCTTGCCCGCCTGCACCGAGAGCTCCTGGGACACCTCGGCGGTGCGCCGCGCGAGGGCGCGCCACGACAGCAGCTCGAGCGCGAGGCAGCCCACCACGAGCGAGGCGAGAACGGGCTGCAGGCGCACCATCAGGACCAGGAAGAAGCTCGCGGTGAGCACCTCGAGCGCGAGCTGGGCGAGATCGCTCGACAGGGTCTGCGCCACGCGCTCGTTCAGCTCCACGCGCGCCGCGATCTCGCCCGGGGAGCGCTGCGCGTAGAAGGTCATGGGCAGCGCCAGCGCGTGCGCCACGAAGCGCCGTGCCGCCGTGCGCACCGCGCGGCCGAAGGTGTTGGTGAGCACGCGCGCCTGGACGAGCAGGAGCAGGGAGCGCGCGAGCGCGGCGAGCGCCAGGCCGCCGAGCAGCGGCCAGGCGACGCCCGAGCCGCGCGCGACCAATACCTCGTCCACGAAGCGTCCGAGCAGCCACGGCAGCAGCAGGCCGGGGATCACGAGCGCGAGCCCCACCACGAAGATGAGGCCCACGGCGAGCCGGAACCCGTCGAGATATTGCGCGAGCGAGCGCAGCACCGAGGGCGCTTGCCCGCCGCGCCGGAACGCCGGGCCGGTCTCGAAGGTGAGCACGACGCCGGTGAAGGCCTGGTCGAATTCCGCCGCCGCGACGCTGCGCCGCCCGCGCGCCGGGTCGTTGAGCCACACACGGCCCTTGCGAAAGCCTTCCACGACGACGAAATGGTTGAAGTTCACGAACGCGATGGCGGGCAATGGCAGGCCGGCGATCTCGCCCGGCTCCTTGCGGAATCCGCGCGCGACGAAGCCGCGCGCGCGCGCCGCGCGCAGCAGCCCTCCCGCCTTGCTTCCATCGCGGCTCACGCCGCACTCGACGCGCAGCTGCTCGAGCGGCACGTGCAGCCGGTGGTAGGCGAACACCATGCCCAGCGCAGCCGCGCCGCATTCCACGGCTTCGAGCTGCAGGACGGTGGGAACGCGGTGGACGGGGGTGTCCGGCAACGGCGTGTACGCCGTGCCGGGCGCCAGCTCGGGGCTCAGCGCGACAGCAGCAGCCATGCCGTGAACGCGGCCGCTCCGGCGAGCAGCACGGCGGTGGCGAGCCGCAGCCAGCGCGGATCGGCGGGCAGGTCCAGCCGCTCGTCGAGGCGCTCGGCGGAGGCCAGGCGGTCGAGCGCGGCCCGGCGAAAGATCGCGGAGTCCTCCACCGGCATCGCGCGTCAGCCCGCGAGGCGCTTCAGCATGCGATCGAAGCGCGCGCCGGCGAGGTGGACGGTGTCGAGCAGGTCCTCGTTGAGCTCGTCGCGCGCGTGGGCATCTTCCGCGCCGGCTCCATAACCCATGCGTTGCGTCGTGTGCCGCATTCGATCGGCCAGGAAGACGCACAGCGCGCGATAGAAGCGCGCGGCGAACGCCACGTCCGAAGTGAGCTTGTCGCGCACGACGGTATCGGGAATGCGCAGCAGCGAAGCCTCGCTCGCCGCCTCCACCGAGACCGAGGTCGGCGCCGGATCGACGAGCGACATCTCGCCGACGATCTCGCCCGACTCGAGCGTCGCGATGATCTCGCCGGCCTTGGTGCGGATCGCAAGGCGCCCCTCGAGCACGAAGTAGAGGAATTCGACGCGCGAGGCGAGCGGGATCAGGACCGTGCCCGGCTCTACGTTCACGTGCTCGCCCACTTGCGCGAGCCACTCGACGTCGCCGTCGGAGAGCACGCTGAAGATGAACAGGACCTTTCTCACCGCGCTCCCGCCGCCGTTGGAAGATGCGGAGTGTAGCGCGTCGGGCGCGGGAAATATAATCGGCCGATGCGACTTGCCGATTTCGACTACCAGCTGCCCGCCGAGCTGATCGCGCAGCATCCCGCCGCCGAACGCGCCGCGAGCCGCCTGATGCACGTGGATGGGGCGAGCGGCGCGATCGAGGACCGCGCGTTTCGCGACTTGCTCGGGCTCGTCGGTTCGGGCGACCTGCTGGTCTTCAACGATACGAAGGTCATCAAGGCGCGCCTGCGCGGGCGCAAGGACAGCGGCGGGGGGGTCGAGATCCTCGTCGAGCGCGTCCTGGACGCCGCGCGCGCCCTCGCCCTGGTGCGGGCGAGCAAGCCGCCGCGGCCCGGAGGGCGGATCGTGCTCGCGCGCGGGGGGACGGTCGAGGTGCTCGGGCGCCGCGGCGAGTTCCACGAGCTGCTGTTCCTCGACGGCCCGGTGCTCGACGTGCTCGAAGCCTGGGGAGAGGTCCCGCTGCCGCCCTATATCACCCACGCGGCAGGCGCCGATGACGCGGGCCGCTACCAGACGGTGTACGCGCGCGTGCCGGGCGCGGTGGCCGCGCCGACTGCCGGCCTGCATTTTGATCAGGAGATGCTGGATGCGCTGCGCGCCAGGGGCGTGGCGCTCGCGAGCCTCACGCTGCACGTAGGCGCCGGCACGTTCCAGCCGCTACGCGTCGCGGACCCGGCGGCGCATGTCATGCACGCCGAGTGGTACAGCATTCCGGAGGCCACGGTGCAGGCGGTCGCGACGGCGCGGCAGGCCGGCGGCCGCGTGATGGCAGTCGGCACCACGACGCTGCGGGCCCTCGAATCGGCCGGCGCGGCGGGCGGGCTCGTCGCGGGCAGCGCCGAGACGCGCCTGTTCATCCTGCCCGGATACCGCTTCCGGATCGTCGATCGCCTGCTCACCAACTTCCACTTGCCGCGCTCCACGCTGCTCATCCTGGTGAGCGCCTTCGCCGGCGCCGCCAACATCCGCCGTGCCTACGCGCACGCCGTGGCCGGGCGCTACCGCTTCTTCAGCTACGGCGACGCGATGCTGCTCGAGCGCGCGCCTCAGTAGTAGCGCGAGTAGATGCGTCGGCGCACCTCGAAGGGGTCGTCCGCGGACAGCGGCTGGCGCGGCGCGGCGCCGTCGGCATCGTTGGCCGGCGCGCAGCCTTCCCAGATCGAGATCCATGCTGCCCGGAGCGCCTGCACCACGGTGCGGCCGGGGCGCTCCAGCACCAGCACATCGCCCGGGCCGATGATGTGGTCCTCGTAGCCGCCCTCTTCCGTGACCCACACCGCCCCGTCGCGCGCCACGATGCGCGCGCCCTTCATGTTGTCCAGCGTCACCACGTCCCCGGGGGCGAGGGACAGTAGCGGGGCTTTCGTCCTGAGTTCCATGGCGTCTCCTTGCAGGATGCATCCAGTGCATGCAAAATGCAGACCGAACAAGCAGAGTCTCCCCTCCACCAATGACACCCGCAAACGAATTCGGCGCATCCCTTGCATGCTTGTGAGGAATGGCTAACCCATCCCGTCCGTTGCCGCCCCTCGAGCTGCTGCGCGGCTTCGAGGCGGCCGCGCGCCACCTGAGCTTCACGCGGGCGGCCGCGGAGCTCTTCCTCACGCAATCGGCGGTGAGCCGCCAGATCCAGGCGCTGGAGGAGTTCCTCGACGCGCCGCTCTTCGAGCGCCGCCACAAGGCGCTGGCGCTCACGGCCGCGGGCCAGGCGTACTACCGCGGCATCGCGCCCGCGCTCGACGAAGTCCGCGAGGCCACGCGCCGGGTGCGCGAGGCACGTACCGGCCACGCGCTCACCGTGACCACGACGGTGTCGTTCGCATCGATCTGGCTGGTTCCGCGCCTGAGTCGCTGGCGGAAGCTCCATCCGCGCGTGGATGTGCGCATCACCGCGAGCCACGACGTGGTCGACATGGAGCGCGACGGCGTCGACCTGGCGATCCGCGATTGCCCGCTCGAGCGCGTTCCGCCCGGCGCCGTGCACCTGGTGAGCGAGCATCTCGCGGCGATCTGCAGCCCGGCCTATGCGAAGGACGCGCGCGGCGAGCGCCGGCCCCTGCGCCAGCCCGCCGACCTGCGCCACCACGTGCTGCTTCACCTTCACGATCCGGTGGGCCGCTGGCCGTGGCTGTCGTGGGCCGTGTGGCTGGAGGCGATGGGCATCGAGGAGCTGCAGCCGGCGGGCACGCTCACTTTCGACCAGTACGATCAGGTGATGCAGGCGGCGCTGCACGGGCAGGGCATCGCGCTCGGACGCATGACGCTCGCCGAGCAGTACATTCGCGACGGGAGGCTGGTGGCGCTTTTCGGGCGCCCGAAGACCGCCGGGCGCGGATTCCACGCCGTCTTCTCCCCGCGGGCCGTGGAACGCGCCGAGGCGCGCGAGTTCGTCGCGTGGCTGCAGAGCGAAATCCGGCGCGAGGCCGGCTGAAGGCCCGAAGATTCCGCCTGGCGGCTGTCGCCTTTGCCGCTGCGAGCGGTGCTCTGCCGGGCGTCCAATGGCGCCAAGGGAGAAGCGCATGAACCGCAAGCAACTGCTGCTGTGGGCCCTGGCGGGCTGTTGTCGATTCGCCGCGGCCGACCCGGGCGACTTCCGCATCGTGGTCGACGCGACACCGGCACTGCAGCCGGAGCATTCGGCGCTCCAGGGATTCGTGATGATCGACGCGGGCGCCGGCAACACGCGCGCGGTCGGCTCGGCGGGCAGGGCGTATTCGGTGAGCAGCGCGCCCGGCAACACCGTCTGGGGCGTAGTGACGGAGGCGATCAACTTTCCCAGCGCGCGCGGCAGCATGGTCGGAGCGGAGTCGGCCGTCGTGAACACGTCGCCCGATAATGAAGGCGAGCTGCGCGGCCTCGACGTCGTGTTCAAGAACCGCATGGACATCGCCATCGACGACCCCGTGCCGGTGGTCGGGCAGAATCGCTTCAACGACCATAGCGCGGCGGTCTACGTGTCCAGCCAGCCGCGCAGCGGCGCCGGCGAGTACTCCGGCTGGCAGGCGGGCATCAAGTTCGCACCCGCCTCGCTCGACCGCTCGGCTTCGGTGCCGTATGCCGCGGCGATCGACGTTTCCGAGGCGAACGTGCCGGCCCCGCTGTATCTCATCGTCTGGCGCTGCGGCAAGGTGAAGTGCGGCCTGAAGCCGACCGAGGACGGCGCCACCATCGTCAACGACGTCGAGGGGACTGGCCGCTGAGCGCCGGCGACTATGCGACCGATTCTAGGTGCCGGATGTACCAGGATCGCGCGCGCGCCTCGGGCAGCGGCGCGCTGAAGAGGAAGCCCTGCAGCTCGTCGCAGCCGTGGGCGCGCAGGAACTCGAGCTGCGCGGCGGTCTCGACGCCTTCGGCGACCACCTTCAGCCCGAGGCTGTGGCCCAGGTTGATGACCGCCAGCGTGATTGCGGATTCCTCGGGCGAGCTCGAGGCATCGGAGACGAACGCGCGGTCGATCTTGAGCGCGTCGATCGGGAAGCGCTGCAGGTAGGCGAGGCTCGAATAGCCGGTGCCGAAGTCGTCGATCGACAGGCGCACGCCGTAGCGCTTGAGGCGCAGCAGCGTCGCCATCGTTTCCTCGGGGTCCTGCATGAGCATCGACTCGGTGAGCTCGAGCTCGAGCAGGGCAGGATCGATTCCGCTCCGCGCGACCAGGTGCGCGACGAGGCTGTCCAGGCCGGGGCGGCGGAACTGGCGTGCCGAGATGTTCACCGAGATGCGCGGGGAGCGCATGCCATAGGCCCGCCAATCGCGGATCTGGGCGCACGCGGTGGCGAGCACCCATTCTCCCGACCGGCACGATGAGGTCGGTGTCCTCGAGGATCGGCACGAACTCCGACGGGGACAGCACTCCGTACTCCGGGTGCTGCCAGCGCAGCAGCGCCTCGAAGCCGGTAACCTCGCCGCCGGCAACGTCGATGCGCGGCTGGTAGTGGAGCACGAACTCGGCGCGCTCGAGTGCGCCGCGCAGCGCGGTCTCGATCTTCAGGCGGCGCACGGCGCGCTCGTGCATCTCGCGCAGGAAGAACTGGAAGTTGTTGCGGCCGCGCTCCTTGGCCCGGTACATCGCGATGTCGGCATTCTGGATCAGCGCCGCGGCGCTCGTGCCGTCGCCGGGATGGATCGCGATGCCCACGCTCGCCGTGCAGTACACGCGCTGGCCGCCGAGGTCGAATGCGCGGCGCATCTCGCCCAGCACGTTGCGCGCCTGGCCGGCGACCGCGTCGGTTCTTTCCACGCCGGTGAGCACGATGGCGAACTCGTCGCTGCTGATCCGTGCCACGGTATCCGCCGCGCCCGCGCCCTGTTGCAGCCGCGCGGCGGCCTCCTTGAGGACGCGGTCGCCGAAATCGTGGCCGAAGGTGTCGTTGAGGGCCTTGAACCGGTCGAGGTCCACGAACAGCACGGCGACCATGCCGCCCTTGCGCTCCGCGTCCGCCAGGGCGCGCGCCAGCCGGTCGTAGAGCAGCGGACGCGTGGGCAGGTCGGTGAGGGCATCGCGCGTCGAGAAGTACCGCGTGCGGGCCTGCACCCGCAGGCGCAGGTAGCGGTTCCACAGCACGAGCAGCAGCGACAGGGCGATCAGCGCCGCCGGAATCGTGGCGAGCGCGTACAGGATCCGCACGTCCAGCGGCGAGCGCAGCGGGCGACCCGCCCAGCGCGCCTCGATCTGGTTCAACTCCTCGCGCGGGATCTCGTCGAAGCCGTGCTGCACGAGGTCGCGCAGCGCGCCGTTGCCGCGGCGCACCGCCCAGTGCAGCGCGGCAGTGTACAGGGGCGGTGACTCGCGGAACTCGTCGGCGAGCCCCTCGCGGTAGAGGAAGTAGCTCGCGGCCGGCGCGTCCATGCAGAAGACGCCCACTGTGCCCGCTCCCGCCGCCTTCACCAGCGCCTCGGAATCGGGGTACATCCGCAGCCTGCGCGCCCCGTGATCGCGCAGCCAGTCCCCGCAGGCGCTGGCCTGCTTGGCGCCGACCTCGAAATCCCGCACCTCGTCGGCTCCCCGGATCCCGCGCAGCGAACGGTTGAAATACAGGCGCGCCTGCGTGGACGAGTGGCTCGCGGAGAATTCGAAGAGCTTGGCCCGCCCGGGGGTGAGGGCGAGGTCCTCGATCACGTCGGCCCCGCCGTCGATCACGCTGCGCTGGGCGCCGGCCCAGTCCATGCCGCGCACCTCGACCGCGATCCCGGTGCGGCTCGACCACAGCGCCCAGGTGTCCTTCACGATGCCCTGCAGACGGCCATCGTCGTCGCGGAACAGGTAGGGCGGGTAGTGGTCGTCGGTCACGACGACGAGGCGCCGCGGGGTCGCGGGCGGACCGCCTGCGGCCTGCTGCCCGACGAAAAGCGCGGCGGCCGCCAGCGCGTGCATCGCGAGGCGCGTGGCGTTCATGCCTACCTAACCCTCGTCGACCCAGCCCAGCGCGACGCGCATCTTCTCGATGCGGCCCTGGGCGCGCTCGAGGAGCTGTTCCGCGAGCCTGCTTTCCGTGCCGCCGCAGCCGACGTCGCGCATCAGGGCGCGCGCGAAGTCGATTTCGGTCTCGGTGGACTCGAGCGCGAGGAACAGGCCGAGCGCGAGCTCCGCGGTGAGGCTGTCCTTCACGCCAACGCCTCTTGCTGTGCGGGCACCATGCCGGAGCTCGCCATCACGCGCTCGATGTCGAGCACGATCAGCATGCGCTCCTCGATCGGGGCGAGGCCGTGGATGAATCCCTCGTCGATCACGCTTTGCATGGAGGGCGCGGGCCGGATCTGGTCGGGGGCGAGCGCGACGACGTCGGAGACGGCATCCACCACGATGCCCACCAGCCGGCTCGCGATGTCGAGGACGATCATCACGCCATTGCCATCCGCCGCTTCGAAGCCGAAGCGCAGGCGCAGGTCGGCGATCGGCACGATGGCACCCCGCAGGTTGATCACGCCCTTCACGAACGCGGGGGCCGACGCGATGCGGGTGACCGCTTCGTGCGCGCGGATTTCGCGCACCTGCAGGATGTCGATCGCGTACTCCTCCTGCCCGAGCCGGAACGAAAGGTACTCGGCGCGGGCCACACGGGCCTCGGAGCGGGACATGTCAGAACTCCTTCCATTCGTCGTTGCCGCTCGCGGCGGCGAGCGCCTTCGAACGGCTCGCGGCGATGCGCGGCTGCGCGTGCGGCGCGGCCACCAGCGGTCGTGCCGGGGGGCTCGACACCGCCAGGGGCGCCGAGGCGCGATCGTCCAGCTTGAACACCGCCACCGCGTTGGCCATGTCGATGGCCAGGCGCTTGAGCGACTCGGCGGCCGCGGCGGACTCCTCCACCAGCGCGGCGTTCTGCTGCGTCATCTGGTCGAGCTCGCGCGACCGCCTGGTTGACCTGGCCGATGCCGGTGCTCTGCTCGCTGGTGGCCGCGGTGATCTCGCCGATCAGTGTCGGTGACGCGGCTGCACGCTGGCGACGATCTCGTTCATCGTCGTGCCGGCGTCGTCGACGAGCCTGGCGCCCGCGTTCACGCGCTCGACGCTGTCGGCGATCAGCGCCTTGATCTCCCTCGCGGCCTCGGCGGAGCGCTGCGCCAGGCTGCGCACCTCGCTGGCCACCACCGCGAAGCCGCGGCCCTGCTCGCCGGCGCGCGCGGCCTCGACCGCGGCGTTCAGCGCCAGGATGTTGGTCTGGAACGCGATGCCGTCGATCACGCCGATGATGTCGGCGATCTTGCTGCGAGCTCGCCGTTGATGTCGTCCATCGGTCGTCACCACCTGCGCCCACCACGTCGCCGCCGCGCTGGGCGACGCCGGCCGCGGCCGGCCGGCCAGCTGGTTGGCCTGGCCGGCGTTGTCGGCGTTCTGGTGCACGGTCGCGGTCAGCTCCTCCATCGAGGCCGCGGTCTGCTGCAGGCTCGAGGCCTGCTCCTCGGTGCGCGCGGACAGGTCGTTGTTGCCCGCGGCGATCTGGGTGGCGGCTGTGCTCACCGTCTCGGCGGAGTGCCGCACGCGGCCTACTACCGTTGCAAGCGAGGCGTTCATGTCGCGCAGCGAGTGCAGCAGCTGTCCCAGCTCGTCGTTGTTGCCCGGCTCGATATGGGCGGTGAGGTCGCCGGAGGCCACCGTGCGGGCGACCTCGGTGGCGAACCTGAGCCGGCGCACGATCGAGGCGATGGTGAGCCAGCCGGCCACGGCGGTCACCAGCGCGGCGATGATCGCGAGCAGGGTGAGCCCCGAGACGAGGGTCGCTTTCTCGGCCGCGGCCGCGCTTGCGGCGTCGCGCGCCAGGGCCTCGGCCTGCTTTTGCACCACGGCCACGATCTCGTCGATGTGGTCCGTGGGAGCGCGGTCGATGCCGCGCACGGCGAGGTCGACGTCGAACGTGGTCATGGGCTCGCCGGTCTTGTAGGCCTTCAGCGCCTCTTCGTACTTGCGGTCGAGCTCGTCGTGCTCGGCGCGCGCCCGATCCACGATGGTGGGCGAGAGCCCGACGCCCGCGGCCTGGGCGGCGAACGCGCCGAGCTCCTGCTTCACGATGGCGGAGCGCTCGTGGAATGCCTTGAGGTACTTCTCCTGGAGCGCGGGGTCGTGGCCGCGCAGCAGCAGGTCCTTCCATTCCTGCACCTGCTTCTTGAAGTCGACCTGCGCGCGGCGCGTGAGGTCGCTCGCCGCGGCGAGGCGCGATTCGAGCGCGAGGGATTCTTCCAGCTGCGTGTTGAGCTTCGAAATTGCGTACCACGCGTATCCGGCGCTCAGGAACATGAGCGCGTTGACGAACACGAGGAGCCCGGCGAGGCGGGCCTTGACGGAAAGGTTGCGCAACGACATGGTGTGCCCTCCACTGGAGAAGTGGCGGCACGATAAGGCACGCGGGGCGCGGCGCAAATCCGCTCGACGGCGGGGGCGCCCGGGCCGTCCGGCCCAGGCCGTTCGGCCTACGGCTTGATGCCCAGCCTCGCGGCGGCGATCACCGCCTGCACCCGCGTGGTGACATCGAGCGCCCTGAAGACCGCGGCGACGTGGTTCTTCACGGTGCCCTCCGCGAGGTTGAGCTCGCGGCAGATCACCTTGTTCGACTTGCCCGCGAGCAGCAGGGCCAGCACCTCGGCCTGGCGCGGGGTGAGCCCCAGGTCGCCTGCGGGTCCGGGTGCGCGGGCGGCTGCGGCCGGCGCCGACCCCGCCTGCTGCATCGCCTCGCGCGGGATGTAGGTTCCCCCGGAAAGCACCAGGCGCAACGCGCTCACGATCACCTGGCGGGAGGACGACTTGGGGATGAAGCCGAGCGCGCCGTGCTCGAGCGCCTGCCTCACGACGGCCGGATCGCTGTCGCCCGACATGACGACGATGGGCAGGCTGGGGTTGCGTTGCTGCAGGTTCGCGAGGGCCTCGAATCCGGTGACGTCGGGCAGGCGCAGGTCGAGCAGCGCGAGATCCAGGTCCGGGTGCGCCGCCGCCTGGCCGAGCGCGTCCGCCAGACTGGCGGCCTCCAGCACCGTCACCGCTTCGCCCGGCTCCGCGAGCTGCTCGAGCACCGGGCGCAGGCCGTCGCGGATCAAATGGTGGTCGTCGATCATGAGGACCTTCATGCGCGCTCCCCGGCGGCTTGCGGCGCCGCGATCCCGGCCGATCCCCCGCGGCGCTCGCGCCACATGACGCCCAGCAGCGAGCGCAGCCGCGCCGGACGCAGCGGCTTGTGCAGGAACGGCAATCCGGCCGCCTGCGCTTCGCGCAGGACCTCGGGCGCGATGTCGCCGGAGATGAGGATGGCGCCGGCGCGCGGATAACGCTCGCGCAGGCGGGCGATGATCTGGATGCCGGTCTCGCTTCCCGGCAGGCGATAGTCGGCGAGGATCGCGTCGGGCGCCGCGTCGAGCGCGCCGAGCACGCGGTCGAGCTCCGCTCCCGACGCGGCGGCGTGCACACGGCAGCGCCACCCTTCGAGCAGCAGCGTCGTCGCCATGCGGATCTCGAGATCGTCTTCCACCACGAGGACCCGGCAACCTTCGAGCAGCTCGCTTTGCCGCGGCGCTTCCGTCTCCCCGACCAGCTCGGGGTCGCCGTAGGGCACCACGATGCGGAACCGCGAGCCGCGCCCCACGCGCGAGCGCACCTGCAGCGGGTGCTCGAGCAGCCGCGCGGTGCGCTCGACGATTGCGAGGCCGAGGCCGAAACCCTTTTCGCGGTCGCGCTGCGGGTTGTCCAGCTGGCGGAATTCCTGGAATATCGCCTCGTACTGGTCCTCGGGAATGCCGACGCCCGTATCCCAGACCTCGATCGAGAGCCCTTCGCGGCGCCGCCGGCATCCGATCAGGACGCCGCCCGCGCGCGTGTAGCGCAGCGCGTTGTGGGTGAGGTTCACCAGGATGCGGTAGAGCAGGATCGGATCGCTGTCCACGATCGCGGCGTTGCCCCGCACGCGGAAGGCGAGGCCTCGCTGGGAGGCGGGATGGGCGAAGGCGCTGCGCAGCCGATCGAGCACCGTGGCCACGGGAAACGACGCGCGCTGCGGTCGCACGGTGCCCGCGTCGAAGCGCGAGATGTCCAGGATCTCGTTCAGCAGGGACGCCATCGCGTCCACCGAGGTGCGGATGCTCTCGGCGATGCGGATGTTGCCCGGCTGGCGCACGCGCTCCTGCAGGCTTTCGACCAGCAGCACCAGCGCCTGCATCGGCTGGCGCAGGTCGTGGCTCGCCGCGGCGAGGAAGCGCGTCTTGCCGCGGTTGGCCTCCGCGAGCGCGTTTTTCTGCGCCGTGAGGTCCTCGAGCAGGCGCACGTTTTCCAGGCGCTTGGCGATGGAGTCGATCATGAAGCGGTGGGTGTAGCGGCCCACGAACAGCACGGTGATCACGAACAGCGTGCCGAGCGGCGCGAGGCTGCGCGACACGCCGGCGGGTTGCAGGAACGCGGCGGCCAGCGTGGGGGCCATGGCGCAGACCACCCACGCGTTGAATGCCGGCGGATAGGTGGCGGGGTTCGAAGCCTGGAACGTCGCGAACAGCGCGAAGACGAAGAAGATCACCATCGCCGTCTCCCGGTGCGGGGCGCCAAGGGTGATCGCCGCCGCGCCGAGCACGCCCCACGCCGCGCCGCCCAGCGAGAGCGTGAGCAGCGCGAAGCGCGCCCTCCCGCGCAGCTCCCCCGGCGCGGGCGGCTCACGATCATAGCGGCGCGAGACCCGGAAGCGGTAGGTGTTGAAGGCGAGGAAGGCCGCGAGCCAACCCGCCAGGAACGCCGGGGGCAGTGAGTCGCGGATCAGCCACGCCGTGAGCATCGCGAAGAGCGAGGCGGCGAGCATCGCCCACGGGTACGAATGGAAGTGCTGGTGCAGCAGCTCGGCGAGCAGCACGTCGCGCGAGGGATAGGACTCGGGGATCGGCGATGGACCCTGCGGCATGGATGCGCGAGGGCTCGCCGCGCCTAGTTCAACGCGGTCCTGGCGCGATGGCCGGGGCGGGAGCCGTCGTGCACGCGCGAATTCGCGGATACGTGCTGGCGCAGGAACTCCATCTGGTCGGCGAGGATGCGGCGATTGGCGAGGATCAGGAACTCCGCCCGGTTGGGCACGTAGGGCGCATAGAGCAGCTGCATGTGCGCCTCCTCCGGGGTGCGGCTGCCCTTCTTCTGGTTGCAGGCGCGGCACGCCGTGACCACGTTCATCCACGTGTCGCGCCCGCCGCGCGACATCGGCAGGATGTGGTCGCACGTGAGGCGCAGCGGCGAGTAGCCGTCGCCGCAGAAGGCGCAGATGAAGCGGTCGCGGTTGAAGAGCTCGCGGTTGTTCAGGGGCGGGACCTGGTTGAAGCCCTTGATCGCCAGCGCCTTGCCGCGGATCGCGATGATCGAGTTGGCGGTGATGCTCGAGCGCTCGCCGGTGTGGTGGGAACGCCCGCCGTAGACGGTGAACGCCTCGCGGCCGAGCTCCCAGGCGACGCGCTCCTTGGCGTAATACCAGACCGCCTGTTGCCAGGTGACCCAGCGGTGCGGCACGCCATGCTGGTCGAGCGTCAGGATGAGGGGCAGGCTTCTGTTCATGGGCAATCCGGCGATAATGCAGCCTGAAGAACCTGCCCCAATTTACCAAATTTCCGATGCTAGTGGTTGTTTCCAAGGAAGAAGCATGAACCTGGACCGGGTCGGGGCGGGTCGCGACCTCGCCGCGGACTTCAACGTCATCGTCGAGATCCCGATGCATTCGGATCCCATCAAGTACGAGGTCGACAAGGAGACCGGCGCGCTCTTCGTCGACCGCTTCGTGTCGACCTCGATGCACTACCCATGCAACTACGGCTACGTGCCGAGGACGCTCTCCGACGACGGCGATCCGGTCGACGTGCTCGTGATTGCTCCCTTCGCGCTCGTGCCGGGGGTGGTGGTGCGCTGCCGGCCGATCGGCATGCTCAGGATGACCGACGAGGCGGGCGGCGACACGAAGCTCCTCGCCGTGCCCATCGACAAGCTCACGCCCCTGTACCGGCACGTCCAGTCGGTGAGCGACCTGCCCGAGCTCACACTGTCCCAGATCACGCATTTCTTCGCGCACTACAAGGACCTCGAGCCCGGCAAATGGGTCAAGGTCGAAGGCTGGGCCAGCCCGGAGGAGGCGCGCCGGGAGATCCGCGAAGGCGTGCGGCGCTTCAAGGAGGCCACGAAGGCCGGCTAGCGGCCCCGGTCGGGCGAAGCGGCGAGCGGTGCGGGCCTTCCGCGGCGCAGCCCCAGGAACGCCAGCACCGCCAGCGCCGTCACGATCGCCGCCATTCCCGTGAGCTCGACGGGCGGCGGACGCTCGCCCAGCTGCAGGGCGGAGCCGAGCACCGCGATCACCGGGATGCCGAGCGAGCTGAGCCCGGCGATTCCCGCCGACGTGTGCGAAAGCACGTAGGTCCAAAGCCACCAGCCGATCGCGGTGGCGAAGACCGCCGAAAAGGCGAGCGCCACGATGAATTCCGTGGTCCATTGGATGGGCGGATGGTGATGGACGGTGGCAAGCAAGGCGAGCCACAGGAACCCGAACAGCAGTTGCCACGCGGTGAAGACCAGCGGATCGACCGCCGTGGGCCAGCGCTTCGAGAGCACGGCGCCGATTGCCCACACCGCGCCCGCGGCCACGGCGAGCAGGCTGCCGGTGAGGCTCGTGAGCCGCCATGGCGCCACGATCAGCACCAGCCCCGCGAAGGCGAGCAGCACCGCGAGCCACTGCGCGCCGCGCATGCGCTCGCGCAGGATGAAGTGCGCGAACACGATCATCCAGAAGGGCATGGTGAAGACCAGCACGGAAGTCTTGCCCGGTCCGGCGTAGAGCAGGGCGAAGTGGGACAACGCCACGAAGAGCGCCACCTGGATCGAGCCCAGCAGGAAGGCCATCCGGTAGGCGGGCAGCCCGAGGGGACTCCTCCGGTATCCCACGATCGCGAAGAGCAGCCCCGCGCCGAGCCCCACGCGCAGCGCCGCGAAATCGAACGGATGCGCGTGGCGCAGCGCGATCTTCATGAGGACCCACGAGTAGCCCCAGATGAGCACCATGGCGGCGAGCGCCGCCAGGGGGGCCGATCGGCTCGCTTTCACGGGGACTAGAATGGCGGGTCCAAGGCGAAAGGACTGTAGCATGGCAGAGCAGGGGGAGCCGCGCGCGGCAGCGCGCCAGCGGATTCTCGTGGGCCTCGGGGTCGCCGCTTTCGGCCTGTTCCTCGGCGGGCTCGCGACCGGGTTCATTCCCGCGAGCGATGCGTCGTTCCACGTGCCGCGCTGGGTGATCGGATGCATCGGGGCGGGATGCGCGTTCATCGGCGGCGGCCTCGCGCTGCAGCAGCGCGCGCAGCGCTCGACTGCCGCGGCGGCCCTCGTCGGCATCGCGCTCGCCTTCCTGGTGCCCGCGCTCTGGATCGCTTTCGGCCCGGGCGTGCGCGAGTGCGCCTCGAGCCTCGGCTTCGGCGGCTTCGGCATGCGCTCGCACGCGCAGGGCGTCGAATGCCGGGCCGCGTTCGCGCTCGGCGCAGTGCTGGTGCTGGCGATGCTCGTCGCAGGGTTGGGCGCGTTCGTGCACCTGGCGTGGCCCGCGAGTCCCTGGGCCGATCGCCTCCAGAAGACCGGCGGGGGATTCATCGCCGCGTTGCTCGGGGGGGTGCTCGCCGTGGCGCTGGTCGCTGCCTCGCCGCTGCTCGCCGCGAGGTGGTTGTGGCGGCGCGCCTACGCGCGGTTCGCGGGCGGCGCGGAGCGCTCCGAAAGGTAAGGCGTCGCGCACACCACGAGGGGCGCTCCGTCCGGCGAGTTCCACCGCAGGTCGTTGCCGGCGAGGCTTTCGATCTGCGCCACCACCAGGGCGTCGAAGCCGCCGCCGGGCGCCGGCGCCACGTTGACGAGGGTTCCCGCCGCCTGCTCGCCGAACCTCGCGCTGTAGACGCCCTGCCCGGGCAGCGGGCGCGCCTCCCCGTCCAGGTGCGCGAGCGCCATCCTGCGCTTCAGGGTGCCGCGGTACTGGGTGCGCGCGACGATCTCCTGGCCGGGATAGCACCCCTTCTTGAAGCTCACGCCGCCGACGAGCTCGAAGTTCGCCATTTGCGGCACGAACGCCTCCTGCGTGGCGGCGAGGATCTCCGGGATGCCCGCCTGGATCATCGACCATTGCCACGCGTCGGGACCCGCCGGCGTGGCGTTGAGCGACAGCGTTTCCCAGAGCGGCGGCGCGTGCGCCACGGGAGCGACGATCACGAAGCGCCCGGCGTCGAGGGCCACGCACAGCGCGCCGTCGCGCTCCACGGTGCGCATCGCGTCGGGCGTGAAGCCCCAGTGCCTCGCCACGATCACGCCCGCGGTCTTGCCGGCGAAGCCCATCAGCGCCCAGGCGCCGCTCGCATCGGAGATCTTCACTTTCGAGCGCAGCACGAACATGGCCAGCCGCTTGGCGATGGCGGACGCGATCTCGGCGGGCAGCATCAGGACGTAGCCCTGCGTGCGGCGCACCACGAGGAAGGTCGCGAGCAACCGTCCCTTGGCCGAGCACCAGCCGCTCCATTGCGCGGCACCCTCGGGCAGCGCCTCGACGTCGTTGGTGAGCTGCGCGTGCAGGAACGCGGTCGCGTCGTCCCCCGTCACCTCGAGCAGCGCGTTATGCGTGAGTGGGGCGAGGATCGCGTGGTCGCGCGCGGCGGCAAGCTCCGCGCGCGCGTTGCCGAAATCGGCCACGCCCGTGGCGGTGAGCCGGGCACCGCGGCTGGCGAGGAAGGAAAGCCACGAGGACATGAATGGGAACGTGGGAAGGGTCGAGTGCGAGTTCAAGTATAGCGGTGCGACGGCGCTCGCCATCGCCGGCGCGGCTGCGGCCACGGCCGCAGTCGTCGTGCTCACTCCGCTCGCCTGGACGGTGCGCTCCTGGGTCCTCGCGGCGCTCTGCCTGTCCGCAGGCGAGGCGATCCAGCGCGTGGCGATGCATCGCGGCCCGCGCGGAGTGCGCGCCATGCGCCTTGCCGGCGGCCGCGACATCCAGGTGCGTCGCGCGGGGGGCGGATGGATCCCGGGCAGCGTGTGCGACGGCTCGTTCGTGGCGCCCTGGCTCACGATAGTGCTCTGGCGCCCGGCGGGCGCGCGGCGGGACCACGCCATCGTGATCCTGCCCGGCATGATGCGAGCGGACGACTTCCGGCGGCTTCGGGTCCTGCTGCGCTGGGGGTAGACTGGCGCTCGCACGGTCCGTCCGGCGGCGGATCGCAACCACGGGAGGTCCCATGAACATCAAGAACATCGCCTGCGTCGCCTTCGCCGGCCTTGCGCTGAGCGCCTGCGCATGGCTCCATGAGCAATTCCTGGGCGGGGAGCGGCACGCTACGGTCGCGAACCTGTTCTACGACGAGCCGGTCTGCGAAAGGTCACCTTGCAAGGTGGCGGTCACGATCGACGGCTGCCGTATCGAGCTGGCACCGGATCGGCTCGGAGTGCGCCACGGGCTGCGCGACGCGGAAATCGTCTGGGAGATCGAGTCGCCGGGCTACTCGTTCGCCGAGAGAGGAATCACGTTCCAGGACAAGGAAATGTCGAAAACGGTGTTCCGCGAGGCGCGCAAGGTCGAGCACAACCGGTTCACCGTCATCGACGCCAACGCGGGGCCGGGCAAGTACAAGTACAACGTGCGCGTCATGAAGGGCGAGAAGGCGTGCCCGCCCTACGATCCGTACATCATCAACGACATGTAGCGAGCCAGTCGCCGGCCTCTGCGAGCGCCTCAGCGTACGGGATCGTCCGTCCCGCCGCGATGATGCCGCGGAAAGCCTCGAAGCCGAGGTTCTCCCGGGCGAGGCCCGCGCGCGGCGCAAGGAAGGCGTCGTCGGCGGGATCCCGGTGGAGTCCTGCGCGCTCGGCATGCACCTCGCACGCGCCCAGCCATCGGGCGCCGCGCTCGAATTCCCGGAGCGAGATGGCAAGCGCGGCGGACACCTCGAGGAGGCTGTGGCCTACCCGCCGCGAGGCGAGCTCGGCAGCGCAGGCGAACGCCTCCAGCAGCAGCCCGCGGGCGCGCTGCATGGCCTTGCGCTCGATGGCCACGATGCACAGGTTGATGAGGCTGATCGCGATCGCCTCGCGGTCACCATCCTTCTGCACCCAGGCGAGCACCCGCTGGTACATTTCCTCGGCCCGCTGCGCGTCGCCCTCGAGGCGCAACACCTGCGCGAGCGAATTGTTGGCGGCCGCGATCTCGCGCAGGTCCCCGGTCTTCTCGGCCAGCGCGATGGCTTCGTCGATATAGCGGTGGGCGGCCGGCAGCTTGCCCTCCGCGCAGGCCGCCCAAGAGAGCGGGTCCAGCACCATCGCGACCTTGCGCTCGTCGCCCAGCTCGCGCGCGATATCGAGGCTTTCCTGCAGGCACTGTCGCGCCTGCGCGTAGCGCCCCATGACGAGGCCCAGCTGCCCCGCGTCGAAGAGGGCGCGCAGGCGAAGGAAATCCCGGTGCCCGGCGCCGGGGCGCGACGCGGCCGCCAGGGTGACGCCCAAACCGAGCTCGAGCGCGCCGCTGTTGATCCAGTAGCGCTTCACCGCGTTGAGCAGGTTCAATCCGAGGCGCGTCCCGTCCTCGGTCTGGCCCGCCCACTCGTGCGCGGCGAGCAGGTTCTCGCGCTCGGCATCGAGGCGCTCGATCCATCGCGCCTGCTCCGCGCCGACCAGCTGGCCCTTCGCCTGGTCGGCAAGCGCGGCGAAGCAGGCGAGGTGGAGCGAGCGCGCGGCCGGCCCGTCGTCGCTGCCGGCGAGCTTTTCTTCCGCGTATTGGCGCACCGTTTCGAGCAGCCGATAGCGGCCGGTCCCGATGTCCAGGGCGACCAGCGACTTCTCGACCAGGCGGCCGAGCAGGTCGGCCACCGCTGCGCGCTCCACGCCGGGCCCGAGCGCGACGGCCTCGGCCGCTTCGAGCGTCCATCCGCCGGCGAAGACCGACAGCCGGCGAAGCACGCAACGCTCCGGCTCGTCCAGCAGGTCGTAGCTCCAGTCGATCAGCGCGCGCAGCGTCTGCTGGCGCGGGAGCGCGGTTCGGATCGCCGCCGGCTCAATAGCCGGAAGCGATCGCTTCAGGCGCTGCGGCGATCTCCTCGACCGGCATCGCGCGCACGCGTGCCGCGGCGAGCTCGAGGGCGAGCGGCACGCCGTCGAGGCGATGGCAGATCGCGGCTGACGGCGCCGGCGTTGTCCGCGTCGAGGGCGAAGCCGGGTCGCGAGGCCGCGGCGCGCTCGACGAACAGGCGTACCGCGTCGTAGCGCTCGAGCGCGGTGCGCTCCCTCGCGGCGAGCGGCCCCGGCACCGCGAGGGTGGCGAGCGGAAGCATCGCCTCGCCGCGCGACACGCAGCGGCTCGCGGCTCGTCGCGAGCACCGTCACCTGCTCGCCCGCGGCGAGCAGGCGCCGCGCGATCTCGGCGCAGCCCGCGAGCAGGTGCTCGCAGTTGTCGAGCATCGATGAGCAGCTTGCGGTCGCGCACGTGCCGCTCGAGCGCCTCGATGACCGGCCGCCCGGCCTCTTCCTTGACGCCGAGCACCGAAGCGACCGCCTGTGCGACGCGCGAAGGATCGCGCAGCGGTGCCAGCTCGACCAGCCATACTCCGTCGCCGAATTCGTCCAGTGCCGCCGCGCACGCTTCGATCGCGAGCCGCGACTTGCCCAGCCCGCCCATCCCCGTGAGCGTCGCGAGCCGCGTGGATCGCAGCAACGCGCGCACCTGGGCAAGCTCGCGCTCGCGCCCGATGAACGAGGTGAGCGCGTGGGGCAGGTTGTTCGGTGTGGCCTCGAGCGAGCGCAGCGCGGGAAAATCAGCGCGCAGGCGCGGATGCACCATCTGGAATACGCGTTCCGGCCGATCGAGGTCGCGCAACCGGACTGCCCCCAGGTCGCGCAATTCGATGCCGTCGCGCAGCCGCCCGGCGACCCGCTGCGCCACTGCATCCGACACGAGCACCTGCCCCCCGTGCGCGGCGCTCATGATGCGCGCGGCGCGGTTCACCGCGGTGCCGTAGTAGTCGTCGTCGCGCCGCTCGTCCGTCCCGGCGTGCAGCCCGCAGCGCACGCGCAGCGCCACGCCTTCGGTTGCCTGCGGAGCGGCGAGCGCCTGCTGCAGGTGCAGCGCCGCCTCCAGGGCGTCGAGCGGGTCGTCGAAGGCGGCGTGCAATCCGTCGCCGGTCATCTTCACCACCCGGCCACCGTGCTCCTGGACCGCAGAGCGCGCGATCGCATCGTGGCGCGCCATGGCCGGACGCATCCGCGCGGGTTCCTGCTCCCACAGGCGGGTGCTGCCCTCGATGTCGGTGAAGAGAAACGTGGTGAAGCTCGGCGAGTCGTGCACGCGGGCCTCCGGGGGCGCGCCGGACGCTGGACGGCTACTCTACGACAGCGGGGGCCCGGGTGCGAGCGGGGCGGATTTTGGGGTTAGACTGCGCACGAGAGTTTCCGGACCACTTGGGGAGGCGACATGTCGAAGGGACGCTACGCAGGCACGGCGGCGATGGTTTTCGCAGCCGCGATGGCGGGGGGCTGCGCGCAGATGGGTTCGCCGCAGGCGAGCGCGCCGGTCAAGAACCGGGTGCTGCTGCAGGTGAGCGACGGCGACCCGGCGAAGTGGAGCATGGCGCTCAACAACGCGAACAACGTGGCGCACGACCTCGGGGCCGGCAATGTCGAGATCGAGATCGTGGCCTATGGCCCCGGCATCGGCATGCTCAAGAACGGGTCCCCCGTCGCGCAGCGCATCGACGAGGCGACGATGTCGGGCATGAAGGTGGTCGCCTGCGAGAACACGATGCACGGCCAGCACCTCACGCAGGCCGACATGCTGCCCGGAATCAGCTACGCGAAGGCGGGCGTGGTGGAGATCATGCGCCGCCAGCAGGAAGGCTGGTCCTACATCCGGCCGTGAGGCACGCGGCGGCGTGAAGCGCGTGACGCCGCGCGGCTAGCCGCCGCCGCGCCGGGTGTACAGGTCGAAGAACGCGAGGAACTCCGCGCGCGCGCGCTCGTCCAGGCCGAGGAAACGGAAGGTGATGCCGAGCACCGGCAGCGCGATGAGCCCGATGCGCCGCGGCGGCATCTCCTCGAGCGAGATGCGCACCTGCCCGCCGTGCGTGGCGACCGTCACCTCGTCGCCTTCGATGCGGATCGGGGCCTGGCGGGTCGCGCCGGGCAGCCAGCCCATGAACTCGGCGCGCGTGCAGCCCATTTCGCGCTGCAGCGCGGATGCCTGCCGCATGAGGTCCTATCCTCCCGCGATGGGAGGCCAGATCGCGAGCGCATCTCCGGATTGCAGCGGGTGCGTCGCGCGCGACGGCGGCGGGACGTAGATCCCGTTCACCAGCACCAGGTGGGTCATCCTGGCGGGCAGGTTCATCCGGTCGATCACGGCCTGGACCGTGGTGCCTTCCGCGACCTCGAGCGGCAGCTGGTTGTAGACCCGCTTCTTTCCGTCGAGCTCGGCCGGCAGGTAGTCGCTCAGCATGGCGAACAGCTTGAGGGTGATCTCCACCGGCCGGCTCGGCTCGCCGGATCTCAGGCAGGGCGCGCGGCGCGCGCTTCCTGCGCCTGGGCTCGCGCGAGATAGGCCTCGGGGAGCAGCATCGGGTCGCGCAGCAGGCGATCCTTCCAGGCGCCCAGGCGGACGCGCGATTCAATCAGGCCGCGGAACACGCCGACATGTTCGGTGAGGCCGATCGCGTTGGACCCCACCAGGACGTCGCCGTCGAATTCCAGCCGGACATGGCGGAAATTCTGCTCGTCCGTGACCTCCGCGCGCTCGCCTCCGGGCACCCCTTCCCACCTCCCGAAGGAGGTCGAGATCAGGCCGAGCGAATCGAGCACGTTGATCTGCGTGACTCCGCGCAGCACGCAATTCCTGCCGGCCATGTTCATGGCGGCGCAATAAGCCTGGTCGGCGGCGTTGGGCTGAATCGCGCTGACGATGGTCTTGCCCGAGACCGCATCGAGCGCCTCCGCGCAGTCGCCCGCGGCATAGATGCCCGGGATATTGGTCTGCATGCGCTCGTCGGTCAGCACGCCGCGCAGGCACCCGATGTCGGAGCCCTCGAGAAACTGGATGTTCGGCTGGACCCCGGTCGCGGAGATCACCAGGTCGGCGATCAGGCGCTTGCCGTTGGACAGCCTCGCGCTCAGCGGCTGATCCGGCTCGATCGCCTCGACCCGCGTCGACGTGTAGACGCGCACTCCCTTGCCCTCGACCCAGCGCCGGATCATGTCGCCGGCCGTCTTGCCCATCATGCGCGGCACCATGCGGTCGCCCATCTCCACCACGGTGAGCTGCACGCCGCGCGCGGCCAGCGCTTCCATGATGATGCAGCCGATGAAGCCGGCCCCGATCTGCAGCACGCGCGCGCCCGGCCTGCGCCGACGCCATGATCTGGCGCGCATCGGCGAGCGTCCAGCAGGATTGACGCCCGGCAGGTCGATGCCCGGAATCGGCGCCCGCACCGGGACCGAGCCGGTGGCGATCAGCAGCCGGTCGAATCGCTGCTCGGGACCGCTCGCGAAGCGCACGCTGCGCGCGCCCGTGTCGACCTCGAGGGCCCGGTCGGTGCGCGGTTCGATGCCCAGGCTGCGCGAAGTGGCCCGTCGTCCTTGCGCAGATACGTTCCCGCCTCGCGTGATGTTGCCCATCAGGAGATAGGGAATGGCCATGCGCGAGTACGGCGGCTGCGAGCTCGTCGCCGAGCGAGCACGATCGTGTCGGTCGGGCGCGTGCTTGCGCATGGTCTCCGCGGCGATGACGCCCGCGGGCCCATTGCCGAGGATGACGTGCTTCACGGGCGCCGCCTCACAGGCCGAGGCGCTTGCGGGTCTCCGGCTTGAGCTGACCCTTCTCGTCCCATCCACGCAGCTGGTAGTACTCGGGCAGCATCTTGTCCAGGCCGTTGACCTTCCCCTTCGCCGGTCCGGTCTTGGCGGGTTCGGTGAGCAGCCGCTTGGGCAGGGTGTCGTCCTTTTGCGTGAATCCGGCGCGGTTGTTGAAGTCGCGCTCCATGTTCCAGATGCGCTCGCCGATCAGGTTGAGCTCGTCGAGCGTGAATCTCCTCGCAGCAGGCCGCGGCGAGCTGCGGCTGCGAGGTCGGCCAGCGTCCACGCGAAGGTGGTGAAGATGCACACGCCGGCGGAGTCGAACACCGACGTGGCGTCCTGGAAGGCCTTCACCAGCCCGGCCTTGCCCTCGGTCACCAGCGGATCGGTCTTCACCGGGATGCCCAGGACCTCGGAGGCCACCGTGTAGCCGCGCAAATGGCAGGCGCCGCGGTTGGCCGTGGCATAGGCGAGTCCCATGCCCTGGATGCCGCGCGAGTCGTAGGCGGGGAACTCCTGCCCCTTCACGCTCATCGAGAGCTCCGGGTGCCCGTACTTGGCGGTGAGCCGCTTGGAGCCCTGCGCAATCTCCTTGCCGAATCCCTCGCCCTTGCCCGTGATCTCGGCGAAATAGGTGAGCGCCTTGGCCGAGCCGAAGGGCGCCTCGATGCCGAGCTGCTCCTTCGTGAGCACGCCCATCTCGTAGAGCTCCATCACGGCGCCCACCGTCGCGCCGAAGGAGATCGGGTCGAAGCCGTCCTCGTTGCAGATGAAGTTGGCGTAGGTGAGCGCCTCGAGGTCGTTCACGCCGTTGGCGGAGCCCAGCGCCCACGCCGCCTCGTATTCCAGGCCGCCGGACGCGCCCCAGTATTGCGGACGGTTCTGCACCGTGTAGTGACTCTCGTCGATCTTGGAGATGCGCCCGCACGCGATGGTGCAGCCGAAGCAGGCCTGGTTGGTCACCAGGTTCGCCTTGCCGTCGGTACGGCGCGGCGCGATGCATCGCTTCCGCCGAGATGTCCTTCGCGCCCTCGAACTGGACGTCGCGATGATTGCGCGTCGGCATGGCGCCGATCTCGTTGATCACGTTCATCAGGACCTGCGTGCCGAACTTCGGCAGGCCCTGCCCGGTGACCGCGTGGTCCGCCAGCACCTTCTTGGCGGCCGTGGCGGCCTGCATGAAGGCCTTGGGATCGCGGATGTTGCCCACTCCCTTGGTGCCGCGCACGGCGATCGCCTTGAGGTTCTTGCTGCCCATCACGGTGCCCACCCCGGAGCGGCCCGCGGCGCGGTGCAGGTCGTTCACGACCGCGGCGTACAGGCAGCCCGTCTCGCCGGCGCGCCCGATCGAGCTGCACGCGGATCTGCTGGTCCTGGTGCTTCGCCTTGAGCGCGGGCTCGGTCTCCCAGACCGACTTGCCCCAGAGCCATCCGGCATCGAGCAGCTGCGCCTTGTCGTCCTCGATCAGCAGGTAGACCGGCTTGGCGGACTTGCCCTCGAAGATGATCATGTCCCAGCCCGCCATCTTGAGCTCGGCGCCCCAGTAGCCGCCGGAGTTGGAGCAGGCGATCGCCCCCGTGAGCGCCCCCTTGGTGATGACCGAGTAGCGTCCGCCCGTGGAAGCCATCGTCCCGGTGAGCGGCCCCGTCGCCCAGATCATCTTGTTCGTGGGCGAGAGCGGATCGACCTTGGGATCGACCTCCTCGGTGAAATACTTGGTTGCCAGGCCGCGCTGGCCGAGATAGTCGCGCGCCCATTTCATGTTGAGCGCTTCGGGCTTGCACGTTCCCTTGGTGAGATCGACGCGCAGGATCTTTCCGGTCCAGGCCATGGTCGTCCTCCTTATGCGTGCGGCTGGTTGCCGACCTTGTCCGCCCACTGCTTCATGCGCTCGAGCCCGGTCCAGTCGGCATCGACATAGGTGATCGCGCCGGTCGGGCAGGCCGTTGCGCAGGCCGGATCGCCGCCGCACAGGTCGCACTTCTGGACCTTGCCGGTGTCCTGCACGTAGTTGACGGTGCCGAACGGGCAGGCGATGGTGCAGACCTTGCAGCCCACGCACACGTCGTCCAGCACGATCTTCGCGCCGGTGGCGGCATCGAGCACGATCGCCTCCACGGGGCAGGCATGCAGGCACCACGCCTCGGCGCACTGCGTGCAGGTATAGGGAACCTTCTTGCCGGTCTGGTGGAAATCGAAGATCTTGATGCGCGACTTGGCGGGATTGAAGATGCCGTAGTTTTCGTAGCTGCACGCCATCTCGCACTGCAGGCATCCAGTGCACTTGTCCGCGTTGATGTGGAGCGACTTTTGCACGTCTCCTCCTCGGAAGTTGCGCCTGCGCCGCGCTCGTCGCGACCCGGCTGGCGGCGCACTCGGTGGGACTGGGATTCGCTGCCTCGACTGCATCGATTCTACATCCGGAAGCCGCCGTGCATGCAAGGCTCGGCTGGTAGACTCGTCGCCATGGCCGAGCACCCGATCAGCCGGTTTCCGGTGCCGAGACTCGACGACCTGCCCGAAGACATCCGCGCCCGGATCGTCGCGGTGCAGGAAAGGGCGGGTTTCGTCCCCAACGTCTTCCTGGTGCTCGCGCACCGGCCGGACGAGTTCCGCGCCTTCTTCGCCTACCACGACGCGCTGATGGACAGGGCGGGCGGCCTCGCCAAGGCCGAGCGCGAGATGATCGTGGTGGCCACTTCGATCGCCAACCAGTGCCAGTACTGCGTGGTGGCCCACGGGGCGATCCTGCGGGTGCGCGCGAAGAACCCGCGCATCGCCGACCAGGTGGCGGCCAACTACCGCAAGGCCGACATCACGCCGCGCGAGCGCGCGATGCTCGATTTCGCGATGAAGGTCGCGCAGGAATCGCATGCGGTGGGCGAGGCCGACTTCGAGGCGCTGCGCGCCCACGGGTTCTCGGACGCGGATGCCTGGGACATCGCCGCCATCAGCGCGTTCTTCGCGATGTCCAACCGGATGGCCAACGCCACCGGCATGCGCCCCAACGACGAGTTCTACGCCCTGGGACGCTAGCGGCCGGGCGCGCGCGGCGGGCGGTTGCCCGCGACCTTGCTAAGATGGAAAGCTTCACGCAAGCACTGGATCCCCATGCCGCTACGCCATACCCTGGCCGCCCTCGCGGCCGCCCTCGCCATGGCCGGCGCCCACGTGGCGCGCGCCGAGGCGTTGCACTATCCGCCCGCCCCGAAGAAGCCGGTCACCGACACCTATCACGGCGTGACGGTCGTCGACGACTACCGCTGGCTCGAGGACGGCAACGATCCCGCCGTGAAGGCCTGGAGCGCGGAGGAGACGGCGCTCACGCACCGCGTGCTCGACGCGGTGCCGCAGCGCGCGGCACTCGCCCGGCGCTTCAAGGAGCTGCTCGGTTCCGCGCCGGTGCGCTACTTCGAGATGTACCAGCGCGGGGCGTTCTTCGCCATGAAGCGCCAGCCGCCGCACAACCAGCCGTACCTGGTGGTGATGAAATCCGCCGGCGACGTGAAGAGCGAGCGGGTGCTGGTCGACCCCAACCGCATCGATCCGAAGGGCACCACCGCCATCGACTTCTACGTGCCATCCCTCGACGGACGCTACGTCGCGGTCGCGATGTCGAAGGACGGCAGCGAGTCGGGCCCCGCCGTCGTCTACGACGTGCGCACGGGCAAGCGCCTCCCCGACCTCGTGCCGCGGGTGGAGTACCCGACCGGCGGCGGCAGCATCGAGTGGGACGCCACCGCGACCGGGTTCTACTACACGCGCTATCCGCAGGGCGACGAGCGCCCGAAGGACGACGCCAACTTCTACCAGCAGGTCTGGTTCCACAAGCTCGGCACCCCGGCGAGCGCGGACCGCTACGTGATCGGCAAGGAGTTCCCGCGCATCGCCGAGACTGCGCTCGCCGCCACGCGCGACGGGAAGTACCTGCTCGCGAGCGTGGCCAACGGCGACGGCGGCGAGTTCGCGTACTACCTGCGCGATCCGGACGGGAAGTGGATGCAGTTCGCCGCCGATGACGATCACGTGCGCCGCGTCGAGCTGGGCGTGGACGGCCGGCTCTACCTGCTATCGCGCAAGGACGCCCCGCGCGGCAAGATCCTCGCGATGCCGCTCGCCCATCCGGACCTCGGCAAGGCCGAGCTCGTGGTGCCCGAGGCAGCGGACACCATCGAGGACCTGCGCCCCGCGAAGACGCGCCTGTACGTGACCTACATGGTGGGCGGGCCGTCGGAAGCGCGCGTGTTCGGCCTCGCCGGCAAGGCGCTCGCCACGCTGCCCACGGAGCCGGTTTCGACCGTGTACCTGGGCGCGCTGCTCGCGGGCGACGAGATCCTCGTGGGCAGCCAGAGCTACGTGAGCGCGCCCGCCTGGTACCGCTATTCGCCGCGCGGCGCCAAGCTGGTGAAGACCGCGCTCGCGGGCGCATCGAAGGTGAGCTTCGCCGATGCCGTCGTGGTGCGCGAGTTGGCGACCTCGAAGGACGGCACCAAGGTGCCGGTCAACATCGTGCGCAAGAAGGGCGCGCGGCTCGACGGCGCGAACCCGACGATCCTCTACGGCTACGGCGGCTACGGCATGAGCGAGCAGCCCTGCTTCTCGCCGGTGCGCCGCGTCTGGCTCGACCACGGCGGCGTCTTCGTGGACGCCAACCTGCGCGGCGGCGGCGAGTTCGGCGAGGCGTGGCACCGCGCGGGCAACCTGACGCACAAGCAGAACGTCTTCGACGACTTCGATCGCCTGCGCGCAGCACCTGATCGAGCGCGAGCTACACGCGGCCGGGCAAGCTCGCCATCGTGGGCGGCAGCAACGGCGGCCTGCTGATGGGCGCCGATCCTCACGCAGCACCCCGAGCTGTTCCGCGCCGTCGTGTCGCGACGTCGGCATCTACGACATGCTGCGCGTCGAGCTGCACCCCAACGGCGCCTTCAACGTGACCGAGTTCGGCACGGTCAAGGACCCGGAGCAGTTCAAGGCGCTCTACGCCTATTCGCCCTACCACCACGTCAAGGACGGCACGGCGTACCCGGCGGTGCTGCTGCACGACCGGCGCCAACGATGGCCGCGTCGATCCGTGCAACTCGCGCAAGATGGCCGCGCGCCTGCAGGCGGCCAGCGCGTCGGACCGGCCGATCCTGCTGCGCACGAGCGCGGACACCGGCCACGGCATCGGCACGGCACTGGGCGAGCGCGTCGAGGAGTACGCCGACATCTACGCGTTCCTCATGAGCCAGCTCGGGATGCATTAGCCCTTGCGAGGCGTTCAGCGGTATCCAAACCCAAGGAGGCGAACATGAAGACGGAGCTGTTCTACCTGGTCCTCGCCGCGTCGCTCACCGGCTTGCTGTGGGTGCCCTACGTCCTCGACCGGTTCGCGGTATGGGGCATCGCCGATACGGTGGGCTATCCGGCGAGCCCGAAACCGCTGCATCCGTGGGCCGCGCGGCTCATGAAGGCGCATGCGAACGCGGTGGAAAACCTGGTGGTGTTCGCGGCGCTGGTGCTCGCCGCGCAGGCGCTCGGGGTGGGCAACGGCGTCACGGCCGGGGCCGCGGCCGCCTATTTCTGGGCGCGCGTGGTCCATCCGGTCGCGTACCTGCTGGCCGTGCCGTGGCTGCGCACCCTCGCATTCACGGTGGGGTTCTTCGCGCAGGCCGCCATCGCATGGCAGGTCCTTGCGCGCTGACGCGCTGAACTTCGGGGAGGCCATGGTGATCGCCAAGCAAGCGCGTTTTCCGCAGCTCGAGTTGGGGCAGCTCGACGAACGGCAGAAGCCGCTCGGCGAGCAGGTGATGAAGGTGTCGAGCGTGGGGATCGGCGGGCCGTACAACCTGCTGCTGCGCAGCCCCGTGCTGGGCCAGCGCGTGTTCGACCTGCTGCATTACCTGCGCTGGAACACGTCCTTGCCGCTGCACCTGAACGAGCTCGCGATCCTGGTCGTCGCGCGCCAATGGCGCTCGCAGGTCGAGTGGCTCGCGCACGCCCCGATCGCCATCAAGTCCGGCCTTGCGGCGGACATCGTCGCCGAGCTCAAGACGAACCGGCGCCCCTCCGGCATGAAGGACGCGGAGGCCATCGTCTACGACTTTCTGACCGAGCTCACCGCCACGCACGCGGTGTCCGACGCGACTTTCGGGCGCGCGAAGCAGCTGCTGGGCGAGCAGCAGGTGGTGGACCTGACCGCCGTCGCCGGCACCTACATCATGCTGGCCATGCTGCTCGCGATGGGCGAGCAGGGGGTGCCCCCCGACCGCGAGCCGCCGTTCAAGCCCGGCGAGCCGTAACGCGGCTCCCGCCCCATGGCGCACGGCACGCCGCCCGCGGAGGTCGCGATCGACGCCGCGCTGGTGCGCGCGCTGCTGCGCGAGCAGCATCCCGACCTCGCCGCACTGCCGCTCGTGGCCATCGATGCCGGATTCGACAACGCGATCTATCGGCTCGGCGACGGCCTGGCGGTGCGATTGCCCAGGCGCTCGGTCGCCGCCGCGTTGATCGAGCGCGAGCAGGCGTGGCTTCCGGGGCTCGCGGCGCGCCTGCCGCTGCCAGTGCCGGCTGCGGTGCGCGTGGGTGCGCCGGGCGGCGGCTATCCCTGGCCCTGGAGCGTGGTGCCGTGGCTCGCGGGAGAAGCGGCGGACCTCGCTGCGCCCGCGCCTTCGCAGGCCGCGGTGCTGGGGAACTTTCTCGCGCGATTGCATGCGCCCGCGCCGGCGGATGCGCCGCGCAATCCCTTTCGCGGCGTGGCGCTCGCGCAGCGCGCCGAGGCGGTCGCGCAGCGCGTGGCCCGCCTTGAGCAATCCACCGCGGCCATCACCGGCGCAGTGCGCGCGCGCTGGGCGGCGGCGCTCGCCGCGCCGATCGATGTCGAACCGACCTGGATCCACGGCGATCTGCACGCGCGCAACGTGCTGGTCGAGGCGGGCGCGATCCGCGCGATCGTCGACTGGGGCGACATGGCCGCGGGCGACCGCGCCACGGACCTCGCGGCATTGTGGATGCTCTTCGAGGGCGCGCGGGAGCGTGAGGCCGCCCGCGCGGCTTGTGGCGGCGCGAGCGAGGCGACCTGGGCGCGGGCGAAGGGATGGGCGGTCCTGTTCGGGGTGATGCTGCTCGACAGCGGCCTGGTGAACCATCCCCGGCACGCGGCGATGGGCGCGGCCACCTTGCGCAGGGTCGCGGCCGACTGAAGGACGAGGGCGTTCGTCTGCGCGAATCGGTATAATTCGTGCAATGAATCCGCGCGATGCGCCGCCGCAGCAAGTCCTCACGCTGCCGGGCGCGGTTGCGCTTTCTCCCTTCCGCGTCGAGAAGCTCCGCGCCAGCCTGCCCCGGCCGCTCGCCGAGGCGCTCATGGTCGAGACGCGCTACATCCACTTCGTCGCCGTATCCACGCCCCTCGCGCCGGGCGAAACCCGCGTCCTGGAAAAGCTGCTGACCTACGGCACCCGCGCCGGCGGGGAGCCCAAGGGTGCGATGCTGCTGGTGCTGCCGCGCTTCGGAACCGTCTCGCCGTGGTCGTCGAAGGCCACCGACATCGCGCGCAATTGCGGCCTCGCGGGTGTCGCGCGCATCGAGCGCGGGGTGGCGTATTTCGCGACGGCGCGCGATCCGGGGCCGTTGCCGCACGCCTCGCGCGCGGCGCTCGAGCGCGCGATCCACGACCGCATGACGCAAACGGTGGTCGAGCGCTACGAGGACGCGGCGCAGCTCTTCGCCCATGCGCGAGCGCTGCCCGTGGCTACCGTGGACCTGCTTGCCGGAGGCCGCGAAGCGCTCGCGCGGGCCAATGCCGCCATGGGCCTCGCCCTCGCGCCCGACGAGATCGACTATCTTGCCGAGAGCTTCGCCCGGCTCGGGCGCAATCCCACCGACATGGAGCTCATGATGTTCGCCCAGGCGAACTCGGAGCACTGCCGCCACAAGATCTTCAACGCGTCGTGGACCATCGACGGTGCCGCGCAGGAGCGCTCGCTCTTCGAGATGATCCGCAACACCCACCGAGCGAGCCCGGGCGGCACCCTCGTCGCCTACACGGACAATTCGGCGGTGATGCACGGCGCCGAGGTCGAGCGCTTCTTCCCCGGCGCGGACCGCGCGTGGGGTTACCACCGCGACCTCACGCATATCCTCATGAAGGTGGAGACGCACAACCATCCCACGGCGATCGCGCCCGACCCCGGCGCGGCCACCGGCGTCGGCGGGGAGATTCGCGACGAGGGTGCGACCGGGACCGGCGCCAAGCCCAAGGCGGGACTGGCCGGCTTTTCCGTCTCGAACCTGAACATTCCCGGAGCGCGCCAGCCATGGGAGCACGACTACGGCAAGCCGGGGCGCATCGCCTCCGCGCTCGACATCATGATCGAGGGCCCGATCGGCGCGGCTTCCTACAACAACGAATTCGGCCGGCCGAACCTGGCGGGCTATTTCCGCAGCTTCGAGCTCGCGCTGGACGGCGAGGTGCGCGGCTACCACAAGCCCATCATGCTCGCCGGCGGCTACGGCAACGTCTCGGCGGCGCACACGCACAAGAAGCCGCTCGGCCCGGGCACGGTCTTCGTGCAGCTCGGCGGCCCCGGCTTCCTCATCGGCCTGGGCGGCGGCGCGGCCTCTTCCATGGCCTCGGGCGAGAACGTCGAGTCGCTCGACTTCGATTCCGTGCAGCGCGCCAACGCGGAGCTCGAGCGCCGCTGCCAGGAGGTGATCGACGCGTGCTGGCAGATGGGCGGCCGCAACCCGATCCTTTCGATCCACGACGTGGGCGCGGGCGGGCTGTCGAACGCGCTGCCCGAGCTGGCCCATGGCGGCGGCGTGGGCGCGGCATTCGACCTGCGCAAGGTGCCGATCGAAGAGCCCGGCATGTCGCCGATGCAGATCTGGTCCAACGAATCGCAGGAGCGCTACGTGCTGGCGATCGACGCCGCGCGCCTCGCGGAATTCCGCGCCCTGTGCGAGCGCGAGCGCTGCCTGTACGCAGTGGTCGGCGAGGCGCGTGCGGACCACGCGCTCGTGGTCGACGATCCGCTGTTCCGCAACCGGCCGGTGGACATGCCGCTCGACGTCCTGCTCGGCAAGCCGCCGCGCATGCACCGCGACGTGGTGCGGCGCGCGCGGGCGCTGGCGCCCCTGAGCCTGGAGGGCATCGGGCTGAGGGAAGCGGCCTATCGCGTGCTGCAGCTGCCGAGCGTGGCCGACAAGACTTTCCTGATCACCATCGGCGATCGCACGGTCGGCGGCCTGGGCGCGCGCGACCAGATGGTGGGGCCGTGGCAGGTGCCGGTGGCCGACTGCGCGGTGACCGCGCTGGGCTATGCGACGCGCCGCGGCGAGGCGATGGCGATCGGGCGAGCGCACGCCGCTGGCACTCATCGATGCGCCGGCCTCGGGGCGCATGGCGGTGGGCGAGGCGATCACCAACATCGCGGCGGCGTCGATTGCGGCGCTGGGCGACGTGAAACTGTCGGCCAACTGGATGGCGCCGGCGGGCCACCCGGGCGAAGACGCGGCGCTGTACGACACGGTGCGCGCGGTCGGCATGGAGCTGTGCCCGGCACTCGGCATCTCGCATTCCGGTCGGCAAGGACTCGCTGTCGATGAAGACCACGTGGCGCGACGCGCACGGGCGAGGACAAGGCCGTCATCGCGCCGTTGTCGCTCGATCGTCTCCGCGTTCGCGCCGGTGGCCGACGCGCGCGCGCACGCTGACGCCGCAGCTGCGCATCGACGCGGGCGAGACGCGAGCTGGTGCTGGTCGACCTGGGCGCCGGCAGCAACCGCCTCGGCGGCTCGGCGCTCGCGCAGGTCTACGCGCAGCTCGGCGGAGCCGCGCCCGATCGTCGACGACCCGGCAGCGCTCAGGGCTTTCTTCGGCGCGATCGCAGGCGCTCAACGCCGAAGGGCATGCTGCTCGCCTACCACGACCGCTCCGACGGCGGGCTGTTCGCGACGCTCTGCGAAATGGCGTTCGCCGGCGCACGCGGGCGTCACCGTCTACCTCGACAGCCTGGTCGTCGATGCGCGACAGCGGACGTCGACGGCTGCGAACGCGAGGCCGCAGGCGCGCACGGCGCGGCTCGACGAACGCATCCTCGCGGCGCTCTTCAACGAGGAACTCGGCGCGGTCGTGCAGATCCGCGCGCGCGGACCGCGACGCGGTGATGGCAGCGTGCTGCGCGCGGCCGGACTCGTCGCGTCATGCGCACGTGATCGGCGCACCCGAACGACCAGCGACGAGGTGCGCATCGTCGCGCAACGGGCGAGCCGGTGTTCGCCGAGACGCGCGTCGCACCTGCAGCGCGCCTGGTCGACACGACACCACCACATGCAGCGCCTGCGCGACAACCCGGAGTGCGCGCGACCAGGAATACGACCGCCTGCTCGACGCGGACGACCCCGGCCTGCACGCGCACGCTCGCCTTTCGATCCGGCCGACGATGTCGCCGCGCCGTTCATCGCGACAGCGGCGCGCGCCCGAAGGTCGCGATCCTGCGCGAGCAGGGCGTCAACGGCCAGGTCGAGATGGCGGCGGCGTTCGACCGCGCCGGCTTCGCGCCGTTCGACGTGCACATGAGCGACATCATCGCCGGGCGCGCGCGCGCTCGCCGACTTCAAGGGCTTCGCGGCCTGCGGCGGCTTCTCCTACGGCGACGTGCTGGGCGCGGGCGAGGGCTGGGCCAAGTCGATCCTGTTCAACGCGCGGGCCCGCGACGAGTTCGAGGCGTTCTTCGCGCGCGCCGATTCCTTCGCCCTCGGCGCGTGCAACGGCTGCCAGATGATGTCGAACCTGAAGGACATCATTCCCGGCGCGGCGCACTGGCCGCATTTCGAGCGCAACCTGTCCGAGCAGTACGAGGCGCGCCTCGCGCTGGTCGAGGTCCGGCGATCGCCCGTCGATCCTGTTCGCGGGCATGGAGGGCAGCCGCATCCCGATCGCCACCGCGCACGGCGAGGGCCGCGCGGTGTTCCACGACGCGGCCGCGATGGATGCGTGCCGCGCGACTGGTCGCGCTGCGCTTCGTCGACGACCGCGGCAGGGCGACCGAAGCGTATCCCGGCAACCCCAACGGCTCGCCGCGAAGGCGTCACGGGCCTCACCACCCCCGACGGGCGCTTCACCATTCTCATGCCGCACCCCGAACGCGTGTTCCGCACGGTGGCAGCTGTCCTGGCACCCGGACGACTGGGGCGAGGAGTCGCCGTGGATGCGCATGTTCCGCAACGCCCGCGCCTGGGTGGGCTGACGGGCTAGTCCTCGTCCTTCCACTGCTGTTGCGGCGGATAGCGCAGGTCCGAGTCGGTCAGCGCACGGTTGATCGCGCGGCGTATGCGCGACTCTTCCGCCTCGCGCAGCGAAGCGAGCATAGCCACCACGAGGGGAAGGGCGAACACCGAGAGCACGGTGAAGAGCGGCAGCAGGAATTTCATCGGCGCGCCCGCGTCGCCCGTGTAGAGCAACCATGCGCTCGCGGCGATCAGCGCGGCAAGCGCGATCGAGCCCGCGCTGAGGATGCGTTGCGTGCTGCGCGGCGGAGCGAACCCGGCTTCGTACACGTCGTGACCGTCCACGGTCTTCCACGTGCCCGCGAAATCGACCGCGCGCGGCTTTCCGAGGGCGGCGAATTCCCGCTCGAGGCGTGCGCGCGAGGCATCGAGCGGATGCTGCGTGGCGAACGTCTCCACCCGGCGCGCCACGAGGGCCTTGGCCGCGCGGCGCGTCTCGGAGCGCGCGGGCGCTATTTCGGTCGCACGCTTTCCCACACGTCTCCGGGGATGCGGTAGTCGGGGTAGCGGCGGCGGAACTCGTCGAGCGCCCGGTCGGCCTCGCGATCGCGATGCTCGGCCCGCAGCCGCGCGATGCGCTCCAGCTCGGCGGCAGGAGCGGTGCCGGCGTCCTGGTCGGCGGGGAGCGCATCCCTCGCCGCGCGCGAGACGCGCGCGGCCGATGGCGCCGCCGCCGCGGGTGCTCCTGGTGTCGCCATCGATCCCTGGGCCCGCTTCGCCAGCGCGGGAGCGGCCGCGTTGGAAGCGGCCGCGGCAGGGGCCGCCGGTGCGCCGGCCGCCGCCGGCCGGGCAGGCTCCGCTCGCGCGGCGGCCGGCACCGATTCGGGGGGGACAGAAGAAAGCGCTGCGGGCGTGGCGGCCTTCATGGCCTTGGATTCGAGGGGCGCCGTCGGCGTGGACTGTATCCGGGCCGCCGGCGCGGGTGGCGCCTCGGGAGCGGCCTTCTGCTGCTCCTGGGCGCGCTGCTGCACCCCGGCGGAGGCCGGGGCCGGCGCTGCGCCGGCGGGCTCCGTGGTCTCCACGCCCGGCTGCTCGAGCTGCATGCGCAGCGTGACGCCGATCGCAAGCACCAGCACGGCGGCGATGGACACCGGAGCGCCCCAGCGGCGCGCGAACGAGGGACGCGACAACGCGCGGCGCGCCGCCGCGAGCACCGCCTGGTCGAGGGCGCCCGGCGGCTCCTCGCGGGCGAGCTCGCGATAGCGTGCGGAAAGCCTGTCGTCGTGCTCAGTCATCGCCGATCGCCTCGCGCAGCTTGTTCATCGCATAGCGCAAGCGGCTCTTCGCCGCCTCCTCGTTGCTTCCGGTGGCCGCGGCGATCTGCGCCGCCGTGAGCCCGCCCTCCTGGTGCAGCAGGAAGGCCTCGCGTTGCGCCAGGGGCAGCGCCGCAAGGGCGCTCGCGAGCCGCTCGAGCGTCTGGCGCGCCTCGGCGGTGCGCTGCGGCTCCGCCGCCGGTCCCGCCGCCGGTTCCGGGACCCCGGATTCCTCGTCGTCGAGCGAGACGACGGCAAGCCCGCGTGCGCGCCAGTGATCGACCAGGCGGTGGTGCGCGATCGTGTAGAGCCAGGTGGCGAACTTGGCTTGCGGCTGGTAGCGCGCGCGCGATTCGACCACGCGGATCCAGATCTCCTGGAACAGCTCCTCCGCCTCGCCGCGTGCCTTGACGGAGCGCAGCACGAAGCGGAAGAGCCCGCCCTTGTGCCGGCCATAGAGCGTCTCGAAGGCCCCGGCGTCGCCGCCGGCATATGCGAGCATCAGCTGTTCGTCGGGGACCGGCATGCCCCCGTAGTGTACCTAGGTCGGATCCTTCACGAATCCGCCCGGGAACGGATCGGGTCCGCAGCGCCCGCAGCTCGCCCTCAGGACGCCGCGCGCCACGAGGTTCGCGTAGCTGTCGTAGTAGATGGCGACGGTTTCCACCGGTTGCGCCGTCCGGCGCCTGAACTCGACGTAGCGCGCGTAGGACTCCTCGCGGCGGCCGTGGCCGGTGCCGAGCGGGGCGGCGAGCGCGCCCTGCGATTTCGACTGCAGCGGCGCGGGCGCCGACCGTTCGCGCCCGGCGTAGCCTTCCCCGGCACCCGCGTCGGCGGCCGGCGCGCCGGCTTCGGGCGCCATCGGCTGCGCGAACGGCACCGGGGCCTCGGCCACGCGCTGGAAGAGCGCCACGCCGATCACGCCCACGTTGTCCGGGCGATGCGTGCGCGCGGCGTAGGAATCGCCGAGCGAGGTGAAGTAGAACGCCGCGGTCTCGGAAAGGCTCTTGCGCCAACCCTGGACCTCGAGCGATTGCCTTGCGCAGAGCACATAGCCGCCCTGGCCGGCGCTCGCGCTCGCGCCGCTCAGCACGTTCACGCCGTCGACGGACATCACCGCCAGCAGGTCCTCGCCGGCGCGATTGCGCAGCACCACCTGGTACTCGTCGCCGGGGCGCCCCACGACGTAGGCGCGCCCGTCGTGCCAGTACACCGGCAGCTCGCGGCCCAGCGAGCGATCGTACAGCGCGATGTCGGCGAGGCGCCCGACGGCATGCGCGGGAAGGCCGAGCGCCGCGAACGCGAGCGCGGCGAGCATGCAAGGCATCTTCATGGGGATCTCCAATCGCCGCCGGAATGGCGGGCTCGGAGGTGTGAACGCAGGGCGCGCGCAAAAGGGTCGACGCCCGGCAAAAAAAAGGGCGGCCGGAGCCGCCCGTGCGATCTTGCCGCCGCAGCGCGGCGTCAGCGCTCCTCGACCTTCGCCTTCTGGCGCAGGCTCATCACGAGCTTCTGGATCTGCTGCTGCTGGGCACGCTGGCGGAACTGCTCCTTCACGTCGTTGAACGCCGGCACCTTGAGGGGACGGATGTCGTCCACGCGGATGATGTGGTAGCCGAAGTCGGTCTTGATGGGTACCTGCGAGATCGCGCCCTTGGGCTGCGACATCACGGCGTCGGCGAAGGGCTTCACGTAGCGCGCGGCCGGGCCCCAGTCGAGGTCGCCGCCGTTGTCCTTGGAGCCCGGATCCTTCGACTTCTCCTTGGCGAGCTTGGCGAAGTCGGCGCCGTGGTTGAGCTGGTCGATGATCTTCTTGGCTTCGTCTTCCTTGTCGACCAGGATGTGGCGCACCTTGTACTCGTTGGTGCCCATCGAGCCCTTGAACTGGTCGTACTGCTTCTGCAGCTCCTCGTCGGTGATCGGGTGCGCCTTGATCTCGCTTTCGAACAACGCGCGCACCAGCACCGCCTGGCTGGCCATCTCCATCTCGGCCTGGATCTCGGGGCTCTTGTCGAGGCCGCGCTTCCTGGCCGCCTGGGCGAGCACTTCGCGGTTGATCAGCTCCTCGCGGATCGCGCGCTCCTGTCCGGGGCTGTCCGGGTGCCCCTGCGCCTCGACTTCCTTGACCATGGCGTCGACGCGCGCCTGCGGGATGGTCACGCCGTTGACGACCATCTTGGTCGGCATTGCCGAGGTGGGCTTGGAAGCCTGCTCGGCCTTGTCCTGCGCCCCGGCCGCCAAGGCGAAGGTGCCGGCCACGAGGGCGGCAGCAAGGTTCCTGAAAGTACGTTGCATTGAAGATTCCTTTGGCTCTGGTTAAGACTGCTCGGGCGCGAACGCCTCGATCCTGAGGGCATGGATGTCCCGTTTCATGAGGTCGCCCAACGCCTCATAAACCATTCGATGCCGCGCAACCGCGCTCTTGCCGCGGAAGGCTTCCGAAACGATGCGCAGCTGCCAGTGGCTGCCGCCCGAGGGGCGGGCGCCCGCGTGGCCCGCATGCTGCGCGCTTTCGTCCTGCAAATCCAGCCTCACCGGCCGCAGGGTGGCAAGGCGCGTGCGCATCGCCTGCTCGACGGGATGCGTCACGGCAGCACCCGCCGGAAGGGCTTGACCGTCACGCTGGCGTAAACGCCCGCGGCGGCATACGGATCCTCCGCGGCCCACGCGATGGCAGCCTCGCGGGTGGCGAACTCCGCCACGACCAGTGAGCCCGTGAAGCCCGCGGGTCCCGGGTCCGAAGCGTCGAGCGCCGGGTGCGGTCCCGCCAGCACCAGGCGGCCTGCTTCCTGCAGCGCCTTCAGCCGTTCGAGATGCGCCGCCCGTGCCTCGAGGCGCCGCGGAAGCGATCCCGGAACGTCCTCGGAGAGAATGGCGTAGAGCACGATCAGGCCTCCGGGTTTTCGTGGGTCTCCGAGGCCGCGGGCTCGGCCGCCTCGTCGGGGAGGTATCTCGCAAGCCAGAATGCCTGCGCCACGAGGAATGCGAGCATCAGGCCGATGCCCCCGAAGAGCTTGAAGTTCACCCACGTGTCGGTCGAGTAGGTGCGGGCGACGTACAGGTTGGCGGCGCCCAGGCATAGAAAGAACACACCCCAGGCCACGCACAGCCGCGCCCAGATGCGCTCCGGCAGCTCGAGTCCTTCCGACATCACGGACTTCACAAGGTTCGTGCGGAAGGCGAGGCCGCCCAGGAAAGCGGCGCCGATCAGCCAGTAGAGCACCGTCGGCTTCAACTTGATGAACGTCTCGTCGCGCAGCAGCAGCGTCGCGCCGCCGAACACCACGATGATGGCGAGGCTCGCCCACTGCATGTTCGAGACGCGGCGCCGGCGCGCCAGGCTCCAGCCGATCTGCGCCATGGTGGCGGCGATCGCCACGGCGGTCGCCACGAAGATGTCGGCGAGCTTGAACGCGGCGAAGAACAGGATGACGGGCAAGAAGTCGAAGAGAAGCTTCACGAGGCGGGCGCACTAAACCATTCATTATCCTACGATTTGCTCCCCGATGTCCACCTGCGGTGGCGCGCCTCGATGCGCTCGCGCACCACCGGGGCGATCCCGGGCGAAAGGGCCAGGGCGAGCGCCTCGGCGTAGAACCCGGCGCGCTCGTCGGGCAGCGCGCGGTCGAGCGCATCGAACGCGTGCTCCATGAGCCGCGCGTCCTCCGTGCGGATCGCGGTGATCGCGAGGTTCGCGTGCAGGATGCGCCAGGCCCGCTGGGGATTGGAGCGCTCCAGGTCCGGGGCGAGCGCTCCCGCGACGTGGGCGATCACACCTTGCATCAGGCCGTAGACCGCCGCCAGCTCGGGCTTGCCCGCGGCGCGGTTCGAGCGGCGCGCGAGCGCATTGGCCACGGGCTCGGCCACCGCGATCGGCACTTCGTGGCGTATTGCCCACAAGGCCACGGCCAGCACGATCCCGTCGAGGGCCCCGCGCGGATCGTCGCCGGCAATGGAACCCGCCACCGCCTCGAGGCGCGCGAGTTGGGTGAGCGCTTGCGCGACGCGCTCGCCGGCATCCTCGGGGGCCATCGGTGCGCCGCCGCCGTGGCGCCGATCGAGGGCCTCCAGGGTGGCGAGCTCGGCGCGCAGCGCGGCGATCGATTCGGGCGTGGCGGCGTCGTGCAGGCGCTCGGCGAGCGCGTCGAAGCCGCGCAGCATCTCGCGCGAGGCGCGCTGTCCCTCGTCGCCGAAGGGAAGGGGATGGATCGACATGGCTGCAGCAAAACGCTCATTTTGATATAATTTTCGATGCTTTCCGAACTGTTTCCGAATTGGAAAATTGCGACTTGCACAACCATTCGCGCTGCTCGGATGGTTTGCTGTCACCCACTCAGCTGATCGAGCTCGCGGCCCGTACCGGGGTTGATGCGATCGCGCTCACGGACCACGACACCACCGAGGGCCTGGAAGAGGCCGCTCGCGCGGCCCGTGCGCTCGGGATCGGATTCGTGACCGGCGTGGAGATCTCGGTGAGCTGGGGGACGACGACGCTGCACGTGGTGGGCCTCGCCGTCGATCCGGACGCAGCGCAGCTCGCCGCGGGCCTGCGCTCGGTGCGCGAGGGTCGCCTGGGGCGCGCCCGGCACATCGCCGCGGCGCTCGAGGGGCTCGGATTCGCGGGCACGCTCGATGGGGCGCTTGCGCTGGCGCCGAACCCGTCGATGCTGAGCCGCACGCATTTCGCGCGTCATCTGGCCGCAACGGGGCGCGTGAAGGATACCCAGGCGGCGTTCGACAAGTACCTGGGCCGGGGCAAGCCCGCGTACGTGCCGCATCGCTGGGCGGGGCTGGAAGACGCGGTCGCCTGGATACGCGCCGCGGGCGGCACGGCGGTGCTGGCGCATCCCGGCCGCTACGAGCTCAAGCCGATGATGCGCCACGAGATGCTCAAGGAATTCCGCGCCTTCGGCGGCGAGGCGATCGAAGTGGTGACGGGCAGCCACCGTCCCGAGCAGTATGCGACGTGGCAACGGGTGGCGCAGGAGCACGGGCTCCTCGCGTCGCGCGGGGCCGACTACCACGGGCCAGGGGAGAGCCCCTGCGAGCCGGGACGGCTGCCGCCGCTCCCCGCTTCGCTCACGCCCGTGTGGTCCAAGTGGGCGCACTAGCAGCCGCCCGGTGAGCCGGTGCGGGCGCGGAGCCGCCCGCTCCGAAGGCAACGGCAGGCAATTTTTTTCGCGCGCATCGCTCGCGAGGCGCGCCGCGACGAGGAATGGCGCAATTCTTTTCCATGCATCCGGATAACCCACAGCCGCGGCTGGTCCGCCACGCCGTGGACATCATCCGCGCGGGAGGCGTGATCGCCTATCCCACGGACTCGTGCTACGCGCTCGGCTGCCACATCGGCGACAAGGCCGCGATGGAGCGCATCCGCCGGATCCGCGACGTGGACGAGCGCCATCACCTCACGCTCGTGTGCCGCGACCTGTCGGAGGCGGCGCAGTTCGCGAAGGTGGACAACCTGCAGTTCCGCCTGATGCGCGCCAACACTCCGGGCAGCTACACCTTCATCCTGCGCGCCTCGCGCGACCTGCCGCGGCGGCTGCTGCATCCGCGGCACACCATCGGCGTGCGCATCCCCGACCACCCGGTGGCGCGCGCGCTGCTCGATGCGCTCGGCGAGCCGCTGCTGTCCTCGACGCTGATCCTGCCCGCGCACGGGTTGGCGCTGAACGACGCCGGCGAGATCCGCCGCCACCTCGAGCACCACCTCGACCTCGTGATCGACGCCGGACCGTGCAATGGCGAGGTCACCACGGTGATCGACCTCGCAGGCGACACCCCGCGGCTGGTGCGCGAAGGCAAGGGCGACATCCGGCCCTTCGGCTTCGTGAAGGCGGCGCTGCACTGATGGACGGCGCCAGCCTCATCGTGCGCATCTGCGTGAACGCGATCCCGCTGGTGCTCGCGATCACCCTGCACGAGGCGGCTCACGGCTATGTCGCGCGCATGTTCGGGGACAACACGGCCTACATGCTGGGCCGCGTCACGCTCAATCCCGTGAAGCACATCGATCCGATCGGCACCATCGCGTTTCCGCTGCTGTCGATGCTCCTCGGGGGGGTCGTGTTCGGCTGGGCCAAGCCGGTCCCGGTGAATTTCAACAACCTGCGCTCGCCCAAGCGCGATATGCTCTGGGTCGCCGCCGCGGGACCCGCCTCGAACCTGGTCCAGGCGCTGATCTGGGGGCTGCTCGCGAAGCTCATCGCGGCCTCGGGCTCGTCGTCGGTGATCGCCCAGTTCTGGTTCTGGGTGGCGCTCGCGGGCATTTCGTGGAACGTGGTGCTCGTCGTCTTCAACCTGTTCCCGATCCTGCCGCTGGACGGCGGACGCATCGTGACGAGCCTGCTGCCGGGACCGCTCGCGTACTCCTATTCGCGCCTCGAGCCGTACGGAATGCCGATCCTGATCGGGCTGATCGTCCTGATGGCGGTGTATGCGCCGCTGGGACAGGCGTTTGTCGCCCTGATCGGCGCAGGCGAGCACATCTTCTATTCCATTTTCGGATTGCACTGACCCGCCCAAGAACGACAACGACGAATGTTCCAGGACCGCGTACTTTCAGGAATGCGACCCACCGGGCCGATGCACCTCGGCCACTACCACGGGGCGCTCAAGAACTGGCTTCGCCTGCAGAACGAGTACCCGTGCCTGTTCTTCGCGGCCGACTGGCATGCGCTCACCACCCACTACGAGGAGCCGTCGGTCATCGAGCAGACCGTGTGGGACATGTTCATCGACTGGCTTGCGGTGGGCATCGACCCGACCAAGGCCACGCTGTTCATCCAGTCGCGTGTGCCGCAGCACGCGGAGCTCACGGTCCTGCTTTCGTTCTTCGCGCCGCTCGCCTGGCTCGAGCGCGTGCCCACATACAAGGACCTGGTCGAGCGCCACGCCGAGCTGGGCCGCGACGTGCTCACCTACGGCTTCCTGGGGTACCCTTTGATGCAGGCCGCCGATATCCTCATCTACCGGGCCAACCGGGTGCCGGTCGGCGAGGACCAGGTCTCCCACATCGAACTCACGCGCGAGATCGCGCGGCGCTTCAACCACCTCTTCGGGCGCGAGAAGGGCTTCGAGGAAAAGGCCGAGGCGGCAGTGAAGAAGATGGGGCCCCGGAAGGCCAAGCTCTACCGCACGCTGCGCACCCGGTTCCAGGAGCAGGGCGACCAGGCTGCGCTCGCGCAGGCCCAGGAGCTGGTGAACGACGTGCAGAACCTGGCGCTGGGCGACAAGGAGCGGCTCTATGGCTATATCGAGGGCGGCGGGCGCATGATCCTGGCGGAGCCCGACGCGCTGCTCACCGAGACGCCGAAGCTGCTCGGGCTCGACGGGCAGAAGATGTCGAAGAGCACGGACAACGCGATCATGCTGCGCGAAGCGCCGGAGAGCGTGACGCGCAAGATCCGCACCATGCAGACGGACCCCGCGCGGGTGCGGCGCACCGATCCCGGCAACCCGGAAAAGTGCCCGGTGTGGAACCTCCACCAGGTCTATTCCGACGCGGCCACGAAGGACTGGGTCCTGCAGGGCTGCACGACGGCGGCCATCGGCTGCCTCGAGTGCAAGCAGCCGGTGATCGAGGCGATCAACGCGGAGCTCAAGCCCATCCGGGAGCGCGCGGCGCAGTACGAGGAGGATCCGTCCGTGGTGCGCAACATCATCCAGGATGGATGCGAGAAGGCATCCGACCTGGCCGACGATACGATGCGCGACGTGCGCGAGGCGATGGGCCTCAACTACGCCTGAGGGGAAGGGACGAGCGATGAAGACGAGTGGACCCGGACGTACGGTGCGCATGCTGCTGGCCGGAGCGCTGCTCGCGGTCGCCGCAACGTGTGCGCTCGCATCCACGCCCATACCGAACGGCAAGTGGAGCTTCGAGTTCGTCGACGCCAAGGGGCGCCCGGACCGGCCGATCAGGGTCTATACCTACCGGCCGCGAGCCTGCGACACGACGTGTCCGATCCAGTTCGTGATGGCGGGCCTGCATCGCGACGCCTCCCACTACCGCGATTACTGGGAGCTGCTCGCGGACCGCTACCACCTGCTCGTCGTGGCGCCCGAGTTCTCGCAGCAGTACTGGCCCAAGGCCGCGGCCTACAACCTGGGCGACGTGCAGGACCAGCCCGATCGCGAGAAATGGACCTATTCCGCCATCGAGCACCTCTTCGACGAGGTGCGCGACGGGCAGAAGGGCTACGCGATCTTCGGCCATTCGGCCGGCGGGCAGTTCGTGGAGCGCATGGCGCTGCTGCTGCCGAACAGCCGCGCCACGCTGATGATGGCAGCCAATCCCGGCTGGTACCTGATGCCGGAGTGGCGCAAGGACAAGGGGGCCGCCCCGTTTCCGTACTCGCTGGTCGATTCCCCGGCCGGCGAGCGCGAGCTCAGGCAGGCGCTCGCGCGGCGCTTCGTGCTGTTGCTGGGCGAGAAGGACACGGACGCGGATGCGCAGAACCTGAACGAAAGCGAGGGGGCGAAGAAACAGGGCGCCGGGCGCCTGGAGCGCGGGGAGAACTTCTTCAAGGCGGCGACCGCCGCCGCGAAGGAGCTCGGCGTGCCCTTCCGGTGGGAGCTGCTCGAGGCGCCCGACACGGCCCACGACGGCGCGGCGATGAGCCGCTTCGCCGCCGAGAGCGTCTACGGGAAGAAATGAACCCGCACGCCGCCAACGACTCCCTGGGGCTCGACCAGCCCGTGCTCGACATGGCGCTGCCGGTGGCGAAGATCCGCGGCGAGCCGATGACCGAGCTGCCGGCGGACCTGTACATCCCGCCCGAGGCGCTGTCGGTGTTCCTCGATGCCTTCGAGGGCCCGCTCGACCTGCTGCTCTATCTCATCCGGCGCCATTCGCTCGACATCCTCGACATTCCCATGGCCGATCTCACGCGCCAGTACATGGAATACGTCGAGATGATGCGCGCCACGCAGCTCGAGCTCGCCGCCGACTACCTGCTGATGGCCGCGCTCCTGATCGAGATCAAGTCGCGCATGCTGCTGCCGCGCCCGAAGCGCGATGGCGAGGCCGAGCCCGATGATCCGCGCGCCGAGCTGGTGCGCCGGCTGCTCGAGTACGAGCGCATGAAGCAGGCCGCCCATGCGCTGGGCGCGGCGCCGGTGGCCGGGCGCGACTTCTCGGTGGTCGAGGTCTACATCGAGCAGGCGCTCGCCGAGCGGCTGCCGGGCGTGCAGGTGCACGACCTTTCGGAGGCGTGGCGCTCGATCCTGGCGCGCGCGCGGATGACGCGCCATCACCGGATCACGCGCGAGCAGCTCTCGGTGCGCGCCCACATGAGCCGCATCCTCAAGGCGCTCGCCCCCGGCGCCTACGTCGAGTTCTCCGAACTGTTCGAGCCCGCGCTCGGGGTGCCGGTGCTGGTCGTGAGCTTCCTCGCGCTGCTCGAGCTCACGCGCGAAGCGCTCATCGAGATGAGCCAGCAGAGTCCCTTCGATCCGATCTACGTGAAGCTCAAGAGCGAGCGCGCCGCGCTCACGATCGCCTGACCCCATCGATCGACCCGCCCATGAACGAACAGACCCATGCCGATCCGCCGCCCGGCCCGGAGATCGCCCACGTGAAGCGGGTACTCGAGGCCGCGCTGCTGTCCTCGGCCGAGCCGCTCACGGTGCAGCAGCTCAAGCGCCTGTTCGCCGGCGAGGTCGACGCGGACAACATCCGCAAGGTGCTCGACGAGCTCAAGGCCGAATGGGACGCACGCTCGATAGAGCTCACTTCCGTGGCCTCGGGCTGGCGCTTCCGCGTGAAGCCCGAATACCAGGAGTTCATCGACCGCATCGCCGCCGAGAAGCCGCCGCGCTACTCGCGCGCGGTGCTCGAGACGCTCGCCATCATCGCGTACCGCCAGCCGGTCACGCGCGGCGACATCGAGGACATCCGCGGCGTCGCGGTCTCGCCGCCCACCCTGAAGGCGCTCGAGGAGCGCGGCTGGATCGAGACCGTCGGCCACCGCGAGACGCCCCGGGCCGCCCGGCGCTTTTCGCCACCACGCGAAAGTTCCTCGACGACCTCAACCTGCGTTCGATCGAGGAGCTCCCGCCGCTCGAAGACATCCAGTCCGCCCTCGAGCCGGCACCGTCCCTCGTCGCGATCGAAGCGGCCTCCGCGCCGCCTGTGCAGGACTCCCTGATCGACGAGCCCCCGACCACCGAGAACCCAGATCCACAGGAGTCGCAGACCCATGCGGGATAGACCTCACCCCAACCACAAGCTCGAATGGCCCGGCGGCGTCGTGCCGGAATGGGCCCGTCCCCAACAGAGCGGCAACCGGCGCTTCGGCAAGGGGCGCGGCCAGGGCGGTCACGAGCGCCAGGGCGGCAGCAGCCCCTCGAAGCGCGAGCGCCTGCAGAAGGTGATGGCGCAATCGGGCCACGGCTCGCGGCGCAACATCGAGATCCTCATCGCCCAGGGGCACCTCACCATCAACGGCCAGCTCGCCAAGCTGGGCGACGCGGTCGGCCCCGGCGACAAGGTGAAGCTCGACGGCAACCTCATCCACCTGCGCTTCGGCGAGCAGCTGCCGCGCGTGCTGCTCTACCACAAGCCCGAGGGCGAGATCGTCACGCGCGACGATCCCGAGAAGCGCGCCACGGTGTTCGAAAAGCTGCCCAAGGTGCACGGCGGGCGCTGGGTGTCGGTCGGCCGGCTGGACCTCAACACCGGCGGGCTGCTGATCTTCACCACCAGCGGCGAGCTGGCCAACCGGCTCACGCACCCGCGCTTCGAGGTGGAGCGCGAGTATGCGGTGCGCATCCTGGGCGAGCTCACCGAGGAGCAGAAGGAGCGCCTGCTCAAGACCGGCGTGGACATCGAGGGCGAGAGCTGCACGTTCGACTCGATCGAGGATCGCGGCGGCGAGGGCGCCAACCACTGGTACCACGTGATCCTGCGCGAGGGAAAGAACCGCGAGGTGCGCAAGATGATCGAGGCCGTGGGCCTCACGGTGAGCCGCCTCATGCGCGTGCGCTTCGGCCCCGTGGCCCTGCCCGGGCACGTGAAGCGCGGGATGATGCGCGAGATGGAGGAGGAGCAGGTGCAGGAGCTGCTCAACTTCGCGGGGATGAACGAGCCGCCCGCGGGCCAGGAGGCGGGCGCCGAGGATGCGGACGACGAGCTCGAGAACATCGGCAATCGTATCGACGACCATCGCGAGGCGCGCGCGCGCGAGATCGACGATGACATCGGCGACAAGGTGCACCACGCCCGGGGGCATGTCCCGGCGCCGGAGCCGGACGGCAACCGCGGCACCTATGATCCCAACGCGACCGAGGATCGCGGCGCCAAGCCCGGGCCGCGCCGCGCCCACGGCCACAAGCCGTTCTTCAACAAGAAGCGCGGCCAGGGGCAGGGTAACGTGCAGGCGCAGGGCAATATGCAGGCGCAGGGACAACCGCGTGGCGAGGGCCAGCACCGCCAACGCAAGCACGGCCAGGGCAATGCGCCGGTCCAGGGAGGCGCGCCCGCCCCGGGCAACGCATCGGGCCCGCCCGGCCAGGGGCAGCCCGCGGCGCAGGGTCCGAAGGGCAAGTCCGGACGCAACCGCCGCAACAAGAACCGCAACCGCAACCGCGGAGCCCAGGAGGCGCGCGGCGACCAGCAGCCGACGAACAACGGCAATCGCGACCCGCACTAGGGGGGCGCTCCCCGCACCCGGCGGCGCGCGCTACGCTTTCGGGCGCGGCAGCAAGAGGGAGCGGGTGGGCCCGGCGGCGAGCTCGGCACGCACCCATGCGCGGAAGGCCTGTGCCTTCGGCGTCGCGACGGTGTCCTTCGGGCTCACGAACCAGTAGCTCGAGGCGGACGGCAGCGCGACATCGAACAGGCGCTTGAGCGCACCGCGCTCGAGGTCCTCGGCGACGATCGAGCGGCGCGCGAGGGCGATTCCCTCGCCGCGCGCGGCCGCCTGCAGGGCATAGGTGGAATCGTTGAAGTTCGGTCCCGCGATCGGGTCCTCGAGCGAGACGCCGGCCGCCTTGAACCAGCGGTTCCAATCGTCGCGATCCTCGCGGATGATGCGCGCGCCGAGCAGCTCGCGCGGGGTGCGCGGCAGCCGGCCGCCGTTCCACTTCGGGCTCGCCACGGGAAAGATCTCGTCGGCCAGGAACTTCTCGCACGCGAGCGCCGGCCACGGCCCCGCGCCGAAGCGGATCGCGATGTCGACCTCGTCGGAGAGGAAATCGGCGAGCGCGATGGTCGCGTTCACGGTGATCGCGATCTTCGGGTTCGCATCCATGAAGCGGATCAGGCGTGGCATGAGCCAGCGCGAGGCGAACGACGGGATGACGCTCACGCTGAGCTGATCTTCGCGGCGCGCGCGCAGCCCGTCGGCGGCCTGGGCGATTTCCTCCAGCGCCCCGCGTATTCGCTCGGAGAACGCGCGCCCCGTCGAGGTGAGCGTGACGCGCTTGCCGTGGCGGGCGAAAAGCGCCACGCCGAGGTGCTCCTCGAGGGCGCGCACCTGGTGGCTCACCGCGCCGTGGGTGAGGTGCAGCTCCCCGGCGGCGCGCGAGAAGCTCTCCAGGCGTGCCGCCGCCTCGAACGGGCGCAGCGCGGACAGCGGCGGGAGGCGGCGTGGCATATGTGAGCAAATCTCACAAGGAAACCGAAAACATATCGCTTAGAGATCATCGGCGCAAGTGGCAATATATTTCACATCTATAAGCGAGGTGACCGATGGATTTTCCCGCTCTCCCCGATACGACTTCCGTGCAGCGGGGCGCCCGCCATCCGCTTGCCCTGTGGCTGGTCGCGGCCCTGGTGGGCTTCGCGATCGGGGGCGCGGCGCTGGCATCTTCCGGCGCCGCGGATAGCCGCGACTTCGCGTCCCACGGCCCGTTGCTCGGCGTTCGCGCCCTATGAAAGTCCGCGCATGCGCATCGACTGAGCCGCCACCCGGCCCGGCGGGCATAATGGCCGGATGCCCCTGAACCCCGAGACGATCGGAGCAGCGCGCGCGCTCACCCTCGCGCTCGCGGTGGCCTGCTTCGCGATGGTGCTCGCCGCGGGACCGGGGACGCGCTTCGGGCTGTGGACCTGGCAGGCCGGATTGGCGCTGGTGAAATGGAGCTTCTTCGCCGGCGCCGCGGCCGGCGTTTGTTCCTTGGCGTTGCTCGTCTTTCCGGCCTTGCGCGCCCCGCTGTGGATCCCGCTCGTGTCGCTGTGCCTCGCGCTCGGGGCGATCGCCGCGCCACTGATGATGCTCGCGAAGGCGAAGAGCGTTCCCCGCATCCATGACATCAGCACCGATACCGCCGACCCGCCGGCGTTCGTGGCGCTGCTCGAGCAGCGCCGCAAGGCTCCCAATGGCTTCGCCTACGGCGGGCCGGCGGTGGCCGCCGAGCAGCACCGCGGCTATCCCGGCTTGCAGCCGCTCGTCGTGCAGACGCCGCCGCCCGAAACGCTGCGGCGCGCGGTGGACGCCGCGCACGCGATGGGCTGGGAGGTGGCCGCGGCGGACGCATCCGCCGGGCGCATCGAGGCCACCGCCACCAGCGCATGGTTCGGATTCAAGGACGACATCGTGGTGCGCATCCGGGCGGATGGCGCAGGCAGCCGCGTGGACGTGCGCAGCGTTTCGCGCGTGGGCCTGAGCGACCTGGGCGCCAATGCCGGGCGCATCGAGGAGTTTCTCGCCCGACTCGGGTAAGATTCCCCGTTTTGCGCACGCCAGGGACAGCCATGGCCTCGGATCGCGACATCGTCGCCACGCTCGGGCAGGTCACCACCGCCACCCTCACCACGATGCTGCTGAAGAAGGGCCTGCGCAACGTGTGGATGCGCGGCACGCGGCCGCTCAGTCCCGGCCAGCCGCGCGCGGTCGGGCAAGGCGTTCACGCTGCGCTTCGTGCCCGCGCGCGAAGACCTCGCGACGCCGGAGTCGTGGTCGAAGCCGATCTCGACCCGCGCCGCGATCGAGGCGATGCCCGCCGGCTGCATCGCGGTCGTCGACGCGATGGGCGTCACCGACGCGGGCATCTTCGGCGACATCCTGTGCGCGCGCATCCGCAGAAGCGCGGCGTGGCCGCGCTGGTCACCGACGGCGTGCGTGCGCGACGTCGCCGGCGTGCGCGCCACCGGGCTGCCGGTGTGGTGCCAGGGCGCGGCCGCGCCGCCGTCGGTGGCGGGCCTCACGTTCGTGAACTGGGGCGAGCCGATCGGCTGCGGCGGCGTGGCGGTATTCCCCGACGACGTGGTCGTGGTCGACGACGACGGCGCCGTGCTCGTTCCCGCCGCCAAGATCGACGAGATCGTCGCCGAGGCGCCCGAGCAGGAGCGCCTCGAGGCCTGGATCATGTCCGAGGTGGAGAAGGGTGCGTCGCTGCCGGGCCTCTATCCGCCCAACGCGGAGAACAAGGCGCGCTACGAGAAGACCAGGGGCCGATGAAGCTCGCAGCCGACGCGCACGGCGTGTACGTGATCGCGCCGACGCCGTTCCACGCCGACGGGCGGATCGACGAGTCGTCGATCGACCGGATGACCGATTTCTTCCTGCGCTCCGGCGTCACCGGCATGACGGTGCTGGGCCAGCTCGGCGAGGCCCCGAAGATGGACGCACGCCGAGTCGGTCGGCGATCGTGAAGCGCGTCGTGGCGCGCGCGAGCGTGCCGGTGGTGGTCGGGGTGTCGGCCCCGGGCTTCGCGGCGATGCGCGCGCTCGCGCAGGACGTGATGGCGCTGGGCGCCGCCGGCGTGATGATCGCGCCGCCCAATACGCTGCGCACCGACGATGCGATCGTGCAGTACTACCGCCAGGCTTCCGAGGCGATCGGCGCCGACGTGCCGTTCGTGATCCAGGACTATCCGCTCACTTTCTCGGTGCAGATGACTCCCGCGGTGATCCGGCGCATCGTCATGGACAACCCCGCGTGCATGGTCCTTAAGCACGAGGACTGGCCGGGCCTCGAGAAGATCTCGCACGCTGCGCGGCTACGAGCGCGACGGCTCGATGCGCCACATCTCCATCCTGACCGGCAACAACGCGCTGTTCCTCGACTTCGAGATGGAGCGCGGGGCCGACGGCGCCAACACGGGCTACTGCTTCCCCGACATGCTGGTGGACGTGGTGCGCCTGTCGGCGGCGGGGCAGCGCGACGAGGCGCACGACCTCTTCGATGCCCACCTGCCGCTCATCCGCTACGAGCAGCAGCCGGGACCCGGGCTCGCGGTGCGCAAGTACGTCCTGATGCGCCGTGGCATCATTGCCTGCGACGCGTTGCGCAAGCCCGGGGCCACACTCACCCCGGCCGCGCGCGCCGAGGTGGACTACCTGCTCGCGCGGCTTGCAAAACGGGACGCGCGGGCCAAGCTGGAGGCGCCATGAACGCATTGCTCCAACCCTGGCCGGGACCCCACGGCGGCGTGCCGCCCTTCGATCGCGTGGCCGTGGAGGATTTCGAGCCGGCCCTGCAGGCGGCGATGGACGCGCAGCTCGCCGAAATCGAGCGCATCGCCGCCAATCCCGAGCCCCCCGATTTCGAGAACACCTTCGCTGCGCTGGAGCGCAGCGGGCGCGCATTCGCGCGCGTGGCGAGCGTCTACCGGATCCACAGCTCGACGTTGAAGACGGCGGCGTTCCAGGCCGTGGAGCGCGCGATGGCGCCCCGGCTCGCCGCCTTCCAGGACCGCATCGTGCAGAACGAGCAGCTCTTCGCACGCGTCATCGCCGCCTGGGAGGCGAGCCGCGACGACGCCCGCCTTACGCAGGAGCAGCGGCGCCTCGCCTGGCTCAAGTACACCGACTTCACGCGCGGCGGCGCGCGGTTGGGCGCTGCGGACAAGGAGCGGCTGTCGGCGATCAACCAGCGCCTGGCGACGCTGTACACGCAGTTCAGCCAGAACGTGCTCGCCGACGAGGAGGAGCTGCGTCATGCTGCTCGACAGTGAGGGCGATCTCGCGGGGCTGCCGGAGTCGGTGCGCGCGGCGGCGGCAGCGGCGGCCGTCGAGACCGCGGGCACGCCGGCCAGTGGGCGATCCTCAACACGCGCTCGAGCGTGGAGCCGTTCCTCACCTACTCCGAGCGCCGCGACCTGCGCGAGAAGGTCTGGCGCGCGTTCTGCAGCCGCGGCGACAACGGCGACGCGCACGACAACAAGCCGCGCGATCGCCGAGATCCTGAAGCTGCGCGCCGAGCGCGCCCAGCCTGCTCGGCTATCGCGACGCACGCGCACTGGCGCCTCGGAGCCAGCATGGCCGGCACGCCCGACGCGGCCATGGAGCTCATGGACGCGGTGTGGAAGCCGGCGGTCGCGCGCGTGCGCGAGGAGAGTCGCCGACATGCAGGCGCTCGCCGATCGCCGCAGGGCGGGGCATCACCATCGAGCCGTGGGACTACCGCTACTACGCCGAGAAGGTGCGCAAGGCGAAGTACGACCTCGACGAGAACGAGGTGAAGCCGTACCTGCAGCTCGACAAGCTGCGCGAGGCGATGTTCTGGGTGGCGGGCGAGCTCTTCGGCCTGCGCTTCACGCCGCGTCACCGACGTTCCCGTCTACCACCCGGACGTGCGCGTCTGGGAGGTGACCAACGCGCACGGCGGCACGTCGGCCTCTGGTACTTCGACCCGTACGCGCGCCCCGGCAAGCACTCGCGGCGCGTGGATGAACGCCTACCGCACCAGGAGCGCTTCGACGGCGACGGTCACGCACGATCGTGTCGAACAACGCCAACTTCGTGAAGGGCAAGCCGGGCGAGCCGGTGCTGATCAGCTGGGACGACGCGACCACCCTGTTCCACGAGTTCGGCCACGCGCTGCACGGGCTCAACTCGAACGTGAGCTATCCCGTCGCTCGCGGGCACCGCCGTCGAGCGCGACTACGTCGAGTTTCCCTCGCAGCTGCTCGAGCACTGGCTGCGCACGCCCGAGGTGCTGAACCGCTTCGCGCGCCACCACGCAGACCGGCGAGCCGATCCCGACGGCGCTCGTCGACAAGATCGAGCGCGCCGCGACGCTTCAACCAGGGCTTCGACGACCGTCGAGTACCTCGCGTGCGGCGCTCGTCGACATGAAGCTGCACCTGGCGCCGGCGCGACAGGCCATCGACGCCGCCGCGTTCGAGCGCGAGACGCTCGCCGCGCTCGGCATGCCGAAGCAGATCGTCATGCGCCACCGCACGACGCAGTTCGGCCACGTCTTCGCGAGCGACGACTACTCCGCCGGCTACTACAGCTACCTCTGGGCCGACACGCTCACCGCCGACGCCTACGAGGCGTTCACGGAGGAAGGCAGCGCCTACGACGCGCGGTGGCGCGGCGCCTGCGCGAGCATGTCCTCGCGGCGGGCAACACGGCGATCCCCGCGAGGCTTACCGCGCGTTCCGCGGCCGCGACGCGAGCATCAACGCCCTCATGCGCAAGCGCGGCTTCGTCTAGGACCTGCGGTGGGCGCGCACGTGCTCGGCGAGCCGGCGCACCTGCTCGTCGCGGATGCCGTGCTCCTCGAGCGCGGCCTCGGTGCGAAACAGATAGTCCGCGCTCGAGCCGAACTTGCCGTGGGCGGTGGCTATGGCCGCCACCATGGTCTCGAACGAGAGCTTGCCGGTATGCCCGGTGCAGCCCCGGTTCACGACGAAGGCGAGCGCCTCGAACACCCCGCTCCCGGAGCGGCACGGAAGCCAGCGCGGGCGATAGGAGCCCAGCGACATCTCGCGGCGCCATAGCTGCGCGAGCTGCTCCCGGGCGCTCGCGCGCTCCAGGCGATACGCGAGCCCGCGGCAGCTTCCGCCGCGCTCAAGCGTGAGCACGAGCCCGGGGTGATCGGGCGTGCCGCGGTTGATGCGCGACCACAGGCCGAAGCGGCGATGATAGCCATGCACCGTGGCCACGCACTTCGCCTCGAAGTCGAGCTCCGGGTTCCACATGAGCGAGCCGTAGCCGAAGATCCAGATGTCGCCGCGCGCGTGCTCGGCGAGCATGCGCTCGAGGGATCGCTCGAGCGCCTCCCCGGTGAGGCGTTCCGCCTCGAGGCGCTTCAGGTCGAAGGGCGCGGCGCAGGCCTTCATGGAGCGAGGCGCGCCACCTTCCATCCGCCCGGCACGCGCGTGTAGGCGACCCGGTCGTGCAGGCGGCTCGCACGGCCCTGCCAGAACTCGAGGTAGCCGGCGACCAGCCGGTAGCCGCCCCAATGCGGCGGGCGCGGCGGATGCTCGCCGTAGCGCTCGGCGAGCTGGGTCCAGCGCGCCTCGAGCCAGGCGCGGTCCTGGATCGCCTTGCTCTGCGGCGAGGCCCACGCGCCGATGCGCGAGCCCAGCGGGCGCGTGTCGAAGTACCCGCTGGATTCATCCGCACTCACCTTCTCCACCGCGCCTTCGATGCGCACCTGGCGCTCGAGCTCCTTCCACAGGAAGGTGAGCGCGGCGGCCGGGTTCGCGGCGAGATCGCGCCCCTTGCGGCTGTCGTAATTGGTGAAGAAGACGAAGCCGCCCGGGTCCCGGCCCTTGAGCAGCACCACGCGCCCCGAGGGACGGCCCTTCGCGTCCACGGTGGAAAGCGTCATCGCGGTGGGCTCGGGGAGCTGCGCGCGGATCGCCTCGGCCATCCACGCGTCGAACTGCCCGAGCGGGTCGCGGTCGACGTCCTTCTCGTCGAGGGTCTCGCGCGCGTACTCCTTGCGCAGCTGCGCGAGGTCGGGGCCGGCCGGTGGGGGCGCGCTCATGACCGGTAGTTGGACACCTCGATCAGGTTGCCGTCGGGGTCGCGGAAATACACCGAGCTCATCGGGCCGAGCGCGCCGGTCTTCTCCACCGGGCCCTCGGCGATGACCACGCCGCAGCTGCGCAGATGGGCGACCACCTCCTCGAGGGGCGTGGAGGCGATGAAGCACAGGTCGATCGCGCCCGGCACGGGCTTCAACGCCTTGGGCTCGAACTCGCGCCCGGCCTGGTGCAGGTTCAGCTTCTGCCGCCCGAAGGCGAGCGCCCGGCGCCCCTGCCCGAAGGTGACGGGCTGCATGCCCAGCACCCGGCCGTAGAACTCGATCGTGCGCTCCACGTCGAAGACGGTGAGCACGATATGGTCGATGCGGTCGATGGCGATGGTCACGGGAGTAATATTATTGCATGCACGCCGACCCCGCCCTGATCCGCTCGATGAAAGCCCATGTGCCTCCGTCGGAATGGGCCGCGCGCACCGACCTCGCGGCCGCCTACCGGGCGGTGGCGCTGTACGGCTGGGATGACCTGGTCTTCACCCACATCTCGGCGCGGGTGCCGGGACCGGAGCACCACTTCCTCATCAATCCCTACGGGATGATGTTCGAGGAGATCACGGCCTCCAGCCTGGTCAAGGTGGACCTCGCGGGGCGCAAGGTGTCCGAGTCGCCCTTCGAGATCAATCCCGCGGGCTTCACCATCCACAGCGCGGTGCACGAGGCGCGCGCGGACGCGCAGTGCGTGATCCACCTGCACACGATGGAGGGCGTCGCGGTGTCGTGCCAGAGGGCGGGCCTGCTGCCGCTGTCGCAGCAGTCGCTCTTCCCGCTCTCGAGCCTCGCCTACCACGACTACGAGGGCGTGGCGCTCAATCCCGAGGAAAAGGCGCGGCTGGTGCGCGACCTGGGTGACCGGCATAACCTCATCTTGCGCAACCACGGGCTGCTCACCTGCGCATCGAGCGTGGCCGACGCTTTCCTCTACATGTACATCCTGCAGAAGGCGTGCGAGGTGCAGGTGCGTGCGCAAGCCGGCGGCGGCGAGCTGATCGCGATACCGCAGCCGATCCTCGACGGCATCCGCAAGGCGTCGAAGGAAGTGCTGCGGCAGTCCGGCGGCATGATCGCCTGGCCCGGCATCCTGCGCCGGCTCGACCGCGTCGATCCGGCGTGGCGCGAGTGAGGCGCGCGCAACGCGCTTAGCGCGGCAGGGCGGCGCGCGGCAGCCCGAACACGAATCCGGCGCCCGCGCTCGTCCGGGGCCAGCGGAACGCCAGCTCCGGGAACGACTTCTCCAGGGCCTTGCGGTTGCGGCCGATCTCCACCACGAGCAAGCCGCCCGGGCGCAGGTGCTCGCGCGCCGCGGCGAGGATCGCGCGCGTATGCTGGAGCCCGTCTGCTCCGCTCGCGAGCGCGAGCGCCGGCTCGCGGCGGTATTCGGGCGGCAGGCGGCGCATGGCGGCCGCGGTCACGTAGGGCGGGTTCGAGACGATGAGATCGTAGGCCCGGCCCTGCAGCGCGTCGAAGAGGTCCGAGCGCACGAGGCGCACGCGATCCTGCAGCCCGTACGCGGCGAGGTTGCGCCGCGCGACCTCGAGCGCATCCTGTGAAAGGTCGGCCGCGTCCACGCGCGCCTCGGGAAACTTCAGCGCGGCGAGGATTGCGAGGCATCCGGAGCCGGTACACAGGTCGAGGATCGCCTGCGGCGCACGGACGGCGAGCCCGCGCTTGCCGAGCAGCAGTTCGGCGATGAAGGAGCGCGGGATGATCACGCGCTCGTCGACGTAGAAGCGATGGGGACCGAGCCACGCCTCGTGCAGCAGGTAGGCGGCGGGCTTGCGCGTGCGTACGCGCCGGTCGAGGAGGGCGGCGGCGGCGCGGAAGCGCGCCTCGGCGAGCGGCGTTTCGAGGTGGGCCTCGAGCTCGCCCGGCGGCAACCCGAGCGCGCCGAGGATCAGCCATGCCGCCTCGTCGAGCGCGTTCGCGGTGCCGTGCCCGTAGGTGAGCTCCGCCGCTTCGAAGCGGGCGATGCCGCGCTCCAGCAGGGTGCGCACGGTTCGCGGCCGGGCTCGGGATGCGGAGCGCTTCACGCCCCGAGCAGCTTTTCGATCGTGAGCCGGTAGATCTCGGCGAGGGGCTCGATCTCGGCGAGCGCCACGGCTTCGTTCACCTTGTGGATCGAGCGGTTGACCGGGCCGAATTCGGCGACCTCCGGGCAGATGTCGAAGATGAAGCGCCCGTCCGAGGTGCCGCCGGTGCAGTTCACCTCGGGGGTCACGCCCGAGACCTGCTTCACCGCCGTCGCGAGGGTCTCCACGAGCCGCCCGCGCCGCGTGAGGAAGGGCTTGCCGCCGAGCGTCCAGTCGATCGCATAGTCGAGGCCGTGGCGCTCGAGGATGTGCTGCACCCGCGCCTGGAGCGACTCGGGCGTGCTCTCGGTCGAGAAGCGGAAGTTGAAATCCACCTGCAGCTCGCCGGGGATGATGTTCTGCGCGCCGGTGCCGGCGTGGATGTTCGAGACCTGCCAGGTCGTGGGCGGGAAGTACGCGTTGCCGCGGTCCCACTCGGTTGCCGCCAGCTCCGTGAGGGCGGGCGCAGCGAGGTGCACCGGATTCTTCGCGCGCTGCGGGTAGGCCACGTGGCCCTGCACGCCGCGCACCTGCAGCCGGCCGGTGAGGGAGCCGCGGCGGCCGTTCTTGATCGTGTCGCCGAAGACCTCCGCCGAGGACGGCTCGCCCACGATGCAGTAGTCGATCGTCTCGCCGCGGCGCTTGAGCTCCTCGACCACGCGTACCGTGCCGTCCACCGAAGGGCCTTCCTCGTCGGAGGTGACGAGCAGCGCGAGCGAGCCGCGATGGCGCGGCCATTCCCGCACGAAGCGCTCCGCGGCGACCACGAACGCCGCGATCGAGGTCTTCATGTCGGCCGCGCCGCGCCCGAAGAGCTGGCCGTCGCGGATCGTGGGCTCGAACGGGTCCGAGCTCCACTGCCCGAGCGGCCCGGGCGGCACGACGTCCGTGTGGCCCGCGAGCACCACGAGGGGCTTCGCGTCGCCGTGGCGGATCCACAGGTTGGTTACCTCGCCGTGCACCATCACCTCCGCACGGAACCCAACCGGCGCCAGGCGATCGCTGATGAGCTGCTGGCAGCCTGCGTCGGCGGGCGTCACCGACTTGCGCCGGATCAGCGCCTGCGCCAGCTCGAGGGTCTCGTTCTTCAATCCGCCGCGGTGCGCTCGTTCAGGGGCGGCCCGCCGGTGCGGGCGCCCGCGCGGCGGGCGACCACGGGACCCACGCGCTCCTCGATGCGGCGGCGCAGTTCGGCACGCGCCCCCAACAGGAAGCACAGCTCCGCGCACACGAACAGCGGCCCGATCGCGAGCTGGCGCGCGTCGTCGAAGAAGGCGGGTTTCATCCCCTCGTAGCGGTGGCCGAGGAACTGCAGCAGCCAGCCGGCCGTGAAGAGCGCCAGCGCCGCGCCCAGGCTGGCCCCGGTGCCCAGCCGCGCGATCGTCTCGCTCGCGATCGCACACGCGGCGAGCAGCGCGAGCGCCATGGCGACGCCGAACGCGAAATCGAGGCGGAAATAGTAGGCGCACGCGGCGATCGAGAGCAGCGCGGCAAGCGTCACCGGGACGCCGCCCACCGGCATGGCCACGGTCGCGGTCGCCATCACCACGGCGAGCACGATCATCGGGATGCCGGCGAAATGCGTCGCGATGTTGCGCCGGTCGCGATGGTATGCGGCGTACTGCGAGAGGTTCTGTTCCAGGCTCTTCACGGGCCCTCCGGGGGAATCGGCGGCTAGCCGAATTTCTCCTCCGATTCCTCGGTGATCTTGAAGTCGCCGAACGGCGAGGAGCTCGGCCGCGCGCCCGGCTGCTTCGCCCGTTCCGTCATCGCCGGCATGATGCCGGAGTTGCCGAGCAGCAGGCCGAGGTTGGTGGCGGAGTCGGCGTTGGTAAGGGCCTCGTCGACCGAGATCTTGTTCTGGCGCACGAGGCGGAACAGGTCCTGCTCGAAGGTCTGCGAGCCGGGCGACATGCTCTTCTCCATCGCCTCCTTGATTTCCGTGATCTCGCCCTTCTCGATCAACTCCTGGATGTTGCGCGTGTTGAGCAGCACCTCGACCGCCGGCGTGCGGCCGCCGGCGACGGCTGCGCATCAGGCGCTGCGAGATCACGGCCTTGAGCGCTGCCGACAGGTCCTGCAGCAGCGTCGGGCGCACCTCGAGCGGGTAGAAGCTGATCATCGCGGTTCAGCGCCTGGTAGCGTTGTTGGCGTGCAGCGTGGCGAGGCACAGGTGGCCGGAAAGCGCGTACGAGATCGCCATGCGGCATCGTCTCGAGGTCGCGGATCTCGCCGATCAGGATGCAGTCGGGCGCCTGGCGCAGGCGTTGCGCAGCGCGATCGTGCGAGCGAGCGCGTGTCGCTGCCGACCTCGCGCTGGTTGACGATCGACTTCTTGTTGCTGGAACAGGAACTCGATCGGGTCCTCGATGGTGAGGATGTGGCCGGTGCCACTGCGAGTTGCGCTAGTCGATCATCGAGGCGAGCGTGGTGCTACTTGCCGGAGCCGGTGGCGCCGACCATCAGGATCAGGCCGCGCTTTTCCATCACCAGCGTGCGAGAGCACCGGCGGCAGGTTGAGGCTCGTCGATCGTCGGGATCTCGGACGGTGATGCAGCGGATCACGGCGGCGATCGTGCCGCGCTGCTTGAAGCCGGACAGGCGGAAGCTGCCCACGCCCGCCATCGGCCCGACGCCGAGTTCAGCTCGCCGGTCGTCGCTCGAGCTCCTCGAGCTGGCTGCGGCGTGAGCAGCTCGGCAGCAGCTGCGCGGCTTGGTCATCCCGCGTCCAGCGGCTGGTCGGATTGACCGGCATGCAGCTGCCCGTTGATCTTGATGCTGGATCGGCGAGCCGGCCGAGAGGATAGACGTCCGATGCGCTCTTCTCCGCCATCAGCTGCAGCACGCGTTCCATGTTGCCAGCTACGTCATCGCCGTTCCTCTCAGCTCGCCTCGCAGCAGCTCGTTGATGCTCGTCTTGGCGCGCGTCTTCGCGTCCACGCGCTTGACGATCACCGCGCAGTACAGGCTGTACCTGCCGTCGGCCGAGGGCAGGCTGCCGGCTGACGACGACCGAGCCGGCCGGAATCGCGCCCGTAGGTGACCTCGCCGGTCGCGCGGTCGTAGATCTTGGTGCTCTGGCCGATGTAGACGCCCATCGAGATCACCGAGCTTCTCCTCGACGATCACGCCCTCGACGATCTCGCGAGCGCGCGCCGATGAAGCAGTTGTCCTCGATGATGGTCGGGTTGGCCTGCAGCGGCTCGAGCACGCCGCCGATGCCGACGCCGCCCGACAGGTGCACGTTCTTGCCGATCTGCGCGCACGAGCCGACGGTGGCCCAGGTGTCGACCATCGTGCCTTCGTCGACGTAGGCGCCGATGTTCACGTAGCTGGGCATCAGCACGACGTTCTTCGCGATGAACGCGCCGTGGCGCGCGCTCGCCGGCGGCACGACGCGAAAGCCGCCGGCCTGGAATTGCCGTGGGTGTAGTTGGCGAACTTCGAGTCGACCTTGTCGAAGAAGTGCGTGCTACGCCGGCCCGCATGAGCGCGTTGTCGTTCAGCCGGAACGAGAGCAGCACCGCCTTCTTGAGCCATTGGTGCGTGATCCACTGTCCGTCGCGCTTCTCGGCCACGCGCAGCCGGCCGGCGTCGAGCTCGGCGAGGACCTGCACCACCGCCGACTGGACCTGCGCGGGCGCGGAGGCGGGGGAGAGCTCGGCGCGCCGCTCGAAAGCCTGCTCGATGATCGCCTGGAGCGCGCTCATCGCGCCGCGGCCTGCGCGAGCGCCGGCGCGCGCCGCGCCGCGAATGCGCGGATGCGCCCGGCGGCCTCGACCGCATCCTCGACGGTGGAAACGAGCGCGATGCGCACGAATCCGCGGCCGGGATTCACGCCGTGGGCCGCGCGCGAGATGTAGCTGCCCGGCAGCACCGTCACATGGGTGGCGGTGAACAGCTCGCGGGCGAAGGCGGTGTCGTCGCCGCCCACGTCGGCCCAGAAGTAGAAACCGGCGTCCGGATGCACGAGCGGCAGCACCGGGTTCACCAGCGCGTGGAAGGCCGCGAACTTCTCGCGGTAGAGGCTGCGGTTGGCGGCCACGTGCGCCTCGTCCTGCCAGGCGGCGATCGAGGCGAGCTGCACGGTGTTGCTCATCTGCGTGCCGTGGTAGGTGCGATACAGCACGAAGGACTCGAGGACCGCGCGGTCCCCGGCGGCGAAACCCGAGCGCAGCCCGGGGGCGCTCGAGCGCTTCGAGAGCGATCCCATGACCACCAGGCGCGGGTAGCCCCGGCGCCCGAGCAGCTGCGCCGCGCCGAGCGCCCCGAGGGGCGGCCTGGACTCGTCGAAATAGAGCTCGCCGTAGCACTCGTCGGACACGATGACGAAGCCGTGCCGGTCGGAAAGCTCGAACAGGCGCCGCCACTCGTCGAGCGCCATGACGCGCCCGGTGGGATTGCCGGGCGAGCATGCGTAGAGCAGGCGCGTGCGCTTCCATGCCGCCTCCGGGACCGCCTCCCAGTCGGGCCGGAAGCCGTCGTGCGCGAGCGCATTCACGAAATAGGGCTGCGCCCCGCCCAGCAGCGCGGCTCCCTCGTAGATCTGGTAGAACGGGTTCGGGCACACGACCAGCGCGTCCACCGCGCCGGGATCGAGCAGTGCCTGCGCGATCGAGAACAGCGCTTCGCGGCTGCCCTGCACGGGAATGACCTCATGATCGGCGTCGAGGCCGGGCAGGCCGTGGCGCCGCGCGATCCATGCGGCGAGCGCGGCGCGCAGCTCGGGCAGGCCCAGGGTCTGCGGGTAGCGCGACAGCCCTGCGAGGTTGGCGACGAGCGCGTCCTTGATGACCGACGGCGTGGGATGCTGCGGCTCGCCGATGCTCAGCGAGATCGGGCGCAGCCCCGGCGGCGGGGCGGCGCCGGCGAGCAGCTTGCGCAGGCGTTCGAACGGATAGGGCTGCAGCAGCCCGAGGCGGGGATTCATTGCCGCAATTATAGGTGAGAGCGCAGGGGCGGCGACTACGGGTGGCGCGGGCCACGCTCCCCGAGGAGGCCCAGGCGCACAAGCGGCAAACGCAGCCACCAGCGCCACCCGCGGCGGCGCATGATCTCGTGCGCCTGCTCGGCGAGGGCGGCGTCGCACGCCGCGAGCGCGGCATCGCGCTCGGCGAGGGTCGCGTCGCGCTGCGCCAGGCCGGCCACCAGGTCGGCCTGCACGCGCTGGCTTGCGCGCACCGCGCCCTGCAGCCCGGCGATCGAGCGCTCGCGCTCCGCCACCTGGCCTTCCAGCGCGTGCCCGCGTGCGGCGGCGCGCTCCATCTCGCGCATCGCGTTCCCGTAGTCGCGGTACACCCAGTCGCCGCGATCGGCGAGCACCGACAGAGTGGGGGGCGGGGCGTCGAGCGCGGTGCCCTGCCGGCTCGCGACCACCAGGAAGTAGAGCGGGTTCGCCAGGTGCGACGAAGCGTCCGCGGGGTGCGATTCGTCCACCTCGACCAGCTGCCCCTGCACCGGCTGCGGCGCCTCGGGGGCGATCACCGAGAAGAACGTGGCGCGCTGCCCGTACCAGCGGCATTCCGGGAAGCGCGGCGCGAGCAGCCGGTCCAGCCCGTCGCGATAAAGCTCGCGCACGTGGAATTCGTTGGAGTATGCCCGCTTGTCGCTGTACTCCAGCTTGTTGGGGCACGACAGGATCAGCACGCCGGTGGGCGTGAGCACGCGCGCGAGCTCGGCGAGGAATTCGTCCTGCTCGGCGATGTGCTCGATGGTCTCGAACGACACCGCCACGTCGATGCTCGCGTCGGCGAGCGGCAGGCGCGTGCACGGCGCGCACACGAACGCCGCGTTGCCGAGCGCGGCGTAGCGGCGCCGGGCGTGCTCGATGGCCTCCGGGGAAAGGTCCGCCGCGGTCACGTGCGCGGCGCTGCGCGCGAGCAGCGCCGCGCCGTAGCCTTCGCCGCACGCCACGTCGAGCACGCGCCGCCCGCCGACCCAGCGCGCCGCGAAATGATAGCGGTGCCAATGCTCGACCCAGATCTCGCCCCGCGTGCCGGGCACGAAGCGCTCGCCGGTGAAGGGCAGGTCCTGTGTCATGGGCGGCGGGCGAAGCGGCGCACGACGGCGCGCAGCGGATGGCGGAACGTCGCGGCGCGCGCGAGCCAGCGGTTGGCGCCCACGATCCGGCGCAGGTCGTTGCGCGTGACCATCATCAGCGCCTCGTTGCGCACGTAGGCGTCCGCCATCTCGGAGATCGCGCGCGGCGAGAAGGTGACGCGCATTGCGCGCTGGCGCTCGAGGGCGTCGGCATAGGCGCGGTCGAGCAGCGCCTGGCGCTCCGCGGCGACGAAGGCGTCGGCGGGCACGCGGTATTTCGACGTGGTCTTCTCGACGAGCACGAAGTCGTCCTCGAGCGTGTAGCGCGTCCACAGGTTCCAGTCCTCGAGCTGGTCCATGTCCTCGGCGAACCCGCCCCAGCGCTCGTACAGGCGGCGGTGGAAGAGCACCGCCTGGATCGGCAGGTAATTGTGGTGCCAGAGCGCCAGGCGGTCAAAGCGCTGGCGATGGCGCGTCACGTGCAGCACCTCCTCGTAGCGCGCGTTGGCGCGGTCGACGAAGCGCGTCTGCGTCTCCCACGCGAGCGCGTACGCCCCGGCCGCTCCCGAGCGCAGCGCCGCGTCGACCAGCACCTCGACGTGATCGGCGAAGAAGAGGTCGTCGTCGTCGAGGAAGTTGAGCCATTCGCCGCGCGCCTGCGCGAGCGCGGCGTTGCCGGCCCGTGCGCGGCCGACGGGCTCGCCGGTGGCCTGGTAGCGCACGTCCAGGCGCCCGCGGAACGCCTCGACCACGGCGCGGGAGCGCTCCGGCCCGTCCTCGATCACCACCACCTCGAGGTTGTCGTAGGTCTGGTTCGCGCACGAGGTGAGCGCTTCGTGCAGCCACGCGGTGCGGCCGGCGGTGCGGATGAGGATCGAGGCGCGCGGGCGCTCGCGTCCGGGCGACGCGCGGCGCGTGGCGAACTCGACGAACGCGCCGTCGCGGCGCGTCTCGTAGCCCCAGCCCTCGAATTGCGGCCGGAAGCCCGCCGCGGGCCGCACGCGCGACCAGGCGAAGCGCGGCCAGCGCACGAGGAAGCCGAGGCCGGCGCGCGCGAGGCCGCGGCGCCGGCCGGGAAACGAGGGAGGTGCGAGGATCTCGCCCGCGAGCATCGCGAGGCCCTGCAGCGTGCGCAGCAGTCCCCCGTAGCGCGCGCGCAGCGCGAGGCTCGCCGCGACGCCGCCGAACACCTGCAGCTGGTTTCACCTCCGCGGCTTCGCGGTAGGTGCGGTGCACGACCGCGAGCCTGCGGCTGGTAGAGCAGCTTCCAGCCCCGCGCGCGCAACCGCCACGACAGGTCCACGTCCTCGCCGTACATGAAGAGGCGCGGGTCGAAGCCGCCCACCGCCTCGAACGCGGCGCGGCGCACGAGCAGCGCGGCGCCGCTCGCCCAGGGCGTCTCGAGCGAGACGGGATCGTAGGCCTTCGGATGCTCGTAGGGAATCTGGCGCAGTTCCCAGGCCGCGACATCCGCGGCGCCGGCCCCGGCCGCGCCGACCAGCGCTTCGAGCACGCCGGGCTCCAGCACGCAGTCCTGGTTGAGCAGCAGCGCGAACGGCGCGCGCCCGCGCGCCATCGCGGCGTTCATGCCGCGGCCGAATCCCACGTTGCCCGGTGAATGCCACGCCTCCACGCTTGCGCAGCCCGCGCATTCGCGCTGCGCGAGCGCGGCGAGGCGCTCCGCGAGCCGGGGGTCGGGCCCGTTGTCGTGGAGGAAGAGCGCGCGCCCCAGCGGCTCGGCTGTGGGCTCGGCGAGGCTGGCGAAGAGTTGCGCGAGGAGCGCGAGGTCGGGACGGTAGGTGACGACGCAGACGTCAACTTCGCGCATCACGGACCTTCTTCAGCAGCAGCCGCCGAAGGAGGCCGGGCAGCAGCTCGAGGGCGGCCCGGTGGTCGCGCAGCTGCTCGTTTTCCTGCGCGAAGGCGCGGCGCGACTCGACCTCGCGCGCGAGCTCCGATTGCAGCGCTGCGATGTCGCCTTCAAGCTTCGCGATCCACGCGCGCGACTCGGTCTCGAAGCGGGCGAAGTTGGCGCGCTCCGCCGCGAGCCCGGCGCGCAGCTGCACCTGCTCGTCGGCCAGGCGCGCCAGCTCCTCGCGGAACAGCGCCCCGTCCAGGCTCGTGGCGAGCAGCCGCTGCACCGGCGCCGAGCCGAGGTCGAGCGGCGCGCCGGGGTCGATGCCGAATCTTGCGTACAGGGCTTCGAGCGAGCGGTTCATGGATTCGAGGGAGGGCACGCGCAGCGGATCGGGGTGCGCAAGCCGCGATTTTACCCGCGCGCGCTCGGCGCTTGCCGAATCCGAGAAGATGCGGCGCAGCGCCTGCGCGATTTCGCCGGCATCGGCGCGCGCGCCCAGCGTCCATCCGCCTTCGTTCCCGGCCACGCGCTCGCCGAGCGCGCCTTCCGCCGGCACGAGCGCCGGCACTCCCGCCGACCAGGCGTCCGAGAGCGCGTAACTGAAGCTCTCGGGCACGCGGTTGGGAAACAGCGCCAGCTCGGCGCCATAGGCGCGCAGCAGCGCGGCGACGTCGGCGTCGTCGTACGTGCCGTGCACGTAGAGGTGCTCGCCGCGCCATCCCGGCAGCAGCTGCGCGTCGAGGTAGCCGATCACCACGATCGCGATGTCGCTGCCGGCGAGCGCATGCTCGAGCGCGTCCAGGACGGCGCTGCCCTTGTGCGGGCCGATCGCGCCCAGGACCGCGGCGACGTGGCGCGGCTCGCGGGCCGCGAACTCGGCGCGCGCATCGAGCGCCCGGCCGGCACCTTGCGGCGGCGAACCGTTGGGGATCACCGCCACCTCGAGGCCGGGGACGTGGGCGCGCGCGAGGGCGGCGAGGTAGTGCGACGGTGCGGTGACCGCCGCGGCCGCGCGTGCGAACGCCGCGGTCCGGGCGAGCCACGCCGGATCCGGTGCGGCGCTCGCGCCCGGCTCGAAGCCTTCGCGGCGCAGGAACAGGATGTCGTGCAGGGTCACCACCAGGGGCACGCCGAGCGCGCGCCCTGCCCACGAAGCGCGCGCACGCGCGGCAGGCGCCACCGAATGGGCGTGGACGATGCCCACGCCCTGCGCGCGCAGCCAGCGCTCGAGCTGCGCGGCCTCGCGCTCGACCGCCGCGGGTTCGAGCGCGAGGATGCGCCGCTCGGCGGGGATCTCGATCGCGTCGGCCGTGTCGGCCACGTGCCAGACCAGATGGCGGCGCGCGGATCCGCGCGCGATGTCGCGCACATGCCGGTCCACGCCGCCGCCGGGCAGCGAGGCGACGTGGAGCACCGCGCAATCGGTCATAATTTTCGATAGTACCGTGAAGACTCCCGCCTCCGCGCCGACCTGGGCGCTGCTCGCCGGCGCCGCCCTCTGGGGCGTGGTCTGGTATCCGTATCGCCTGCTCGCGCTGGCCGGATTCGACGGCATCTGGGCGGCCGGGCTGACCTACGGGATCGCCCTGCTGATGGGCATCGCGCTCTTTCCGGGCGAGGCCGCGCGCCTGCGGCGCATGCCGCCGCTCGCCCTGCTGATGGGCCTGGCCATCGGCGCGAGCAACCTGGCCTACGTGCTCGGCGTGCTCGACGGCGAGGTGATGCGCGTGCTGCTGCTGTTCTATCTCGCGCCGCTGTGGACCGTGCCGCTCGCGCGGATCGTGCTGCGCGAGCGCCTCGACGGCGCGGGTCTCGCGGTGATGGCGCTCGCCTTCGCGGGCGCCATGGCGATGCTGTGGAAGCCGCGGCTGGGCCTGCCGTGGCCCACCGCGCGCGCGGAGTGGCTGGGGCTCGGCGCCGGATTCCTCTTCGCGCTCGGCAACGTGCTGGTGCGCCGCCTCGACACGATGAGCGACGTGGGCAAGTCGATCGTGATCTGGGCCGGCGTGAGCCTCGCCGCGCTCGCCAGCCTCCCCGCGAGTCGTGTGGGCGCCGCGCAGCTCCTGGCGGCGATGCATGCACGATGGCCGCTCGCGGTGGGCACCGCCGCGGTGCTGATGGCCATGAGCCTCGCGCTGCAGTATGGCCTCGCGCGCATGCCGGCCAATCGCGCGATCGTGATCCTGCTTTCGGAGCTCGTGGTGGCGGCGGTCGCGGCCTATGCGCTCGCCGGCGAGACGCTGAATGCCCAGGACTTGATGGGCGGCGCGCTGATCGTGGCCGCGAGCCTGGCGAGCGGGTGGCTCAACGCGCGGCCGGCGCGCCGTGCTGCGGTGGCGGGCGCGGCCGAACGTTGAGGGCGCCTACTTCGGCGCGAGGTTCGCGGCGAGGAACTTTTCCACGGCCTCGTAGAACGCCTTCTGGTTGCCGGGATCGCGGAAGCCGTGGCCCTCGCCTTCCATCACCATCCACTCGTACTTCACGCCGGCCTTGTCGAGCGCGGCCTTCATGCGCAGCCCATGCTCGACCGGCACGCGCACGTCCGCCCCGCCGTAGGCCATCAGTACCGGCGCCTTGATGCGGTCGGCCAGCTTGTCGGGCGAGGTGTCGTTCAGGCGCCCGGCATCCTTGTCCGGGTCTCCCACCATCGCGTGCGCGTCGTAGTCCACGAAGTCGGACTGCGCGTAGTCGGCCCAGGTCATGGTGAGGAAGAGCGGGAGGTCGGTCACGCCCACGTAGTCGATCCCGCATCGGTACAGGTCCGGGTCCTTGGCGAGGCCCATCATCGTGGCGTAGCCGCCATAGCTCGCGCCGTAGATGCACACCCGTTTCGGGTCGGCGATGCCCTGCGCGATCGCCCATTTCACGCCGTCGGTCACGTCGTCCTGCATCGCGAGGCCCCACTGGCCGAAGGATGCGTGGTAGTGCTTCCAGCCGTAGCGCGTGGTCCCGCGGTAGTTGGGCTGCAGCACGGCGTAGCCGCGCGAGGCGAGGAACTGCACGTCGGGATCGTAGCGCCAGTCGTCGCCGTCGACCCAGGGGCCGCCATGGACGAACACCACGAGGGGTAGGTTCTTCGCCTCGCGCCCGCGCGGCAACGTGAGGTAGGCCGGGATCTCCAGGCCGTCGCGCGCCGCGTAGCGCACCGGCTTCATCGGCGACATCTCCTTCGGCTTGACCCACGGCGCGCGGTCGGCGAGGAACGAGATGCGGCCCTGCTTCGCATCGAAGAGGTAGAAGGTGCCGGGCCACACGTCCGAGTACGAGGTGATCACCGCGAGGGTGCGGTCGCGCGACCAGCTGAGCATGTTCACCGCGCCGGGGAACGCCTTGTCGGCCGTCGCCTGCAGGCGCGCCAGGGCCGGGTCGAACCAGGCGAAGCCGCGGCGGTCCGCATCGAACGTGACGCCCACCGGCTTGCCGTCGTCCTCGATCACTCCCCGCAGGTCCACCTGGGGATGGGCTGCCACCACCTCGCCGAAGGTGCGCGTCGCCGGGTCGTAGCGCACGATCTCGGCCTTGTCGCCCTTGCGGTAGGTGCTCGCGAGCAGCGTCCTGCCGTCGGCGGCGATGGCGACGGGCGCCCAGCCCGGTTCGGTGTTCGCGAACTCGTCGAGCTTGCGCCAGGGCGCGTCGGCCGAAGCGCGGTACCAGATGCGCGTGCGGCCCTCGCCCGACACCGTGAGCGCGCGCGCGACCGCGGCGTTGTCGACGAGCCAGCTCTCGCCCTCGCCGTTGTCGGGCCGGCCCACCCCGATGTTCGTGCGGCGTCCGGTGCGCGAGTCGACGCGCACGAGCGCCCCCATCTCCCGTCCGAAGCGGTCGAAGGTCATCTCCTGGGCGATGATGTCGTCACTCTCGCCGGGCAGGAAGCGCACGAAGCGCAGGCCCTTGCCGACCATCTCGCCGCCCTTCAGGCCGGACAGGTCGCGCGGTTCCCCGCCGTCGACGTCCACGGCGTAGAGCTCGCCGCCGCGAACGTCGAAGACGCGCGTGGCCAGGCTGCCGGTGCCGAGGACGAGCCGCTTGCTGTTGAGCCACGCGAACCAGAGCACGTCCACATCCTCGAAGGAGGTGACCGCGCGCGCCTCCTTCGGTGGCACGTCGAGCACCACGAGGTTCTGGTGGCCCTTCACCGGCGAGAGCGCGGCGATGTGCTTGCCGTCCGGCGAAACCTGCATGGCCGCGTAGCGCGGCAGCCGGAAGAAATCCTCCACCGGGGGCAGTCCCGCGGCGCGGGCACTGCCGGCGAGGAGCACAAGCCAGGCGAGGACGAAGCGGCGGCGCATCGGGTGTCTCCCTTCGGTTCGGATGCCGCGAGGTTAACGCGTGTTCGATTCCAGCGGAAGGGACTCGAGGTCCACGCGCGGCGCGGGCCGCCATCCCTTCTTGCGATGCTCGGCCACCACGGTGGTGAAGATCCCGCCGCGCACATAGAACTGCGCGGTCAGGCGCATGAAGCGCGGCTTCGTCGGTGCGCACCAGCTCGTCGAGGATCGCGTTGGTCACGGCCTCGTGGAAGCGCCCTGCGTTGCGGAACGACCAGATGTAGAGCTTCAGGCTCTTCAACTCGACGCAGAGCTGGTCGGGCACGTAATCGAGGACGAGCGTGGCGAAGTCGGGCTGGCCGGTCTTCGGGCACAGGCAGGTGAACTCGGGGATCTGCATGTGGATCGCGATAGTCGCGCTGCGGGCTCGGATTGGGGAAGGTTTCGAGCGCCTTGGACGGCTGGGCCATTGGGAAGGGCGTTTCGTTCCGGTAAAATCGCCATTCTACTGAAGGTGCGTCCGCCGTTCGCGACTCAAAACAAGCACTTACCGAAACCTCCCCTTGCGACTCACTATCCGTCAAGCTTGCCGGCTTCAAGTCCTTCGTCGATCCGACCTCCATCGCCGTCCCCGGCCAGCTGGTGGGCGTCGTCGGGCCCGAACGGCTGCGGCAAGTCCAACGTGATCGACGCGGTGCGCTGGGTGCTGGGCGAGTCCTCCGCCCGGCAGCTGCGCGGCGAGTCACATGCAGGACGTGATCTTCAACGGCTCCGCGGCAGCGCAAGCCGGTGAGCCGCGCGTGCGTCGAGCTGGTGTTCGACAACTCGCTCGGGCGCATCGGCGGGCCGTGGTCGCAATACGCCGAGATCAGCGGTGAAGCGCCTGCTCACGCGCGACGGCGACTCGAACTACTACATCAACGGCCAGCACGTGCGCCGGCGCGACGTGCAGGACATCTTCCTCGGCACCGGGCTCGGGCCGCGCGCCTACGCGATCATCGAGCAGGGCATGATCTCGCGCATCATCGACGCCGAAGCCCGAGGAGCTGCGCGTATTCCTCGAGGAGGCGGCCGGCGTGTCCAAGTACCGCGAGCGCCGCCGCGAGACCGAGCTCCGGCTGGAGGACACCCGCGAGAACCTCGCGCGGGTGGCCGACATCCGCGCGGAGCTGGAAACGCAGCTCACGCACCTCGCCGCCCAGGCGGAGGTCGCCGCGCGCTACCAGGAGCTCCAGGGCCAGCTCGCGTTGAATCACAACCTGCTCGCCTTCACGCGCCTGCGCGAGGCGGAGCAGGCGCGGACCCGCTGCTCGAACGAGGTGCAGAAGGCCACGGTCGCGCTCGAGGCGGAGATGGCGCGCCTGCGCGAGAACGAGCGCGCGCTCGAGGAGCTGCGCGGGCGCCATTACCAGCAGACGGATTACCTGCAGCAGCTGCAGGGCGCGCTCTACGAGGCCAACGCCCGGGTGCAATCGCTCGAGCAGGAGATCCATTTCCTCGGCGAGAATCGCCGGCGCATGGCCGCGCAGCTCGAAGCGCTCGGCACGGAGGCGGGCGAGGTCGAGCGGCGCGTCGCGGAGGCGCAGGGCGAGCGCGAGCGCTGGCAGGCGGAGATCGACGCGGCGCGCGCGGCCGCCGCGGCGCGCGCGGCCGAGGTGGAGCGGGCGCGCGCGGCGTTGCCCGCGGCCGAGGACGCCGCCCGCCGGGCCGCCGAAGCCGTGCGCGCGGCCGAGGCGCAGATGCGTGGCGCGGAGCAGGCGCAGAGCGTCGAGGAGACGCGCGAGTCCCACGCGCTGAAGCTCCTCGCCCAGATCGAGGCGCGCAAGGGCCGGCTCAAGCAGGAGAACATGGCGCTGGTCTTCCCGGAGCCGGAAAAGCTGCGTGCGGTCGAGAGCGAGCGCGCCCTTGCAGGCGCGCGCATCGCGGAGCTCGAGGCGCAGCTGCGCGAGGCCGAGGCGCGCATCCCGGTGCTCGAGGAGCAGCGGCATGCGGCCACCGCCCGCCTGCACGAGGCGACCCGCGAGCTCGCGGGACTCGAGGCGGCGCTCGCCGCGCTCGAGGCCCAGCAGGCGAAGCTCGATACCGATTCGAAGCTCGGGGACTGGGTCGCGACCCATCACCTCGAGCGCGTGGAGCGCCTGTGGCAGGCCATCCAGGTGGAAGCCGGCTGGGACGACGCGGTGGAAGCGGCGCTCGGAGTGCGCCTGAATGCCGCGCGCCTCGCCGACGACGCCGCCGTGGGCGCGTTGCTGCGCGACGCACCGCCCGGCAGCTTCGCGGTCTTCGTCGAGCGCGGCACGCCCGAGGCGGGCGCCGCATCGCACCTCGTGCCGCTCGCCTCGGTGGTGACCAGCGCGCGCCCCGGCGTCGCGTCGTACCTGCGCGATGCGCTCGCCAACGTGTTCATCCTTCCCGAGGGCGAGGATGGCGTGGCGCTCGGGCGCGTGCTCGCTCCGGGCGGACTGCTGGCGTCGAAGGGCGGCCATCTCTTCAGCCGCCAGGGGGTGGTCTTCCACGGCCCGCAATCGGAGCTGCACGGCGTGCTGCAGCGCCAGCGCCGGATCGAGGAGCTGCGCGGCGCGATTCCCGGGCACGCCCGCGAACGCGCGCAAGCCGAAAGCGGCCTGCGCACGCTCGAGCAGGACCTGCGCACCGCCCAGGAGGAGGGGCGGCGCCTGCGCGACGAGCTCGGCCGCTCGCGCCAGCAGGATCACGGGCTCGAGCTGGAGCTGCTCAAGCTCGCGCAGAGCTCCGAGCAGTCGCAGCGCCGCCGCGAGGCGATCCGCGCGGAGCTGGCACAGATCGACGCGGAAGAGGCCCGCGAGCGCCTCGAGATGCAGGAAGCCCAGCATGCCCTCGAGGCCGGCGCGCAGGCGATCGAGCTCATCGTGCAGCGGCTGCAGTCCCTCGAGGAAGCCGGCCGCGCGGCGCAACGCGCGCTGGAGACGGCGCGTGCCGCGCTCGCCGCGGCGGAGCGCGCGCATTCGGAGGCCGGCTTCCACGAGCGCAGCTGCCACGAGAAGGTGGAGTCGCAGGGCCGCCTCGCCGTTTCCCTGCGCGAGCGGGCACAGGCGCTCGCCGCCAACCGCGCGAGCGTCCAGGCGGAGCTTGCCGCGCTCGAGGAGGGGCAGGTACGCGAACGCCTGCAGGTGGCGCTCGAAGCCAAGGCCGAGCGCGAGCGCGTGCTGGCCGATGCGCGCTGCGGGGTGGAGCAGCTCTCCGACGAGCTGCGCGCGATCGAGGAGGCGCGCCTGGGCGTCGAGCAGAACCTGGATCCGCTGCGCGAGCGCATCACGGAGCTGCGCGTGAGGGAGCAGGAAGCCGCGACCCATGCGGAGCAGCACGCGCAGCAGCTGCGCGATGCGGGCGTCACCCGCGAGGAAATGGCCGAGCAGATCGAGCGGCGCGTGGGCTCGAAGGGCATGCAGGCGGAGATCAACCGCCTCACCGAGGAGATCGCGGCGCTCGGCCCGGTGAATCTCGCCGCGCTTCCCGAGCTCGCCACCGCCCGCGCGCGCAAGGAGTTCCTCGACGCGCAGGTCGCGGACCTGGTGCAGGCCGTGGAGACGCTCGAGGGTGCGATCAGGCGCATCGACCGCGAGACGCGCGAGCTGCTGCAGGAGACCTTCGAGGCGGTGAATCGCAACTTCCAGGAGATGTTCCCGGCGCTGTTCGGGGGCGGGCAGGCGAGCCTCAGGCTCACCGGCGAGGAGATCCTCGATGCGGGGGTGCAGGTCTTCGCGCAGCCGCCGGGCAAGAAAAACCAGTCGATCCAGCTGCTGTCGGGCGGAGAGAAAGCGCTTGCCGCCATCGCGCTCGTGTTCTCGCTCTTCAAGCTCAATCCGGCGCCGTTCTGCCTGCTCGACGAGGTGGACGCGCCGCTCGACGACCCGAACACGGAGCGCTTCTGCGAGCTCGTGCGCCAGATGTCGGCGCAGACGCAGTTCCTCTTCATCACCCACAACAAGATCACCATGGAGCTCGCCAGCCAGCTCGTCGGCGTGACGATGCCGGAGCCGGGTGTCTCGCGCATCGTCGAGGTGGACATCGACGCGGCCATGGAGCTCGCCCGCAAGCAGGCCGCATGAGCGACCTCCAGCTCGCGCTCATCGCCGCCGGCGCGCTCGCCATCGCGCTCGTGGTGATCTACAACGCCGTGGTGGAGCGGCGCGCGCGTGCCCGGGCCGAGAAGGCGTTCGGCGCGCAGCCGCCCGACGCGCTCTTCGACGAGCGCAACGAGCGGCGCGAGCCCACCATCGGCGCGCTTCCTCCCGGGGAATCGCGGGTCGCACCCGGCCCCGCCGTCGCGCAGCCTTCCGCCGCCGGCGAGCTGCAGGCCGGGGTGAGCCCGGCGGCCGAGATCTCCAATCGCATCGACACCGTCGCGGTGATCCTCGCCGACGATCCGGTGATGGCCGAGCAGGTGGACGAGCTCGAGCGTGCGCTGCGCTCGCACACGACGCCGGTGCGCATCGAAGGCATCGTCGACGAGCAATGGCAGCCCGTATCGGGCTCCACGCGCCGCAGCTGGCGCGAGCTGCGCGTGGGCCTGCAGCTCGCCAACCGCAGGGGACCCCTGCTGCAGGACGAGATCGAGGCATTCAACGGCGCCATCGCCGAGTTCGCCGCCGCGCTGAACGCGGTGTCGCAGCGCGAGGCGCCCACGGCCGCGGCCGCGCGCGCCCGGGAGCTCGACCAGTTCGCGGCCTCCGCCGACATCGAGGTGGCGGTGAACGTGACGGGGCAGTTCGGCGCCACCTTCTCCATCGCGCGCGTGAAGCAGCTCGCGATGGAGCACGGCCTGTCCGAAGGCGTTGGCGGCGAGCTGGTGCGCTACGGAGCCGACGGCTCGCCCGAGTTCGAGATCCGCCGCTTCGACGACATGTCTGCCAAGCCCTCCGCGGCCTACTACACCGGGCTCACGTTCGCCCTCGACGTGCCCCACGCCGCCGATCCTCCGGCCGCCTTCACCGACATGGTCCGGCTCGCCGAGGAGTTCGCGCGCTCCCTCGGCGGACAGCTGGTCGACGACCGGCGCCGGGCGCTCAGCGAGCAGGGCATCGCCTCGATACTGCATTCCGTCGAGGAGGTCCATCGCGACATGGAGGCGCACGGCATCGCCGCCGGGAGCGCGCTCGCGCACCGGCTGTTTTCCTGATCGTGGCCGGGGCGCGCGACGCGGCCGCGCGGGCCGGCAAACTGCGCCGGGCGATCGAGCGGCACAACCGGCTCTACTACAACGAGGCGGCGCCCGAGATCTCCGACGCGGAATACGACCGGCTGTTCCAGGAGCTGATGAAGCTGGAGGCGGATCATCCGGAGCTGGTGACGCCGGACTCGCCCACGCAGCGCGTGGGTTCCGCGCCGAGCGAGGGCTTCGCCGAGCTCGTGCACCGCGTGCCGATGCTCTCGCTCGCCAACGCGTTTTCCGACGCGGACGTGGTGGCGTTCGACCGCCGCTGCCGCGAAGGCCTCGGGGTGGAGGCGGTCGACTACGCGTGCCGAGCTCAAGTTCGACGGCCTCGCGGTGTCGCTCGCCTACGAGCGCGGGATCTTCGCGCAGGGCGCCACCCGCGGCGACGGCGCCACCGGCGAGGACGTCACCGCCAACCTGCGCACGGTGCGCTCGATCCCGCTCAAGCTGCCGGGCCGCCGGGTGCCGAAGCTGCTCGAGGTGCGCGGCGAGGTGATGATGCTGCGGCGCGACTTCGAGGCGATCAACCGGCGCGCGCTCGCGGCCGGCGAACGCACGTTCGTGAACCCGCGCAACGCCGCGGCCGGCGGGCTGCGCCAGCTCGATCCGCGCCTCACCGCGCAGCGCCGGCTCTCGTTCTTCGCCTACGGCGTCGGCGCGCACGAGGGATTCGAGCTGCCGGCGACCCACGCGCGCCTGCTCGACCATCTCGGCGAGCTGGGCTTCCCGGTGGCCGCCGAGCGGCGTACCGTGCGCGGCGCCGAGGGCCTGCTCGCGTTCCACCGGGAGGTCGGCGCGCAGCGCGCGAAGCTGGCCTACGACATCGATGGCGTGGTGTACAAGGTGAATCGCTTCGCCGAGCAGGAGCGGCTCGGCTACGTGTCGCGCGCGCCGCGCTGGGCGCTCGCCCACAAGTTTCCCGCCGAGGAGGCGACCACGGAGCTCGCGGACATCGAGGTGCAGGTGGGCCGCACCGGGGCGGTCACGCCGGTGGCCCGCCTGAAGCCGGTGTTCGTGGGCGGCACGACGATCGAGAACGCCACGCTGCACAACGAGGACGAAGTGCGCCGCAAGGACCTCTGGCGCCGCGACCTGGTGGTGGTGCGCCGCGCCGGCGACGTGATCCCGGAGATCGCGCGCGTGGCGACGCCCGGGCCGCGCGAGCGGCGCGACTGGTTCGAGATGCCCGCCAAGTGCCCCGCATGCGGCTCGGCGGTGGTCCGGCTCGAGGGCGAGGCGGTGGCGCGCTGCACCGGCGGCCTCTTCTGCCCCGCGCAGCGCAGGCAGGCGCTGCTGCACTTCGCGCAGCGCCGCGCGATGGACATCGAGGGCCTGGGCGACAAGCTCGCCGACCAGCTGGTCGACGCAGGACTCGTGCGCACGCCCGCCGGGCTCTATACGCTGGGGCTCGCGAAGCTCGCGGCGCTCGAGAGGATGGCGGAGAAATCGGCCGCGAACGTGCGTGCCGCGATCGAGAAGAGCAAGCACACGACGCTCGGACGCTTCATCTACGCGCTGGGCATCCGCAACGTGGGGGAGGTCACCGCGCGCGACCTCGCGCGGCATTTCGGCACGCTCGATGCGCTCATGCAGGCGAGCGTCGGGGAGCTCCAGCAGGCGCCCGACGTGGGGCCGGTGGTCGCCGAGTCGATCGCAAGCTTCTTCGCCCAGCGCCACAACCGCGAGGTGATCGAGCAGCTGCGCGCGGCGGGCGTGCATTGGACCGAGGGTTCCGCGCCGAAGCGCGCGCCGGCCGGCCCCTTCGCGGGTAAGATTGTCGTGCTCACCGGCACTCTCGCCGCGCTGTCGCGCGAGGAGGCCAAGGAGCGGATCGAGGCGCTCGGCGGCAGGGTCACCGGGTCGGTGTCGAAGAAGACCGATTACGTCGTCGCCGGCGCCGAGGCCGGCGCGAAGCTCGATCGCGCGCAGGAACTCGGCGTCGCGGTGCTGGACGAACAAGCCTTCCTCAGGATGCTCGGCGCATAGCCCGAATCGATATCATGCAAAAGATAACCAAGGCGGTCTTTCCGGTGGCGGGGCTCGGCACCCGCTTCCTCCCGGCGACCAAGGCCTCGCCGAAGGAGATGCTGCCCATCGTCGACAAGCCGCTCATCCAGTATGCGGTGGAGGAGGCGGTCGCCGCCGGGGTCACCGACCTCATCTTCATCACCGGCCGCGGCAAGCGCGCGATCGAGGACCACTTCGACAAGGCCTACGAGCTCGAGGCCGAGCTGCAGGCCCACGGCAAGAACAAGCTGCTGAAGGAAGTGCGCGGCCTGCTGCCGGCGGGCGTGAGCTGCGCCTACGTGCGCCAGGCCGAGGCGCTCGGGCTGGGCCACGCGGTGCTGTGCGCGCGCCACCTCGTGGGCGACCAGCCGTTCGCGGTGATCCTCGCCGACGACCTGATCGACGCCCAGGTGCCGGTCATGAAGCAGATGGTGCAGGCGCACGCGAGGAACGGCGGGAGCCTGGTCGCGGTGCAGAACGTCGCGCGCGCGGACACCGGCGCATACGGCATCGTGAGCGCGGAGCGCATGTCCGCCGCGCTCTCGCGCGTGACCACGATCGTGGAGAAGCCCAAGCCCGAGGATGCCCCCTCGACCCTCGCGGTGGTGGGGCGCTACATCCTCAGCCCGCGCATCTTCCACTTCCTCGAGAACCTGCGGCCCGGCGCGGGACGCGAGATCCAGCTGACCGACGCCATCGGGCGGCTGCTGCGCGAGGAATCGATCTTCGCCTACGAGTTCGAGGGCCGGCGCTACGACTGCGGCTCGAAGCTGGGCTACCTCCAGGCCACGGTGAACCTCGCCCTGAAGCATCCGGAGCTGGCGAGCGAATTCCGCGAGTTCATCGCGGCCACCGCGGCCACCGCGGGCGCCGGCCAGGTCCGGCGATCGTGACCCGCGCGCAGGCGCAGGGCCTGCTCGAGCGGGCCGAGCTGCTGTGTCCTGCCGAGCAGGTGGACGCTGCGGTGGCGCGCGTCGCCGCGGAGATCACCGCCGAGCTGCGCGAGGCGTTTCCCGTGGTGCTCTCGGTGATGGGCGGGGCGGTGGTGTTCACCGGCCGGCTGCTGCCCCTGCTCGGCTTCCCGATGGAGTTCGGCGCAATCGAAGTCACCCGCTACCAGGAAGCCACCCAGGGCCGCGAGATCTCGTGGCGCCTCGCGCCGCGCGACAACGTGCGTGGCCGCACCGTGCTCGTGATCGACGACATCCTCGACGAGGGCATCACGCTCGCGGCAGTGCGCGACAAGCTGCTCGAGATGGGCGCCCGGCGCGTGGTGTGCGCCGTGTTCGCTGACAAGGATCTGGGGCGCGCCAAGCCGGCGCACGCGGACTTCGTCGGGGTGACGGTGCCCAACCGCTACGTGTTCGGCTTCGGCATGGACGCCTACGGCCTGTGGCGCAACCTTCCCGCGATCTACGCCTTGAAGGACTAGGGCCCCAGGACCATGATCGCCATCATCGGAGGCAGCGGGCTCACGCAGCTCGCGAACCTGGAGATCACCAAGCGCCAGATCGTGCGCACTCCGTACGGCGAGCCGTCCGGGCCGCTCAGCTTCGGTCGCATCGGCGCAGCCGAAGTCGTCTTCCTCGCGCGCCACGGCTACGGGCACACGCTCGCGCCCCACGAGATCAACTACCGCGCCAACCTGTGGGCGCTGCATGCGCAGGGCGTGACCCAGGTGATCGCGGTGTGCACCGTGGGCGGCATCGCGCCCGCGCTGGCGGCGGGGACGATCGCGGTGCCCGACCAGATCATCGACTACACGTGGGGACGCCCGTCGACCTTCTTCGAGGGCGCCGAGCAGCCGGTCACCCACATCGATTTCACCTATCCGTACAGCGCGGAGCTGCGGGCGACGACACTTGCCGCCGCGCGCGCGGCCGGGCTCGCGGTGGTCGATGGCGGGACCTACGCGGCGGCGCAGGGGCCGCGCCTGGAGACCAAGGCCGAGATCGACCGCTTCGAGCGCGACGGCGCAACCATGGTCGGCATGACCGGCATGCCCGAGGCGGGGCTCGCGCGCGAGCTGGGATTGCGCTACGCCGCCCTCGCCGTCGTGGTGAACCCGGCCGCGGGCCGCGGAGCGAGCGCGCACGGCGTCAGCCTCGAGGAGATCGCGCGCGTGATGGAGGAGAGCATGGCGAAGGTGCGCAGGATCGTCGCGAAGCTGGTGGAACGCCATGGCGGTGCGTGAAGTCCTGCGCATGGGCCACCCGGTGCTGCGCGAGCACGCGAAGCCCGTGGAGCGCTTCGCCACTCCGGAGCTCGCGGAGCTGCTCCAGGACATGCGCGACACCATGGCGGCGAAGAACGGGGCGGGACTCGCCGCGCCGCAGATCGGCGTCGGCCTGCGTGTCGTGATCTTCGGCGTGCAGAAGAATCCCCGCTATCCGGACGCCGAGGAGGTGCCGTTCACGGTGCTCGTCAACCCGAGGATCGTGCTGCTTGCGCGCGAGGTCGAGGAGGGCTGGGAGGGTTGCCTGTCGGTGCCCGGCATGCGCGGCCTGGTGCCGCGCTACACGCGGCTGCGCTACGGCGGATTCGATGCCGAGGGCCGCCCGTTCGAGCGCGAGGCCGAGGGCTTCCACGCGCGCGTCGTGCAGCACGAGTGCGACCACCTCGACGGCATCCTGTATCCGCAGCGCATGACCGACATGAGCAAGTTCGGATTCAATGAGGAGCTTTTCCCGGGAGAGGAGCTGGTCGATGAATGAAGTCGCGCAAGACGCGGGCAACGCGCCTGCAACCGGCACCGCGCAGGTGCTCTACGTGCTGCACCTGCTCGCGCCCTTCACGGCGTGGCTGCTCGCGGTGGTGGCGATCGTGGTCGGGATGGCGACGCGCGACGCGGTGCGCGGCACCTGGGTCGAGTCGCACTATTCATGGCTCGCGCGCACCTTCTGGTGGGGGCTGCTGTGGATCGCGATCTGCGGCGTGATCACCGCGATCCTCTTCCTCACCATCGTCGGCATCCTCGTCTGGTGGCTGCCGTGGGCGATCCTTTTCCTCTGGTACCTCTACCGCGTGATCCGTGGCTGGATCCTGCTGAACGACCGCAAGCCCGCGCCCTGATCGCGCGGCCCTAGGCGCCCACTGCCTGCAGCAGCTCGGCCGCGACGCTGTCGTGCTCGACCGGGTCGTCGAGCGCCGGCCCGTTGACCACGAACGCGTCCTCGGCGCGCAGCCCGAGCGTGCTCACGCGTGCGTCCACGAGGTTCAGGTCATGGGCGAGGAAGACGCGCGCCAGCGCGGAGAGCAGCCCCGGGCGGTCGGCGCAGCTCACCGCGACGAGCCAGCGTCCCGGGCGGCGATCCGGCTCGATCGACACGCGCGGCTCGATCGGGAAGTGCTTCACCCAGCGCGAGATGCGCCCGGAGGGTGCCGCATCCGGCGGCGCGCCCGGCACCAGGCGCTGGGCGAGCCCGGCCTCGACCTTCTGGATCAGGTCGCGGTAATGCTCGCTGCCGAGCGTGCGCGTGAGCACCTGGAAGGTGTCGAGCGCGAAGCGATGCTGCGTCGTGTAGATCTTCGCGGATGCGACGTCGAAATGCATGCGCTCGAAGAATCCCGTGATGCGCGCGAACAAGCCCGGCTGGTCGGGCGCGTAGACCAGCACCTGCAGTCCCTCGCCCACCGGCGAGAGCCGCGCGCGCACGATCGGCTGCTCGGGCGTCGCCCGCGACCAGAGCGTGCGCGTGTGCCAGCCGATCTCGGCCGCCTCGAAGCGCTGGAAATAGTTGTCGTCCAGGTTCGCCCACAGCCCCGCGTGGCGGCCGGGCTCCGGCACGTACTGGCGGAAGATGCGCAGCGCCTCTTCCTTCTTCGCTGCGATCCACGAGGTGGCGTACTCGGTCTCGCCGCGCAGCAGGCGGCGCGTGCGGTGGAAGAGGTCCTCGAGGAGCTTGCCCTTCCACGCGTTCCACACCGCGGGGCTGGTGCCGCGGATGTCGGCCACGGTGAGGATATAGAGCGCGGTGAGCGTGCGCTCGTCGCGCACCAGGGTCGCGAAGCCGTCGATCACGCCGGGATCGGTGAGGTCCTGCTTCTGCGCGGTGGACGACATTTCGAGATGGTGCGCGACCAGCCAGGCGACGAGCCCGGCGTCGGCCTTCGCCATGCCGTGCGCCTTGCAGAACCGCTGGGCGTCCTCGGCGCCGAGGTGCGAATGGTCGCCGCCGCGCCCCTTGGCGATGTCGTGGAAGAGCGCGGCGAGGTAGAGCACCTCGACGCCCTCGAACTCCTGCATGAGCCGGGACAGGAACGGGTACTCGTGGTCGAAGCGCGGGATCCGGAAGCGGCGCAGGTTGCGGATCACCATGAGGATGTGCTCGTCCACGGTATAGACGTGGAAGAGGTCGTGCTGCATCTGGCCCACGATGCGCCCGAAGGCGGGCAGGTAGCGCCCGAGCACGCCGTAGCGGCTCATGCGCCGCAGCGTCCAGGTGAGGCGCTCGCCGCGCATGATATCCATGAAGCGGCGCCGGTTGTCGCGGCTCTCCCGGAAGGCGCGGTTGATGCGCGGCAGCGCGCGGGAAAGCGCGCGCAGCGTGCGCGGGCCCAGGCCCACGATGTCGCGCTGGTCCTGCAGCCGCCGGAACGCCTCGAGGACCATGCCGGGGCGCCGCTCGAAAAGCTGCTCGTCGCGCAGCTCGAGGTTCACGTTCACGATCTGGAAGTCATCGTCGAGCACCGCGACGCGCCGCTCCGTGGCCGGCGTGATGCGGTCGAGGAGATTCGCGAGCAGGATCTGGTTGAAGCGCCAGATCGCCTTGGCGGCGAGATAGTAGCGGCGCATCAGCAGGTCGGAGGGCACCATCCCGGCGCGGCCCGCGAGGCCCAGCGCGCGCGCGATCTCGATCTGGTGGTCGAAGATCAGCCGGTCCTCGCGCCGCCCCGCGAGGTAGTGCAGGCGGATGCGCAGGTCCTGGAGCACGCGCTCGTTGGCGGAGATGCCCGCCGCCTCGCGCGGCGTGATGATCCCCTGCTCGGCGAGCGCCTTCCACGAGGTGCCGAGCCGGGCGGCGCGGGCGAGCCATAGCACCATCTGCAGGTCACGCAGCCCCCCGGGGCTTTCCTTGAGGTTCGGCTCGAGGTTGTAGGCGGCTTCCTGGAAGCGTTCGTGGCGGCGCGTCTGCTCGCGGTACTTGGCCTGGAAGAATGCGCGCACGTCGCGCCGCTCGCGCAGGCGCTGCTCGAGCCCGGCGAGCAGCGCCGCGTTGCCCGCGACCAGGCGCGCCTCGATGAGGCTCGTGTCCACCGTGACGTCCTTCGCCGCCTCGTCGACGCATTCGGAGACCGTGCGCACGCTGTGTCCCGGCTCCAGGCCGCTGTCCCAGAGCGTGCCGATGAAGCCCTCGATCGACGCGTCGGGCGCGCGAGCGTCGGGCAGCAGCACGAGCACGTCCACGTCGGAGTTGGGATACAGGGCGCCGCGACCGTAGCCACCCACCGCCACCAGCGCGAACGCGGGATCGCTCACCCGCGCGCTCCACAGGCCCTGCAGCAGCTGGTCGACGATCGCCGCCTGCGCGGCGAGGTTGCGGCGCGGATCGGGGCGGCGAAAATAGCGTTCGCGCAGCGCTTCGCGCCGCTCCTTGAGCCAGGCACGCGACTGGGCCGGATTCGCGTAGCGGGGGGGCCGGCCCGTGGCGCTGGCCCCTCGATGCCGATGCTCGAGCTCATGCTCGCACGGGGCGCGACGGGTCAGGCCGTGGCGTGCGCTGCAATGAAGGCCGGCGGAGGCGGGGCGCCCTCCGAGACGGTGAGCACCTCGTAGGCGTCCTCGGTGACGAGGATGGTGTGTTCCCACTGCGCCGACAGCGAATGGTCGGCGGTGACGATGGTCCAGCCATCGGCGAGCTGGCGGATGTCGCGCTTGCCGGCGTTGACCATCGGCTCGATGGTGAAAGTCATCCCCGGCTGCAGCTTGAGGCCCTGGCCCGGGCGCCCGTAATGCAGGATCTGCGGCTCCTCGTGGAAGCGCCGCCCGATGCCGTGACCGCAGAACTCGCGCACGATGCTGTAGCCGTGGCTCTCGGCGTGGCGCTGCACGGCGAAGCCGATGTCGCCCAGCGTCGCGCCGGGACGCACGACGGCGATCCCCTTCCACATGCATTCGAAGGTGACCTCGCACAGGCGCCGGGCCTGCACCGAGGGCTGGCCCACGTAGTACATGCGGCTCGTATCGCCGTGCCAGCCTTCCTTGATGACGGTCACGTCGATGTTCAGGATGTCGCCGTGGCGCAGCACCTTGTCGCCCGGCACGCCGTGGCACACCTGGTGGTTCACCGAGGTGCAGATCGAGTTCGGAAAGGGCCGATGCCCGGGCGGGGCGTAGTTGAGCGGGGCGGGCACGGCGCCCTGCACGCCGGTGATGTAGTCGTGGCAGAGCTTGTCGAGGCGGCCGGTGGTCACGCCCGGCTTCACATGGGGCGTGATGTAGTCGAGCACTTCGGCGGCGAGGCGCCCGGCGCGGCGCATTCCCTCGATGTCCCCGGGGCTCTTGGCGGGCGTTCCCGCGGCTTGCTGGCGTCCTTCCATGGCCGTGATTATAACGCCCGGGCCCGTCGCCGGCGCGTCCGCGTGACCACGTTGCGCTCGGCGCGCATCATGTCCGGCGGCTCGAGGGAGGCATCGATCGCGACGCCGCCGCGCCCGTCGATCCAGCCGCAGTCGGCGAAGCGATTGTCGGAGAGGGTGAGCCCGGCGGTCGGGTAGACCTTGAGCGCGACCCCGGAGTGCATGCCGACCTTCTCGAAGCGGTTGCGCACCACGGCGACGTCGGCCGCGCGGCCGCGATGCGGTACCGACAGGCGTGCGGCCACCGTCGTGCCGCGGATGAGGTTCGATTCCACGCGCACCCCGCGCAGCCCGGACACCTCGAAGCCGTGGAACGTATCGAGAATCTCGTTGCCGGCGATGACCACGTCCGTGGGCGGGGCGGAGACGGCGTCGACGAAGGCCTTGGCCACGATGCCGAGCGTGCGAAAGCGCCCCTCGACGCGATTGCCGCGGATCTCGATGCCGCGCGGGTGGCGCTCGTAGCGGTCGAGGGCGAGGATCACGCACACCGCGCCCACGCCGCCCAGCACGTTCACGAAGCGGTTGCGCACGACGCGCACGCCGTCGATGCGCGCCCACGGCGCCTCGGGCTCGATGTCCACCGCGCCCGGCATGTCGGGGCGCGAGCAGTCGCGGAAGAGGTTGCCCTCGATCAGCACGCGCGTGCCGTCGGTGATGCTCACGCCCTGGCGGTTCTGGTCGTTCACGCCGTCGAAGAGGCAATCGCGGATCGAGACATCCTCGTTGTGGCGCTCGGCGCCGGTGGCGTACGCCGAGCCCGCGACATAGATGCCATCGCCCTGGAAAGCGCGGAAGGCGCAGCGGCGCACCGCGAGGCCGGTGCAGCCCGTGGCCACCAGCAGGTGGTTGGTCTGCACGAAGCCGTCGGTCGTGCAGCGGCCCTCGAACGCCAGGTCCTCGAGGGCGATGTCGCGCACGTTGTCGCGCGGGTCCGCGCTTCCCGCGTAGCCCGCGCCCACGGCGGCGAGCACGCGCGAGCCGGGTCGATGAACCAGCACCGAGCGCGCGCCCGCGCCCGCCAGGTGGGTGTGCGACCAGAGGGCGAGATCGCCCACCAGGTAGCGGCCCTCGGGAACCCATACCCCGGCGGCCGCGTCGAGGGCGCTCTGGAATGCGCGCGTGTCGTCGGTGCTGCCGTTGCCGTGCGCGCCGTGCCGGCGCACGTCCACATAGCCGGCGGGCGCGGCCGAACGGGCCTGCATTGCGGGTGCCAGCAGGGCAGCCAGGGCGAGGAAGCGGCGCCGGTCCATTTGGAGAGGAAATGTTTGAAAGTGTGGGCCTTTTCGCGCTATAATGGCGTGCTATCCGGCCTCGCGCCAGCAGCTTCGGCAGCAACCGAGAGCGCAGCGCCGGGGCAAGCGGCAAATCCACACCCCGCCCATGGCTAAGGTGTCCGAGCCGTGGTACTCGCCCCAGGGCGAGCGCCATGCCGGGCTCACGCGGGGGAGGCCAACCTTAACCGACAGGAGTTTTCGCGATGTCCGTCACCATGCGCCAGATGCTGGAGGCCGGCGTGCACTTCGGCCACCAGACGCGCTACTGGAATCCCAAGATGGCTCCGTACATCTTCGGGGCGCGCAACAAGATCCACATCATCAACCTCGAGAAGTCGCTTCCGATGTACCAGGAAGCGCTCAAGTACGTGCGCCAGCTGACCGCCAACAAGGGGCAGATCCTGTTCGTGGGCACCAAGCGCCAGGCGCGCGAGATCGTGAAGGAAGAGGCCCAGCGCGCCGGCGCCCCCTACGTCGACCACCGCTGGCTGGGCGGCATGCTCACCAACTTCAAGACCGTGAAGCAGTCCATCAAGCGCCTGAAGGACATGGACGCGATGGTGGCCGACGGCTCCGCTCGAGCGCCTCTCCAAGAAGGAGCAGCTGCTTTCGCGCCGCGAGCGCGAGAAGCTCGAGCGCTCGCTGGGCGGCATCAAGGACATGGAGCGCGTGCCCGACGCGCTCTTCGTGATCGACGTGGGCTTCCACAAGATCGCGGTGACCGAGGCCAAGCACGCTGGGCATTCCCATCGTCGGCGTGGTCGATTCGAACAACTCGCTCGACGGCATCGACTACGTGATCCCGGGCAACGACGACTCGACCCGCGCCATCCGGCTGTACGCGCGCGGCGTGGCCGACGCGATCCTCGAAGGCCGCAGCCAGGTGGTGCAGCGAGATGGTCGGCCCCGACGCAGCCGAGGAGTTCGTCGAGGTCGAGGAAGCCGAGAAGCAGTAACGCAGTCGCACGGGCCGGCGCATACAAAGGGGCGCTGGCGGCCCCTTTTTCGTAACCTGAACACTTACGGAGATTCAGGAGAAAATGGCGGAAATCACCGCGGGAATGGTCAAGGAACTGCGCGAGCTCACCGGGCTCGGCATGATGGAATGCAAGAAGGCGCTCGAGGAAGCGGCGCGGCGACATGAAGAAGGCCGAGGAGCTGCTGCGCATCAAGAGCGGCGCCAAGGCCTCCAAGGCGGCTGCGCGCGTGGCGGCCGACGGCGCGATCGGCGACCTACCTCTCGCCGACGCGCGCCTGGGCGCGCTGGTCGAAGTGAACGCGGAGACCGACTTCGTGGCCAAGAACCCGGACTTCGCCGCGTTCGCGCAGGCGTGGCGAAGCTCGTCGCCGAGGACAACCCGGCCGACATCGCGGCGCTCGCGAGCCTGCGCCTCGGCGGGGAGACCGTGGAATCGGCGCGCCAGAAGCTCGTGCAGAAGATCGGCGAGAACATCGCGGTGCGCCGCTTCGAGCGCATCACGAGCGACGGCAAGCTCGTGCAGTACGTGCACCCGGGCTCGAAGATCGCCGTGATCGTCGATCTCGACGGGACCGGAGGCGGTGGCGAAGGACGTCGCGATGCACATCGCGTTCGCCAAGCCGAAGTTCATGTCGAAGGACCAGGTACCCGGCCGACGAGGTCGCCGCCGAGCGCAAGATCCTCGAGGCGCGCGCCGCCGAATCGGGCAAGCCGCCGGAGATCGTCGCGAAGATGGTCGAGGGCGGCATCCACAAGTTCCTCGCCGAGATCACGCTGCTCGGCCAGCCGTTCGTGAAGGACGACAAGCAGACCGTCGAGAAGATGCTCGCCGCGCAGAAGTCGAAGCTGCGCGGGCTACCGCTTCCTGGTGGTGGGCGAGGGCATCGAGAAGAAGCAGAACGACTTCGCCGCCGAAGTGGCGGCGATGACAAAGACGCGCGGCGTGAGCGTGGCGGGCGACGCGCAAGGCGAGCCCAACCCGCCGGCCCAGCCGGCCTACCAGCGCATCCTGCTCAAGCTCTCGGGGGAGGCGCTGATGGGCGACGACTCCTTCGGCATCAACCGCGAGACGGTCGACCGCATCGTGGGCGAGGTGAAGGAGGTCTCGGACCTCGGCGTGCAGGTCGGCGTCGTGATCGGCGGCGGCAACATCTTCCGCGGCGTCTCGCCAGGGCGCGGCGGGCATGGACCGCGCCACCGCCGACTACATGGGCATGCTCGCCACCGTGATCAACGCGCTCGCCCTCGCAGGACGCGATGAACCGCGGCGGGCTCGTGGCGCGCGTGCAGTCGGCGCTCTCACATCGAGCCGGTGGTCGAGCCCTACATCCGCGGCAAGGCGATCCGCTACCTCGAGGAGGGCAAGATCGTGATCTTCGCCGCGGGCACCGGCAATCCGTTCTTCACCACCGACACGGCCGCGGCGCTGCGCGGGCGCGAGGTCGAGGCCAAGATCGTGCTCAAGGCCACCAAGGTGGACGGCGTCTACACCGCCGATCCCCTGAAGGACCAGACCGCCACGCGCTACACCGCAGATCACCTTCGACGAGGCGTTCGTGAAGAACCTCAAGGTGATGGACGCCACCGCGCTCGCCCTCTGCCGCGACCAGAAGCTGCCGATCAACGTGTTCTCCATCTTCAAGTCCGGGAGCGCTGAAGCGGGTCGTGATGGGCGAGGACGAAGGTACACTGGTGCATAACTGACGGTTCGAAGGGAGGAGCACGCTGATGAGCATCGCCGACATCAAGAAGCAGGCCACCGAGAAGATGGCCAAATCCATCGAGACGCTGAAGCACGACCTGTCCAAGGTTCGCACCGGTCGCGCCCACACGGGCCTCATCGACCACCTGCGCGTGGACTACTACGGCACCGAGACGCCGATCAACCAGGTCGCCAACATCACGCTTGCCGATGCGCGCACCATCGCGATCCAGCCCTTCGAGAAGAAGATGGTCGCCGTGGTCGAGAAGGCGATCCGCGATTCGGACCTCGGCGTGAACCCCGCGACCTCCGGCGACGTGATCCGCATCCCGATGCCGCGCGCTCACCGAAGAGCGCCGCAAGGAGCTCGCCAAGATCGTGAAGCACGAGGGCGAGAACGCGAAGGTCGCCGTGCGCAACATCCGCCGCGACGCCATGACGCACGTGAAGGCGCTGCTCAAGGACAGGCGAGGTGAGCGAGGACGACGACAAGCGCGCCGAGAAGGAAATCCAGCAGCTCACGGACAAGTCCGTCGCCGACATCGACAGGCTGGTGGCGGAAAAGGAAAAGGACCTGATGGCCGTCTGAGGGCCGCAAGGCACGACGCACGAGGCCGACATGACCCAGTTCGACTCTTCGACCCAGGTGATCCCCGACGCCGGCGACGTGCCGCGGCACGTGGCCATCATCATGGACGGCAACGGGCGCTGGGCGAAGAAGCGCTTCCTGCCGCGCGTGGCGGGCCACCGCAAGGGCGTGGAAGCGGTGCGCGAGACCGTGAAGGCCTGCGCCGAGGCGGGCGTCGAGTACCTCACGCTCTTCGCGTTCTCGAGCGAGAACTGGCGCCGCCCGCCCGAGGAAGTCTCGTTCCTGATGCAGCTCTTCCTGCGCGCGCTCGAAGTCGAGGTGGAAAAGCTCGCACGCCAACGGCATCCGCTTCAAGGTCGTGGGCGACCTCGCGCCGTTCGACGCGCGCCTGCTCGGGCACATCACGCGCGGCGAGACGCTCACGCGCGACAACACGCGGCCTCACGCTCACCATCGCCGCCAACTACGGCGGGCGCTGGGACATCCTGCAGGCCGCCGAGCGCTGCCGCCGCGAGCCGACCCGCACGCGCCCGATCACCGAGGAGCGCCTCGCGCAGCTACCTGTCCATGAGCTACGCGCCGGAGCCCGACCTCTTCATCCGCACGGGCGGCGAACAGCGCGTCTCCAACTTCCTGCTCTGGCAGCTCGCCTACACCGAGCTCTTCTTCACCGACGCCCTCTGGCCCGACTTCGGCGCCGCGACGCTCGAGGAGGCGTTCGCCTCCTACCGCACGCGCGAGCGCCGCTTCGGCCGCACGAGCGAGCAGCTCGAGGCGAGGCGTGACGCGGTGCCCGCGCACCGGCTGACGGCATTGCTGCGCACGCGCGTCGTCACGGCGGTCGTGGTCCTGGTGGTCCTCCTGGGAATGCTGTTCTTCGCGCCGGCCTCCGCGTGGTCGCTCTTCATGCTCGCCGTGGCCCTCGTCGCGCTGCTGGGAATGGTCGCGAATGAGCGGCCTCGCCGCGCGCGGGCAATCGCATCTACCTCTTCCTGTCGGGCGCGCTGGGCGCGGTCTTCTGGCTGGCCTATCAGCGGGGCCCGCCGGGTGTGTTCGCCGAGGCGGCGCACGCGAGCGTTCCTGTGTTCGGCGGTCTTCTGGATCGTGGTCGTCGCCGATGTGGCTCGCGAGGCTCGCGCGGCCTTCGCCTTTCGCGTGCGCGCTCGCCGGCTGGCTCGTCATGTGGCCCACGTGGTTCGCCTTCGTGACCCTGCGGCGATGCCGGTCCCTGGCTCCTCGCTCGCGGTAGCGGCCCTCGTCTGGATCGCGGATATCGCCGCGTACTTCACGGGGCGCGCCTTCGGTCGCCGGAAGCTCGCGCCCGCGATCAGCCCCGGCAAGACCTGGGAGGGCGTCTACGGCGCGCTCGCCGGCGTGGCCGCCTACGGCGCTCGTCCTGCTTCACGCTCGCGGATCGACGCGCTCAGTGTGTCATTCCCGCCACTGCTGGTCCTGCTCGCGTCGCGCTCTCGATCGTGGGCGATCTCTTCGAGTCGTGGATGAAGCGCGGCGCCGGCCTCAAGGATTCGAGCGGCCTGCTGCCCGGCCACGGCGGCATCCTCGACCGCATCGACGCGCTCACGTCCACGCTGCCCGTGGCCGCCTACGCGCTCACGCTGAGGCTCGCGGCGTGACATGAAGCGCATCGCGATCCTCGGCTCCACCGGATCCGATCGGCGCGAACACGCTCGACGTGGTGGCGCGTCATCCCGGGCGCTTCAGCGTGACCGCGCTTGCCGCCGGAAAGAACGACGCGTTGCTTCTCGAGCAATGCATCGAGCATCGACCGGCGCCATGCCGTGCTCGCCGATCCCGATGCCGCCGAGCGCCTGCGAGCGCGCCGTGAAAGCGCGCGGCCTTCCGACGCAGGTGCACTGCGGCGCCGAGGCCCTCGAGGATGATCGTCGCACGCGACGACGTGGACGCGGTGATGGCCGCCATCGTGGGCGCGGCGGGGTTGCCCGCGACGCTTGCCGCCGCGCGCGCCGGCAAGCAGGTGCTGCTCGCCAACAAGGAAGCGCTCGTGATGTCGGGCGCGCTCTTCATGAAGGCCGTGGCCGAAGGCGGAGCCACGCTGCTGCCGATCGACTCCGAGCATTCCGCGATCTTCCAGTCGCTGCCGCGCGGGTTCGCCTGCGGCCGCGAAGGCGAGCTCGAACGCGCGGGCGCGCGTCGCGTCCTGCTCACGGCTTCGGGCGGCCCTTTCCGCACGACACCCGTCGATCGCCTCGCGAGGGTCACGCCGCGAGCAGGCGTGCGCGCATCCGAACTGGGTGATGGGCCGCAAGATCTCGGTGGACTCGGCCACCATGATGAACAAGGGCCTCGAGGTGATCGAGGCCCACTGGCTCTTCGGCGCTGCCGCTGGAGTCGATCCAGGTCGTCGTGCATCCGCAGAGCGTGATCCATTCGATGGTCGAGTACGCCGACGGCTCGGTGATCGCGCAGCTCGGGCAGCCCGACATGCGCACGCCGATCGCCTGCGCGCTCGCCTATCCCGAGCGCATCGAGTCGGGCGCCGCGCCGCTCGACTTCACGACGCTCGGCGCGCTCGAATTCGAGCGCGTGGATGCGCAGCGCTTCCCCTGCGTGGGACTCGCCCGCGAGGCGATCCGCGAAGGCGGCACGGCGCCGGCCGTACTGAACGCCGCCAACGAAATCGCGGTCGAATCGTTCCTCGACGGGCAGGCTTTCCTTCACCGGCATCGCCGAGGTGATCGAGAGCGTGCTGGGCGAGACCGCGCGTGGAGCCGCTCGTGTCCCTCGAGCAGGTCTACGCCGCGGACATCGAGGCGCGCGGCGCTCGCGCGCCGCTATCGTCGCGCGGCGCGCGCTCGCCACACCGGGTGAATCCATGGGCGACCTTGTCACTGACGGTCCTGGCGTTCCTCGTCACCGTGGGCGTCCTCGTGGTGATCCACGAGTTCGGCCACTACGCTGATGGCGCGCGCCGCTGGGCGTGAAGATCCTGCGCTTCTCCGTGGGCTTCGGCAAGGCGCTCTCGGCCTACGCCGCACGCGGGCCCGACCGCACCGAGTGGGTGATCGCCGCGATCCCGCTGGGCGGCTACGTGAAGATGCTCGACGAGCGCGAGGGCGCCGTCGACGCCGGCGGACGCGGCCGCGTGCGTTCAACAACAAGAGCGTGGGCGCGCGCATCTTCATCGTGCTCGCCGGGCCCGCTCGCCAATTTCCTGCTCGCGATCGCGCTCTACTGGGTGCTCTTCGTGGCGGGCATGCCCGGCGACAAGCCGGTGGTGGGCGATCCGCCCGCGCGATACGCCGCGCGGCCATGGCGGGCACTCGCCAACGGCGACATGGTGCGTCTCGATCGCCGGGGAGTCGGTCGCACACGTGGAACGACGTGCGCTGGCTGCTGCTGAAGGAAGCGGTCAAGCGCGAGCCCACGCTGGTCGAGGTCGCGGACCGCGAGCGGCGGCGCACGCTCCCATCGCCTCGACATGTCGCGACCTCACCAAGGACGACCTGGACCAGGACCTCCTCGGCAAGCTCGGCATGCGGCCCTTCCGCCCGCCCGTGCCCGCGCGCCTTGGCGCATCGTGCTGGCCGACGCGCCGCGCAGCGCGCCGGCCTGCGCGAAGGCGACCTCGTCGTCGCGATCGACGGCCGAGCCCGTCGCGACATGGGACGACTTCACGACCGATCGTGCGCGCGAACGCCGGCAAGGCGCTGGCGCTCGAGGTGGAGCGCGGCGCCCAGCGGCTCACGCTTCGCGCGATACCCGAGGCGCGCAAGAGCGGGCGTGGGCCAGCTGGGCGTGGAGCCCCCGCAGGAGCTGCGCGCGGCCTACGACGCAATGGACACCACCGTGCGCTACGGTCCCGTGGAAGCGCTCGGCAAGGCGGTCGCGAAGGTCTGGGACCTGTCCGATCTTCAGCGTGAAGATGCTCGGGCGCATGATCGTGGGCGACGTGTCGTGGAAGAACCTCTCGGGGCCCGATCACCATCGCCGACTACGCCGGACAGTCGGCGCAGCTCGGATGGATCACGTCGCTGGGCTTCCTCGCGCTCGTGAGCGTGAGCCTCGGCGTGCTCAATCTGCTGCCCGATTCCCGCTGCTGGATGGGGGTCACCTAGTGTATTATTTTGCCGAAATCGTGAAGGGCAGTCCGGTCTCGGAGCGCACGATGGAAATCGGGCAGCGCTTCGGCCTCGCGTTCCTCGTCGGTCTCACCGTTCTTCGCGTTCTACAACGACCTCAACCGCCTGTTCACCGGCTGAACCATTGAAGCGTCATCCAGAGTCGCATGCGGCGCATGCGCCTCGCGACGCCTCGCGTGCTTGCGGCTCGCCTTTCCTCGCCGGCTGCCGGCGCTCGCGATCGAGCCGTTCGTGATCAGCGACATCCGCGTCGAGGGCGTGCAGCGCACCGAGGCGGGCACCGTGTTCAGCTACCTGCCGGTCAAGGTGGGCGACAAGCATCGACGACGAGAAGGCGGCCGCGGCCATCAAGGCGCTCTACGCGACCGGGCTTCTACTCCGACGTGCGCCTGGAGGCCGACGGCGACGTGCTGATCGTCTTCGTGCAGGAGCGCCCCGCGATCGCCGCGATCGACATCGAGGGCGCCAAGGAATTCACCAAGGACAACCTGAAGGACGGCCTGAAGCAAGTCGGGCATCTCGGAAGCCAAGATCTACGACAAGTCGCTGCTCGACCGCGCCGAGAAGGAGCTGAAGCGCCAGTACACGAGCCGCGGCTACTACGGCGGCGGTGGTGAAGACCACGGTGACGCCGCTCGAGCGCAACCGCGTGTCGCTGCGCTTCGACATCGAGGAGGGCGCGGTCACCAAGATCGCCGACATCAACATCATCGGCGCGAAGGACTTCAGCGAGAAGGAGCTGCTGCGCACGATGAAGCTCACCACGCCGGGCTGGTTCACCTGGTTCACCAAGGACGACCAGTACTCCAAGCAGCAGCTCACCGCGGACCTCGAGAGCGCTGCGCTCGTTCTACCTCAACCGCGGCTACCTCGAGTTCAACATCGAGTCGCACGCAGGTCTCGATCACGCCCGACCGCGAGAAGATCTACATCACCATCGCCATCACCGAGGGCCCGGTCTACCACGTCGGCGACGCTCAAGCTCGCCGGCGACCTGATCGTGCCCGAGGCGGAGCTGCGCGCCCTGCTCATCCTCGCCAAGCCGGGCGACGTGTTCTCGCGCGAGAAGATCGTCGATTCCACCAAGCGCATCACCGACCGCCTCGGCAACGACGGCTACTCGTTCGCCAACGTGAACCCGGTGCCGGACCTGGACCGCGAGAAGCGCATCGCGAGCTTCACGTTCTTCGTCGACCCGGGCCGGCGCGTGTACGTGCGCCGCGTGAACATCTCGGGCAACACCAAGACCCAGGACGAGGTGATCCGCCGCGAGCTGCGCCAGCTGGAAAGCTCGTGGTACTCGCTGGAGAAGATCGCGCGCTCCAAGGAGCGCCTGCAGCGCACCGGCGTACTTCTCGGACGTGAACATCGAGACGCCCGCCGTGCCGGGCACCTCGGACCAGGTGGACGTGAACGTGACCGTGACCGAGCGCAACACCGGCACGCTCAACTTCGGCGTCGGCTACTCCGCGGCGGAGAAGCTCACCGCTCCAGGCCTCGATCTCGCAGTCCAACATGCTGGGCACCGGCAACCTCGTCGCCTTGCAGATCGAACAGCGGCGCCGTCGACAAGGTCTACTCGTTCAGCTACCTGAATCCGTACTGGACGCCCGACGGCATCTCGCGCGGCTTCGACATCTTCGAGCGCAACGTCGACACGAGCCTCGCTCGCGGTGGCCGCGTACCAGACCTACTCGACGCGGCGCTGGCGTGCGCTTCGGCATCCCGGTGAGCGAGTTCAACACGCTTCAACGCGGGCTTCACGGTCGAGCACACGCGCCTGAACATCGACCAGTTCGCCCCGCCGCGCTACCAGGAGTTCGTGCAACGAGTTCGGCGAGCGCCACCAACACGTTCCGCGTCAACCCTCGTTCTCGCGCGACAGCCGCGACAGCCTCACCTGGCCCACGCACGGCATGGCTGAACGAGGTCGGGCGTCGAGGTGGGCGTGCCGCCGGGCGACCTCACGTACTACCGCATCGACCTACCAGAGCCAGTGGTTCTGGACGCCCCGAGCGCATGTCCTTCCTCACGTTCATGGTCGAACGGCGAGCTGGGCTACGCCGACGGCTACAGAGGACAAGCCGCTGCCGTTCTTCAAGAACTTCTACGCGGGCGGCGTGGGCTCGGTGCGCGGCTTCCAGACGGCGAGCCTGGGCCCGCGCGACATCAACGGCGACATCCTCGGCGGCAACCGGCGCTTCATCGGCCAACATGGAGCTGCTCTTCCCGATGCCGGGCTACAAGGAAAAGAACGTGCGCCTGGCGGCCTTCGTGGACGGCGGCAACGTCTGGGGGCCGGACGACTACATCCGCTGGGAGGACGTGCGCATCACGGCCGGGTATCGCGGTAAGCTGGGACTCTCCGGTGGGCCCGCTGCGCTTCTCGTTCGGCAATCCGATCAAGCAAGCGGCCCGGCGACCAGATCGAGCGCTTCCAGTTCCAGCTCGGCAAGATCTTCTAGAGGCGTCGGACATGAAGAGATGGTTGGCAGCAGTCGCTGCTTTGCGGGGTGCGTGCTCGCCGGCGGGCGCCGCCGACCTCAAGATCGGCTTCGTGAACACGGAGCGCGTGTTCCGCGAGGCCGCGCCCGCCAAGCGCGCGCAGCAGAAGCTCGAGAAGGAATTCGCCGCGAGGAACGCCGAGCTCGCCAAGATGGAGAAGCAGGGCCGCGACATGCAGACCGAGCTCGAGCGCGACAACGTGACGCATGACCGAGGCCGCGCGCCGCGACAAGGAGCGCCAGCTCGCCGACGTGAGCCGCAACTTCCAGCGCATGCAGCGCGAGATCCGCGAGGACCTGAACCTGCGCCGCAACGAGGAGCTCGCCGCCGTGCAGGAGCGCGCCACGCGCGTGATCAACCAGATCGCCGAGCAGGAGAAATACGACCTGATCCTCCAGGAGGCGGTGTTCGCGAGCGCGCAAGCATCGACATCACCGACAAGGTCATCAAGGCGCTCTCCGACAAGTGAGTGATGGGGACAGTCCACAACTCGACGCGGATGTGTCCTGTCCCCCAAGCCTCACGCTCCGGGAAATCGTCGCGAACCTGGGCGGTGAAGCCGTAGGCGAGGTGGGCGCGCCGCTCACCGGCGTGGCCACGCTCGATTCGGCGGGTCCCGGCGACATCGCCTTCCTCGCCAATCCGCAAGTACCGCTCCAAGCTCGCCACCACGCGCGCCGGCGCCGTGATCGTGGGCCCCGGCGACCGCGATGCGGGCACGATGCCGCGCATCGTCTCCGACAACCCGTACGCCTACTACGCGCGCACCGTGGCGCTCTTCCATCCGGTGGCGACCCGTGCGGCCCGGCATCCATCCGTTCGCGCAGGTCGACGGCGGCGCCAACGTCGATGCGGGCGCGCAGATCGACGCCTTCGCGGTGATCGGGCCGGGCGCGCGCATCGGCAAGGGCGTGCGCATCGGATCGCACTGCGTGATCGGGAGCGAACGTGCGCGATCGGCGCGGGCACGACGCTGCAATCCGCGCGTCACGATCTACGACGGCTGCACGATCGGCGCGCGCGTGCATCGTGCATTCGGGCGCGGTGATCGGCGCCGACGGCTTCGGCATGGCGCGCGATGCCGGGCGCTGGATCAAGATCCCGCAGGTGGGCGCGGTGCGCATCGGCGACGACGTCGAGATCGGCGCCAACACCACCATCGACCGCGGCGCGCTCGACGACACGGTGATCGAGGACGGCGTCAAGCTCGACAACCAGATCCAGGTCGCCCACAACTGCGTGATCGGCGCGCACACCGTGATCGCCGGCTGCACCGGCATCTCGGGCAGCGTCACGATCGGCGCAGCACTGCATGATCGGCGGCGGCGTGGGCCTCGTGGGCCACATCACGATCTGCGACCACGTCACGATCTCGGGCTTCTCGCTCATCACCAAGTCCATCACGCGAGCCGGGCACGTACGCTTCGGGGTTGCCGTTCATGCCGCACGCCGAATGGCTGCGAACGCCGTGCACGCTGCGCCGGCTGGACAAGCATCGCCGAAGCGCGCGCAGCGCGCCGCATCGGGAGACGACAGTGAGTGAGATGACGATCGAGAGATCAAGGAGATCCTGCCGCACCGCTATCCGTTCCTGCTGATCGACCGCGTGGTCTCCTTCGAGAAGGACAAGCGCCTCGTGGCGATCAAGAACGTCACCGTGAACGAGCCGTTCTTCCCGGGCCACTTTCCGCACTACCACGTGATGCCGGGCGTGCTCATCATCGAGGCGATGGCGCAGGCGGCCGCGGTGCTGTCGCTGAAGAGCCTCGGCCACAAGAACGACGGCAAGTGGGTCTACTACTTCGTGGGCATCGACGGCGCGCGCTTCAAGCGCCCGGTGGTTCCGGGCGACCAGCTCGCGATCGAGGTCGAGCAGGGCCGCGTCGGGCGCGGCATGGCAAGTTCAGTCGGCGTGGCGAAGGTGGGCGACGCGGTGCTGCTGCGCGAGGCCGAGCTGCTGTGCGCCGCTGCGCGCAGATGCATGACTGAACACGGGCGGCCTCACCGGTGCCGCCATGCCACGAGCCACATCCATCCGACCGCGATCGTCGACGCGCGAGCCGAGCTCGCGCGCGAACGTCGACGCGTCGGTCCGTACACCGTCATCGACGGCGACGTGGAGATCGGCGAGGGCACCACGATCGGCGCGCACAACGTGATCACCGGCCACACGACGATCGGCCGCGACAACCGCATCTTCCATTTCTGCTCCATCGGCGAGGCCAACCAGGACAAGAAGTACGCGGGCGAGCCCACGGCGCTCGAGATCGGCGACCGCAACACCATCCGCGAATACTGCACCGATCAATCGCGGCACGGTGCAGGACGTGGGCGTCACGCGCCTCGGCAACGACAACTGGATCATGGCGTACTGCCACATCGCGCACGACTGCCAGGTCGGCAACCACACCGTCTTCGCCAACAACGCGACGCTCGCGCGGCCACGTGCAGTCGGCGACCACGCCGATGCTCGGCGGCTTCGTCGGCGTGCACCAGTTCGTGAAGGTGGGCGCCCACGTGATGATCGGTGCCGGCAGCATCGTGGTCACGCAGGACGTGCCGCCCTTCGTCACGGTCGCGCGGCAATCCCACGCAGCCCTACGGCATCAACGCCGAGGGCCTCAAGCGCCGCGGCTTCTCGCCCGAGGCGATCGCCGCGTTGAAGCGCGCCTACAAGACGCTCTACAAGTCGGGGCTCTCGCTCGCCGAGGCGCGCGCGGAGCTCGAGAAGCCAGGCGGCCGATGCGCCCGAGGTGGCCGCGCATCGCCGCCTTCCTCGCCACGTCGACGCGGGGCATCCTGCGCGGATGAAGGATCGCGATCGTCGCGGGCGAAGCCTCGGGCGACCTGCTGGGCGCCGCGCTGATCCGCGCGCTGCAGGTCGCGCTGGCCCGAGCACGAGTTCTACGGCATCGCGGGCCCGAGCATGATGGCCGAGGGCGCGCGCATCGCTCTATCCCGATGGACAAGCTCGCGGTGCGCGGCTACGTGGAGGTGCTGAAGCACCTGCGCGAGATCCTCGGCATCCGCCGCGGACTCGCGCGGCGCCTGCTCGCCGACAAGCCGGACCTCTTCATCGGCGTCGATGCGCCCGACTTCAACCTCGGCCTCGAGACGCGGCTCAAGGCGGCGGGCATCCCGACGGTGCACTACGTGAGCCCGTCGATCTGGGCGTGGCGTCCCGAGCGCATCCAGTCCATCGGGCAAGCGCCGTCGATCGCATCCTCGTGCTCTTCCCGTTCGAGGCGCCGATCTACGAGAAGGAAGGGCATCCCGGTCGACGTTCGTGGGCCATCCGCTCGCCGACGCGATGCCGCTCGAGCCCGACCGCGCCGAGGCGCGCGCGCAGCTGCGGCTCGCGCCGGCGCGCGGTGCCGGTGGCGCTGCTGCCCGGCAGCCGCGTGAGCGAGCTCGAGCTGCATGCCGACCTGCGTGATCGAGACCGCGCGCGAGCTCGCGAAGCGCCGCCCCGAGCTGCGCTTCTTCGTGCCGCTCGCCACGCGCGAGACGCGCGACTACTTCGAGCAGCGGCTCTACGCGCTGGAGGCGCGCGAGCTTCCGATCACGATCCTCTTCGGCCACGCGCAGCTCGCGCTCGCAGCCGCGGAGGTGGCGCTGGTCGCGAGCGGCACCGCGACGCTCGAGGCGGCGCTCGCGCGCTGCCCGATGGTGATCACGTACCGGCTGAACCCGCTCACCTACTGGCTCGTGAAGCGCAAGGCCATCCTGCCCTACGTCGGCCTGCCGAACATCCTCGCCGGCGAGTTCATCGTGCCGGAGCTGCTGCAGGACGACGCCACGCCCGCCAACCTCGCGCAGGCCCTGGGCAACTGGCTCGACAACAAGAGCGCGCGCGCGAGCGCCTGCGCGCGCGCTTCGCGACGCTTCACGCCGAGCTCGCGACGGGCCATGATGAGCGCGTCGTCGAAGCGCTCGTGCCCTATTTCTCCGGCAACCCGCTGACCCATGCCACGCCGCCGCCGAGCGCCTACGCATCCGACCAGTCCGCGGCTCTGCGGAGTCGACGAGGCCGGGCGCGGCCCGCTCGCCGGCAGCGTCTTCGCCGCCGCGGTGATCCTCGATCCGGCGCGCCGCATCGCGGGCCTGGCCGATTCGAAGGTGCTCGGCGGCGGAAGTGCGCGACGAGCTCGCGCGCGCAGATCCGGGAGCGCTCGCTCGCCTGGGCGGTCGCCTCGGCCAGCGTCGAGGAGATCGACGCGCATCAACATCCTGCGCGCGAGCCTGCTCGCCATGCGCCGCGCCGTCGAGGCGCTGGCGCATGCAGCCCGAGGAAGTGTGCGTCGACGGCCTGTACACGCTCGAGGTGTCGTGTCCCTGCCGCGCCATCGTGAAGGGCGACGCCAAGGTGGCCGCGATCTCCGCGGCGTCGATCCTCGCCAAGACCGCGCGCGACGCCGAGATGACCGCGCTCGACGCGCGCTATCCCGGCTACGGCTTCGCGAACCACAAGGGCTACTCGACGCCCGAGCACCTGGCGGCGCTGCAGGGTGCTCGGTCCGTGCGAGATCCATCGCCGCAGCTTCGAGCCCGTGCAGGCGCTGCTTGCAGAACGACTTGCCGTTCTGACGATGAAGAGCGTCACCTCGCGCGACAACGCCGCCTACAAGGAGATGGCGCGGCTCGTCGCGAGCGGCGCAGGCGCCGGCGCAAGGAGGGGCGTCTCGTACTGGACGGCGCGCACCTGCGTGGCGGCGTTCCTCGATTCGGGCCGCGGCGCCGAGGAGCGTGATGGTGAACGCGGGCGGGACTGGCCGACCCGGAGATCGCGACGCTCGTCGAGCGTTCCGCGCCCGCGCGCGTGACGCTGCTTTCCGATGCGCTCTTCAAAGCGCTCTCCACCGTGGAGTCGCCCACGGGCGTCATCGCGCTCGTGAAGACGCCGCGCGGCAAGCGCCGCGCCGCGCGACGCGCCGCTCGCGCTGCTGCTCGAGGACGATCCAGGATCCGGGCAACGTCGGCACGCTGCTGCGCAGCGCCGCGGCCGCGGGCGCCGGGCATGTGCATGCTCTCCGCGCGGCTGCGCCTTCGCGTGGTCGCCGAAGGTGCTGCGCGCCGGCGATGGGCGCGCACTTCGCGCTCGAGATCGTCGAGGAGCGCCGACCTCGGCGGCGTGGATTCTCGGCCTATCGCGGGCACCTCGGTCGCGCTCGCCGGCGCGCGCGGCCGCAGTCGCTCTACGATCTCGATCTCGCGAAGCCCTGTGCGCTGCTCGTGGGCAACGAGGGCGCCGGGCTTTCGCCTGCGCTGGAATCGGCAGCGACGGTGCGCGCGAAGATCCCGATGCCGGGCCGCGTGGAATCGCTCAACGCCGGGACCGCCGGATCCATCGCATTGTTCGAGTGCGTGCGGCAGAAAGTGAGTCGAGGAAAGACTGGGAACCACAGATGGACACAGATGAACACGGATGGGCATCAATCTTTGATGGTGTCGTGCCCATAGCCACGTTCCGCTCAACGTCACAGGCCATCTGTGTTCATCTGTGTCCATCTGTGGTTCAACGTTTTAGTCCTTTGAGCGAACCGATGACCGAAAGCGCGCAGCGAAGCTACAAGTACTACGAGTTCGTGATGGCGGCGTTCGTCACGATCCTCATCTGCTCGAACCTGATCGGGCCGGCGAAGATCGCGCAGCTGCGACCTGCCGGTGGTCGGCACGATCACCTTCGGCGCGGGCGTGCTCTTCTTCCCGATCTCGTACGTCTTCGGCGACGTGCTCACCGAGGTGTACGGCTACGCGAGGAGCCGGCGCGTGATCTGGGCGGGCTTCGCGGGCCTCGCCTTCGCCTCGGTCATGTCGTTCGTCGTGGTGGCGCTGCCGCCGGCGCCCTTCTGGAAGAACCAGGCGGCCTACGAGATCGCGTTCGGCCTCACCTGGCGCATCGCGCTCGCCTCGATGATCGCGTACTTCTGCGGCGAGTTCGTGAATTCCTTCGTGCTCGCCAAGATGAAGATCATGACCTCGGGGCGCTGGCTCTGGACGCGCACCATCGGCTCGACGCTCTTCGGCGAGGGCGTCGACTCGCTGCATCTTCTATCCGCTCGCCTTCTACGGCACCGGGATCATCCCCGACGACAAGCTGCCCATGGTGATGGTCGCGCAGTTCGTCGCGAAGGTCGCGGTGGAGGTGGTGTTCACGCCGGTCACCTACTGGATCGTGGGGCGCCTCAAGCGCGCCGAGCACGAGGACTACTACGACCGCGACACGAAGCTTCACGCCGTTCACGCTCAGGGTCTAGGCGTCAGCTTTCCAGCCCCGCGCCGCACGACCAGCACAGGTCGAAGGAGGCGGGATTCTCCTCGCCGCACTTGGGGCACGCGACGGCCGGCCCGGCGGGAGCGGGCGCGAGATAGGCGTCGATGAGCGCATGTGCGCGCTCGGCGTCGCGCGCGTCGTCGACCCAGACCTGCGGCATGGCGGCATCGATCGGCAGCTCGCCCGCGAGGCTCGAGGCGTTCGCGTTGAAGATGCGCGCGCGAACGCCCCGCTGGGCGAGCAGGTCCGACGAGGAGATGGGCCTCGGGCAGGTTGGAAGCGGTGTAGAACGCGCTTCAGAACCTGTACCGAGACGGTGCCGGTCACGCCGTCGTCCTTGATGCCCGAGCGCTCGTTGACCGCGTAGTACGCGAGGCTCAGGCCCACGTGCTCGGTCACGTGCCGCGCACGCCGAGCGGAGTAGCTCGTGAAGCTGCTGTCGGGCCGAGAACGCCGGGATGTCGTAGCTGTTGCCCGGAGGCGAGCGACAGCGGCGAGGCGGTCACGTAGCGCCGGCGTCGTGCTGCTCCTTGTCGGCGGTCAGGCGCAGCCACGGCGTCCAGCCGTTGAAGCTGCATCGAGGCGTGCACGCCGACGCTCCACACTTCCGAGCTCTTGTCTGCTCCGAGATGTGCAGGTCGGACGAGCCCGCGCCCGACTCGTCGAAAGCGTTCACGGTCACGTTCTGCGAAGTGACCGAAACGATCGGCCCGATGCGGAGGTTGCCGATCGCGAAGTCGTAGCCCACGCCGAAGTATGCCGACGAGTTCGAGCCTTCCGGGCTGGAGCTTGCGCACGCGCGTGATCGGTCCCAGCACGATGTTGCGGCGGACGTCGTCGTAAATCGATGTTGGCGATCGAGAGCATGCCGGTGCCGTAGAAGCCGCGTCAGTTGAACTGCGCCGAAGAGCGAGAAAGACCTTCTCGGTGGTGCGGAACGATCCCGTGTTTACCCCGAACGATGCGTCGTTCTTCGCCTGGCCGACGGCGAGCCCGAGCGTGGCCGCCTCCGAGATGCGCGCCGTGACCCCGACGCTAGCCGATTTCAGGTCGCTCGTGAGCCCCGTGTTGCCGATGCCCGGATCGACGTCGAACTTGCCGCTGTCGTCCGCGGCGAAGGCGGTCCAGCTGCCGACCGGTGCGTGGCGGCGCTCGTCCAGGCCGTCGTAGATCGTGTGCACCAGGCTCAGCGCGTGCGCAGCGGCGTTTCGGCGAGCAGCGAGTACTCGGTCGGCGCCGTGATCATCGATTCGGCGAACTGCGCGATCAGTCGCGTGGGCCGCCGTGGTCGGGTGCACGCCGTCGGCGAACGAGATAGGTCTGCGAGCCTTGGCGCGGCCGATTGCGCCGACGGCGGGCAGAAGAACGCGTCGCGAGGTCGTGGAGAACGGCGGGAACGGCTGGCACACGGGCGTGTGATGTTGGTGAAGCCGTACGCGACGGATTGGCGCGGATCTCCGCCGAAGAACGAGAACATGTCGACCGGGATCACCCTGAGGCCCGCCTGCTGGAGCCCCGTGAAGAGCGCCGTGTTGTAGCCCGCGGAAGCTTGCGTGGCGACCGGCCGGCGTTGGCGGCCCCGAGGCCGAGGCGAACGCGGGCGTGGCGCCGATGTCCGGCAGCCCGATCACCATGATGTAGCGCGCGCCCGCCTGCTTTCAGCGCGCGCGACTGTGCCGATCTCCGCGGTCGCGGCGCTTTGCACGTTGGCCTGCAGCTGGTCGGCGGTCGATCGCCGCCGCGCCTGGACGCCGGCGAGCGTCTGGAAGATGTCGTTGGCGCCGGCCCAGATGGTGAAGAGCGCCGTTGGGATCGGCCATGCCGCTGTCGTGCGCGAGATACTCGCCGATCTGCGTGGTGACCGGGCGCTGCGCCGGGCCGGGGGGCGTGGAGGCCGACGGCTGCGCCACGCGCGCGCCGCCCTGCGCGTAGATGTTGCCGTCGTTCGCGTTGCTCGGGCCCGGGCGTCACGCCGTAGTACTGCGAGACCAGCTCCGACCAGACCGGCCCGGGGCTGGTGGTGAAGCGCCCGAGCGTCGCGACCAGCGGCGAGGGCAGTCCCAGGGCCGCGAGAAACGGGCGGAAATAGCCGTCGTCCGAAAGGCTGTCGCCGAACACGACACACCGCTGAACTGCTCGGCGCCTGCTCCGGGCGCCGCGCCGGCGGCGAACAGCGACAGCAGCACGGCGGGCAGGACGCGTTTGTTCGCTTTCATGGGGCTTTCCTCGATGGGGCTATTCTTGTGGGCGGGGCTGCCCTTGTCGCCATACTTCACAAACCGCCCAGTACACCCGGCGCACGAGGTGGGCTTCGTGCAGCATGTGGGTCGCGATCTCCTCGATGGACTTGGTGGTGGAGTCGAGGTACGGGATGCCCGCCTGGCGCATGAGCTTCTCGGCCGCGGTGACCTCGTAGCGGCAGTTGTCGAGGCCGCGTAGCGTCGAATCCGGGCGCCGCTCCCTGCGGATCTGGTGCAGGCGCTCGGGCGTGATCGACAGGCCCCAGACCTTCTGCTTGAGCGGGCACGAGCGACGGGCGGCAGGCGATTGGCCTCGAGGTCCTCGGGGATGAGCGGGTAGTTGGCCGCCTTGATGCCGAACTGCATCGCCATGTAGAGGCAGGTCGGGGTCTTGCCGCTGCGCGACACGCCCACCAGCACGATGTCCGCCTCCTCGAGCCCGCGGTGGGTCACGCCGTCGTCGTGCGAGAGGGTGTAGTTGATCGCCTCGATGCGGTGGTTGTAGTCCTTCACGTTCGCGCACGCTGTGGGCCAGCCCACGGCGTGCATCGACTTGCATCCCGAGCTCGCTCTCGAGCGGCACGATGAAGCGCTCGAAGACGTCGAGCACCAGCGCGTCGGCCTTGTTGATCTCGGCGCGCACGGCGTCGTCCACGATGGAGCTGAAGACGAGCGGGCGCTCGCCGGAGTCCCTGTGGGCCTGGCATTCACCTGGTCGACGGCCTCGTGCGCCTTGGCGACCGTGTCGATGAAGGGCAGCGTCACCCGGACGAAGTCGAAGTCGGCGAACTGCGTGAGCAGCGACGAGCCGAGGGCCTCGACCGTGATTCCGGTGCGGTCGGAGACGAAGAAGACGCTCTTGCGATGGGACATGGCTTGCCTGGACGGGGCGCACCTCATGATGCGCCGCAACATTGTCGTATCGCGCCGATATAATTACAAATTCCGTCCGTTCCCGTCCCCGAAGATCGACTTCCGCGCATGGCGAACCGCTACGTCCTTCCCCTCGAAACGCTGCGCATGACCGACGTCGCGACCGTCGGGGGCAAGAACGCCTCCCTCGGGGAGCTCATCAGCCAGCTCGCGGCGAGCGGCGTGCGCGTGCCGGGCGGCTTCGCGACGACGGCGCAGGCCTTCGACGACTTCCTCGCGCACAACAAGCTCGTGGAATCCATCGGCCGGATCGTGGGCGGCGTGGACGTGAACGACATGGCGGCACTCGCCAAGGCGGGCGCCCAGGTCCGCGCGCGTGGTCGAGCAGGCCGCCTTCCCGCCGGAGCTCGAGCGCCAGATCCGCGACGACTATGCGCGGGTCGGCAGGCGAGACCACCGCGAGCTTCGCGGTGCGCTCGTCGGCCACGGCCGAGGACCTGCCCGATGCGTCCTTCGCGGGCCAGCAGGAGACCTACCTCAACATCCGCGGCGTCGAGAACGTCCTCGATGCCGTGAAGCGCGTCTTCGCCTCGCTCTACAACGACCGCGCCATCGCCTACCGCGTGCACAAGGGCTTCTCGCACGCGGAGGTCGTCGATCTCCGCCGGCGTGCAGCGCATGGTGCGAAGCGACCTGGGCGCCGCGGGCGTCATGTTCACGATGGACACCGAGTCGGGCTTCCGCGAAGTGGTGTTCATCACCTCGAGCTACGGCCTGGGCGAGACCGTCGTCCAGGGCGCGGTGAATCCCGACGAGTTCTACGTCTCGAAGCTCTGCCTTTCCAACGGCAAGCCCGCGATACTGCGCCGGGGGCTGGGCGGCAAGGCGATCAAGCTCGTGTTCGACAGCGAGTCGAAGGCGGGCCGCTCGGTGAAGGAAGTGGAAGTCGCTCCCGCCGAGCGCGAGCGCTTCTCGCTCACCGACGCGCAGGTCGAAGAGCTCGCGCGCTACGCGGTGGCCATCGAGAAGCACTACGGACGCCCCATGGACATCGAATGGGGCCGCGACGGCGAGGACGGCAAGATCTACATCCTCCAGGCGCGTCCCGAGACCGTGAAGAGCCAGGAGCAGCGCAAGGACACGCTCACGCGCTATCGCATCGGCAAGCGCGGGCGACGTGCTCGCGAGCGGGCGCGCCATCGGCTCGAAGATCGGGCAGGGCAAGGTGCGCATCGTCATGGACGTGTCGCAGATCGGAGCCGTCGAGGACGGCGACGTGCTCGTGACCGACATGACCGATCCCAACTGGGAGCCGGTGATGAAGCGCGCCTCGGCCATCGTCACCAATCGCGGGGGCCGCACGTGTCACGCGGCGATCATCGCGCGCGAGTTGGGTGTACCCGCGGTCGTGGGTTGCGAGGACGCCACCGAGAAGCTCGCCGACGGCAGCGACGTGACGGTCTCCTGCGCCGAGGGCGACACGGGCTACATCTACGACGGCAGGATGGAATTCGACGTGGTGGAGGTGGAGCTCACGAACATGCCGGCCATCCCGGTGAAGATCGCGATGAACGTGGGCAACCCGCAGCTCGCGTTCGATTTCTGCCAGCTCCCCAACGAGGGCGTGGGACTCGCGCGCCTCGAATTCATCATCTCGAACACCATCGGCATCCACCCGAAGGCGTGCCTCGAGTACGGCACGCTGCCCGCGGAGCTGCAAGGCCCAGGTGGCGCGCCAGTCGCGCGGCTACGAGAACCCGGTGCGCTTCTACGTGGAGAAGATCGCCGAGGGTGTCGCCACGATCGCCGCGGCCTTCTGGCCGAAGAAGGTGATCGTGCGCATGTCGGACTTCAAGAGCAACGAGTACCGCAACCTCGTGGGCGGCACGCGCTACGAGCCCACCGAGGAAAACCCGATGCTGGGCTTCCGCGGCGCCTCGCGCTACATCGCGCAATCGTTCCGCGAGTGCTTCCGCCTCGAGTGCGAGGCGATGCGCAAGGTGCGCGACACGATGGGCCTCACCAACGTCGAGCTCATGATCCCCTTCGTAAGGACGATCAAGGAAGGCGAGCAGGTCCTAGCGATCATGAAGGACTACGGCCTGGAGCGCGGCAAGAACGGGCTTCGCATCGTGATGATGTGCGAGATCCCGTCCAACGCGATCCTCGCCGACGATTTCCTCAAGCACTTCGACGGCTTCTCCATCGGCTCCAACGACATGACGCAGATGACGCTCGCCCTCGACCGCGATTCGGGCCTCGTGATGGACGCCTTCGACGAGCGCGACCCGGCCGTGAAGCGCATGCTGCACCTCGCGATCCAGGCCTGCCGCAAGGCGAGCAAGTACGTGGGCATCTGCGGCCAGGGCCCCAGCGACTACCCGGACCTCGCCGAGTGGCTCATGCACGAGGGGATCGAATCCATGTCGCTCAACCCGGATACCGTCGTCGAGACGTGGCTTCACCTCGCCAAGGTCGCCTCCCCGAAAGCCGGCGGTTATCGCCCTGGCGGTTCGAATCTCGCGCAGCCTGCACGCCGCGGCGAGGTGCATGACGTCTTCCAGGCGCGCTCGCAGGTGTTCGGTGGAGCAGGGGTGCGCGTTCCAGGACCTCGACGGCGCCGATCCCCAGTGCTGGCACCTGCTCGGACCTCGAAGGCGGACGGCTGGTCGCGTATTGCCGGCTGGTGCCTGCCGCGTAAAGTTGCCGAGCCGTCGATCGGCCGGCGTGATCACCACCGGGGAAGCGCGCCGCACGGGTCGCGGCAAGGAGCGTGCGCGAGGCGCTCGCGCGCGAGGCCTGGCGGGGCACGCCGACCGCATCGGGCGCAGGCGCACCTCTTAGGGCTCACCCGCGGGCGCTCCGGTTTCGTGACTGCTTCCGAGCCCTACCTGAATAGGACATGGCATTCCCGCATCCCAGACGGCGCGCAGCCCGCCGAGGCGGCGCGGCGCGGAGCGCACGCGCAATGACGGAGAGAGACCCCATGAGCAGGCAACTGGCGGGCAAGGCGGCGGTGGTCACGGGATCCACGAGCGGCATCGGCAGGGGCATCGCCAGGTGCTTCGCGCGCGAAGGCGCGCCACGCGACGCCGAACGGGCCCTCCGGCGAGGCGCGCGAGATCCAGGTGCTGCGCCACTTGAGAAGCAGTTCGGCGTGCGCGCGCTCTACCACGGCGCCGACATGGCGCAGCCCGCCGAGATCGCGGCGCTCGCGAGGCGGTGGAGTCCGTGTTCGGCGCCGTCACATCCTGGTGAACAACGCCGGCATCGAATACGTCGCCCCGATCGAGGCATTTCCCGACGAGCGCTGGGGCTGCCACCCGCGCGGAACCTCTCCGCGTTCGACGCCACCAAGGCGGTGCTGCCCGGCATGAAGCGCCGCAAGTCCGGCGAGCATCCATCGGCTATCGCCTCGGCGCACGGGTGGTCGCTCCGCCAAGCGCGCCACCCGCGGCCGCGAAGCACTGGATCGTCGGGGTCAAGGTCGCCGCGCGGACAAACGCCGAGCAAGGGGATCCGGCGCGAGCGATCCGCCCGGGCTTTCGCGCCGACGCCAATCCGGCGGAAAGCGTTCGACGACCTCGCGCAGCAGCACGGCATTTCCAAGGACAAGGACGACGGTTAGCTGATCCTCGCGCCGCAGCCGACCAAGCAATTCTGTAAGATCAGGGAGATCGCCGCGATGGCGCTGTACCTCGGCGCAGCCAGCAGGGCGACCAGGCCACGTACGCAACCGTTCCGCATCGACGGCTGGACCGCCCGCTAGGCGCCGTGTTCGGCGACGCCCCCGGCGTATCAAGGCGGCGCCTACTACTTCGCCGCCGGCTGTGGGGATCCGCGGGACGCGCCGAGCCTGGTGGTGCTCGGCGACGGGATCGAGCCTTTCGGCGAGGCGCAAAATCCGTCCTGGAACAGCTCTGCCGGCGCCTGCCGCGCGCCATCGCCGGCATGCGCGTCGCAACCTGCCTGGCGCCGGCGGCCTACTCCGCTGCGCGATCGCGGTCGTGGCCGCCGCCATCGAGCGCCACCGCCCGGCGCTGCTGGATGCCTCGGGCAGGCCCTGGAAGGCCGGCGGCCTCGACGCCAGGCGCGGCGCGCCGACCGCGATCAACGTGGACGACGCGCGCATCACCGACAGCGGCGCGCGGCGCCGGTGGACGAGCCGATCGCCGTCCACGGTCCGCGGCGTATTTCGCCACCCTGCCGGTCAAGGCGATGGCGGCCGCGATGCGCGAACCGGCCCGGCGTGGCCGGCCGAAGTATCGGACAGCGCCGGCACCTACGTGTGCAACCATCTCATGTACGGCGTGCTGCACCTGCTGCAGGCGAGCCGCCGGCGCGCGCGGGATTCGTGCACCTTCCCTACTCCGAGGAGCAGGCGCTCGACAAGCCGGGGAACGCCCGCCATGTCGGTCGCGACCATGGCGCGCGGCATCGAAGCCGCGACATCGCGCCCGCCGCCTGGCCGGGCGGCCGGTCGGGCAAGCGGGCGCCCGGCTGCTGGAATCCATCGCCAACGCCGACGGGTACAGCCCCGGATCCGCCCTTGCCGAACGCATCGCGGGCGCCAACGCAACGCGCTTCTTCATGCAGCTGCCGAACGAATGCGACGGTCTGGCGCTGCGCGCACTCACCCGCCTGCCTGTATCGACCGTCGTTTCCATCATCCTCGCAGCGATTCTTCCGGCGCGCGGTGTGGGACTACGGCGGCGTCATCGCCGAGACCCGCGCGAGAGGCCCGGCGGCTGCTGCAGCGAGGGGACAGACGCCCAGGCTTCTGCAGAGCCGGAGCAAGAACCAGCTCCTCTGACAGCGCGAGGAAGCGACGCCTCCCAACGCGTCGGTGCTTTGGGTGTAGGAAGGTGTGGGCCTCGGTGCCCATGGGAGCCACGACGAGGCGCTCGCGCCAGCAGGTGCTGCCGAGGCCCTGGTGCAGCAGGGAGGAGGACGGTGTGGCCGCCTTCACGCCCAAGATGGCCGAAACCGAGCTGTCGGCCAGGGCTGCCACCCGCCAGCCTGGCGCGTCGACCTCGCGACTTCGCCGGACTTCGGCGTGCAGGGCGCGCTGATCCAGCCTCTGGAAGGGCGGAGCCGAAGGTGCTGTTCTGCTGCGACGGCTACTACTACAACGGGGAAGTCGGTCGAGACGCCGCCGGGGCGCATTGGCGGAGGCGACGCGGGGTAGCCGCCGAGCGTGGAAGCGGGTGGTCGTGGTGCCCTACGTGGCGGGGCAGCCGCGCAAGCAGGCCGCGCCAACTGGTCCCTGCTACCACGGCCGCGTTCGCTGGCCCCTGATCGCCTTCCAGCCACTCGCCGTCACTCACCGCTTATATCTGTACGAGCGGACGACCGGCGTGCCGAAATGCATCGTGCACGGGCGGTGGCGGTGCCACGCACCGAGGAATACCTGCTGGATGGCGACCTGCGTGATGGCGATCTCGTCGACCTCACACTCACCCTGGCTGCGCGGATGTATAACAGGGCGGAACTGGCCGGCGTCCGCAGCGTGGTCCTGGTGCTGTCCTCGACGACGCCTTCGCCGGCGCGCGGCAACATCCTTCGACTACGCCGCCGCCAGTTG
>CAVWUN010000019.1:0-61772 GCA_963758215.1 uncultured beta proteobacterium | reverse complement strand
AAGCCGCCCTCGAGGGGGCAGAAGCAGGTGTCCAGGTGATAGAAGCGCGTGTCGACGAGCTTGAGCACCTCCACTTCCATGCCGAGCCGCTCGGCGAGCACCACTCGCGCGCCCTGGATCGAGCGGTGTCCGTGGGCCATCCACAGACGCTCCTGCGCGCGATCGAAGAGCGCGTCCCCGGCTCCTTCGAAGGGAATGTCGCGCGGCATCAGCGCGACGTCGTAGCCGCGGTCCATGAACCAGTCGGCGAAATACGGCTCCTCGTTCTGGCGCTCCGGGAAGCGGAAGCGCGAGGCGATGAAACGCCGTGCCTTGACGAGCCCCGCGTTCGCCGTGAACACCATGTCGGGCGATCCCGGCTGCGGCAGGACGAGCCGCACCGCTGCGCGATCCGTGAGCAGGTCATAGAGCGCGCGCCACTGCTGCTTGGCCACCGCGTGGTCGATGCTGCGCAGGTTGCCGTGCATCCATGGATTGATGATGTAAGCCACCGTGAAATGCTCCGGTGGGCACATCAGGAAGACGTGGCGCGCGTTCGCCGCGGCCGGCTTCGCCATGACTCAGGCCGCGCCGAGGCCGCCGGCCAGGTCGGCGCGAATGTCCCCGGTGTCCTCCAGGCCCACGCCCAGGCGCACGAGGCCTTCGACGATTCCCGCGGCATCGCGCTGGGCGGCCGGGTATGCGCCCGTGCGTAGTGGTCGCCGGGTGGCAGATCGTGCTCTTCACGTCGCCGAAGTTGGCGGTGATCGACACGAGCCGCACCTGGTCGATCAGCCGCCAGGCCGCCTCGCGCCCGCCCTTCACCACGAACGAAAGCACCGCCCCTCCTGCCGACTGCTGGCGCATCGCAAGCGCATGCTGCGGATGGGATTCGAGACCCGGATAGTGCACACGCTCCACGGCCGGAAGGGATTCGAGCCAGCGGGCGAGCTCGAGCGCGCGGGCCGATTGCGCCCCCATCCGCAGCCGCAGCGTCTCCATGCCCTTGAGGCAGATCCAGGCGTTGAACGGCGAGATCGCGGGTCCCGCGGTGCGCACGAACGCGAACAGCGGGCCGCTCACCAGGTCGGCGCGGCCCGCGATCGCGCCCGCCAGCACGCGCCCCTGGCCGTCGAGGTACTTGGTCGCGGAGTGAACGACGAGGTCCGCGCCCAGCTCGATCGGGCGCTGCAGCGCCGGCGAGCACATGCAGTTGTCGACCGCGAGCACCGCACCCGCCTGGCGCGCGATCTGCGCGAGCGCCGCGATGTCGGCCACCTCGCACACCGGGTTGGACGGCGTCTCGAGGAACATGAGGCGCGTGTTGGGCCGCACGGCCGCGCGCCACGCGTCGATGTCGTGCAGGTCGACCCACGTGGTCGCGATGCCCAGGCGCGCGAGGATCTGGTCGAAAAGCGGCACCACGGTCCCGAACACGCCGTGGTGCGTAACGACATGCTCGCCCGCCTTCAGCAGACCCAGGGCAGTGGTCGCGACCGCCGCCATGCCCGTTGCGGTGGCTACGCAGGCCTCGGCGCCCTCCAGCGCGGCGAGGCGGTCCTGGAACATCTTCACCGTGGGATTGGTGAAGCGCGAGTAGATGTTGCCGGGCTCCTCGTTGGCGAACTTGCGCGCCGCCTCCGCCGCGCTCCTGTAGACGAAGCTCGTCGTGAGCGCGAGCGCCTCGGAGTGCTCCTGGAAATCGCTGCGGACCGTGCCGGCTCGGACACCGAGGGTGTCGGGCTTGTAGCGGGAAGGCATCGACGCGGGTCCCGCGGCTAGTCGATCCGCGACAGGCCCAGGTCGAGCTGGTAGCTCGACAGGCGCGTCTCGGGACGGGTCTCGCCGTCGTGGCGATCGGCTTCCACCCCGTCGAGGTATTCCTGGGACACGTCGCCGGTGATGTAGACCCCGTCGAAGCACGAGCAGTCGAACTGCGTGATCGCCGGATTGAGCTTGCGCACGTCATCGATCAGGGCCGCGAGGTCCTGGTAGATCACGGCGTCGGCGCCGATCGCCGCCGCGATCTCCTCGTCGGTGCGCCCCGTGGCGATGAGCTCGCCGCGCGTCGGCATGTCGATGCCGTAGACGTTGGGAAAGCGCACCGGCGGCGCGGCCGAGGCGAAGAAGACCTTCTTCGCGCCGCTCTCGCGCGCCATCTGCACGATCTCGCGGCTGGTGGTGCCGCGCACGATCGAGTCGTCGACCAGCAGCACGTTCTTGCCCTGGAACTCGATCGCCATCGCGTTGAGCTTCTGGCGCACGCTCTTCTTGCGCAGCTCCTGGCCCGGCATGATGAACGTGCGGCCGATGTAGCGGTTCTTGATGAATCCCTCGCGGTAGGGCTTGCCCAGCTTGGCCGCCGCCTCGAGCGCGCTCGAGCGGCTCGAATCCGGGATCGGGATGACCACGTCGATCTCCCCGGCGATGCCCGCCGCGATGATCTTGTCGGCGAGGCTCTTGCCCATGTTGCGCCGGCTTTCGTAGACCGAGATCCCGTCGATCATCGAGTCGGGCCGCGCGAGGTACACGAACTCGAATATGCACGGGTTGAGCTGCGGGTCCTGCGCGCACTGGCGGCTGTGGAAGTTGCCGCTCTCGTCGACCAGCAGCGCCTCCCCGGGGGCGACATCACGCATCACCTTGAATCCCAGCGTATCGAGCGTCACGCTCTCCGAGGCCACCAGGAACTCGACGCCCTTCTCCGTATCCGCGCGCCCCACGATGAGCGGACGGATGCCGTGCGGATCGCGAAAGGCGAGCATGCCGTGGCCCGCGATCATCGCCACCACGGCGTAGGCGCCTTTCACGCGCCGGTGCACGCCCGCCACCGCGGTGAAGATCGCGTCCGGGTCGAGCCGCTCGCGCCCGGCGCTCGCGTCGGAGAGCTCGTGGGCCAGGACGTTGAGCAGGATCTCGGAGTCGGAATTGGTGTTCACGTGGCGCCGGTCGTCCAGGAAGAGCTCGCGGCGCAGCTGCTCGGCGTTGATGAGGTTGCCGTTGTGGCCCAGCACGATCCCGTACGGCGAGTTCACGTAGAACGGCTGCGCCTCGGCCTCGGAGGAGGCCGATCCCGCGGTGGGATAGCGGCAATGGGCGATGCCCATGTGGCCGACCAGCTGGCGCATGTCGCGCGTGCGGAATACGTCGCGCACGAGGCCCCGGCCCTTGTGCATGTGGAAGCTGTGGCCCTCGGCCGTGACGATGCCCGCGGCGTCCTGCCCGCGGTGCTGCAGCACCGTCATGCCGTCATAGAGCAGCTGGTTGACGGGACTGCGGGCGACGACCCCTACGATTCCGCACATGCGCCGGGTCTCTCTTCCTCGGGCGATCCATGCACATGGGGCCCCTGCGCGCGGACTTCAACCGGTCTCATGGCAGTGACACCACCTTTCCGTCCAGCGATTGCTTGTGCAGCTTGGCGAGCGCGGCTTCCGCGGCCTCGCGGGTCGGGAACGGGCCGGCGCGCAGCCGCGTGAGCGCCCCGGCGGAATTGTCCAGCCGTTCCGTGTAGTGCGCTACGCCTGCCGCGACGAGCTTTTCGCGCGCCTGGCGAAGCGTGGCCTCGTCGCGGAAGGCGCCCACCTGCACCGCGAACCCTTCGAGGCGCACGGGAGGCGCCCTGAGCACTGCGGGTGCAGGCGGCGCAACGGCGGCCTTCGGGGGTTCCGGCGCGGCGACCGGGGCCTTGCCCGCGCCGGCAGCGGGCAAATGGCCCGCCGCGGCGGGCTCCGCGGCCTTCGCCGGCTCGGGGGCCGGCAGGGGCGGCGCGCTGTCCTTGGCGGGAATCGCGAGCACCGGTTCACCCTGCGTGGTTCGGGGCCCGGAATCGAGGATCATCGGCACGAAGACGACGAGCAGCACCACGATCGCGATGGCGCCGACCAGCCGCCTCCGGCCGCGTCGCCGGATCTCGCTCGCTTCGGTGGACGCCGGTGGGGTCGCCATGGATGGAGTCAGCGTGCGTTCCGCAGCGCCTCCGCCACGGTATAGAACGATCCGAATACGACAATTCTATCATTCGGGCCCGCCGCCCGACGGGCCGCATCGAGGGCGGCAGCCACGCTCGCGAACGTGCGCGCCGGCGGCGCCCCGCGGGCGGCCAGCAGCTGCGCCACCTGCGCGGCGGGGGCGGCGCGGTCCGACTGCGCGGCGGCGACGTACCAGCCGTCGATGCGCGCGTGCATCGCGTCGATCACGCCCCCGATGTCCTTGTCGGCGAGCATCGCGAACACCGCGTACGTGTGCTCGAAGTAGCCCATGTCCCCGAGGGCTTGCGCGAGTGCGCGGGCCGCGTGCGGATTGTGCGCGACGTCGAGCACGACCGCAGGGCGCCCCGGCAGCGACTGCAGGCGCCCCGCGAGGCGCACGAGCGTGAGGCCGCGCTTGACCTCGCCGAGGGAGACCGGGAGCCGCGCGGCGAGCTCGTCGAGGGCAGCGAGCGCCGCGGCGGCGTTGCGCAGCTGCCAGCTGCCGCGCAGGGCGGGAATCGGCAGCGCGCGCTTCGCCCCGCGCCGTCCGATGAAGTCCCACTGGCGCTCCCCCGCCTCGACGCGGAAGTCGCGTCCCAGCACCTGCAGGTCCGCGCCGATCGTGCGCGCATGCTCGAGCAAGCGCGCCGGGGGTTCCGGGTCCCCGCAGATCGCCGGGCGGCCAGCGCGAAAGATGCCCGCCTTCTCGTAGCCGATCGACTCGCGGTCGTTGCCGAGGTAGTCCTGGTGGTCGAGATCGACGCTCGCCACGATCGCGCAATCGGTATCGACCAGGTTCACGGCATCGAGGCGCCCGCCCAGGCCCACCTCGAGCACCGCGGCCTCGACGCCTGCCTCGTGGAAGACCGCGAGGGCCGCGAGCGTGCCGAACTCGAAGTAGGTGAGCCGCGTGTCCCGGCGCGCGGCCTCGACGTGCTCGAAGGACGCTGCGAGCGTGGCGTCGTCGGCCTCGCGGCCAGCCACGCGCACGCGCTCGTTGTAGCGCAGCAAATGCGGGGATGTGTAGCAACCGGCGCGGTAGCCCGCTTCGAGCAGGATGCACTCGAGGAACGCGCACGTGGACCCTTTGCCGTTGGTGCCGCCGACGGTAATCGTGACCGGGGGCGGGGGCAGCCCCATGCGCTGGGCGACCTCGCGCACGCGCTCCAGTCCGAGCGCGATCGTCGACGGGTGCTGCGCCGAGATATAGGCGAGCCAGTCGTCGAGCGTGCGCGGGGTCAAGCTTGCGGCGCGGGCTCGCGCTTGAGCAGCGTGATGAGGCGCGCGACCTTGTCGCGCAGCTGGCGCCGGTCGACGATCATGTCGATCGCGCCTTTCTCGAGCAGGAACTCGGAGCGCTGGAAACCTTCGGGAAGCGTCTCGCGCACCGTTTGCTCGATGACCCGCGGGCCGGCGAACCCGATCAGCGCGCCCGGCTCCGCGATCACCGCATCGCCGATGAAGGCGAAGCTCGCCGAGACTCCGCCCATGGTGGGATCGGTGAGCACGGAGATGAACGGCTGGCGCGCGGCCGACAGGCGGTGCAATGCGGCGGTCGTCTTGGCCATCTGCATGAGCGAGAAGAGCCCCTCCTGCATGCGCGCGCCGCCCGTGGCGGTGAAGCAGACGAAGGGCAGCTCCTCGTCGCAGCACACCTGTACGGCACGCACGAAGCGCTCGCCCACCACTGAGCCCATCGAACCGCCGAGGAACCCGAATTCGAATGCCGCGCCCACGACCGGCACGGCGCTCACCGAGCCCTGCATGACGACGAGCGCGTCGGTCTCGCCGGTCTCCTTCTCGGCCTCGGCGAGCCGCTCGCTGTACTTGCGGCTGTCCTTGAACTTGAGGGGATCCATCGGCACCACTTCGGATGCGAGCTCGGCGCGGTCTTCCGGGTCCAGAAAGAGGTCCAGGCGCTGGCGCGCGGACAGGCGATTGTGGAAGCCGCACTTGGGGCAGACGTGCAGGTTGTTCTCGAGGTCGGTGAAGTACAGCACCGCCTCGCACGACGGGCACTTGCTCCACAGGCCCTCGGGCACGGCCTTCTTCTGCTGCGCACCCTCGCGCTTGATCTTGGGCGGCAGGAGCTTGCGAAACCAGCTCATGCGGGCTGCTCCGCGCGGTCCATGGCCGCGCGGAACTCCGCGAGCACCCGCCCCGCGCGATCCGCCGCGCCCTCGACGGGACCCTCCGCCATCTCCTGGACGATGCGGCTGCCGACCACCACGGCGTCGGCGACCCTTCCCACGCGCCGCGCGGTGGCGCCGTCGCGAATGCCGAAGCCCACTCCCACGGGCACGTCGGAATGCGCGCGTATCCGGGCGATCATGCCCTCGACCTCCGTGGTATCGATATGGGAGGCGCCCGTCACGCCCTTGAGCGAGACGTAGTAGATGTAGCCCTTTGCCACGCGCGACACCCGCGCGATGCGCTCCTCGGTCGAGGTGGGCGAGAGCAGGAAGATCGGATCGATGCCCGAGCCCTCGAGCGCGCGCAGCCAGTCGGCGCTTTCCTCGGGCGGATAGTCGACGATCAGCACGCCGTCGACGCCGGCGGCCCGCGCGCGCGCCACGAAGGTTGCGAGGCCCATGCGCTCGACCGGATTGGCGTATCCCATGAGCACCACCGGAGTGGCCGCGTCGCCCTCGCGGAACCTCGCCACCATGGCGAACACTTCGTTCAGCCCGACGCCGTGGCGCAGCGCGCGTTCGGAGGAGCGCTGGATCACGGGTCCGTCGGCCATGGGATCGGAAAACGGCACGCCCAGCTCGATCACGTCGGCGCCGGCCTTCACGAGCGCCTGCATCACCGCGACGGTCTGCTCCGGCGCCGGGTCTCCTGCGGTAACGAACGGGATGAGGGCGCTGCGGCGATCGCGGCGCAGCTTCTCGAAGGTGGAGGCGATGCGGCTCACGGGCGCTTCAAAACTCGATCCCGGAGGCCTTGCCGACCGTGTGCATGTCCTTGTCGCCCCGCCCGGAGAGGTTCACCAGCAGGATGCGCTCGCGCTCCATCGACGGAGCGATCTTCATCGCATGGGCGAGCGCGTGGCTCGATTCGAGCGCGGGGATGATGCCTTCCATGCGGCAGAGCGCGTGAAAGGCCGCGAGGGCCTCCTCGTCGGTGACGGCGACGTACTGCGCCCGCCCCGTATCTTTCAACCACGCGTGCTCCGGTCCCACGCCCGGGTAGTCGAGGCCCGCGGAAATCGAATGGGTGTCCTGGATCTGGCCATTCGCGTCCTGCATCAGGTAGGTGCGATTGCCGTGCAGGACGCCAGGCGTGCCTGCGGACAGCGAGGCTGCGTGCTTGCCGGTCTGCAGGCCCAGGCCGCCCGCCTCCACCCCGATCAGCTTCACGTCCTCATGCGCAATGTAGGCGTGGAAGATGCCCATCGCGTTGGAGCCGCCGCCCACGCAGGCGAGGATCGCGTCGGGCTGGCGCCCCGCCATCGCCGGCATCTGCGCCAGGCACTCCCTGCCGACCACGGAATTGAAGTCGCGCACCATCATCGGATACGGATGCGGGCCCGCGACCGTGCCGATGATGTAGAAGGTGTCCGCGACGTTCGTGACCCAGTCGCGCATGGCCTCGTTCAACGCATCCTTGAGCGTGCGCGACCCGCTGTCCACGGGAACCACGCGCGCCCCAAGCAACTTCATGCGGTACACGTTCTGCGCCTGGCGCGCCACGTCTTCGGTGCCCATGTACACCACGCATTCCATCCCGTAGCGCGCCGCCACCGTGGCGGCCGCCACGCCGTGCTGCCCGGCGCCCGTCTCGGCGATCACCCTCGGCTTGCCCATGCGCCGCGCGAGCAACGCCTGCCCCACGGTGTTGTTCACCTTGTGGGCGCCGGTGTGGTTCAAGTCCTCGCGCTTGAGATAGATCTGTGCGCCGCCCAGGTGCTCCGACAGGCGCTTGGCGTGGTAGACGGGGCTCGGGCGGCCCACAAAATGCTCGAGGTCCCACGCGAGCTCGCGCTGGAACGCGGGATCCTCGCGGGACGCGCTGTAGGCGAGCGTGAGCTCGTCGAGAGCGGCGCGCAGCGTCTCCGCCACGAACACGCCGCCATAGGGGCCGAAGTGGCCCTGCGCGTCCGGCAGCGAGTAGCGCGCCCAGTCAGGCGGGTTGCCCTGCATCTTCACGTTGCACGCTCCGAATGAATTCCACGATCTTGCGCGGATCCTTGACGCCGCGGCTCGCCTCGACGCCGCTCGATACGTCCACCGCCCAGGGCCCCACCTCGCGCACCGCGCGCCCCACGTTGGCCGCGTTCAGGCCGCCGGAAAGGATGAGGGGAACCGGGAGGCCGCGCGGGACGCCCGCCCAATCGAATGTGAGTCCGGTGCCTCCCGGTTCGTCTGGCGAGTAGGCATCAAGCAGCAGCGCCTTCGCCCCGGAAAAGCGTCCTGCGTATTCTAGCAAATCGGCACCCGGCCCCATGCGGACGGCGCGCAGGTACGGCACGCCGAAGCGAGCGCAGAATTCCGGGGTCTCCTCGCCGTGGAATTGCAGCAGGTCCAGGCGCACCCGCGCCAGCACCTCACGCACCTCGCGCTCGGCAGCGTCCACGAACAAGCCCACCGCCGCCACGAAAGCGGGCACGGCGGCCACGATCCTCTCGGCCTGCGGCACGTCGACGGCGCGCGGACTGCGCGCGTAGAACACGAGGCCCACCGCATCGGCGCCCGCCTCGGCGGCGATGCGCGCGTGCAGGGGCTCCCGAATGCCGCAGATCTTGATGCGCGTGCGCTGGCCGTTCATCGCGATTCCTCGTCCACGAGCGGATGGCGCCGGAAGGCCGGCAGTTGCCACGCGGCATCGTACTCGACGTCCGCGAGGTACAGGCCGTCGGGCGCGAACGTGGAGGCGGCGGCGCGGCGGTCGCGCGCGGCGAGCACCTCGGCCAGCCACTGCGCCGGCTGCTTGCCCTCGCCGACCGGGACGAGCGCCCCGACGATGTTGCGGATCATGTGATGCAGGAACGCGTTGGCGCGAAACGTGAACACCACGAGCGCTCCGCGGCGCTCCACGCGGCTTTCCATGAGATGGCGCACCGGGGACTTCGCCTGGCACTGCGCGTCGCGAAACGCGCTGAAATCGTGCTCTCCGAGCAGCAACGCCGCCGCCGCACCCATGGCTGCGTAATCGAGGGGCCGGTGGTGCCAGGCCACCCTGCCGCGCAGGATCGCGGGCCCGACGGGCGCATCGAGCAGGAGGTAGCGATAGGTGCGCGAGCGGGCGCTGTAGCGGGCGTGGAATTCGTCGGCCACCGCCCATGACCAGAGGATGCGCGCGCCGGGATGCAGGAAGGAATTGGTGCCGCGGACCCACGAGGCGGGCTCGCGTGCGACCGGCGAATCGAGGTGCACCACCTGGGCCGTCGCATGCACGCCCGCGTCGGTGCGCCCCGCGGCGGTCACCTCGAGCGGCGCGTTGGCAAGGCGGGACAAGGCTTGCTGCAGGTGATCCTGCACGCCGCAGCCGCCCGGCTGGGTCTGCCATCCGCAGAAGGCGGCGCCGTCGTACTCGAGGCCCAGGGCGATGCGCATATGGGAATCCGGAAAGAAATTGGCGGGGTCGCCCCCGCCAATCGATACGCTCGCTGCTGCCGCGGAATCAGAGCGAGGCGATCAGCTTCTTCGCCTCTTCCTGCTGTGCGGACGAGCCCTCCTTCGCCACCTCGTGCAGGATCTCGCGCGCTCCGTCCTTGTCGCCGATCTCCAGGTACGCCTTGGCGAGTTCGAGCTTGGTTCCGATCGCTTCGGCGCCGCCCTGCCCTCCGGGCGCATCGAGGCTCAGGTCCGCCATCTCGAGTCCGCCGCCGCTCGGGGCGGGGGCCGGCGCGCGGGGCGCCTCGGCGGATTTCGAGGCGGGGAAATCGAGTCCCGACAAATCGAAATCGAACGCGGGCTTTTCGTTCTTCGCGTCCGCATGCACGTCCGGATGCGCGGCCGGCGCAGACGGCGCGAGATCGAAGTCCATCCCGGAGGAAGATCCCACCGGCAGATCGGGTGCATGCGCGGCGGGCTTCTGCGCGTCGAGGTCGAGGTCGAAGCTGGGTGTCGGGGATCCCGCTCCGGTGTCGGCGATCTGGGCGCCGCTGCTCGCGTTGGTATCGAGGTCGAAGTCGAGGTCCGGCTTCGGCGGGGCCGACGCTGCCGGCGCCGGGGAGGACATCGCCGTGAAGGTGGCCGTTCCGCCCGCCGCGGCGACGTAGAGCGGGTTGGTCGGGTCGATCTGCGCCCCCATCGCGGCCGCCTTCTGCCACAGCGGATGGCTGTCGCCGACCGCGGCTCGCAACTCCTTCGCGACGGTCTCGAACGCCGTGGCGCTCTTGCGCGCGTGGTAGATCTCGAGCAGCTTGAGCGCGATCTCATGGCGGCCCTTGTCGCGTGCCATCGCCTCCTTGAGGATCTCCTCGGCCTGGGCGTCGCGCCCGTACGCGATATAGACCTCCGCCTCGGCGACCGGGTCCACCTCGTCAGTGTCGATGGTGCCGGGGCCGGTCTTGTCGAAGTCGGTCAGGAACGAGCTGTTTCCCGTGTCAACGAGACCACCGGCGGGCTTTCCCGTGGAAGCCGCTCCGGGCTTCAGATCGGACGGAAACGCACTCGTCATGGCGCTGTCGGGACCGCCATCGCCACGGCCGCGGCGCCGGCGCACGAACATAAAGCCGCCCACCCCCAGCAGGGCAACGGCTCCCACGCCTGCGGCGAGGTACGCCGGGTTGTCCATGAGCTCATCCATGAGGCTCTTGGGCGGCGGGGGCGGAGGGAGCTTGGCCGGCGCCTTCGGCTTCTCGGCGACCTTGGGCGGCGGCGTCTTGGGCGGGGGCGGAGCGGCCTCAGCCGGTTTCGGTGTTTCGGTTGCGGCCGGCACCTCGGGCGGCTTGGCAGCTTCCGCCGGCTTTTCGGGTTTCGCCTCGGCAGCCTTGACCGGCTCGGCCGGCTTGGGGGGCGTTTCGGCCGTCGCGACCTTGGTTTCGCCCGCCTTCCCGGGGACTGCCGCTTTCAGGTCGAGCAGCCGCTGCATCTCGCGAATCTGCTTCTCCAGGTCCGCGACACGCGACTGGGCTTCCTTGAGGGCCTTGTCCTTCGAGGTGACCTCTTCCTGCAAGGCATTGAGGCGATCCTGGGATGATCCCTTCGCGCTGCCGCCCTTGCCCGATTGCGACTTGGACAGACGCAGCGTGTCGCTCGATTGATCGGCCGGCGCCGGCGGCGGAATTACCGCGGCGGGCGACACACTGCCCTTCGCTACGTTCGTGGATTCCGGGCGCGACGGAATGGAGGCGACCCCGCCTGCCAGCTGCTCGCGATATTTGTTCCAGTCCGCAACCTGGGTGCGGATTTCCTTGCCCGCTTCGGTCGGCGTGATCTGCGCAACTTCGTCCGCAGTCGGCACCTTCAGGATCTGACCCGTCTTCAGGCGGTTCATGTTGTTGCCCGAGAAGGCGTCCTGGTTCTGGCGATACATCGCCACCAGCATCTGCTCCAGGGTCACGTCCCCGGGCTTGACCTGTCCCGCGATCTTGCTCAGCGTCTCGCCCTTCTCCACGGGACCGTAGGTATCGCTTGCCGCAGCCTGCGTGGCTTCGCCCTTGCCCGCCGCCATCTCGGCCTGCGCGGAAGGGCTCCCGGTGGGCTCGGCCGCAGCGGCAGCGGGTGTTGAAGGCGCCGCCGCCGGCGTAGCGGCCGGCGGCGTCTCTGCGGCGGGCGCCGCGGCGGGCGCAGCAGCAGCGACCGCTGGCGGCCGCGTCTCGGAGTACCCCGGCGGATCGAGCAGGATCGGGTATTCGCGCTGGATGCGGCCAGCGGGCCAGGACACTTCGATCAGCGCATCGACGAACGGCTCGTTGATCGGCGCGATGCTGGTGACCTTGAGGTATGGCTGTCCATTGGGCCGCTTTTCCACCGAGAAGCGCAGCAGGCGCAAAGGCGGCGTGTACTCGATGCGCGCATCGCGGAATGCTTCCGGCGCCGCCACGCGAGCGCTCAGCGAGTCGAGCTCGCCCGGCTGCAGGGAGACGAGGTCGATTTCCGCGTTGAGGACCTGCCCGAGGGCGGAGTTGACCGTGAGCTTACCCAGGCCCGCCGCATGAACCGCGATCGAGGCGCCCAGGAGCAGCGCGACGGCGGCCCCGTTTCTGAAAGTGCTCACCATCGTTTTGTCCATCCCAACCCGGAAGATCGGTGAAATGTAGAATAACATCAGCACTTTATTGTTTCAACCTCACCCGGTTTTTCACATTATCTCTTAAGTCAGACGTTTTTCAAGCATTTTTTCCCGGCGGAACGAGGGTTTACGCCGTGACCCCTGCGGGAACGCGGGCGTGCAGCAGGATCCCGAGCATGCGGCGCAGCGGTTCGGCGGCGCCCCAGAGCAGCTGATCGCCCACCGTAAATGCAGAAAGATACTCCGCTCCCATGCGCAGCTTGCGAAGGCGCCCAATGGGTACGTCGAGCGTTCCGGTGACGGCGACCGGCGTGAGTCGCTGCAGGGTGTCGTCGCGCCGGTTCGGGACCACCTTCACCCATGGATTGGCCTGCGCCAGCAGCGATTCGATCTCCTCGATCGGCAAGTCGCGCCTGAGCTTGAGCGTGAGGCGCCTGGCTGTGGCAGCGCATCGCGCCCACGCGCACGCACAGTCCGTCGACCGCGTACCGGACGCGACTCGCGCCCGAGGATCTTGTTGGTCTCGGCGTGGCCCTTCCACTCTTCACGGCTCTGCCCGTTGCCCAGGTCGGCGTCGATCCACGGCAGCAGGCTCCCGGCGAGCGGCACGCCGAAGTGCTCGGTGGGGAAGCTCTCGTCGCGCAGGATGCCCGCCACCTCGCGATCGATGTCCAGGATCGCGGAGGCGGGATTGTCGAGCAGCGCCTTGGCCGCGAAGTGCACCTCTCCCATCTGCTGCAGCAGCTCGCGCATGTTCTGGGCGCCCGCCCCGGAGGCCGCCTGGTAGGTCATCGCGCTCACCCATTCGACGGCGTCGGCCTTGAGCAGCCCGTCGATGGCCATGAGCATGAGGCTCACGGTGCAATTACCGCCGATGAAGTTCTTCACGCCGGCAGCCACCGCCCTGTCGATCAGTGGGCGGTTCACCGGGTCGAGCACGATGACCGCATCCTTGTCCATGCGCAGCGCCGAGGCCGCGTCGATCCAGTAGCCGTTCCATCCGGCCGCCCGCAGCTTCGGAAACACCGACTTCGTGTAGTCGCCGCCCTGGCAGCTGACCAGGATGTCGTGCCGCGCCAGCTCGCGTATGTCGTTCGCGTCCCTGAGCGGCGCGACCGGCCTGCCGATCAAGGGGCCTGCGCCGCCGACATCCGAAGTGGTGAAGAACGCGGGCTCGATGGCGTCGAAGTCGCCTTCCGTGCGCATGCGCTCCATGAGCACGGAGCCCACCATGCCTCGCCAGCCGATGAATCCCACGGAGTTCATGTTTTCGACCTTCGCCTAGAGTGACTTCACCACCGCCGCAGCCATCTGGATGGTCGTGGCTGGCTGCGCGCCCTTCGATGCAATGTCGGCCGTACGCAGGCCCGACGCAAGCGCGGCGCGCACCGCGCGCTCGATGCGCTGCGCCGCATCGGCGCGCTCGAACGTGTAGCGGAACATCATTGCCACGGACAGGATCATCGCCAGCGGATTGGCCAGGCCCTTGCCCGCGATGTCCGGCGCGGAGCCGTGGATCGGCTCGTACAGGCCCTTGCCGCGCGCGTCGAGCGAGGCCGACGGCAGCATGCCGATCGACCCGGTCAGCATCGATGCCTCGTCGGACAGGATGTCGCCGAACATGTTGCCGGTCACGATCACGTCGAATTGCCTCGGGTTCCTCACCAGCTGCATCGCGCAGTTATCCACGAGCATATGCGAAAGCGCCACGTCGGGGTACTCCGGGGCGATCTCCACGGCGATGTCGCGCCAGAGCTGCGTAGTCTCCAGCACGTTCATCTTGTCGACCGAGCAGAGCCTCCTGCCGCGCGCCTGGGCCGTGCGAAATCCCGAGTGCAGGATGCGGCGGATTTGCGGCTCGGTGTAGCGCATCGTGTTGATGCCGACCCGGTTGGGCTTCGTCGCCGCTGACGCCGCGCGGCTGGCCGAAGTAGATGTCGCCGGTGAGCTCGCGCACGATCATGATGTCCAGGCCGCTCACCACCTCGGGCTTCAGCGTCGATGCATCGGCGAGCTCCGGGAAGACCGTCGCCGGCCGCAGGTTCGCGAAGAAGTCGCACTCCTTGCGCAGGCCGAGGATCGCCTTCTCCGGGCGCTTGTCGCGCGGCAGCGTGTCGTACTTCGGGCCGCCGACGGCGCCGAAGAGCACCGCGTCGGCTCTGCTTCGCGAGGTCGAGCGTGGCCTTGGGCAGCGGATCGCCGTGCGCGTCGTAGGCCGCGCCGCCGACGAGCGCCTCCTCGGTCTCGATCTTCATGCCCTCGCCGCGCAGCACGTCGAGCACGCGCACCGCTTCGCGCATGATCTCCGGGCCGATGCCGTCGCCGGCGAGCAGTGCGATCTTCATTACGAGAAGATCCAGGGCTCGGCGCGCTTGCGCTTGTCCTCGTACGCCTTGATCTCGTCGCGGTGGCGCAGCGTGAGCCCGATGTCGTCCCAGCCGTTGAGCAGGCAGTACTTGCGGAACGGCTCGATGTCGAAATGCATCGGCTTGCCGGTTCGGTGCGGCGACGATCTGCGCGGGCAGGTCGATGGTGAGCTTGAAGCCCGGGCGCGCCGCGATCTCCGTCGAACAGGTGATCGACCTGGAGCTCGAGCAGCACGATCGGCAGCAGGCCGTTCTTGAAGCAGTTGGTGAAGAAGATGTCGGCGAAGCTCGGCGCGATCACGGCGCGAAAGCCGTACTGCTGCAGCGCCCACGGCGCGTGCTCGCGCGAGGAACCGCAGCCGAAGTTCTTGCGCGCGAGCAGGATCGAGGCGCCCTGGTAGCGCGGCTGGTTCAGCACGAAGTCCGGGTTGGGCCGGCGCGTTGCCGAGATCCATGCCCGGCTCGCCGAGGTCGAGGATAGCGCCACGCGTCGAACAGGTTGCGGCCCGAAGCCCGTGCGCTTGATCGACTTCAGGAACTGCTTCGGGATGATCGCGTCGGTGTCGACGTTCTCGCGATCCATCGGGGCGACGAGGCCGGTGTGGACGGTGAACTTGTCCATGCTGATCGCCCGATCCGGCGCACGTCGACGAAGTGGCCGTGCGATCGCCGCGGCCGCGGCCATCGCCGGGCTCACGAGGTGCGTGCGGCCGCCGGCGCCCTGCCGGCCTTCGAAATTGCGGTTGCTGGTGGAGGCGCAGCGCTCGCCCGGCTCGAGCCGGTCGGCGTTCATCGCCAGGCACATCGAGCAGCCCGGCTCGCGCCATTCGAAGCCCGCGGCCCGGAAGATCGCGTCGAGCCCTTCCTGCTCGGCCTGCTCCTTCACCAGGCCCGAGCCCGGCACGACCAGCGCGAGCTTCACGTTCTTGGCCACGCGCTTGCCGAGCGCGCACGACCGCGGCCGCGGCGCGCAGGTCCTCGATGCGCGCAGTTGGTGCACGAGCCGATGAAGACCTTGTCGATGCGGATGTCGCTGATCGGCGTGTTGGGCTCGAGCCCCATGTAGGTGAGCGCGCGTTCGATCGCCTCGCGCTTGACCGGGTCCTTCTCGCGGTCGGGATCGGGCACGCGATCCTCGATGGACGACGACCATCTCGGGCGAGGTGCCCCAGGTCACCTGCGGCTTCATCTGCGTGGCGTCGATCTCGACGACCGTGTCGAACTTGGCGCCCGGATCGGAGATGCAGCGTCCGCCAGTAGGTCGCGGCGCCGCTCCACATCTCGACGCCGGCGGCGCGAACGGGCGGCCCTGCACGTAGGCGATGGTCTTGTCGTCCACGGCGACCAGGCCGGCGCGCGCGCCCGCCTCGATCGCCATGTTGCACACCGTCATGCGGCCTTCCATCGAGAGCGCGCGGATCGCGGAGCCGGCGAACTCGATGGTGTAGCCGGTGCCGCCGGCGGTGCCGATCCTGCCGATCACCGCAAGCACGATGTCCTTGGCGGTGCACGCCGCGCGGCAGCGCGCCCTCGCACCTCACGAGCATGTTCTTCGCCTTCTTCTGCACGCAGCGTCTGCGTGGCCAGCACGTGCTCGACCTCGCTCGTGCCGATGCCGTGCGCCAGCGCGCCGAAGGCGCCGTGCGTGCGAGGTGTGGGAGTCGCCGCAGACCACCGTCATGCCGGGCAGCGTCGCGCCCTGCTCCGGGCCGATCACGTGGACGATGCCCTGGCGCAGGTCGTTCATGTTGAAGTAGGTCTGCCGTGGAACTTGTCGCAGTTGGCGTCGAGCGTGTCGACCTGCAGGCGCGAGATCGGGTCGGCGATGCCGTCGGAGCGATGCGGTCGTGGGGACGTTGTGGTCGCTGTGGCCACCACGGAATCCGATCCGCCACAGCTGGCGCCCGGCCAGCTCGAGTCCCTCGAACGCCTGCGGGCTCGTCACTTCGTGGACCAGGTGGCGGTCGATGTAGAGCAGCGCCGTGCCGTCGGCTTCTTCGCGGACGAGGTGGGCGGACCAGAGCTTGTCGTAGAGCGTGCGCGCAGACATGGGAGTACCGAAGCCAAAGTGAAATTATAGCTTCCGGGCCGGCCTCTTCTTTGCCGCCGGTTTCTGCTTCGCTTTCGGCCGGGCCCTCATCCTCGGCAACGGCTGCAGCAAGCTCACCCGATTGCCCTCGGTGTCGACGAACGAGACGTAGCCGCCGACGCCGGGGATATCCATCGGCGCGCCGAGAACCCGGCCGCCCGCGGCCATGACTTTCGCCATTGCCTTCACGAGGTCGTCCACGGCGATGACGACCGACGGGTGCTGGTCCGGCCAGTCCGGCTTCTTCGCGAAGAAGCCGCCGTTGATCGTGCCGCCCTTCTTCGGCCGGCCGTCAGGCCCGCTCGCGGCCGTCGTGGCGAGGACGTACTGGCCCATCTTCTCCCCCATGTTCTTCATTTTCCAGCCGAAAGCCGCCTGGTAGAACCCCGCGACGCGGTCGGCGACAGCGTAGGGCATCTCGAAATGGACGACGGGGTTCATGGGATCTCCTCGGGCGACGCGACCAGGAAATTATGCAGCAGAGCGCTGGCTCACCCCCTGAGCCTGCCGCCCCCTATCTTGGCGCCATGAATTCCCGCCCACGCAGGAAGGATCGGAGGCCACGCCATGCATCCGCCCATCACCAGCCATGCCCGCGCACGCATGCAGCAGCGCGGCATCTCGCCCGTCGCCCTGGAGCTGCTGCTGGAATACGGCCGCGAGGCGCACGACCATCGCGGCTGCCGTATCGTGCGCTTCGACAAGCGCTCCCGCCACCACGTACTGCGCGCGCTTGGCCGCGAGCGCTTCCGGCAACTGGAGCGCCACCTCGACGCCTACGCGGTCATCGCGGCCGATGACGCCGTGGTGACGGTCGGGCACCGCGTGGCGAGGCTGCCGCGATGAAGGGCGGGCTCAAGCACATTATCGGGAAGCAGATCGCGGGCGTGCTGGTTGCCGCGAGCGAGCGATCTCCCCACGAGCAGGTGTTCCTCGTCTTCGCCGACGGCTCGAGCTTCGAATTCTGGGGCGACGACTTCAACTGCGGCGCGGGCCTGGACCGGGCCGACGGGATCTGGCGCTACGTGACATCGGCCAAGGGCGAGATCGTGCGCGCGTACGGCCGCCCCGCCGATACGGCGTGGGCCGCGCGCGCTCCGGCAGCGGCGGAATCGGGAGCGACCTCCAACCCCGTCACCGCGCCCGAGTCGCTCGCCGACCTGATGACGCGCGACCTCGGAGCGTGGACAGCGGCGAAGGCCGTTATCGCGAAGGCGCGGAAGGCTCGGTAGGCAGGCACGAAATTGGATCAAGGCCGCGATTGGCCGGGGGACGTTGTGCCTAAGCCTCCAGCGGGTCGGGATCGTCGACCTTCGGTCCTCTCGCCTTCGCGCCCTTCCTTGCCGCCGATGGAATCGCCCTTGCCTTCCCGACAACGTCCGCGTTCTGCGCGCGATGCCGCAACGCATGGTCGATCAACACCAGCGCCAGGAACGCCTCAGCGATCGGCGTAGCGCGAATCCCCACACAAGGATCATGCCGCCCCGTCGTCTCGATTGTCGCGGCGTTTCCCTCGATATCGATCGTCTTCCTGGGCAGATCGAATGCTCGACGTCGGCTTGATGGCGATCGACACCGTGATGTCCTGCCCCGTCGAGATCCCGCCGAGTATCCCGCCGGCGTTATTGGACAGGAATCCATCGGGCGTCATCTCGTCGGAGTGCTCGGTCCCGAGCTGCTCGACCGAGCGAAATCCCGCGCCGATCTCCACGCCCTTCACCGCGTTGATCCCCATCATCGCCTGCGCGATGTCGGCGTCGAGTCGACCGTAGAGCGGCTCGCCCAGACCCGCCGGAACACCGCGAAGCAACCACCGTCAAGCGCGCGCCGCACGAGTCGCCGGACTTGCGCAGCTTGTCCATGTACGCCTCGAGCGAGGCCACGGCGTCGGGGTCGGGCGAAAAGAACGGGTTGTCGTAGACGCCCCGCCATGACTTGAACGCGATGGGGTTGGGGCCGAGCTGCGCGAGATAGCCGCGCACCTCGACGCCGTGCTTCTCGCGCAGCCACTTCTTCGCGACCGCGCCGGCCGCAACCGCAGGCGCGGTCAGTCGAGCCGACGAGCGGCCGCCGCCCCGAGGATCGCGGATGCCGTATTTGCGCAGGTACGTGTAGTCCGCGTGCCCGGGCCGGAAAGAGCTCGCGATCTTCGCGTAGTCCTTCGAGCGCGCATCGACGTTGCGGATCAGGAGCGCGATCGGCGTGCCGGTGGTCCTGCCCTCGTACACGCCGGAGAGGATCTCCACCAGGTCGTCCTCGCGGCGCTGCGTGACGTGGCGCGAGGTGCCGGGTTTGCGGCGATCGAGGTCGGGCTGGATGTCCGCTTCCGAGAGCACCATGCCGGGCGGGCAGCCATCGATCACGCAGCCGATCGCGGGCCCATGGGACTCGCCGAAGGTCGTGACGGTGAAGAGCGTTCCGAGGGTGTTGCCGGACATGAATGCGAGTTTACTGCATCCCTAGTTCGCCATAGGGATCAAGACATTGGAGGATGAAGATGCCACACGGGGCGCGAGTTGCCGACTACTTCGGTCCCTCCGCGCCCTGCTTGGTGAGCCGCCACGCCATGAAGCCGAGCATCGCGACGGCGCCGAGCAGCACCGTCCAGAGCGCCAGCTTGCGCGGCCCGAAATTCGCCGCCCACGCGGGCCACCCCGACCTGCGCACCTGGCCCGCCTGGACGGGCCCGACGGCTGCTTGGGAAAGCTTCGCTTCGTCGCCACGCTCGTAGCCGGGCACGAGGCTCGCGACCGATGCCCACGCGGGCTTCGCGTCGGGATCGCCAAACGCCACGCGGAACGGGGCCCCGCCGCGCGCGACGAAGACCACCTCGTCCCTGCGCCATCGTGCTTCGAGCACCGGAGGCGCGGCGCCAATTCCGCCCGACTGCGGATCCACGCGCACCATCCACTCCCGGGCCGGCGTGCGGCCGATCTCCACGGGGGCGCTCTCGACCTCCAGGCCGTCGCGCGTCAGGCGATAGAACACGGCCGTGCGCACCGTGCGCCAATCGCCTCCCGGCATATCGCGCGCAAGCAGCGTAAATGTCGCGACCGAGTTGGGCTCCGCGGGCACGACGCGCACGGCTTCCACCGGCAGGCGCGCGCCCAGGTCGTAGGTGAACTCGCCCGCCTTCGGGCCCGCAGCGCCATGCGCACGCGCGACGGCCCGTTCGGGCGCCCGCATCGCGCGCATGATCTCGCCTTGCGCGCCGCGCAGCGCGAACGCCGCGCCGCTCCAGGTGACGCGGTAGTAGCGGGCCTTCGAGGCGAACAGCGCGACGCGCGGCTGCTCGAGCTGGTGCCCGCCCTGCGCGAGGCGCACGAGCGAAGCCGCTCCAACGTGCCGCCACGCCTGCAGATCGTCGCTCGCTTCCACCGTCACCCGCACGACTTCCGATCCGGGCCGCGCGTCCCAGTCGAGGACGAGCGCGCCGAGCGGCTCCCTCACCTGGCTCGCGTCGAGCAGCCACGCGACGGGCACCGCCTGCCGCACCGCCCTCTTCCCGCGCACCGCGACCAGCGTCCCGTCCTCCGTGCGCACGGTCACCTGCGCGCTCGAAGCAACCTCGGCGCCGTGGCCGGCGACCGCGAAGCGGGGAAGCTCGACCAGGCGCGGTGCCTCGCGTGCGGTCTCGGCCCCGGCGGCCCATGCGATGGGTACCGGCTCGCCGCGAGCGTTGAACACGCGCACGTCTGCGAGATCGCGGCGCGCATCACGATAGGCCTCGAGCGGAAGTGCGAAGCGTTGCAGCGCGTCGCCCCCGGACGGCGTGAGCGGCGCGCCCGACGCAAAGTCAGCCGGACTCTCGGCCATCGCATGCAGGGCGATGCACGCGGCCAGCCCCGCGAAGCGCCTCACGCGTCCTCCTGCTTGGCGCGCGGCGGCACCGGCGAGAAGTACCCGATCACCACCATCAGCAGCCCCACGCCGATGAACGAGACGATGCGTTCGATGCCACCCAGGTGCGAGAGGTCCACGAGGAAGAGCTTCACGACCACCACCGCCATGAGGGACGCGCCGAGCAGCCACACCGAGCGCGCCACCTTGCGCGTGGCCGCGACCATGAGCGAGAGCGCGATCAACGCCCAGAAGATGGAAAGCGCCGCCTGCGCGAGCACCGAGCGCGACATGCTTTCGAGGTCGTAGGGAATGCCGGCCCAGTGATGCAGCGTGCGCAACAGCACGCCGTTGAGCCACAGGAAGCCCGCGGCCGCGACCACGCCCCCCGCAAGGCGCCCGCGCAGGAACGCCGGCACCTCGAACGTCGCGCGCCGCCATGCGCGCCAGGCGGCAAACAGCGCGAGCCCCGCGAGGACGTGCGCCAGGTCGAGCGCGTTCAGCAGCGGCAGGTACGGCAGCGGATAGCTGTCGCCATCGTGCGTGGCGTTCGCGTACAGCACCCACAGCAGGAATGCGAACGCGATCGGGACCACCGCGCCGACGCGATAGGCGCGCGGTTGCGCCGCCACCGGCCAGCGCGTATCGGACCAGGTGCTAACCACTCCGATCACCAGCAGCGCGGGCACTACCACCACCGAGGCGGCCGACCATGCCGTGCCGTACGCCGTGAACTGCACGGCAACCCAATGCAGCTCGACGGCACCGACGAACGCGAGGAGCAGAACCGTGCCGGCGTGCAGGAAACGAAAGTAGCCGGGCGACGCATGGCGCTCGTTGCCATGCAGCACCCACAGCTGCGCGCCCAGTGCGATGGCCCACGCCGGCCCCCCGATGTTGGCGAAGAGGTGCGCCTCGCCGGCCCAGCCCAGCAGCACGCAGACGAAGAGCACCGGCAGCAGGGCCAATGCAGGCCACGCCGCTTCGCGCCAGTCCTTGCGCTCGGCCAGGAAGGAGAAGGCGAGCGCCGTACCTGCGAAAAACTCGATGTAGGCGTTGAGCCGCATGCGCCCCGGGACAAATGCCTCGATCTCGTGGTGCGCAGCGAAAAGCCACCACGCCATCGCCCACAGGAACACGATCGTCGGCCACGCCGAGCCCTTGGCGGCCTCCGGTTCCTGCGCACCGCGCAGCAGGCGGTTGGTCCACATGCCCGCCAGCGCGATGAGCCCCGCGCCGATAAACCCCGCGTCGACCAGCGGCACCTCGGCAGTAAGCCGTCCATAGGCATACAGGTATGCCACGCCCGCTCCGAACTCGAGCAGCACGCCGAACGCGCGCGCGAGACGGCGGCGCTGCCGCGTGCCCACCCACACGATCGCCGCGCCTTCGAGCGCCCAGGCGGCCGAGGTCCACTGCGCGTCGAGCGCAAGCGGGATCGCGAGCGAGGCGAACACCACGCCCAGCGCGAGGAAGGCTTCCACCAGCAGCGCGAGGTTCGGGTTGCGGTTGCGCCGCATCCAGGCGGCCAGGCCAAGGTAGACCGCAGAGAGCGCGAGGCAGGAATACGCGAGCGCGAATTCCATGCCGCGCGTGAGCCCCGCCTGCAGCCCGAACGCCGCGAGCGGCACGCCGAAGACGAGCGTGCCGTCCACGTAGTGCGCGAGCTGCGGCGCCTGCCGGCGCGCGAAGAGCACCGCGATCCACACGTAGAGCACGAAGAACGCGACGAGGAAGGGCTCCGTGGTCGCGAAGTGCTCGGGGCGGTAGTAGCGCAGTCCCCACAGCAGGCCGATGAAGAACGTGAAGAGGAAGCCCATCACGTTGAGCGAGCGCCACGCCTTGTGGAACGCAATCGCGAGGATGCCGACGTTCAACAGCAGGTAATAGCTGAAGAGCATCACGTGGCTGCCGCCGCCGGTGGAGGCGAGCACCGGCGCGAGGAAGCCGCCGCCCGCGCCGAAGGCCGCGAGCACGAGCGCGTCCTGGCGCACGGCAAGGAACGCGGAGAGCGCCGCGATCGCCGCGAGCAAGGCGAACGCTATCCCCGCCGGCAGCAATCCGTAGAGCCGCAGCGCTGCGAACGTGGTGAGGTAGAGCACCGCCACCGCGGCGCCCTGCAGGCCGAGCGCGTAGCCGGGTCGCGTAAGCCGCAGCCGCCAGCCCACGATAAGCAGCGCCACGCCCGCGAGCGCCACGCCCGCGACGCGAAACTCCACCGGCACGAGATCGCGATCGGCCGCGTACTTGAGCAGGAAGGCGAGTCCGAAGAAGAGCACCAGCAGCCCGACGCGCGCGATGGCGTTGCCGCCCGTGATCCAGGCGACGAGCGCATTCGGCGGCGGCGCCGCGGGTGCGACTGCCGCGGCTGGCGCCGGCGCCTGCAGGCCCGGTGCCTCCGCGGGCGCGGCCTCGACGAGGTCCGCGGAAGCCGGGGCACCTTGCGCCGGTACGGCGGCCTGCATCGTCGCGGGCGCCATCGCTTCCTGCGCGGCTGCGGCGCGCGACTCCGGCGCCACGCCGTCGATCTTCGCCAATCGTTCCTCGATGCGGGCGAGGCCTTGCTCGAGCCGCTCGAGGCGGGCTTCCACGCTGGGCCTGGCCGCGGCGGGCGCTGCCACCGGCGCCGTCGCGCGCCGCGCCTTCGCGGAGCTCGAGCTGATGATGATCCCGGCGAGCCATCCGCAGAAGCCGACCACCAGCGCGCCCGGCCATCCCCAGAGCGCCGCGCCGGCCACGACTCCCACGACCAGTCCAAGCCAGATCACGATCGCCCTCCCCTCGCACTCATCGCCAGTCCCCCCGCAGCGCGGCCACTTTCGCCCGCAGCAACTCGCGCGTGGCCTCGCCCGGCGGCACCGCGGGGCCGGCTTCGAGCGCTATCGGCGCCAGCACGCCGCGCTGGAACGGCTTGCGCATCGCGTGTCCGCCGAAGCGGCTGAAGAAGCTGCCCCACAATCCCTTGAGTGCGAGCGGGATCACCGGCACCGGCGTGCGCTCGACGATCTTCTCGATGCCGCTGCGGAAGGCGTTGAGCTCGCCGTCGCGCGTGATGCCGCCCTCGGGGAAGATCGCCACCAGCTCCCCGTTGGCGAGCGCCCCGGCCACGGTGTCGTACGCGGCGTCGAGCAGCTTCGGGTTCACCTTGGCCGGCGCGATCGGGATCGCCTTGCCGGTGCGGAAGACGAACGAGAGCACGGGAGTCGCGAAGATCTGGGCATCCATCACGAAGCGGATCGGGCGCGGGCTCGCTGCCAGGATCACCAAGGGATCGACGAAGCTCACGTGGTTGCAAACCAGTACCGCGGGCCCCGTCTCGGGGATGTTCGCGAGCCCCTTCTCCTCGAGCTTGTAGACCGAGTGGATGAGCAGCCAGCACAGGAAGCGCATCAGGAACTCGGGCACCAGCAGGTACACGTACGCGGCAACCGCGGCGTTCATGAGCGCCACCACGAGGAAGAGCTGCGGCAGCGTGAGCCCGGACTTCAGCAGCGCGATGGCCATGAGCGAGGCCACCACCATGAAGAGGGCGTTGAGTATGTTGTTCGCGGCGATGATGCGCGCGCGGTGGCCCGGCTCGGCGCGGGCCTGGATCAGCGCGTAGAGCGGCACCGAGTAGAAACCGCCGAAGAGCGCCAGCAGGAAGAGGTCGGCCATCACGCGCCAGTTGGCCAAGCGCGCGAGGAACTCGCCGACGGGAATTCCGCCCACGCCGTGCATGCCCCGGCTCGCGAGCCAGAGGTCGACGCCGAAGAGCGTCATGCCGATGGAGCCGAAGGGCACGAGCCCGATTTCGACCTTGTGGCCGGAGAGCCGCTCGCAGGCGAGCGAGCCCAGGCCGATGCCCAGGGAGAAGATGGTGAGCAGCAGCGTCACCACGTTCTCGTCGCCTCCCAGCACCTGGCGCGCGAACGGCGCGAACGAGGTGAGCAGGATCGAGCCGAAGAACCACAGCCACGAGATGCCGAGCAGCGAGTTGAACACCGCGCGCTGCCGGTGGGCGATGCGCAGGTTGCGCCACGTCTCGCTCACGGGGTTCCAGTTGATGCGCAGGTCCGGCGCGGGTGCGGGCGAGCGGGGAATGCCCTGGGCCACCGCGCGCCCCGCGACGGCCACCGCGACGCACGCCGCGGCCACCGGCCACGCGCTCTCGCCCGAGGCCTGGGCGAGCAGCCCTCCCGCAATGGTGCCCACCAGGATCGCGACGAAGGTCCCCATCTCCACCATCCCGTTGCCGCCCGTGAGCTCGTCCTCGGCCAGGTGCTGAGGGAGGTAGGAGTACTTGGCGGGGCCGAAGAGCGTCGAGTGCAGGCCCATGAGCAGGACGCAGGTGTAGAGCGCGGCGGCCACGTGCAGCAGGAAGCCTGCGGCCGCGAGCGACATGATCCCGATCTCGAGGCTCTTCACGAGGCGCATGAGGCGCGACTTGTCGTACTTGTCGGAAAGCTGCCCCGAGGTGGCCGAGAAGAGCAGGTACGGCACGATGAAGAGCGCGCCGATCACGAAGCCCGCGGTCGAGGGGTCCACCCCGCCCCACTCGGCGGCATGGTAGCTCGCGAGCAGCGTGAAGGAGAACTTGAACAGGTTGTCGTTGGCCGCGCCCAGGAATTGCGTCCAGAAGAAGGGCGCGAAGCGCCGCTCGCCGAGGAGCGCGAACTGGCTGCGTGCGTGGTGACGCGGGTGGATGTCGACGGACTCGCGTTCAGTGGCGGGCGCGCTCACGCCTTGCTCCGGATGTAGTCGAGCACGGCCTCGAGCGATTCCTCCAGGAAGCGCTTGTTCACCCAGTAGTAGACCTCCTTGCCGCTCTTCTCGGACTCGAGCACGCCCGCCTCCCGCAGCAGCTTGAGATGATGCGAGACCGCCGAGCGCGACAGCGTCGATACGCCGACGATCTGCCCCACGTTCAGGCGCTCGCCGCGCTCGAAGGTGAGCAGGATGCGCTGGCGGTGCTCGTCGCCCAGGGCCGTGAATGCCCGCGAGATGGTGCGCCATGCGCGCGGGATCGCGCGCAAGTAGTTGCGATTCATGACGATATTCTTAGATATATGGATGCATCTCGTCAAGCCCCCGCCCGCGGCCGAACCCGCGCGGCGCTCGCGTGGTACACTAAGCGACCTCGAAAATCGGTTTCCGCTCAGACAGTTAGCGCCAAATGCTCGACGACTTGAAGAAAAGCGCGCTCGACTACCACCGCTACCCCACCCCCGGCAAGATCGAGGTCACGGCGACCAAGCCCTTGATCAACCAGCGCGACCTGGCCCTCGCCTACTCGCCCGGCGTGGCCGCGGCCTGCGAGGAGATCGTCGACGATCCGGCGCAAGCGCGTTCGCTCACCACGCGCGGCAACCTCGTGGCCGTGATCACCAACGGCACCGCGGTGCTGGGGCTGGGCGACATCGGCCCGCTCGCCGCCAAGCCGGTGATGGAAGGCAAGGCCGTCCTGTTCAAGAAGTTCGCCGGCATCGACGTGTTCGACATCGAGGTCGAACGAACGCGACCTCGACAAGCTGGTCGACATCATCGCCGCGCTCGAGCCCACCTTCGGCGGCATCAACCTCGAGGACATCAAGGCGCCCGACTGCTTCTACGTCGAGCGCGAGCTGCGCAGCCGCATGAAGATCCCGGTCTTCCACGACGACCAGCACGGCACCGCGATCGTCGTCGGCGCGGCGGTCCTGAACGGCCTGAAGGTGAGCGGCAAGGACATCGCGAAGGTCAAGCTCGTGGTCTCGGGCGCCGGCGCCGCGGCGCTCGCCTGCCTGGACCTGCTGGTCAAGCTCGGCATGCGCAGGAAAACATCTGGGTGACCGACCTGGCCGGCGTGGTCTACAAGGGCCGCAAGCGAGCTGATGGACCCGAACAAGGCGCGCTTCGCGCAGGACACGACGGCGCGCACGCTGGCCGAGGTGATCGCCGGCGCCGACGTGTTCCTGGGCCTGTCGGCCGGCGGCGTGCTCAAGCCCGAGATGGTGGCGACGATGGCGCCGAAGCCGATCATCCTCGCGCTCGCCAACCCGAGCCCGAGATCCTGCCCGAGGACGTGCAGGCCGTGCGCAACGACGCGATCATCGCGACCGGGCGCTCGGACTATCCGAACCAGGTCAACAACGTCCTGTGCTTCCCGTACATCTTCCGCGGCGCGCTCGACTGCGGCGCCACCACGATCAACGAGCGCGATGAAGCTCGCCGCGGTGCACGCGATCGCCGAGCTGGCGCAGGCCGAGCAGTGCGAGGTCGTGGCCGCCGCCTACGGGCAGGATCGTGAGCTTCGGCGCCGAGTACCTGATCCCGAAGCCGTTCGATCCGCGCCTGATGATGAAGATCGCGCCGGCCGTGGCCAAGGCGGCGATGGAACCGGCGTGGCGACGCGGCCGATCGCCGACATGGACGCCTACGCGAGAAGCTGCAGACTTCGTCTACGCCTCCGGCACCATCATGAAGCCGATCTTCGCGCGGCCAAGCAGGCGGCCGCGGCGCATCGTCTTCGCCGAGGGCGAGGACGAGCGCGTCCTGCGCGCCGTGCAGGTGGTCGTCGACGAGAACTCGCGCGCCCGATGCTGATCGGCCGCCCGGCGGTGCATCGCGCAGCGCATCGAGAAGTTCGGCCTGCGCCTGCAGCCGGGGCGCGACTTCGACGTCGTCAACCCCGAGGACGACGAGCGCTTCCGCGACTACTGGCAGACCTACCACCGCTGACCGAGCGCAAGGGCGTGACCGCGCAGCTCGCCAAGATCGAGATGCGGCGCCGCCTCACGCTGATCGGCGCGATGATGCTGCACAAGGGCGAGGTCGACGGCATGATCTGCGGCACCTGCGGGCTCGCACGCCACTGCACCTGCACTACATCGACCAGGTGATCGGCAAGCGCCCGGGCGTCGACGAACTACGCCTGCATGAACGGGCTGATCCTGCCCGGGCGCCAGGTGTTCCTCGTCGACACCCACGTCAACGACGACCCGACCGCCGAGCAGCTGGCCGAGATCACCGTGCTGGCCGCCGAGGAGATGAAGCGCTTCGGCCTCGTCGCCGAAGGTGGCCCTGCTGTCGCACTCGAGCTTCGGCGCCAGCAACGCGCCGTCGGCGCAGAAGATGCGCGACAGCGCTGGCGCTGATCCGCGCGCGCATGCCCGGGCTGGAAGTCGACGGCGAGATGCACGGCGACGCCGCGCTCCGAGGAGGTGCGCACCGCGGCGTTGCCCGAATTCGCCGCTCACGGGCGAGGCCAACCTGCTGGTGATGCCCAACATCGACGCGGCCAACATCTCGTACAACCTGCTGAAGACGGCCGGCCGGCGCGGCATCGCGATCGGCCCCGTCCTGCTGGGCGCGGCCAAGCCGGTGCACATCCTGACGCCGTCGGCCACGGTGCGGCGCATCATCAACATGACCGCGCTGACCGTGGCCGACGCGCAGGCTTCGCACGCCTGACGAGTGCCCCATGATCGATCGCTTCCACCACCTCTTCATCGCGCCGGCGCAATTCGACGCTTCCCTCGCGTTCTACCGCGACGTGCTGGGCTGGACCGTGACGAAGCAATGGGGCTCGAAGGGCGAAGTCCGCGGCGCGATGCTTTCCGGCGGCGGAATGAAGCTGGTGATGGCGGAGCGCCCGCCCGCGCCGCTGGCGGGCCTCGAAACCGGCGGCAGGCCGATCCTGCATCTCGACATCCACGATATCGACGCGCGCTTCGCGACGCTTCCCCCAGGCTCCCACGTGGTCGTCCCGCCGGGGCACACGCCCTGGGGCACGCGCTGGTTCGTGGTGCGCGACCCCGACGGCAACCTGATCGCCTTCGAGGAGCTGCACGCGAGTGGCCGCTGACCAGGCCGCGCTGCATCGACCGGCGGGGATCCGCGAGCGCGGGCTGCGCCTGCCCCGCGCGCTTCCCGAGCGGGCGACCATCGGCGTGTGGGCCCCGTCCGGGCGCGTGGACGAGGCCGCGCTCGCGCTGGGCGTGGCCTATCTCGAGGATCTCGCCCATCGCGTGGTGCTCCCCGCCGAGACGCTGCACACCTGGCGCTATTTCGCCGGCAGCGACGAGGAGCGCCTCGGGGGGCTGAATGCCCTGCTCGACGACGCGTCGATCGACATGATCATCGCGGCGCGCGGCGGCTACGGGCTCACCCGGCTGCTCCCGCACATCGACTGGAACCGCGTGGCGGCGAGCGGCAAGCTCTTCGTGGGCTTCAGCGACTTCACCGCGTTCAACATGGCGGCGTACGCGTGCGCGAACCTGCTCACCTTCCACGGGCCGATGCTCACGGTCGATTTCGGCAAGGCGCAGCCCGACACCTTCACGCAGCAGCATTTCTGGATGGCGCTTACCCGCTCCTCGCATCGCGTGGACGACGTCGCCTGCGAGCACGGCTACGATCCGCGGCGCATCGACGGCACGCTGTGGGGCGGCAACCTGTCGCTGCTCGCGCACCTTGCCGGAACGCCCTACTTCCCGGCCATCGACGGCGGCATCCTCTACGTCGAGGATTTCGCCGAGGAGCCCTACGCCGCCGAGCGCCTGTTCTACCAGCTCCACCATTGCGGCGCGCTGGCGCGCCAGCGCGCGCTGCTCCTCGGGGACTTTTCCGACTGCGTGCCGGTCAATCCGGTGCGCTATCCCTACTCGATGGACGAGGTGGTGGAAACGCTGCGCAGGATGCTGCCCTTCCCGGTGCTCACCGGGCTGCCGTTCGGGCACGTCGCCCGCAAGCTCACGCTTCCCTTCGGCGCACCCGGCACCCTGGCCATCCGCGAGGGCGGATATTCCCTGCGCTTCTCGGGGCACCTCGGCAGCTAGGGAATCAGGCGGCCACGCGGACCGGTATCGTCGGCCGGCTCGCCGCGCCGCCGGTCGGATTGCGCCACTGCGCCAACAGTTGTGCTTCGTGTGCTTTCGCCGCGCGCAGGTGGCGCGCCTTGACCGGCCCGTAGCCGCGGATGTCCTCCGGAATCGACGCAATGTCCACCGCAAGATCCAGGCGGCCGGCGTCGAGCGATCCGATGAGCTCGGCCACGATGGCGCGATACTCCTGCACCAGGCGGCGCTCCATGCGCCGTTCAGCTCCGTAGCCGAAGACGTCGAGCGGGGTGCCGCGCAGGCCCTTGAGCCGCGCGAGCACGCGGATCGCCGTGAGCATCCAGGAGCCGTAGGTGCGCTTGCGCGGCTCGCCCGTCACCGGGTCGTCCTTGGCCCAGAGCGGCGGAGCGAGGTGGATCTTCACGGTGTAGTCGCCCTCGAAGTGGGAGGCGATGCGCTCCAGGAAATCCGTTTCTGTGTGCAGGCGCGCGACCTCGTACTCGTCCTTGTAGGCCATCAGCTTGAACAGGTAGCGCGCGACGGCCGCGGTGAGCACCGTCGAGCCGTTGGCGCGCGCCTGCTCCGCGGCGCGGACCTCGCGCACGAAATCCACGTAGCGGCGGGCGTAGGCTGCGTCCTGGTAGGCGGTGAGGAACTCGACGCGCCGCTCGATCATCTCGTCCACGGACTGCGACAGGCGCTGGCTGTCGAGGCGGGCCTGCGGCGGCGTGGCGGCGCGTTGCACGGAGGCGAGGTCGAGCGCGGCGCGCCGGCCCCATTCGAAGGCCTTGCTGTTGGTCTCGACCGCGCGCCGTTCAGCTCGATCGCGCGCATCAGCGCCGCGTCGCCCAGCGGAATGCAGCCCTTCTGCCAAGCGTAGCCCAGCATGAAGAGGTTGGTGGAGATCGAATCGCCCAGCAGCGCGGCGGCGAGCTGGCTCGCGTCGACGAAGTCGGCCGCCCCGGCGCCGACGGCGTCGCGGATGGCCTCCGCCATCTCCAGCGTCGGCACGCCAGTTCGGGTCCTTGGCGAACGCCGCGGTGGGCGCGACGTGCGTGTTGATCACCGCGCGCGTGGTGCCCGATTGCATCTTGGCGATGGCCTCGTCGGAGGCCGCCACGATCATGTCGCAGCCGAGCACGAGACGGCCTCGCCCGCGGCGATGCGCACGGTGTGGATATCGTCGGGCGTGCGTCCGATCTGGATGTGGCTCCAGCGCGCCGCCCTTTTGCGCGAGGCCGGTCGTGTCGTGCACGACCATGCCCTTGCCTTCGAGGTGCGCCGCCATGCCGAGCAGCTGGCCGATGGTGATGACGCCGGTGCCGCCGACGCCGGCGACGACGATGCCCGACGGGCGGTCGAGCGAGCGGCAGTTGCCGGCTCGGGCAGCGCGGCCTGCACTTCCTGCGCGACCGCGCCGGCGCTTGCGCAGCTTGCCGCCTTCGACCGTGACGAAGCTCGGGCAGAAGCCCTTCAGGCAGGAGTAGTCCTTGTTGCAGGTGTTCTGGTTGATGCGGCGCTTGCGGCCGAACTCGGTCTCGACCGGCTCGACCGACAGGCAGTTGCTTGCACCGAGCAGTCGCCGCAGCCTTCGCAGACCAGCTCGTTGATGACGACGCGCTTCGCCGGGTCGGGCATCGTGCCGCGCTTGCGGCGGCGGCGCTTCTCGGTGGCGCAGGTCTGGTCGTAGATGATGACCGTCACGCCGGCGATCTCGCGCAGCTCGCGCTGGACCGCGTCGAGGTCGTCGCGGTGATGCACGGTGACGTCCCGGCGCGAAGTCGGCCGCCGACCCGCGTACTTCTCGGGCTCGTCGGTGACGACGACGATGCGCTTCACGCCCTCGGCCTCGAGCTCGCGCGTGATCATGGGCACCGTCAGCGGGCCGTCGACCGGCTGGCCGCCGGTCATCGCGACGGCGTCGTTGAAGAGGATCTTGTAGGTGATGTTGACCTTCGCGCGCGATCGCCTGGCGGATCGCCAGCAGGCCCGAGTGGTAGTAGGTGCCGTCGCCGAGGTTGGCGAAGATGTGCTTGTCGTCGGTGAACGGCGCCTGGCCGATCCACGGCACGCCTTCGCCGCCCATCTGGGTGAAGGTCGATCGTCGAGCGGTCCATCCAGATCGCCATGTAGTGGCAGCCGATGCCGGCGACCGCGCGCGAGCCTTCGGGCACCTTGGTCGAGGTGTTGTGCGGGCAGCCGGAGCAGAAGCACGGCGTGCGCGCGACCGTCGCGGCGCGGGCGCGGCGCAGCGCCGCTTCCTTGGCCTCGAGGACGTGAGGCGCGCGTCGATGAGTGCGGCGCACGCCAGGTCGCCGAGACTTGCCGAGGCGCCGGGCGATGCGCGCGGCGATCATCGGCGCGGGCGTGCAGGTCGCCGGCGGCGGGCAGCAGCCATTCGCTGCCGGATGCACTCGCCGCACTTCGCCTGCTCGTCGAACTTGCCGAGCACGTTGCGGGCGCACGTCGGGGCGCCAGTTGTAGAGCTCTTCCTTCAGCTGGTACTCGATGACCTGGCGCTTCTCCTCGACGACCAGGATCTCCTGCAGGCCCGCGGCGAACTCGCGCGTGACGTCGCCTCGAGCGGCCAGACCACGTCGACCTTGTGCAGGCGGATGCCGACTTCCGCGGCAGTGCTTCGTCGTCGAGGCCCAGGTCGGCCAGCGCCTGGCGCATGTCGTTGTAGGCCTTGCCCGTGGCGATGATGCCGAAGCGGGCGTTCGGCGCTTCGATCACGTTGTGGTTGAGGCGGTTCGCGCGGCAGTAGGCGAGCGCCGCGTACCACTTGTAGTCCATCAGCCGCGCTCCTGCTCCAGCGGCGCGTCGGGCCAGCGGATGTGCAGGCCGCCGGCGGCATCTGGAAGTCCTCCGGCAGCATGATGCGCGGGCTCGCGGGTCGACCACGATCGAGGCGCGGACTCGACCATCTCCTGGATCGTCTTCATCGCCACGAACAGAGCCCGAGAAGCGGCTCATCGCGAAGGCGTGCAGGCCCATGTCGAGGATGTCCTGCACGCTGGACGGGAAGAACACCGGCAGGCCGCGGCGAAGATGTGGTCGCTCTGGTGCGCCGCGTCGAGCTCTTGCACGCGTGGTCGTCGCCGGCGAGCGCGATCACGCCGCCGTGCTTCGCCGTGCCGGCCATGTTGGCGTGCTTGAAGACGTCGGCGCAGCGGTCGACGCCGGGGCCCTTGCCGTACCAGATGCCGAAGACGCCGTCGAACTTCGCGCCCTCGAAGAGACCGAGCTGCTGCGTGCCCCAGACCGCGGTGGCGGCGAGCTCCTCGTTGACGCCCGGCTGGAAGACGATGTTCTGCGCCGTGAGGTGGCTTTCGGCCTTCCACAGTGCCTGGTCGTAGCCGCCGAGCGGCGAGCCGCGGTAGCCGCTGATGAAGCCGGCGGTGTTCAGGCCCGCGGCGAGGTCGCGTTCGCGCTGCAGCATCGGCAGGCGCACCAGCGCCTGGGTGCCGCTCAGAAGACGCGCCCGGAGTCGAGCGTGTACTTGTCGTCCAGGGAAACGGGCAATGCGGACATTTCGGCTCCTCAAAATGGGTACTTTGGGGCGACGCGCTCCGGCTTCGGGATTGTGTCCCTCACCGGAAAGGGCGGCAAATTATAAGCGTTCGACCCCTCGAAGGCGAGCTTCGTTTCGCCCTAGAAGAGGTTTCCCTGCCCGCGGCGCGAGGGTGGCACGAAGCGCGTGGTGTCGAGGCCGCGCCAGTGATCCTTGTTGAGCCCGATCCGCTCGCACGCCTTCGTGAAGCGCTGCTTGAGCAGCTCCGCCCAGAGCCCCTGGCCCTTCATGCGGGTGCCGAAGCCCGGATCGTTGTCCCGGCCGCCGCGCATCTCCTGCACGCGCGACATCACGTGGGCGGCCTTCAGGGGGAAGCGCTCCTCGAGCCACGCCCTGAAGATGTCCTTCACCTCCCAGGGCAAGCGCAGCAGCGTGTACGAGGCCGCGTCGACCCCCGCTTCGGCCGCGGCCTCGAGGATGGATTCCAGCTCGGCGTCGGTGAGGAAGGGGATGACGGGGGCCACGTTCACGTGGACGGGAATGCCCGCCTGCCTGAGCCGGCGCATCGCCAGCAGGCGGCGCGCCGGCGCACTCGCCCGCGGCTCGAGGTAGCGCGAGATCCCGTGGTCCAGCGTTACCAGCGTGATGCTCGTGCTCACAAGGTTGTCGCGCGCGAGGTCCTGGAGCAGGTCGATGTCGCGCTCGATCAGCGCCGACTTGCTGATGAGCCCCACCGGATGCCGCGTCTCGACCGCGACCTCGAGGATCGAGCGCGTGATCCGGTATTCGCGCTCAATCGGCTGGTAGGCGTCGGTGTTCACGCCGATCACGATCGTGTCGCATCGGTAACCCGGCTTCGCGAGCTCTGCGCGCAGCACTTCCGCCGCGTCGGGCTTGGCGGTAAGGCGCGTCTCCCAGTCGATGCCGGGCGACAGCCCGAGGTACGCGTGGCTGGGGCGGGCATAACAGAAGGGGCATCCTATGGCGCATCCGCGGTAGGGGTTGAGCGACTGGGTGAATCCGATGTCCGGGGAATCGTTGCGCGAGATGACGGTCCTGGGCCGCTCGATGGCGATCACGGTCTTCGGCTTCGAGGGCTCCTCGCCGGGATCCTCGAACCAGCCGTCGTCGGCCGCGTCGCGCGACCACTGCTCGAAGCGGCCTTCGGGATTGATGGTCGCCCCGCGCCCCTTGGCGGCGGCACCGTGGTCTCCCGCAGTGGTCTTCAGCGGCATTCCCGCAGTTTACGCGCCGGAAATCGCGGCTACACGCGTCGCTGGATTCCTCTCTTCGCTGTGGAAAACCGCCTCCCGGCCGCGCTCGCCGCTGCCGGTTATTCACATTTCCCAGCCGTGAGAAAATCGCTCCCATGATCGACGGCAAGAAGCTCGTGGTGGTGCTCCCGGCCTACAACGCCGCGGAAACGCTCGAGCCCACCTTCAACGACATGCCCAAGGCGCTCGTGGACGAGGTCATCCTCGTCGACGACCGCAGCCGCGACGAGACTGTCGCGGTGGCGAAGCAGCTCGGCATCACCAACGTCCACGTGCACGCGGAGAATCGCGGGTACGGCGCGAACCAGAAGACGTGCTATTCCGCGGCCCTCGCGCAAGGGGCGGACATCGTCGTGATGTTGCACCCCGACTACCAGTACGAGCCCAAGCTGCTCACGGCGATGGCGGGCATGGTCGCCTCCGGCGTCTACGGCGTGGTGCTGGGATCGCGCATCCTGGGAGGGGGCTCCACCAGCGCGCTCGCGGGAGGGATGCCCCTGTGGAAATACGTCGCCAACCGCGCGCTCACCGCGCTGGAGAACCTCCTCACCGGGGCGAAGCTCTCGGAGTATCACTCCGGCTACCGCGCCTTCTCGCGCGAGGCATTGCTCGCGCTGCCCCTGCTCGCGAATTCCGACGACTTCCTCTTCGACAACCAGATGCTGGTGCAGGCGATCGCGCGCGGCATTCCGATCGGGGAGATCTCGTGCCCGACGCGCTACCGCGACGATTCGAGCTCGATCAACTTCGCCCGCTCGGTGCGCTACGGCCTGGGCGTCGTGATGGCCTCGATCGCCTATCGTGCGTGGCGCTGGAAGCTCGCGCGCCCGGCGTTCCTCGACTTCGGCTCAGATCGTTTCCTCGTGGTGCCCGTGCCGGGCGAGAAAGACCCAATAGCGGGCTAGCGCGAAGTTGGCGAACAGCACCAGGCCGGTGGTGGCGACCTGCAGGATCATGTAGTGCACGTGGACCAGGCGCAGGAGCAGGGCCAGCACCGCGGCATTGAGCACGAAGCCCACGGCCAGCGCGATGACGAAGCGGACCGCGGCGATGTGATGGTGCTGGCGGCTGTCGAATACTCCCCAGTAGTTGAGCGGGTACTTCACGCAGGCGCCGACCGCGAAACCTGCGCAGGTTGCCGCCACCGCGGGCCAGCGACCCCAGGCCACCAGCGCCATCATGGTCGCGTAGTGCGCGCCCGTCGCCACGAAGCCGGCCACGGCGTACAAGACGAAGCGGCGCAGCTCGCCGGTCATGCGGGCGCGGGCCGTGTTGCGCGCGCGAGCTGCGCCGTCCACGCGAGCGCGCCCGGAATCAGCGTGCACCACGCGAAGAGCATCGCGGCCCGGAAGGCGCCGAAGAATCCCGCTGCCACCAGCGCCTCGATGAAGGGTGCCGACAGCGCGACATAGCAGACGATCGCCCCGAGCGCCGCGGCGTCCACGCGTCCGTCGGTGCGCACCAGCCAGAGGATCGGCACGAGTGCCAGCAGCAGGTAGTGCGGCCAGACCAGCGGCGAGGTGGCAAAGGTGAAGAGCACGCCGATGCTCGCCGCGAACCACGGATCGGCGAAGGCCCGGCGGGCCGCCGCGCCGAGCGATCGCAGGCCGCCCGCGGACATCGCAAGCGCGAAGGCAACGCCCATCGCGCCCGCCAGGACCAGCCCGAATCCGACCGCGCCGAGCGCGCCGGTGCGGTCCGACAGCAGCTTGGCGAGCGACATGTTGCCCTGGGCCACGGTGAGGGGAATCGCGGTGTCCATGCCGCGCGCGAGCCGCAGCCACTCGCCCCACACCCCTGCGTCATGGAAGAACCACGCCCCGATGCCCCATGCGGCGACCATCAGGGCGCCGGCGACAGCGGCCCCGGCAAACAGGCGCCGCGCACCGTGCACCGCTCCATAGTGCAGCGCGAAGGCGAGCGCGATCCAGGGCGTGTTCGGCTTGAAGGCCACGAGCAGCGCCAGCGCGCCGAGGAAGAGTCCGTCGACGAGCGCGCGGCCCGTGTACGCGCGCTTCGCCGCGATGTAGACCAGGGCTGCAACGACTGCGAGCTGCAGCGAGTTGACGTTGCCGACCTTCACCTCGAGCAGGAACGGCCAGAACGTGAGCTCCATCAGCATTGCGATCCAGGCCGAGAGCCATGGGCCCAGGCCGCGCAGGCGCGCGAGGAGAAAGACGCCGAGGCCGGCCGCCAGGTACTGCAATGTCGTGAACAGGGCCTGGGCCGACTCGTAGTTGTCGGGAAATGCGCCGAAGCTCGCATAGAGGAACGGCGTGCCCATGGGCTCGAGGTGGCGCCGCGCCGCGTTGGCCGCGTGCAGCTTGGCGCTCGAGGAAGCATCCGAGATCCCGTTGAGGACCTGCGCGTATCCGTCGACGTCCACGTAGGGACTGTGCTCGATCGGACCCGCGCGCTGGGCGAACGGCACGCCCCAGAACTGGTAGAAATCGATGCCGAACTGGTACGGAAAATCGCTCCGCGCCTTCACCACCAGCACTGCGGCCAGCACCAGCGTCACGCCGGCGCACCACAGTACCGACTTGGCGGCGCTGATCGCCAAGGGGCGCCTCAACGCAATGCGGCGAGCGCGCGCCGCAAGAGGAAGTATTCGTTGAACGGCCGGTCGTCGGTGATGGTGTCGCGCGCGCCCGGCGCCACCAGGCGCGCGATCGGCAGCTCGCTGTCCAGCACGATCGCCGCCTCGGTGCGCAGGTCGCCGCTGCTCCACTCGGCGAGGTCCCTGCGCGCCGCCTCCGGCATGCGGGCGAGCATGCCTTGCGCATCGAGCTCGGGGATCGGCTGCATCGAGGCGGTGAAATGCAGGCCCCAGCCTTCCACCGAGCGATAGACCCGCACGTACGCGAAGCTGTCGGCGAGGGACTTGGCGATGGCCCGCGCGATGCGCTCTTCGCCCACGGGGAACCACGTCTGGAAGACCCCGCCGGGATTCAGGCGGCGCTTCACCGCCTCGTTGAACTCGCGCGAATACAGCAGGCTCGAGGCCGCGGCTTCCACCGGAGGGGGTGGATCGACGACCACGATGTCGAAGGTGCGCCGCGTGCGCTCGAGGAAGCGCCGGCCGTCGTCGATCACGACGCGGCCCCGGGGATTGCGCATCACGGCCGCGGCATCGTCGAAATAGAACGGAAAGGCATCGCGCACGCTCGGCACCAGCTCGACCGCGGTCGTGTCCAGGCCCCAGCTCAGCAGCGAGCGGAACGTCGTTCCCATTCCGAAGCAGATCACCAGCGCCGAGGCCGGCGGCCCCGAGTGCAGGGCAGCCGGCAGGTGCCCCATGAATTTCGTGATGGGAGTGAGCTCCGTGATGCCGACTCCGTTCACGAGCAGGCGCCGCTGCATGCCGGCTCCCAGCGAGACGACCGTGGCCGTGTAGTCGCGGCGCACCTCGCAATTGCGCGCGGTCCACGAGCAGGGATTCTCGTAGCTCACGCTGACCGCGGCCGCGAATGCGAGCAGGCCGCCCGCGGCGCCCGCACCTGCCCATCGCAATCCCGGCTTGAGCTCGCGCGCGTACGCCACGGCGAGCAGTAGCAGCGGCAGGCACAGCGCCACCAGCGAAAAGCGCGCGCCCATCGCGGGCAGTAAGGCGTAGGACGCAAGCAGCGGGCCGAGGATGCATCCCGCCGCGTTGATCGCATAGGCACCGCCCGCCAGCGCGGGTTGCCCGCGGGCGTAGTCGTCGATGAGGCGCGGCGTCAGGTACCCCAGCGCCGTGCAGAACGGGACGATGCTCGCGAGCGCCAGGACCGCACGGGCCGCGCCCTCCGGCACCGCCCGCGGGTCGTTGAGCACCACCGGCAGGAGCGCGGTGATCCCGGCCAGCGCGAGGAGCGCGCCGATCGACAGTACCCGCCCCGCGGCGAGGTGGCGGCGATAGGCGTACGAGCCGATCCAGGTGGCCACGAGATACGCCACGAGCAGGGACGCGAAGGCGTAGACCTGCGTGCCAAGGGCCGGCGCGAAGGTTCGCGTCCAGACGACCTCCATCGCGAGCGATGCGAAGCCCGTCGTGAACAGGATGGTGCGCGACCACGCAACGGTCGCTACGGCCGTCCCGCGCGCCGGCGCCGGCCCCTGCACCGGTGCGATGGCTCCGCGCCTGCGGCTGCGGTAGCCCAGCAGCGCCGCCCCGGACGCAATCAGCAGGTTCATCGCGCCCGCGAGCGCGAGCGTCGTGCGAAAGCCCAGGAGCTCCACGAAGACGACGGCCGTGAGCAGCGCGCCCATCGACGCGCCGAGCACATTGGCGAGGTAAAGGTGGCTGAAGCTGGTAGCGTCCGCGTCCGGCTCCTCGCGCACGTACGCCATGACCAGCGGGTAGGTCGCGCCCATGGCGAATGCGAACGGCAGGATCGCCAGTGCGATGGCGACTGCAGACAGCAGGAGATACGTGAACGAATCGGTCTGGCCGGCGTGTGACAGCAGCGCGCTGCCGGCGCCGAAGAGGCGCGGCACCATAAACGCTCCCGCGCCGATCACCAGCTCGGTCGCCGCGTAGAGGTAGATCGCCGAGAGTCCGGCGGCGCGCGCAAGGCTTGCCGCGAAGCGCCCCGCGGCGGCCGAACCGAGCGCGAGGCCGAGCATGAACACGGAGATCACGACGGAGATGACCGGCGTGATGACGCCGAAGGAGGCGAACGCCAGCCGCAGCCACACGACCTGGTACAGCAGCCCGCAGAATCCGGAGATGAAGAAGAACTCGAACAGCAGCCGCCTGCGGTCGCGCTGAATCTTTGATTTCTCCCCGGGTCGGGCCTGCCGCGCAGGCTGACGCATTATACCAGCGGGTGTTTTCCTGGACGTGCGCCGGCGCCCGGCCGCGCGCGCGATCGCGACCCTTGCCGCGCCCGGCGATCGGGCGCAGGATGCGCGCAAAACAGCGCCGAAGCGCGCCCGGGAGGGCACCATGTCGAACGACCGCACGCCGGGGCAGGCGGCACCGGATCTGGAGCGCCGGCTCGCGACGATCCTGTGCGCCGACGTGGCCGGCTACAGCCGGATGATGGGGGAGAACGAGGAGCGCACGGTGCGCGTGTTCCGCGGCCACCGCGAGATCTTCGAATCGCTCGTCGCGCAGCACCGGGGGCGCATCTTCAACACCGCGGGCGACGCGCTGCTCGCCGAGTTCTCGAGCGCGGTCGAGGCGGTGCGCTGCGCGACCGACATCCAGGCCGCCCTGCGCACCCGCAACGAGCACCTGGCGCCCGAGGAGCGCCTGCTCTTCCGCATCGGCATCAACCTGGGCGACGTCATCGTGCAGGGCGGCGATCTGCTCGGCGATGGAGTGAACGTCGCGGCACGCATCCAGGCCGCCACCGAGCCCGGCGGCATCTGCATCTCGGGCAGCGTGCACGAGCAGATCCAGAACAAGCTCTCGCTCGACTTCAAGCTGCTGGGCGAGATGACCTACAAGAATATCGCCAAGCCGATCCGCACCTACACGATCAGCGAAGGCGGCGCGGTGATCACGCGCACCCGCGGAATTTCGTGGAAGGCGCCCGCCGCGATCGCGATGGCCGTGGCGTTCGTCGCCGGCGCCGGATACTGGGGCTACCGGCAGCTCGAATCGCAACGTGCCGAGCACGCGCGCGTGCAGTCCCAGCTCGAAGCGCAGAAGCTCGCCACCGCGCAGGCGCAGCGCCTGGCCGAGGACACGAAGCGCGAAGCGCAGATGAAGGAGCAGAAGGCGGCGGCCCCGGCCGGGCCGACCCGTTCCGCAATGTACGACGGCAACTACGTCGGGCAGCTTTGCAACCGATGGAAGACGCCACCGGAATGCTGGCCGGTCGCCATCGAGGTGCGCAACGGGATCGCCGAAGGCAGCTGGCCGGGACGCGCGGGCAGGACGTCACGCTTGCGCGGCACCCTTGCCGACGACGGCGCGGCGCGATTGAGCCTCGCTGCCTGGACCCGGGCGGCGCTCCTACCGAGGCGGACCTCGTCGGCCGCTTCGCCGATGGCACGCTCGGCGCGCTGGGAAAATGGAGCACCGGCGGCGAGATCGCGGGAAGCTGGCATCGCGCCGCGCTGGCCGCGGCGCGGCCGTCTGCCCCCAAGGGGCCGTCGCATGCGGCGAAACATGACGGCGTGTACAGCGGCCGGATGTGCCGTCTCGTGCCCGACAAGCCGCCGATCTGCTGGGCGCTCGACCTCCGGGCGCGCAATGGCGCGATCGACTCGCGCTGGATGCAGGCGTCGGGGCGAATCGCGAGCCTGCATGGGACCGTTGATGACGGGGGCCGCGTGGAAATGAAGTTCCTGGCCTGGACAGCGAAAGGCGATCCCGTCGCGGCGACGGTCGCGGGGCGCCTCGTGGACGCGGGCCTCGAAGTGTCGGGGCAAGGGCGCGAGCGCGTTCCGCTCACGGGCAGCTGGAAGCGCGTTTCCGACATCCCCGCCGCCACCGCCGGCATCGCTCGCAACGACGGGATCTATTTCGGGCGTCTGTGCAACCGGTGGACGACGCCGCCGGATTGCTGGGGCGGCGTCACCCTCGCGGTGCGCAAGGGCGTAGTCGAGGGCGGCTGGATCAGCCACACGTTCAAGACGGCCGCGATACGAGGAACCGTTGCCGAAGACGGCGGCATCGAGCTGACCCTCGCGAGCTGGGACTCGCACGACAAGCCAACGAAGGCGCAGCTTCGCGGCCGTGTTTCGGAGGGCGCGATCCGCGCCGTCGGAAATTGGGCTCCCCAACGTGACATCACCGGGGAGTGGCAGCGCCTGCGCTGACATAGAGGACCTGCCATGCTCGAGCTGAGGCCGACCTGCGAAAACTGCAACAAGGCGCTGCCCCCTGACTGCCTGGATGCGCGCATCTGCTCGTATGAATGCACCTTCTGCGCGGCTTGCGTCGAGAGCGTGCTGCTGAACGTCTGCCCGAACTGCGGCGGCGGATTCACGCCCCGGCCGATCCGGCCCGCGCGCAACTGGAAGGGCGACAATTATCTCGGCAAGGATCCGGCGAGTACCAGGGTGAGGCACCGCCCCGTGGATCCCGCGCTGCATGCGCTGTTCGCGCAGGCAGTCATGGCCGTCCCACCCGCCAAGCGATGAGCGCTGCGCAAGCGCCCGACCTTTGCCGGGCCGGGCGTTTGGCCATGGGGCTCGGCGATGACCTACGTTCTCACGGGCAATCGCTTCGCAACGGCGAGCTCGTCGAGCTTCGCCACGAGGGCAGGCAGCTCCTTCAGCTTGTCAAAGTAAGCGTCGGCGCCCAGCTGGAGGCAGCCCGCCCGCAGGTTCGGCGACACATGATTCGAGATCACGATGATGCGGGTCGCCTGCAGTCCGGGGTCGGCGCGCAGCGCGCGAATCACCTCGGTCCCGGAGCCGGACTTCAGCTGCAGGTCGACGATTACGACATCGGGCCGGTCGCGCTTGATGGATTCGACCGTGGCGCTCCCTGACTCGGCCACGCCGACCACCTCGATGCGACCGGGGTCGGCGACGAGCGCCGCCAGCATTTCGGCCACAGAGGCGGAGTCTTCCCCAATGAAGACCTTCAGTGGAACGGTGCAGCTCATCACGCGGCGCGGCTCCCGTTATCGCGGTCGTCCCGCGAGCTTCATTTTTCGCTATTGGCATTGTAGGACACTCCGCGATCGACCCATGTAGGACCTCTCCTACAGTCCTCCACCCGGACGCGTGCCTATACTCAACACTGCCTCGGCAAGGAGGTGACGCGTGACTACGACCGTATTGAAGATTTCGAAGGGCAGGCCGCGCTCCGAGGGAGCGCTCGCGGCCCTGCAGGAAGCGGGGATCGGAGTGATCGAAGTGAGCAATTGGGAAGATGCGGCGCGCGCGCTTTCCGACTGCGAAGCCGCGCTGGTGGTCTGCGACGGCGAGCTGCTCGATGTGGATTCGGAAGCGCTCACGAAAGCGATCTCCAGCCTCGCGAACCAGAAGAGGGCCAAGCCCCCGATGCCACCGGATTTCGCGAGGACCCTGTCGCATGAATTGCGGACTCCGCTCTCCGCAATGGCCGGGTGGCTGCACATGATGGAGTCCGGAACGCTCGACGCCGCGGGACTCAAGCGCGCGATCGAGAAGCTGCGAGGCAACATCGCGGACCAGGTACGCACGATCGAACGCCTTTCGAACAACGCAGGGAGTTAGGCGCACATGAAGAACACCTCCGCGGAGCTCGTCTTCTCACGGCACCAGGCGAAACTGCTCCTGTCGGCACTCACCGCGCTCAAGCAGGGCGACGGATCCGCCCGCCTGCCGCTCGAATGGACGGGCATGCAGGGCAAGCTCGCCGAGACCTTCAACGAGGTCGTCGACCTGAACGGGCGCATGGCCGAGGAGCTCGCGCGACTGCGCCAGAGGGTCGGCAAGGAGGGCAAGCTCAAGGTGCGCGCGTCGCTGGGCGACGTTCGCGGCTTCTGGAAGGATTCCGTCGGATCGGTCAACGCGCTGATCGACGACCTGGTGCACCCCACCAGCGACACCGCGCGCGTGATCGGCGCGGTCGCCCAAGGCGACCTGTCGCAGACGATGGCCCTCGAGATCAACGATCGTCCGCTCGAGGGCGAATTCCTTCGCACGGCCAAGACGGTAAACAAGATGGTGGAGCAGCTCGGCTCGTTCGCCTCCGAAGTGACGCGGGTTGCGCGCGAGGTCGGTACCGAAGGCAAGCTGGGCGGCCAGGCGCGAGGTGAAGGGCGTCGCCGGCACCTGGAAGGACCTCACCGACTCCGTGAACTCCATGGCCGGCAACCTCACCGGCCAGGTGCGGAACATCGCCGACGTGACGACTGCCGTGGCGAACGGCGACTTGTCGAAGAAGATCACGGTGGACGTGAAGGGCGAGTTGCTCGAGCTGAAGAACACCATCAACACGATGGTGGACCAGCTGCGGTCGTTCGCCTCGGAGGTCACGCGCGTGGCGCGCGAAGTGGGAACCGAAGGCAAGCTCGGCGGTCAGGCGCTGGTGGAAGGCGTGTCCGGCACCTGGAAGGACTTGACCGACTCCGTGAACTACATGGCCTCGAACCTCACGGACCAGGTGCGAAACATCGCCGACGTGACCACGGCCGTAGCTCGCGGCGACCTCTCGCGCAAGATCACGGTGGACGTGAAGGGCGAGATCCTCGAGCTCAAGGACACCATCAACACGATGGTGGACCAGCTCTCGTCGTTCGCAGCGGAGGTGACACGCGTCGCGCGCGAGGTGGGAACCGAGGGTCGCCTCGGCGGCCAGGCCGACGTGCAGGGCGTGGCGGGTACGTGGAAGGACCTCACCGACTCGGTGAACTCCATGGCCGGCAACCTCACGGACCAGGTGCGGAACATCGCCGAGGTCACGACCGCGGTCGCCCGGGGCAACCTTTCGAAGAAGATCACGGTCGACGTGAAGGGCGAGATACTCGAGCTCAAGGACACGATCAACACGATGGTGGACCAGCTGCGGTCCTTCGCCGCAGAGGTGACGCGCGTCGCGCGCGAAGTGGGAACCGAAGGAAAGCTCGGCGGCCAGGCCGACGTGCAGGGCGTGGCGGGCACGTGGAAAGACCTGACCGACTCGGTGAACTCCATGGCGGGCAACCTCACCTCGCAGGTGAGGAACATCGCGGACGTGACCACCGCCGTGGCTCGCGGCGACCTCTCGCGCAAGATCACGGTCGACGTGAAGGGCGAGATCCTTGAGCTCAAGGACACCATCAACACGATGGTGGACCAGCTCTCGTCGTTCGCGGCAGAGGTGACACGCGTCGCGCGCGAGGTGGGAACCGAGGGTCGCCTCGGCGGCCAGGCCGACGTGCAGGGCGTGGCGGGCACCTGGAAGGACCTCACCGACTCGGTGAACTCCATGGCCGGCAACCTCACGGGCCAGGTTCGCAACATCGCGCAGGTGACCACCGCCGTGGCCAACGGCGACCTCTCGACCAAGATTACGGTGGACGTGAAGGGCGAGATCCTTGAGCTCAAGGACACGATCAACACGATGGTGGACCAGCTGCGCTCCTTCGCCGCGGAGGTGACGCGCGTCGCGCGTGAAGTGGGAACCGAAGGAAAGCTCGGCGGCCAGGCGGTGGTGGAGGGCGTCTCCGGAACGTGGAAGGACCTCACCGACTCGGTGAACTCCATGGCGGGCAATCTCACCGACCAGGTGCGCGGCATCGCGAAGGTCGTCACATCCGTCGCCAACGGCGACCTGAAGCAGAAACTCTCGGTGGAGGCGAAGGGCGAGATCGCGGCCCTGGCCGACACCATCAACAGCATGATCGAGACGCTGGCCACCTTTGCCGAGCAGGTGACGGGTGTGGCGCGCGAGGTGGGAGTCGAGGGACAGCTGGGCGGCCAGGCGAAGGTGCCGGGCGCTTCCGGAACGTGGAAGGGCCTCACGGAAAACGTGAACCAGCTCGCGGAGAACCTTACCACGCAGGTGCGCGCCATCGCCGAGGTGGCGACGGCGGTGACGCAGGGCGACCTCACGCGGTCCATCACGGTGCAGGCCAAAGGGGAGGTCGCTGCGCTCAAGGACACCATCAACGAGATGATCAGCAACCTGCGCGACACGACGCAGAAGAACACCGAGACCGACTGGCTGAAGACGAACCTCGCGAAATTCAGCCGCATGCTGCAGGGCCAGAAGGAGCTGAAGACGGTGGGCCGCCTGATCCTCTCGGAGCTGGCCCCCGTGGTAAGCGCGCAGCACGCGGAGTTTCACGTGCTGGACGGCAACGACCATATTGCCCACCTCACGCTGCTTGCGAGCTACGCCTCGGACGGGGAGTCCGCGCACGGCCGGCGCATCGAACTCGGCCAGGGGCTCGTGGGCCAGTGCGCCCTCGAGAAGCGCAAGATCCTGCTCACCAACCCGCCCGCGGATTTCCTGCGCATCGCCTCGGGCCTCGGGCGGGGGGCGCCGCGCAACATCCTGGTGCTGCCCATCGTGTTCGAGAACGAAGTGAGGGGCGTGCTCGAGCTCGCCTCGTTCGAGGGATTCAGCGAGATCCACCAGACCTTTCTCGACCAGCTCACGGAATCCATCGGCATCGTGATCAACACGATCGAGACGAACACGCGCACCGAGGATCTGCTCACGCAATCGCAGACGCTGGCACAGGAGCTGCAAAGCCGCCAGGAGGAACTGCAGACCACAAACGAGGAGCTGCAGGAGAAGGCGCGCCTACTCGTCCACCAGAAGCAGCAGGTGGAGCACAAGAACCGCGAGGTAGAGCAAGCGAGGCAGGCGCTGGAAGAGAAAGCCCGGCAGCTTGCCCTCACCTCGAAATACAAGTCCGAGTTCCTGGCGAACATGTCCCACGAGCTGCGTACGCCCTTGAACAGCCTGCTGATCCTGTCCGACCAGCTCTCCGGAAACACCGAGGGCAACCTCACCGGCAAGCAGGTGGAGCTCGCGCGCACGATCCATTCGTCGGGCAACGACCTGCTCATGCTCATCAACGACATCCTCGACTTGTCCAAGATCGAGTCGGGCACCGTGGCCATCGACGTGAGCGAGGTGCGCCTTGACGAGCTGCAGCGCTTCGTCGAGCGCACGTTCCGCCACGTCGCGGAGACCAAGGGGCTGGAGTTCCAAGTGCACATGGATGCGCACCTGCCGAAATCGGTCTCCACGGACGCGAAGCGCCTGCAGCAGATCCTGCGCAACCTGTTGTCCAACGCCTTCAAGTTCACCCACAAGGGCGAGGTGAATCTCATGATCCGTCCGGCGAGCGCGGGATGGAGCGCCGGGAACGACGAGCTCAACCGCGCCACCGACGTGGTCGAGTTCTCGGTAGGCGACACCGGCATCGGGATCGCGTCGGACAAACAGCAGATCATCTTCGAGGCCTTCCAGCAGGCCGACGGCAGCACGAGCCGCAAGTACGGCGGCACTGGTCTGGGCCTCGCGATCAGCCGCGAGCTCTCGCGCTTGCTGCGTGGCGAAATCAAGCTCGTGAGCGCGCCGGGCAAGGGCAGCGTGTTCTCGCTCTACCTTCCCCAGGTGTTCCCGCCGATGCGCGCGCCGCGCAAACCGAGCGACGCCGCCGCCGCGGCGAGCGCCGCGATCGAGACCGCGCGCCACCACGCTCCGGGAGTGGAAGAGGTCGCCCGTCTGGGCGACGTCTTCACGCCGGGCGAGGTCGAGTCGCCCCCGGCGGTGCCGGTCAACGAGGCCGACGACGATCGCGACACGATGCATCCGGGAGATCGCTCGGTGCTCATCGTCGAGAACGACCTCGCCTTCGCGCGCGTGCTGCTCGAGTCGGCCCGCGAGCAGGGGCTCAAGGGAATCGTCACGTCTCGGGGAACGACGGCGCTCTCGCTGATGCACCAGTTCATGCCCAGCGCCATCATCCTCGACATCTTCCTGCCGGACATCGAAGGATGGCGCGTGCTCTCGCGCCTGAAGAACGACCTGGCGGTGCGGCACACGCCGGTGCATGTCATCTCGACCGAGGAGGCGCGCGAGCGCGCCCTGGCGTCGGGGGCGCGTCGCTTCGTGGCCAAGCCCATCCGCAGCCGCAAGGCTGTGGACGAAGTCCTCACGGAAGTCGCCGGCTATGCGAGGCGCGGCAGTCGCAAGGTGCTGCTGGTGGAACCCGACCCGGGGCGGCTCGCCAGCATGCGCGATTACCTTTCGGGACTCCAGGGCGTGGACATGATCGACGCCACGGACGGGGCGCATGCCGCGCAGCTGCTTCGCCAGGGCGGCCTCGACCTCGTCATCGTGATCCCGGAGACGCCGGAACTGGAGCTTGGCTCCCTGATGGAGGAGCTTCGCGAGATCGAGGATTCGCCCCCGCCCGTGATCGCCTACGTGCGCCAGCCCGCCGCCTCCATCGGCGCGGCGAGCGCGGGCCTGCACATTGCCGGCGTTCGCGAAGTCCACTCGATCGAGCGCCTGCTGGACCAGGCGGTGCTCGCACTGCACATCGACTTCGCGAGCCTCACGGAGGAGCATCGCCGGACCCTCGACGACATCTACGGCTCGACCAAGGCCCTCTCGGGCAAGAGCGTGCTGATTGTCGACGATGATATCCGCAACATCTTCGCGCTGTCCTCCGTGCTGGAGGACTACGGGATGCGGATCGTGACAACCGACAACGGCCGCGATGCCATCGCCGAGGCCCAGAAGCATGCCTTCGACGTCGTGCTGATGGACATCATGATGCCCGAGCTCGACGGGCTCGACACGACCCGGGAGATCCGCAAGATTCCGCGATGCCGGGACCTTCCGATCGTTGCCGTGACGGCCAAGGCGATGAAGGGAGACCGCGAGCGGTGCATCGAGGCGGGAGCCTGGGACTACCTGTCCAAGCCCGTGGACCGCGATCAGCTCCTGGGCGTCCTTCGCTCGTGGCTGCAGCGCTAGGAAGGGGAGAACGGCGATGAGCGCTCACACTCCGGTTGTCACGCCCATGGGCCGGTCCGCGGCGCAAGAGGCGCCGGCCGATCGCTCCAACATCCTCATCGTCGACGATCGCGCCGACAAGCGCATCGTATTCCGCACGGTCCTCGACGAGCTCGGCCAGAATGTCGTAATGGCCGCCTCGGGCGAGGAAGCGCTGCGATGGCTGCTCGACAACGAGTGCGCGGTGATCCTGCTCGACGTCAACATGCCCGGCATGGACGGGCTCGAGACGGCGGAGCTCATTCGCTCCCGCCGGAGGTCCAGGCATACGCCGATCATTTTCATCACGGCATTCGCCGACGAAATGCACACGGCCCGCGGCTATTCACTGGGTGCGGTGGACTATATTCTTTCGCCCGTCGTGCCGAACGTCCTGCGCAGCAAGGTGAAGGCGTTTGTGCAGCTGCACCAGCTCAATGCCGAGCTCGAGCGCCGCGCCGAAGTGCGTGTCGCGCTCGCCCGGGAGCAGGCGGCGCGCTCCGCGGCAGAGGAGTCGCAGCGGCGTGCGAGCTTCCTCGCCGAAGCAACCCAGGTCATGGCGAGCTCGCTGGACGTCGACACGATCCTCGCCGGAGCCGCGAGGCTCGTGGTTCCTTTTCTCGCCGACTGGTGCCTGATCGTGCTCGCCGACGAAAGCGGCTGCGTTCGCGCGCGGAAGTCCTCGTGCGTGCCAACGTGGGAGCGCCACCTCGGAGCGCAATGGTCCGCCTTCGACGGGCTGCTGGCCGAGTTGCAGCTGCGAGTACTCGCGAGCGGCCAGCCCGAAGGTCGCGACGGCCTCTCGCACGCGTCGGGCGAGTCGCCCCGACCGGCGAGCTCCATTGCCGGAGAGCTGCATGCCCTGCCGCTGGTAACGCGCGGCGAGCCCCGCGGCGCGCTGATCCTCGGGCTCGGTCCCTCGGAGCGCAGGCTTTCCGCCGCCGATCTCGCGCTGGCCGAGAACCTCGCGGGACGTGCGGCGAGCGCGCTCGACAACTGCCTCCTCTACGAGGAGATCCAGAACGCAGACCGCCGCAAGAACGAGTTCCTCGCCACGCTCTCGCACGAGCTCAGGAACCCGCTTGCGCCGCTGCGCTCTGCGCTGCACATCCTGCAACGCGGCCACCTCGAGCGCGACAGGGCAGCGCCGCTGCTCGACCTGATGGATCGGCAAGTGGGTCAGATCGTGCATCTCGTCGAGGACCTGCTCGACGTGTCGCGCATCACCCGCGGGGCGATCGAGCTGCGCCGGGAGCCGCTCGAGGTCGCCACGGAGATCCGCCACGCGCTCGAGTCATGCCAGAGCGCCGTGGAGGCATGCCGGCACACGGTGGCCGTGAAGTTGCCCGACGAGCCCCTCCACGTCATGGCCGATCGCATCCGACTCCAGCAGATCCTGGAGAATCTCGTCCTGAACGCGGCGAAGTACACCAATCCCGGAGGTCGCATCGAAGTATCGGCGGAAAGCGACCTGCACGGCGTGGCGATCCGTGTCCGCGACAACGGCATCGGCATCGCGCGCGAGAAGCTCGCGAGCGTATGGGACCTGTTCGTGCAGGTCGACGAAGCGCCCGAGCGCGTTCGCAACGGACTGGGCATCGGGCTCGCTCTCGTGCGCGACCTGGTCAAGCGTCACGGCGGAACCGTCGAGGCCGAGAGCGAGGGGCTCGGGCGCGGCAGCGTCTTCACCGTGCGCCTGCCGCGTGCGGTGGGAGCGAGTCCCGGGCTTGCCCATTCCCACGAGCCCGCGGTCGGGCATGAGCTCTCGAAGCGGCGTGTCCTCATCGTGGACGACAATGTCGATGCCGCGGAAACGCTCGCCATGATGCTGGAGCTGCTCGGGCAGAGTACCCGGCGGGCCCACGATGGCACCAGCGCGCTGCGTGCGGTCGCCGACTACCGCCCAGAGCTGGTATTCATGGACATCGGGATGCCGGGGCTCAGCGGCCTGGAGGTCGCGAGCCGGATCCGGCGCGATCCCGGGATGTCGGGCACCTATCTCATCGCGCTGAGCGGCTACGGCACCGAAGAGGACCGGCGCAAATCGCTCTACGCGGGCTTCAACAGCCACCTCGTGAAGCCGCTCGATCCGTCGACACTCCCGGCCATCCTCGCGGCCGCCGAGCGCAGGATCTATTCCGGGGGGTGAGTGAATAGCCGCGATGGTCTTGCGGCCCGCGTCGGCGAGGTGGGGTTGCTGGCGGCGATCTACTTCACGTCCGCGAAATTTTCGCTCCTGGCCGCCATCCCGCCGGGCTACGCGACCGCCGTATGGCCGCCATCGGGAATCGCGATGGCGGCCGTGCTGCTTCTTGGCTGGAGGGCGTGGACGGGCATCTGGCTCGGCGCGATGCTGGTCAACGTCACGGTGCAAGCGTCGCTCGTTGCCGCCATCGTCATGGGAACGGGCAACACGCTCGAGGCGCTGGCCGGCGCTTTCCTGGTGCGGCGTCATCTCGGGGCCGCGACCGATTTCAAGCACGCCAGGGACGTGTTCATGTTCCTTGCGATCGCGATATCGAGCCCCGCCATCGCGGCCTCGGTCGCGACTCTCCCGCTCGCGGTGGTGGACGCGCTGCCGCCCCGGGACCTGCTGCGCAATTGGTGGACGTGGTGGCAAGGCGACGCCATGGGAATCATCCTCGTCACGCCGCTCATCCTGGGCTGGTCGGGGGCCGCGCGCCAGCCGTGGACGCCGCGCAGGATCGCCGAAGCAGCGGTCCTCTGCGCCGGAACCCTGCTCACTTGCAGTCTGATCTTCGGGGAAGCCTCCCCGTCCCGCGTTGGCTCGACCTTCCCGCCCGCCTTTCTGATCTTTCCCCTCATCTTGTGGGCTGCAGTCCGCTTCGGGCAGCGCGAGGTCGCCGCGCTGTCCGCGGCCGTGAGCGCCTTCGCGATCGCGATGACGGTCCAGGGTCGCGGCCCCTTCGCGACGCACGAGCTCAACCGATCGTTGCTCTTCCTCCTTGCGTTCATGAGCACCGTCGCCGTCACCGGCCTGCTATTGAATGCCGTAGTCCGCGAACGCGCCCGGATCGTGGCAACGCTCGGCAGCGCACTTCACCAGCTTCGCGAGCAGGCCACCACCGACGTGCTCACCGGGTTGCACAACCGGCGCTTCCTCGAGGACCACCTGCGGCGGGAGCTCGCACGCGCACGGCGTGCCCGCGCGCCCGTCGCGGTCATCATGCTGGACATCGATTTCTTCAAGCGCGTGAATGACCGCTGGGGGCACGCGGCGGGCGACGCGGTCCTCATGACCCTAGGGGCGCTGCTCAGGCGCCACGTCCGCGCGAGTGACGTCGCGTGCCGCTACGGGGGAGAAGAGTTCACGCTGATTCTTCCGGAGACGAGCTTGGGAGTCGCGCGTCGCAAGGCGGAGTCGATTCGCCTCGACGCCCGGCGCGCCCGCGCCGCGATGGCGGGCGCGACCCTGTCGGCTGGCGTCGCGGTCTTTCCCCACGACGGCAAGGACGCCGACACACTCATGCGGGCCGCGGACGAGGCCCTGTACAAGGCCAAGCAGGCGGGACGCAACCGCGTCGAAGTCAGCCCCGATCGCCCGATTCAGGGCGCGCCTGCGCGAAGCGGGAAACGGGCAGGCGGCGCTCGGTGACGTCCGGTGTCGCGGCGTCCGGCGATCCGCAGCCTACTTGTCGCTCTTCTTCTTCCTCCACAGCGACAGCAGGGGATTGTCCTTGATCTCACCGGTCACGTCGCCCACGGTGGTGAGGACCTTCTGGGTCTGGCTTTCGATGGAGCTGAATTTCTCGAGCACCACGGGCAACTGATTGACGAGGCTCGTGAGGGTGCTCTTCTCGGCCGGGATTTCCGGGATCTCGCCTTCGGACGTCGCCGCAACGAGGCTCTTCGCCTCGGCGCTCCCGCCCGTGAGCTCCACGAAAACGGCGCCGGTGATCCCCTTCAGCTCGAGACTCGCGCGCGTGTCGGTCTTCACCGGAGCCTCCTTGCGCAACCGCACGTCGACCTGCACCCGCCTGGGATCGGCGGCGTCGAGAGCCATCGCCTTCACGGTCCCGACATCGACGCCGTTGAACTTCACCGGATCGCCGAGCGCGAGCCCGCTCACAGATTCGGTGAAATGGATGCGGTAGGTTACGTCGTCGCGATGACCCGAGCTCACCAACCAGACCGAAAAGAGTGCCGCGGCGATCGCGAGGCCGATGATGAACAGCCCCTCGAGGAAATAGTGCTTGTCGGATTCCATGGCCCTTGCCCTCTATGCGCGGACAGCCGCTTTTCGGGCGTTCATCGCGCCATGGGCCCGCGGCCCGTGGAGAAACTCACGTATCCACGGCTGCTCGGAGCGCATCAGATTGTCGAGCGTATCGACGGTGATCTTCCCGTCGACCAGCACGGCCACGCGGCCGCAGATGGTGAACAACGTGGCGAGGTCGTGAGTGACGATCACCACCGTGATGCCCAGGCTCGCGTTCAGCCGCGCGATGAGCGCATCGATGCCGCTCGCGGTGAGCGGGTCGAGGTCCGAGGTCGGTTCGTCGAGGAATAGGACGCGTGGATCGAGCGCGAGCGCGCGGGCGAGCGCCGCGCGCTTGACCATGCCGCCGGAGAGCTCGGAGGGAAACTTGATCCCGCTCTCGGCCGCAAGTCCCGCGAGCTCGAGCTTCATCGCGGCGATCTCCTCCTGCTCCTCGGTCGCCAGGTCGGTGTGTTCGCGCATCGGCAGCATGATGTTCTGCGCCACCGAAAGCGACGAGAACAGCGCGCCCTGCTGGAACAGCACGCCGATGAGCGCCGCCTTCTCCTCCGGGCGGAGCGCGTCGACAGGCTTGCCGTTCAGGAGAACATCGCCGCGGTCGGGCCGATGCAGGCCGGTGAGCGTCTTGAGGAGCACCGACTTGCCGGATCCCGAACCGCCAGCGATGCCGAGGATTTCGCCCGGCAGGATATCGAGGTTCACCTTGTCGTGCACTTGCTGCTCGCCGAACCGGTTCACGATGCCGCGCGCGGAAACGATGGGGTCGGCGCTCTCGCGGGTCGCGGTGTTCATAGCCGGAGCTTCTCGAACAGGATGGAGAACAGGGCATCGAGCACGATCACGAGGAAGATCGCTTTCACCACCGCGCGAGTGGTCTCGTCGCCGACGCTCTCCGCCGAGCCCCTCACCCGCAGCCCGTGCATGCAGCCGATGACGCCGATGACGAAGGCGAAGATCGGCGCCTTGACCAGGCCGACGAACAGATCGCGGCCATCGACCGCCTGCCGGACGCGGCCGAGATACTGCAGCGGCGACACGTGCAGAAGCGATTGCGCAATCATGCCTCCCCCGAGCAGGCCCATGACGTCGGAAAAGAACGTGAGCAACGGCAGGGTGATGACCAGGCCGATCAGCCGGGGCACGACGAGGATCTCCATGGGTTCCAGACCCATCACCCTGAGCGCGTCGATCTCCTCGCGTGCCTGCATCACGCCGATCTCGGCGGTGAATGCGGAGCCCGAGCGGCCGGCCACCATGATGGCGGTGATGAGCACCCCCATTTCGCGCAGCATCGACACGGCCACGAGATTGATGGTGAAGTCCTCCCCGCTGTAGGGACGCAACTGCGCGACACCCTGGTACCCGATGACGACCGCGATCATGACGGCCATCAGCCCGACGATCGGAAGCGCATTGATTCCGGTCTCCGCGACCTGGCGGGAAACCGAAGGTAGCCGCAGGGAGCCTGGACGGACCAGCGCGAGACCGGCCGCGCTCGCCGCCTGCCCGACGAAGGTGACGATGTCGAGCGCGTCGTGCCAGGCCTCGTCGGCGCCCTTGCCCACTCGGATGACGAGTTCGCGCCAGCGCGCCCTCGATTCGGGCCGCGGCAGTGGCTTGCGATCCAGGCCGCCGACCAGGTCAAGCAGCGCCCTGTGCTCCACCCGGACTCCGGTCAGCACCACACCCTGGGCGCGCAATCCGTACAGGAACAATGCGCCCGTCGAATCCAGGCCGCTCAGGCGGCTCAGGTCGAGCGCGCGCGACTTGCGCTGCCGCAGCCAGTGCTTGAGGGAACGCCGCGCCTGCGCGAGCGTACGGATGTCGAGCGCCCCCATGAGCGCAAGCCGCTCGCCCTCGGCGTCGAGGGCAACCGCGGGCGACGCAACCGCGTCGAAGTCAGCGCGGCTCGCGCGATTCAGGGCGTGCCCTCGCGAGACGCGAAGCGGCGGCCAGTTGGCGCTCGGTGACGCCGGGCCTCGCGGCGTCGCGGTCGGGCCGCAGCAAGGCTGCTGGAAGGCAATACGACGTCTCCAGTCTTCCCAGCAGGCGCTCGCGGCGACCCGCGATCCGCAGCCAGGGATCGCGGATCACCGTGCCCCAGCCCTCGAGCGCCCAGCCCTTCATCTCCCGCAAATGACCATGGATTCGGTTCATCGTGTACGCTCCTCGGCAAATTCGGTCAAAGCCAGAGTCCGCGTCCGTGGATCGCGGATCCCTTGCGAACGTGCGCGATCAGCACCGCACGGTACAGCGCCGAGCATTCGGCAGAGTTGCTACGCGGATCGCCCGAGGACAGCGCCTCGCCGGCGATCGGCGCGACCTCTTCGATCACGAGGGTGTCGAGGCTGCCTGCCAAGAGCGGGTTAGCCTCGACTGGGGCCTGCGCGTCGAGGTTGAACGACGAGCCGATGGCGATGGCCAACGCGAAAAGGTTTTTCTTCATGCCGGTCTCCCAGATCTTCGGGAAATGATGGCTGCCGGCGCGAGCCCCGCCAGTCGGAGGGATTCGGATCACGCGTAGGGACGCGCTGAACATCGTGTCGGCGAACTCCTACAGGGGTCGCCACCCGCCGCGTAGGACGCCACCGACGGTGTCGAGGGCGCTTTCCTGATTTCCCGGCTCTGCCGCGCGCGAGACCATGGTGGCCCCACCCCCGGGAGCTTGACGATGCATTCCGACGACATTCGCGAACAGCTGAGCGACAACCACAACGCCGTCATGGCGCAGATCGAGGCATTGAGGAACGAAGGCGACGAGCGCCGGTGTCGAGAACGCCTCGAAGCGCTGCGCCAGTCATGGGTGGCTCACGTCCTCGCGGAGGAGGCAGTGGTCTATCGGGCTCTCGAGGGTGCGCGGGCGATAGCCGATCCACGCGAACCCGCGGACGAGCGCCTTGTCGAGCACGAGCTGTTGCAGTGTTTCTTCGAGAGGCTCTCCCATACACGACCAGGCTCGCTGCATTGGTTCGCGCGGCTCGACGTCGTCGCGAGGCTGCTGCGCCGACGCGTGGAGGCGGAGCGAAGCGAGCTCTTCGCGCGCCTCGCCCGGGATTTCGAGGCGGCGGACCTGTCCGGGATGGGCCGCGTCTTCGGGCTCGCACGCGAGAAGCTCACGATGCTCGAAGCGGCCAAGGCGCCTTGAACAGGCGGGCAGCGTTGCTGGCGTTCGCGGCCCTCGCGGGCTGCGCGATGCCGCCGGTGGACCGCATCATCCTCGACGCGTCACGCGAGGGGTCGGTGCGTCTGAATGGCGCCCATGGACCGCTCACCCGGGCACGCAGCGAGGCTATCCTCGCCGACCTGAAACGCCGCTCCCCCGACTCGAGCATCATCGACGGGCACATCGCGGTAGAGGAGGCGGTCGCGGGCAGTCCCCTCAGCGTCGGCAACAAGGCCGTCTTGCTCAAGGATGGCGACGAGGCCTACCCCGCGATGCTGGCCGCGATCCATTCGGCCCGCCGCAGCATTCACCTCGTGACCTACATTTTCGACGACGGAGAGACCGGGCAGATGTTCGCCGACGCCCTCGCCGAGCGACGCGGCGCGGGCGTCGAGGTGCGCATCCTGTGCGACGGCTTCGGTTCGAGGGACACGGCGCCGCAGTTCTTCAACAACCTCAGGGCAAAGGGCGTGGACGTGGAGGAATTCAATCCGTTGAATCCGGAAGAGCTGTTGAAGAAAGGCCTGGGCATCATCGAGCGCGACCATCGCAAGCTCCTCATCGTCGACGGCAGGGTCGCATTCCTCGGGGGCATCAATATCAGCAGTGTCTATGGGATGGGTTCATCGGCTCCCCACGGGTCGGGACGCAAGGATCCGTTCGAGAGGCGGCCGTGGCGGGATACGCAGATCCAGCTCGAGGGCCCGGTCGTGAGCGAGCTCCAGCGCATATTCGTGCAGAGCTGGGCCCGGCAGACCGGCCAGCCGCCGCTCGCGGGTGAGGCATACTTTCCGAGGCTCGGGCAGGAGGGCCCGCTCGTCGTGCGCGCCATCACGAGCGCGTCGGACAGCGGGCTGAACCCGCTCTACGTGACCCTGGTCTCGGCGATTTCCGCATCCGAGTCGCAGGTTCACATCACGATGGCGTACTTCGTTCCCGACCCGCAGCTGCTTGGCGCGCTCGAAGACGCGGCACACCGGAGCGTGGACGTGAAGATCATCCTGCCGACCCGGACTGACGGATGGGTCGTGTTCAACGCCGGACGATCGTTCTACGAGGACCTGCTGGAAGCGGGCGTGAAGGTCTACGAACGCAGGACACGCGTGCTTCACGCCAAAACCGCGGTGATCGACGGCGTCTGGTCCACGGTGGGCTCGTCCAACTTCGATTGGCGCAGCCTCATGAGCAACGATGAGCTGAACGTGGTGATCCTGGGCACCGGATTCGCCGACCGGATGAACGCCATGTTCGACGGGGACCTCGCGGACTCGAACGAGATCACGCTGGAAAAGTGGCGCAAGCGACCCATTTCCGACCGGCTGCGCGAGATGTACGCCCGGTTTTGGGCGTACGTGCTCTAGCTTGCGATGCGGGCCTGCGCGAGCCGCCCATCCCGTTCGGCGCGCGCGACCTCGAGGCACTGGAGCCTCGCCTTGCCCACGCGCGCGTCGCACTTGGCAATGGCGACGTCGTAGAGCGCTTCGGCTTTCGTGAGCCTGGCGTTCTCGGCCGCTTCTGCGGTGCCCAGGTACTGCGCCTCCAGCAACGCCCTGCGCCTGCGCTCGTCGGCCCTCGCTTTAGCAGTGCACACGTCGAGCGCGGCGCCCTGAAGCATCAGGCATAGATCGATGGCCCCCCGCGACTGGGCCTCGATCGACGTTTTCGCCGCGAGGTAGTCGGAGGGGGCCATGAGCGTGCATGGCGTGTCGAACACGCCGCCGACTCCAACCGCGCCCGCGCTCACGAGCAGCCCGCCGAGCGCCACTGCGGCGAGCGTGGCTCGCCGGCGTTGAGGTTGGGGGGGAAGCCCTGCGCCACCGGGGTCCGCGGGCACGGCTTCGCTGCAGTCCACGGGCTTCGCCCCCTAGTTCGTCGAGGCCTGCCGGATCGACGCGCGAGCCACGGCCCTGGACTCGTCGGCCCTCGCATTGCTCCGGCACGCGCCCTTATCGCTCGCGGGCTGGTCCTCGCACTTCTGCTTGGCTACTTCATACTGCGCCTTGGCCCTCGCCACCCGCGCAGCAGCCTGCGCCGAAGGTGTGGCCTTGTACCTCGCCTCGAGATCGGCGAGCTTCACTTTCTCGTCGCTGCGCGCCTCCACCCTGCAGACCTCACGCGAGTTTCCGGCAAGGGGCTTGCAGGCCTCGTGCGACGACTTGTAGTCGGCCTGGATGCGTTTCTTTTCGGCCGAGTATTCCGCGCGGCTCATCGCGCGTTTCGGCGGAAGCTTGTCGACGGTGCTGTCCACGGCATTCTCGGTGGCATTCTTGACACCCTCGACCATCTCCGGCGTAGCCGAGGACAGCGTTGCGGTGCCGATCGACAGCGCTGCGGACACGGCCATGCAAAGCAGTCTGGTCTTCATGTCTTCACCTCACAACAAGTGTGTTCATCGGGTAGGGCGTCCCGAAGTCGTTCCAGGCGCCGTGAGACATGATCGAGGGCGCGGCTGTGCCTTTCTGTCGGCGAAACGGATGGCGTAAAGTCGGGATCCGCCGAGTCGCGCGTCGGCGGGTTCCTACCGCCACCGCGCGTCCCGGGAGGTAGCCGGGAGGTCGAGGGCCGGGGGACGTCACTCCTTCCGGCACACCAGCAGTACCTCGTCCACGCTCTCGGTGTCGATCAATCCGGCGGCAAACGCCAGCCTTTTCTGGAAGCGCACGCCCAGCGGCATGAACACGCGGTTGTACCACCACATGGCCCGTTCGCGGCGATGCGTGAGGAACCACATGCCGGCGTCGACCAGGCGGGACGATTTCGGCCGCATCCCGTAGGCGGCGCTCTGCTCCACCGAAAATCCGTGCTCCGCGAGCTTGGCCAGCAGGCGCTGCGGCTCATAGCGCCGACGATGGCCGACGGCGACGTCGAACGCGGTCCAGTGCGCGGGATGCAGCGGCACCGAGAGCAGCAGGGCCGCATGGGGCGCGGCCACCCGCGACAGCTCGGACAGCACGCCGTCTTCGTCGTCGACATGCTCGACGATGTCGAACGCGCAAATGAGCCCGAATGCGCCGTCCGGAAACGGCAGCGCGGAAACAGTGCCCACGATGGCATTGGCGCCGCGGGCACGCAATTTCTCCACGGCCGGCGCGCTGAAGTCCACGAAGTGCGTGCCTTCGAGTGGCAGCCGCGGTCTCAACCCCGGCGCCACTTCGAGCCGCAATTGGCCTCGAGAGGCGAGCGCGCTTACCAGTGGCCAGGTGTTGAACCGTTGCGGCTCGATGAGGCGCGCGTCCGTCCACAGCGGATCGTAGAATCGGCGGTTGACTTCGAGCAGGTCCGGTCTGCCGCTGGTGTCGGAACGCGAGGCGTCCATCGCGCTTCACTCTAGCAAGCGGCGCTGGAGCACACAAGATTGCTGCACATGGCGTCCGTGTCCCAGCGAACAGAGGCGGCGGGGCGAAATGGGCATACTCACCCATGGATGCCCGCATCTCGAGGGAAACGCCGATCGATGGCGAAGGCGGTCAGATCGGCCAGAACATCAATGCCGTCCGGGGGTTCTACAAGCGCGAAGAGCTGAAGATCAGCCGCTCGCAGCGGGCGAGCGAGCGTATCAGTCTTTTCGTCGGGCAGCCGGGGTTCCTCGCCTTCATCCTGCTGTTCGTCGCGATCTGGATGCTCGCAAACGCGATCATGCGCGGCCGCGGCATGATCCAATTCGATCCTCCGCCGTTCTTCTGGCTGCAGGGCATGGTCGCCCTGGGCGCGCTGCTCACCGCGACCGTGGTCCTTACAAAGCAGAACCGACTCGCCAAGCTCGCCGAGCAACGGGAGCTCCTGGACCTGAAGGTGACGCTGCTGACCGAGCAGAAGGTCGCGAAGCTGATCGACCTCATGGAAGAGTTGAGGCGCGACCTGCCCGACGTCAGGGACCGCCACGATCCCGAGGCGGCGGCGATGCAGCAATCGATGAATCCGGACCGGGTGATTGCGGCGCTCGACGAGCAATTGGAAGATCCGCCCGCGAAGCCCTGAGGTCGACGCCGGCGCGTGGCGGGCCGCGCCCGCGAAGCCATCGAGCTTCCTGGTATGTGCGCTGCCAGACGGACTACCGACCGATGTCGCGGGACACTGGTAACCGCTCAACTCCTGAATCGAGATGCCCATGAAGTCGCCGTCCCACCTGAAGCGGATGATTCCCGCCGCGCTCGCTGCCGCCTGCTGCGCGCTCGCGGCGACACTCGCGTGTTCCGCGCCAATCTCGCCCGAGGAGCATGTCGGAGTGAACGCGGAGCGCGGCGATCCGGCGCGCTGGTACGTGCCCGCGGACACGCCGCAGCTCAAGTACGCGACGCTGGTGAAAGAGGCGAACGCCGAGCTGGGCGAAGTGCTGAAGGAATGCCGGGCGCTGCAGACCGGCCGCCGCATCTGCATTACGGAGGCGAATGCGCAGCATCGCCGCGATATGGCGGACGCCCGCAGCTTCCTGGAGAACCAGGAAAGCCTGGCTCGCAGCCGGTGACTGGAGCTCCATCGCGCATCTGCGGATAGCGCGGGGAACTATCGGGTCCATGTACTACGGCGAGCGACTGAACGGCTATACGCACCTGGCGGGCACGGTCCTCGCGCTCGGCGGCACGGCCACGCTCATCACGCTGGCGGCATCCCGCGCAGACCCGTGGCGTATCGTGAGCTTCTCCGTGTACGGCGCAACGCTGCTCGCGCTATACCTCGCCTCGACCATCTATCACAGCACCCGCGGGAGGGCGAAGGATTTCTTCCGCAAGCTCGACCACAGCGCGATCTACCTGCTGATTGCCGGGACCTACACGCCCTTCGCCCTGATCACCCTGCGCGGGGGATGGGGATGGACGCTCTTCGGCGCAGCGTGGAGCCTCGCCATCGTGGGCATCGTGCAGGAGCTGTGGCTCGCGAAGGGGGCGCGGCTCACCTCGCTCGCGATCTACGTGATCATGGGCTGGATGGGTGTCGCCGCGGTGGGGCCGCTCGCGCACGCGCTCACCTGGAACGGCTTTGCGTGGCTGCTGGCCGGCGGGCTCGCCTACACTGCCGGAATCGTCTTCTACATCCACGACGAGCGCTATCGCCACTGGCATGGCATATGGCACCTGTTCGTGATGGCCGGCAGCGGCCTGCATTTCGCCGTCATCCTCCGGTTCGTCGCCTGACGCCATGCCCATGATGCCAAAGACCATCCGCTCGGCTGGCAGCCACCGCCAGGAAGAGGGCGCGAAAGCGGCCCTGCCATCCGCACCGAGGCGAAGCGCCGCGCCCCGTGCGACCATCAACGTGCTGCTCGTCGCCACCGACCCCGACGATGCCCAGGTCGTGGGCAAGGTGCTCGCGGGCGAACGCGGCGTCTCTTTCAACCTTCAATGGGTGAACCGGCTGCCGGAGGCACTCGGATCGCTCGGCCTCGGTGCAACCATGGTGGTGCTGCTCGATCTCCTGCTGCCCGACGTGGAAGGTATGGGCGCGCTGGACAGGCTGCTGCAGGCCGCCCCGCACATCCCGATCATGGTCTACAGCGGCGCGGGCGATGAAGACCTTGCGCGGCAGGCGGTCCAGCGGGGTGCCCAGGACTATCTCCTGCGGAGCCACCTCGATAGCTACTCGTTGCCGCGCGCGCTGCGCAATGCGATCGATCGCAAGGCAGCCGAGGACGTATTGTTCCTGGAGCGGGAACGCGCGCAGGTCACGCTCGACTCCATCGGCGATGCCGTCCTCAGCACCGACATCGCAGGCAACGTGGCGTATCTCAATTCGGTCGCCGAAAGAATGACCGGCTGGCCCTCCGAGGAAGCGCGGGGACGGCCGCTGGGCGAGGTGCTCCGGATCGTGGACGCCGCGACGGGCCTGCCTGCGGCCCGCGGTCCGATGGGGCTCGCCGTCGAGAGGGACCATCCGACCGCCCTCGAGCCGAACAGCGTGCTGGTGCGGCGCGATGGATGCGAATTTCCCATCGAGGATTCCGCGGCTCCCATTCACAGCCGGGACGGGCGCGTGATCGGCGCGGTGATGGTGTTTCGCGACGTGGGCGAGGCGCGCGCGATCGCGCTCAAGATGTCCCACCTGGCGCAACACGATTTTCTCACCGACCTGCCGAATGCCGCGCTGCTCGGCGACCGGATCGCCCAAGGGATCGCCCTCGCGCAGCGCAACGGCACGCAGCTTGCCGTGCTCTTCGTGGATCTCGATCACTTCAAGCGGGTCAATGACTCCCTGGGTCACGCCTGCGGAGACAAGCTGCTGCAATCGGTTTCGCTGCGCCTCAGGACTTGCGTGCGCGGCTCCGACACGGTGAGCCGCATGGGCGGCGATGAGTTCGTCGTTCTGCTCCCCGACATCGCGCTCCCCGAGCATGCCGCCGTCACTGCTGACAAGATCATCGCCGCGCTGGGGGAAACCCACCGGATCGCCGGGCGGGACCTCGTCGTCACGGCGAGCATCGGCATCGGCATCTACCCGCTCGACGGCGCCAACGCCCAGTCTCTGCTCAGGAGCGCCGACGCGGCGATGTACCGCGCGAAGGAAAGCGGGCGCAACCGCCGCTGCTTTCCCAGCCGGGACTAGACCTGCGCGCGATCGAATACCGTCTTCACGATCTGATAGCACGGGCAAGCCGAGGTCCTCAGGCCCCTTACGTCGAGGATCTGTATTTCGCCCCGGCTATAGGCGATCAGCTTGCGCCGCTTGAGCGCGCTGGCGGCCTCCGTGACCCCCACGCGCCGCATGCCGAGCATGTGCGCGAGAAATTCGTGGGTGAGGGGAAAATCGTCCGATCCCACCCGATCCCGCGTCATCAGCAACCAACGCGAGAGACGCGCTTCCGCCCCGTGAAAACGGTTGCAGGCGGCCGTTTGCGAAATCTGCGCCATCAACGCATAGGTATACCGGAAAAGCGCATCCCGCAGCGGCCTGTTGCGGTCGAACTCGATGCGGAAAGGCGTCGACGCCATGCGCAACGCCTTGCCGCCACCCTGCACGATGGCGCGGACCCCGGATACGCCGATGC
>CAVWUN010000018.1:0-12364 GCA_963758215.1 uncultured beta proteobacterium | reverse complement strand
GCCCGTCACGTAGGAGCTCTCTTCCGAGGCCAGAAACAGTGCGACGTTCGCCACCTCCTCGGGCCGGCCGAGCCGACCCAGCAGCGTCCTGCCAAGCATCGTCGCGCGCCCACTCCGGATCCTTGAGCTGCTCGCGCGTGGCGTTGCTTTCGATCAGGCCCGGCGAGATCGAGTTGGCGCGGATCCCGTGCTCCCTGCCCTCCATCGCCAGCTGGCGCGTCATGCCGATGATCCCCGCCTTGTTCGTCGTGTGGGCCAGCGAGGGAAGGATCTTGAAGCTGAGCGATGCGTTCAGCGACGCCATGTTCACGACCACGCCGCCGCTGGCCTTCAGATGTGGCCATGCTGCACGAGTGAGGTAGAAAACCAAGTCGACCTCGCCCCGGCGAGCGCGATCCCACTCCTCGTCCGTGATGTCTTCAAACCAGTTGAAGTACGACGTCGCGGCGAGGTTGAACAGCACGTCGATCCGGCCGTACGTGCCGAGCGCCAGCTCGACGAGCGCCTGACAGTCGGACGGATCGTCGAGACGGCACGGCTGCATCGAGACCATCTCTCCACCCGCGGCCGCGAACCATCTCAACGGTGGCTTGCGCAGGCTTCGACCGTCACGTCGCAACCGACGACCGACGCACCCTCGCGAGCGAACACCAGGGCACTCGCGCGTCCCATGCTCCCGCCCGTGCCCGTGATGACGCAGACCTTTTCTTCGAGCCTCCCTGACATTTAGCGTGCTCCCCGGGCTCAGGGGTGAACCTGGGAGCCGTAGCCGAGGTCGAGCCGGAGCGACTGCATCACGTGGAACGTCGTGCTCGCGGTGAAGACGTCAGCCGCCGCGAGCACGCCCGTGTATTTCTCGATCACGGGCGTCGCGGCGGCCGCAGTGACCGCGTCGAGGTACCCCCTCACCGCGGCCCAGCTGTTCTCGCCGTACCTCACGAAGTACGGCGTCGGATCGACGGTGTCCAGAGCCTTGCGTGAGCTGTCGGCGATGTCGCCCATGTACCGCTGGTGCACGCCGATGTCGTTGCGGCTGCCGAGCCTGCCCATGTGGCCGCCGATGTAGTGCTTCCACCGGTACGTGAGTGCGGTGTCCGGCGCTGCGATGTAACCCTGGACGTCCTCGGTCAGGTTGCTCTGGTACACCGGCGCCCATCCCGGGTTGACGATGTCCACCAGCATCAGCGTGTCGTGGTCGGGCAGATGGATGAAGATGTTGTCCGGAGAGTGATTGGCGCCGTGCCAGGCTAGCTCGATGCGCTCGTCGCCGATCTCGAGCGAGCGTCGGTCCTGAAACGTCTCCTCTGGCGCGGGCCTCGCGGGATCGTCGTCACGCAGCAGCAGCTTCCGCGTCTCCTCATGTCCGATGCGGGCGATGTTTCGGTCGAACAGCGAGGACGCGCCGGCGTGATCGGCGTGGTGGTGCGAGTAGATCAGGTGGGTCACCTTGTTGCTGACGCCGTTGGCAGAGGCGATCTCGTCCACCGCTCGCTGGATGTTGTGGCCGATCGTCGGCGGCGCGTCGAATAGGACGACGCCGTCGGATGTGGTCAGGAACGCGGACTGGTAGGTGCCGTCGGTGACCCAGTAGAGGTTCGCGCTCGACGCGGCCGACGTAGTACCCCTGCTCGTTCAGCGCCGGACCGAGTGCCGACCGCGGGATCGGCGCGTAGTCCGGCAAGCCGCCGCGGCCGCGGGCGCGTGTCCGCGAACGCCTCCGTCGTCGTGTCAGCCGTGCTCACTCGACCGCTCGCTCCGGAGTCGGGCTCTCCACGGCGTACCTGATGGTGGCGTCGATCCGAGAGATCGAATCCGGGAATTCCTTAGTCCTGACCCGAGTGTCGTCCTCAGTCATGCTTAGGCGGAATGAGCCGATACAACTACGGCAACGACGTGTGGCTGCCGGGTTCCACGCACGGCATCCTCCCCTTCCTGCTGTACCCGCAGGGCGAGACCGCGGAAGGCCGCCTCGACTGCCTCGACGCGGATCACTTCAAGTACCAGATGACGTCGCGGGAAATCACCTGAGGGCGCGCGCGTGCCGGGCAATGTGCCGGTGAGCTGGCGCCTCCTCGGCGCGGCGGCCGCGTTGGCCGCCACGGCGGCATGCGCCGAATCGCGGCTCGAGCCCTGGACGCGGGGAAGCACCCCGTCGCTGGTGCTTCCCGATCTCGCCGGCCGCGTGGTCGATCTCAAGCGGATGCAGGGACGCGTGGTGCTGGTAAATTTCTGGGCGACGTGGTGCGAGCCATGCCGCGACGAAATGCCCTCGCTCGAGCGCCTGCGCACCAGGCTGCGGGGCCGCCCGTTCGAGATTCTCGCGGTGAACTTCGGCGAATCGGGCGCCAGGATTGCGGAGTTCGCGCGCAAGCAGGGCCTCACGCTGCATGTCCTGCTCGATCCCGACCAGAAGGCCTCCGGGGACTGGAATGCGAAAGGGCTCCCGATGACGTTCCTGGTGGACGCGCGCGGGCAGGTTCGGTATTGGACGTTCGGGGAGCGCGACTGGGCGAAGGGGGAAGCCCTGCACGCGGTCGAACGCCTCGTTGCCGAGGTGCCGGTTGCCCGACACTAAGGCGATCCAATACCGCATCGTCGACTTGTCGGACGCCCGCGCGCACGACGAGCGCGGGCAGGTGGTCGAGCGGCTTGCCGGTTCGCCCGCCGGCGTCGCGCCCAGGTATTTCTACGACGAGCTGGGGTGCGCCCTGTATGCCGCCATCTGCCGGCTACCCGAGTACTACCCGACGCGCACCGAGGCGGCGATCTTCCACGAGCACCGGACCGAGATGGCGGCGACGGCCGGGCGCGGCCGGCAGCTGGTCGACCTGGGTGCGGGCGATTGCGTGAAGGCGCGCTGGTGGATCCCGTTCCTGGATCCGGTGCGCTACGTGGCCGTGGACATCGCGGCCGCCGAGATGGAGCGCGCGCTCGCGCGCATGTCCTCCGACTTTGCCGGCGTGGAGATGCTGGGGGTGGTGACCGATTTCGCGCGCGGCCTGCCGCTCGAGGAGGTGCTCGGCGCCCGCGCGGCCACGTTCTTCTACCCGGGCTCCAGCATCGGCAACTTCACGCCCGGCGAGGCGCTCGCGTTCCTGCGCTCCATCCACACCCACTGCGCGCGTCGTCCCGGCAGCGGATTGCTGATCGGCGTGGACGGCAAGAAGGAACGCACGGTGCTCGAGGCCGCCTACGATGACGCCCTCGGCGTGACCGCGGCGTTCAACCGCAACGTGCTGCTGCACCTCAACCGGCGCTTCGGCTTCGACTTCGACCCCGAGGGCTACGAGCACCGTGCGCTCTACAACGAATCGGACGGCCGCATCGAGATGCACCTCGAGTCGCGCCGCGAGCAGGCCGTGAGGCTGGGCGATCGCACGCGCAGGTTCGCGCAGGGCGAGCGCATCCACACCGAGAATTCGTACAAGTACGCGCCCGCCGAGTTCGAGGCGCTGCTGCGCGGGGCGGGCTTCTCGGCCCTGCGCCGCTGGTCGAGCGCGGGCGATGGCTACTCCGTGATCTACGCCTCCTAGCCGCGCACGCGTCCCGTCGCCACGTAGTGCTGGGTGAGGGGACCCGTCACCACGCGAAAATCGTCGAGGCGCTCCGCGAGCAGCGACCAGGGAGCCTCGAATCCCTCGAAGTTGGTGATGTACGCGCGATGCGTGATCCGCAGGTACCAGTTGGCGGGCAATAGCCACGGCGCGTAGAGCTTGGTGCTGGTGGCCGCCACGCGCGCTCCGGGACGCGCCTGGCGCAGCAGGTTGGCGAGCGCCTCGCGCGAGCGGATGATGTCGTGGGTGTAGCTGAAGAGGATGGCATCCACCGGGCCGGGCAATTCCACGGTCTCCGCGCGGGCCTCGACGAGATGCACGGCCGCCTGCGAGGCCGGCGCGATGCGGCCACGTGCGATCGCGAGCATGTCCGGCGACGGATCGAACCCGACGACGCGTCCGCCCGCCCCCACGCGTTGGGCGAGGCGCGGCAGGCACCACCCGGTGCCGCAACCCGCATCGAGCACCGTTTCGCCGGGGCGCAGCGCGAGCGCCGCAATGGCCCGCTCGCGTACCCGGTCGATGCGGCGCGTGTAGTGATCGTAGCGCGGGGCCAGCGCGCGGTAATGGGCAATCGCGCGTTCGAGGTCCGCGCTGGCCATCAGGCGTCGCGCGCGAGGCGCAGGCCGCTGAACTGCCAGCGCGCATCGGCCGGAAAGAAATTACGGTACGTCGCGCGGATATGGCTGGCGGGGGTGGCGCACGAGCCTCCGCGCAGCACGTATTGGTTGGCCATGAACTTCCCGTTGTACTCGCCCACCGCGCCTTCCGCGGGCCGGAATCCCCGGTAGGGCGCATAGTCGCTGCGCGTCCATTCCCACACGTCGCCGAACGCCTGCGCGAGCGCGCCCGGCGCCGGGGCCTCGCGCGGGGCGAGCGGATGCAGCGCGCCGCTTTCGACGAAATTGCCGGTCACGGGCGTCCCGGAGACCGCGATCTCCCACTCGGACTCGGTGGGCAGGCGCGCGCCGGCCCAGCGCGCGAACGCCTCCGCCTCGTAGAAGCTCACGTGGCAGATCGGGGTGTTCGGCTCGACGGGCGCCATTCCGTGCAGGGTGAAGGTGCGCCATTCCCCGGCGATCCTCTCCCAGTAAAGCGGTGCCTGCCAGCGGCCCGCGCACACGGCATCCCATCCGGCGGACAGCCACAGCTCGGGACGGCGGTAGCCGCCGTCGTCGATGAAGGCGAGGAAGTCGCCGTGGTTCACCGGGTGCGAGGCGATCTCGAAATCGTCCAGCCACGTGGCGTGCCGCGGCGTCTCGTTGTCGAAATGGAATCCCGCTGTCCCGTGGCCGACCTCGAGGCGTCCACCCGCTACGCGGATCCAGCCCGCGTCCCGCGAGCGCACCTGCGTGAGGGGCCAATGCTTCTGGTAGGCGGGCCTGAGCGGATTGAGCGACAGCAGGTGCTTCACGTCGGTGAGGATCAGTTCCTGGTGCTGCTGCTCGTGCTGGATGCCCAGCTCGATGAGCTGCGCGGTCGCAGCATCGAGCGACGCATCGTCGGCAACACCCGCCATCTCGCGATCGACGTGCTCGCGATAGGCGAGAACCTCGCCGAGCGAGGGACGCGACAGCATGCCCCGCTGCGGGCGCGGGTGCCGCTCGCCCACCGCGTTGTAGTAGGAATTGAAGAGCATCCGGAACGCCGGATGGAAGGGCGCGCGTGCCGGACGCAGTGCGCACAGCACGAAGGTTTCGAAGAACCACGTGGTGTGCGCAAGGTGCCACTTGACCGGGCTTGCGTCAGGCATCGACTGCAGCGCGCAGTCCTCGGCCGAGAGCGGCGCGGCAAGCGCGAGGCTGGCGGCGCGCACCACGCCATAGCGCTTCGCGAGCGAGTGCGCCGGACGGGCCTCCCCGGCGCCCGTCGCCCTGCGTGTGGTTCCCTGCCGATTGCGCTCCTTCATTCCGTTCCTCCCGCGGCGCAATGCCGCATCAGCTGACCGCCACCTCGGGCGGGCCTTGCGCAAATTCGCCGATCACCGCCGCTTCGCCGAATCCCTCGGCGCGAAACACGCCGAGCACCGCGTCCACCGCCTCCGGAGCGCACGCCACGAGCAGCCCGCCGCTCGTCTGCGGGTCGGTGAGCAACGCCTTCTGCGCGGCGCCCAGGCCCTGGCCCAGCGTCACGCGCTCGCCGTAGCCGCTCCAATTCCGGTCCGAGGCGCCGGTGACGATTCCTTCCTGCGCCAGATCGACCGCATTGGGCAGCAGCGGTATCGAGGCCCAGCGCACGCGTGCGGACAGGCCGGAGCCCCGGGTGATTTCGAGCAGGTGACCCAGCAAGCCGAAGCCGGTCACATCGGTGAGCGCGTGCACGTCATCCATCGTTCCCAGCCGCATCCCGGGCGTATTGAGCCGTGTGGTCGCATCGATCATCGCACGGTAGCCGCGCTCGTCGAGGCGCCCCTTCTTGATCGCTGCGCTGTAGATGCCCACGCCGAGGGGTTTGCCGAGGATGAGCCGGTCGCCCGGGCGCGCGCCGGCATTGCGCTTTATGTTGCGCGGATCGACGACGCCGAGGGCCACCAGCCCGTAGATGGGCTCCACGCTGTCGATGGTGTGCCCGCCCGCAATGGGAATTCCCGCGCGCTCGCACACCGATTCTCCGCCCTCGAGGATCCTGCGGATCACCTCGAGCGGCAGCTGGTTGACCGGCATGCCCACGAGCGCCAGCGCGAAGAGCGGTTGCCCGCCCATCGCGTACACGTCGGAGATCGCGTTGGTCGCCGCGATGGCGCCGAAGTCGAATGGGTCGTCGACGATCGGCATGAAAAAGTCGGTCGTCGCGACGATCGCCTGGCGCTCGTTCAGGCGATAGACCGCGGCGTCGTCGCTGGTTTCGATTCCCACCAGCAAATCCCGCGGCACGATCGACCGGCCGGCCTTGGCGAGGATCTGCTCGAGCACGCCGGGCGCGATCTTGCAGCCGCAACCGCCGCCGTGGCTGAACTGGGTAAGCCTCACCTGCATATCCATTTCGCGGTTTGCCTTTCGGGATTCTGGCGTGATTCTAACCCCGGCCCTCACGCCAGGAGGGCCGCGGCGAGGGCGCGCACGGCCCGCGCTTCGGCCTCGGGACGGAAGCGCGGCCGGCGCCGGGCGCACGCCGCGCGCAGGCGCTCCAGGTAATGCGGCGACTCCAGCGCTTGTACGAGGCGGGCGGCCAATCCGGATGCATCGCGCGGGTCGAAGTAGCCGGGATAGCCGGGGCCCAGCAGGCCGACGTTACCGGAGATCCGGCTCGCAAGCACGGGCGTGCCTGCGGTGACGGCCTCGACCACGACGTTGGCCCCACCCTCGATCACGGAAGGATGGATCAGCAGGTGCGCGGCGTGGATCGCGGCACGCGCCAGGCCGTGGGGCAGGGCACCCGAGTAGCGGTAGCGCGCATCGCGGCGCGCGAGCAAGCGTGCTGTCCTGCCCAGCTCCGGCTCGATCGCGGAGCCGATGTGACGGATGGTGATCGGCAGGTCGCGCGGCAGCAGCGCCATCGCCGCGAAGACGGTGGCCGGGTCCTTTTCCTGGCGCAGGTGCCCCACCACCACGCAGCCCAGGCGGCCGGGCGGCTTCGGGCGCGCGGCGAGGAGCGCCGCGGATTGCACGATCACCGAGCATTTGCGCCGCCAGCGCGCTTCGAGGAAGCGGCGCGCATCGTCCTGCAGCACCACCACGCGGCCGGCCAGATCGAGCGATGCGACGGCCTCGCGGCTTTCCGGCAGGTCGCGATAGAGGTCCGTGCCGGTGAGCACCACCGCGAGGCGCGCGCCCCCGGCGGCCGCGTGAAACCCGGCGATCGATGCGGCGCTGCGCCGCGCGTGCAGCGCCACCATCGCGTCGGCGTCTTCGCCGTCCCAGCGGGTCTGTACAATGACCCGATAGCGATCACGCAGCATGGCCGCCCAGCGCACCGCGGTACGCCAGTTGCCGTTGTTCGCGCTACTCGTTCCTGGCGTGACGATGCAGACCACGGGTTTGGCGAGCGAGCCCATCGGCAGATTATACGAAGGCGATCGCCTCGCGGCTGCGTTGCGCGATGCGCGCCGGCGCACGCTCGCGCTCTATTCCCACCTCGACCTCGGCCGGCTGGAGGTTCCCTGCCTGCCGATCGTGAATCCGCCGCTGTGGGAGCTTGCGCACATCGCGTGGTTCCAGGAATTCTGGTGCCTGCGGGACGGGCGGATGGACGGCGGGCGAGCTGCGATGCTCGAGGGCGCCGACCGGATGTTCGATTCCGGCACCGTGCCCCACGATACGCGCTGGTCGCTTCCCTATCCGTCGTGGCCGGCGATCGGGCGTTACATGGACGATACGCTCGAAGCGACGCTCGAGTCGCTCGGGCGCAGCGCCCCGGACGCGCGCTACTTCTTCCAGCTTGCATTGCTGCACGAGGACATGCATGGCGAGGCGCTGCTGATGACGCTGCAGTCGCTCGGCCTTCCCGCCCCGCCGATCGCGGCGCGCGCGGCGCCGGGTGGCCTTCCCGGGCCTTCCGGGGACGTACGCTTCGACGCGGGCGAGTTCGCGCAGGGCGCGTCGGGCAACGAGCGCGAATTCGTGTTCGACAACGAAAAGTGGGCGCACCCGGTGCGCGTCGAAGCCTATTCGATTTCCCGCCTGCCGGTGGCGCAAGGGGGATTTGCGGAATTCGCCGAGGATCGCGGGTACGAGCGCCGCGAGCTGTGGACGCCCGAGGGATGGCAATGGCGCGAAGCGGGGCGGGCTACGGCTCCGTGCTCCTGGCGCCGCGAGGCGGGGCGCTGGACCGCGCGCCGCTTCGACCGATGGGAGGACATCGATCCCTCGGCGCCGATGATGCACGTCACGCAGCACGAGGCGCTCGCCTATTGCCGCTGGGCGGGGCGCCGCCTGCCCACCGAATCGGAATGGGAATACGCGGCGCGCAATGGCGGGCACCCGGACCGCTACCCATGGGGCGATGCCGCGCCGGCGAATGCGGCCATGCTCGACCTGAACCATTGGGGGCCGTCCGCGGTATTGCCGGACCCCGCGCCGTCGCGCTCGGGGCTGCGGCTGCTCGTGGGCGGGGTCTGGGAATGGACCGCGAGCGCCTTCGCGCCATACCCCGGGTTCCGCGCCGATCCCTACCGGGACTACTCCCAGCCGTGGTTCCATACGCACGCGGTGCTGCGCGGCGGCAGCTTCGCCACCCGCGCTCGCCTGATCCACAACCGGTTTCGCAACTTCTATCTTCCGGAGCGTTGCGACATTTTCGCGGGATTTCGCACCTGCGCGCTCGATGCCGCGTGAGGCTGTGTCATAATTCCAATCGGCGGGCCTCCCCGCATTGAAGAGCGATGAACCTGGTCAGGTCGGGAACGAAGCAGCCATAGTCGATTCCTTCAAGTGCCGGGGGTCAGGCTCGCCTCCCCGAATCTCCTTTCTGCGATGACCTACCAAGTTCTCGCCCGCAAGTGGCGTCCCCGGGTCTTCGAGGAAATCGTCGGCCAGACGCACGTGGTCACGGCGCTCGTCAACGCCCTCGAGACCAAGCGCCTGCACCACGCGTACCTGTTCACCGGCACGCGGGGCGTGGGCAAGACCACGCTCGCCCGGATTCTGGCCAAGGCGATCAATTGCGAGACCAACGGCATCAGCGCGCATCCGTGCGGCAAGTGCCGCGCTTGCACCGAGATCGATGCCGGGCGCTTCCTCGACCTCATGGAGGTCGATGCCGCGACCAACACCAAGGTCGACGAGATGCGCGAGCTGCTCGAGACCGCGCAATACAAGCCCGGAATCGGGCGCTTCAAGGTGTACATCATCGACGAAGTGCACATGCTGTCCAAGCCGGCGTTCAACTCGATGCTCAAGACGCTCGAGGAGCCGCCCGACTACGTGAAGTTCATCCTCGCGACCACCGATCCGCAACGCGTGCCGGTCACGATCCTGTCGCGCTGCCTGCAGTTCAACCTGAAGCCGCTCGCGGCGCCGATGATCGCCGACCACCTGAAGCGCGTCCTCGGGGCCGAGGGCATCGCGTACGAGGAAGCGGCGCTGCTGCAGCTCGGCAAGGCGGCGGCGGGCAGCGTGCGCGACAGCCTGAGCCTGCTCGATCAGGCGATCGCCCACGGCGCGGGCAAGGTGGGATCGGCGCAGGTCGCCGAGATGCTGGGCTCGCTGGGCGGCGACCTGGTGTGGCCGCTGCTCGAGCGCGTCGCCGAGGCCGATGGTGCCGGGACCGTGCGCGAGGCCGAGCGCATCGCCGCGCGCAGCGTCTCGCTCGATACGGCGCTCGGGGAGATCGCCTCGATACTGCATCGCGTGGCGCTCGCCCAGGCGGGCGTCGCCCCGGATCCCGACGACCCCGACGCGGCACGCGTGCGGGCGATGGCGGAGCGGCTCGATGCCGGGCGCGTGCAGGTCATGTACCAGATTGCCGTGCTCGGGCGCCGCGACCTGCCGCTCGCGCCCGATGAGCTCGCCGGGTTCACGATGGCGCTCCTGCGCATGTTGTCGTTCATCGAAGCACCGGCGGGCGTGCGGGCAGGGCGATCTGGCGCGGCAGTCGCGGCGCCCGCGGTGGTGCGCCCGGAGGTGGCCGCGCAACCGGCGCGCCGCGAAGCGCCCGCGCCGCTGGCATCCGAGAGTGCGCCCGTGCCGAGCTTCGATGGCGACTGGCCCGGGCTCGTGGAAAGACTGAACCTCAGCGGAATGGCGGGGATGGTGGCGCGCTACGGCGAGCTCGCCTCGTATGCGAACGGGCACCTCGAGCTGGTCGTTCCCGAATCGCACTCCATGTACGCGGAGCGCGCGTATCAGGACAAGCTCAAGGCCGCGCTCGCGGCTCATTTCGGCCCGGGGTTGCGGCTTACGGTGCGCGTCGGGACGATGGCGGGCGCGAGCGTGGCCGCCGCGCGCTCGCGCGAGGCGGCGCAGCGCCATGCGAACGCGGCTGAGGCGATCGAGGAGGACCCGTTCGTCCGCGAGCTCGTCCGCGACCTGGGGGCGGAGGTGGTGTCCACCTCCATCCGGCCGCCGGAAGAACCTGCGGGCGGACCGTCGAACCAGAAGAGGTGAGGCCATGATGAAGGGCGGAATCGGCGCTTTGATGAAGCAGGCGCAGCAGATGCAGGAAAACATGCGCCGCGTGCAGGAGGAGCTCGCCTCCATCGAAGTGGAGGGGCAATCCGGCGCGGGGCTCGTGAAGGTGACGATGACCTGCCGCCACGCGGTGAAGAAAGTGGCGATCGACCCCAGCCTGCTCTCCGAGGACAAGGATATGCTCGAGGACCTGGTCGCGGCCGCGATGAACGACGCGGTGGCCAAGGCCGAGGCCACGACCCAGGCCAAGATGGCGGGCTTCACGTCGGGGCTGAACCTTCCGCCGGGCCTGGGGCTTCCGTTCTGAGGCTTGCGCGATGGACAAGCCGGCGGCCCTCGAGGAGCTGATCCAGGCGTTGCGCTGCCTGCCGGGAGTGGGGCCGAAATCCGCGCAGCGCATGGCGTACCACCTGCTGCAGCGCGACCAGAAGGGGGCCGAGCGGCTCGCACGCGGGCTCACCGACGCGCTCGGGCGTATCCGCCACTGCGCGCGATGCAACACGTTCACGGAGACCGAGATCTGCTCGCTGTGCGCCTCGCCGCGGCGCGATGCGACGCTGCTGTGCGTGGTGGAATCTCCCGGGGACCTGCTGATGATGGAGCAGACCAGGAGCTACGCGGGGCTGTACTTCGTCCTGATGGGGCGCCTATCCCCGCTGGACGGCGTCGGGCCGCGCGAGATCCACCTCGACCGCCTCGCGCGCCGGGCGTGCGACGACATCGTGAAGGAAGTCATCCTCGCCACCAACTTCACGGTCGAGGGCGAGGCGACCGCGCACTACATCGGTGAATTGCTGTCCGGCAAGGGGCTGAAGGTGACCCGGATCGCCCGCGGCCTGCCGGTCGGCGGCGAGCTCGAGCACGTGGACAGCGGCACGCTCGCCCAGGCGGTGCTCGAGAGGCGACCCGCCTAGGCGGGCTCCGGTGCCAGCCCCTCGCGCGACACCCAGACCTGGGCTTCGCTCCAGAGCGCCATGCCGCGCTCGCGCGGGGCAAGGCGCACGATCGCGGCGTCGAGGTCACCGGCGGTCACTTGCTGCCGCAGCTCGCGCGACAGGCCCATGCGCACTTCGAGCTGCACGCCCGGATAGGCGGCGGCGAAGCGCGCCAGGATGCGCGGCAGCTCGGTGGGCACGAAGTATTCGGTGATGCCCAGCCGGATCACGCCGGTGACCGGGGGCTCCGCAATGCGCCGCACCGACTCGTCGTTCAGGTCGAGGATGCGGCGCGCGTAGCCGAGCAGGGTATCGCCCGCCGGGGTGAGCGCGAGCGAGCGGCTGGTGCGCTCGAACACCTTCTGTCCCGCTCGTGACGCTTACCGTGCGCCGGCCCAAGGCCGACGCTTTCAAGGCCATCGTGCTCGACGCGGTCCACGCCGCGCTCGTGTCGGCGGGCCGCAGCGTCAAGGTGAAGAGGAAGCTCCTCGACGAGCTGATGGCGGCGCTGTCGGACGCGGGGTTCGATCCCGAGAACGTGATGGTTTGCTTCAAGGAAACCGGCTGGGAGAACTGGGCATTCGCCGGGGGGCGGATCGTGCATGCCTGAGCGACGCCGGGCCGCGTCGGGTTTGACGCAGACGGCCCGGTCTGCGATAATTTCCCCTCTCGGCATCCGGTTTTGTCGACCTGGCGCGGGGTGGAGCAGTCTGGCAGCTCGTCGGGCTCATAACCCGAAGGTCGTAGGTTCAAATCCTACCCCCGCAACCATCCCTTGGCGGTATCGCACGGCAAGGGATAGCCATCG